>WRKO01000019.1 GCA_009782215.1 Oscillospiraceae bacterium | reverse complement strand
AAATCGGCAAAGTCATGGTCGAACACGAACCGGACGTTGCGGTAGCCGACATCAAAGAGACGATTATGTCGGCGGGATATACGCCGCTTGACTAAAGGTAAGGGGGCATGAAAACATGAATTTATTCAAACTTGTAACAAGCAATATTTTTCGCAGAAAAGGGCGGTTTGCGTTTACCTTGCTCGGTATTTCGATCGGAATGGCATCGTTTGTGGCACTGCTTTCAATCGGCGGGAATATGCAGTCGGCGGTAAAACAGCAAGCGGAGGGACTCGGTGCGAACTTCCTCATAATGCCAGAAAATATTTGTATTTACAACCAAATGGCAATCGTTACAGGCGAAACTATATCGGAATTACTCCAATATGACGTATATGACAGCGTCAAAGATATAGACGAAATCACGGTTATTCCGCATTTGACACAAAAAACCGCGATTCGCGAATTGCCCTCGGTCATTGCTGGAATCTTGCCGGAAGAAACTCTGCTCTTCAAGGATTGGACTTTGGCAAAGGGTGAATATTTCACTTCTCAAAACGGGAACGCGGCAGTAATCGGCACTGGTTTTGCGACTACCCGTGAACTGAACGCAGGCGATTCGGTAACAGTCAGGGGCGAAGAACTCACCATTAAGGGGATTCTCACCGAAACAGGCGGCAATGACGATATGACTATGTTTATCCCTCTTCATGTCGCACAACGCATTTTCGACAAAGAGGGCTACATTTCCTATATGTCCGCAAAAGTTGCGGATATGACGAAAATGGAGTTCTACGAAGCTGAAATTCTAAGCGTTGCGAGCGTTCAAGTCGCAACCAATGACCAACTTTTAGCATCGGTATTGTCGATTCTCGGCTCGGTTAATTCAACCCTGCAACTCATAGCCGGGGTTGCGTTGATTGCGGCGGCGTTCGGGATTATCAATACCATGATGACCGCCGTTTACGAAAGGCGGCGTGAAATCGGGATTCTTCGGGCCATCGGCGGCAAGAAAGGTTTTCTGTTCAAGATATTCCTGCTTGAATCGGGGCTGTATGGGTTTCTCGGCGGTATTGTCGGGGTGGTAGTGGGCTATGCTGTTTCGATTTTCGCCGCTCCGATTATCAACAGGGACGAATTATCAATGCTCAAAGGCGTATCAGCACAGGCGGACATTGACATTCACCTTGTGGTGACGGCGGTCGGTGTTTCGCTGTTGATTTCAATCTTTTCGGGTCTGTACCCCGCATGGAGAGCGGCACAATTAACCCCCATGGAGGCGATTAGCTCATGAGTATTATCAAAACCGAAAACTTAGAAAAAATCTATGGCGGTAAAAGCAAAAATGCAGTAACAACTCATGCGTTACGCGGCGTGAGCTTGGAAATTCCCGGGGGCGCGTTCGCTTGTATAACCGGCAAATCGGGACACGGGAAAAGCACGCTTTTGAACCTAATCGGCGGTCTTGACAAGCCGACCGGCGGGAGCGTTTTTGTTGGCGGTGAAGATATTACAAAACTCTCAGACAATAAATTATCGGAGCTTCGCGCGAAAAAAATCGGATTCGTTTTTCAATCGTTTAATCTGCTCGAAAATCTCACCGCACTTGAAAACATTCAGACTGCTATGCTTTTTGCGAAAAACAAAGCAGATAAAGCCAATGAATTATTGGCTTTAGTCGGGCTTTCCGACAAGGCCGGCTCAAAGCCTGCACAGCTTTCGGGAGGCCAGCAGCAACGTGTTGCGATTGCGCGCGCCCTTGCGAACAATCCGGACATTCTGATTATGGACGAACCGACCGGGAATTTGGATTCACAGTCGGCAGAAGAAGTGTTGGAACACATTTTAATGCTTCACAAAAGCGGAAAGACAATTGTTGTCGTTACGCATAACAATGAATTGGCGCGAAAAGCGGAAATGGTTTTTGAAATGCGTGATGGGAGATTGCTCACATGAAATACAATTTTGATAACGACATCAACCGTCACGGGACGAACTCGCTTAAATTCGACTTCGCCGCCGAACGCGGCAAGCCCAATGATGTTCTGCCCATGTGGGTGGCCGATATGGACTTTCCCGCGCCGCCGGAGGTGTTGGCGGACATTCAAAAAGCCGTAGCCCACGGCATCTTCGGTTATACCGAGCCAAAGGATGATTATTACAGCGCGGTATCGGATTGGTTCGGTTCGCGCTTCGGCTATCAGGCAACGCGCCGTGAAATTGTCAAAGCGCCCGGCGTGGTATTCGCGCTGGCGCAGACCGTCCGCGCTTTTACCGCGCCGGGCGAGCCGGTGATGATACAGACGCCGGTTTACTACCCGCTCTATCATGTAATCCAAGACAACGGCAGAACGCTGGTAACCAACCCGCTGCGCTACAGCGAAGGGAAGTATTCCATCGACTTTGAAGATTTTGAACGTAAAATCATCGTGTGCGGCGTAAAGCTGTTTATTCTGTGCAGCCCTCATAACCCGGTCGGCAGAGTGTGGACGCGGGATGAGCTTGACGAGCTGAACCGCGTTTGCGTGAAGCATGGCGTAACGGTTGTGTCGGATGAAATACACTGTGACTTTGTGTGGGACGGTCACACGCACACCTGTTTTGGTCTGCTGAACGAAAACGCCGTCGTCGCCACCGCGCCCAGCAAGACCTTTAATCTCGCGGGCTTGCAAGCGTCTAATATCTTCATTAAAAACGCGGAGCTGCGCGGGAAATTAAAGGCTGAAATCAAGCGGAGCGGATATGATGGTTTGAATACGCTTGGACTTGCCGCCTGCCAAAGCGCGTACAGCAAGGGTAGACCGTGGCTGAACGAGCTGAAGGCGTACCTCACGGCGAACATCCGGCTTGTCCGTGAGTTTTTAGCGGAGCGGCTTCCCAAAGTCAGGCTTGTAGAGCCGGAGGGCACATATCTGCTCTGGCTGGATTTTTCGGAGTACGGGTTTACCCAAGATGAGCTTGACCGCCGCGTAACGGAGGGCGCAAAGCTATGGCTGAACAGCGGGACGATATTCGGAGCGGAGGGCGAGGGTTTCCAGCGTATCAATATCGCCTGTCCGAGGGCGGTACTGGCGGACGCGCTTGACAGGCTGGAGAAGGCGTTTGGAGGTATTGGCGCATGAAGATTTCTACAAAGGGCAGATACGCTCTGCGAATGCTGCTTGACTTAGCGGAACACAAAAATGATGGATTTATTTCGCTGAAAGAGATTGCCGAAAGGCAGAATATCTCAAAGCCGTATTTAGAGCAGATTGTCTCTCTGCTGCACACTTCAAATTTTCTCCGCGCGAACAGGGGGAAGCAGGGAGGATATATGTTGACGAAGGCACCGGCGGAGGTTACGGTGGGGCAAGTGCTGCGGAGTACGGAGGGAAGCCTTGTGCCTGTGGCTTGCTTGGAGGATAAACAAAACCTATGCGACCGCGCCGGGGCTTGTAAAACATTGCCTATGTGGAACGGGCTGTATAAGGTGATTAACGATTATTTAGACGGGATAACTTTACAGGATATGTTGGATAGATATAACGAACACGGCGCGGACAGTTATGTGATTTGAACAAGGGGACGTTATGAAAATTCTAACAGCAAGCAATGTTTAAGGCTCGCCGTCGGCTACCTTAAACACGCTCCGCTCATTTTTTCCTGCGTCAAAAATGGCTCCGCTTTGCTTGTTGGGGAATCCCCAATCCCCTCTCGGACGGCTCAAGGTTGAGCCATCCGTTAAGCCCGCTTTCGGCGGTCTGCTATGCGCCTTGACGGGCGCTGATAAAACGACTAAGGGGCGGGATTTCTCCCGCCCCTCGCCGCACCTGCTAAACGGCCCGTCTGAACTCAATGTCAGAGCCGACTTCCTTCCTCGGCAGACTTACGATGCTTCTCCGCGACTGCCATTCGGCAAACTCGCACTGCCCCTCCTCGCTCTCAAAGTAAGAACGAATCGCAGGGAGCAGACACCGGGCCAACGCCTCGAGCGAAAAACCCGTAATCGAAAATAAACTTTTTATATTATACATGACAAGGGAGTTGTTTTTGTGTATAATTGCCATAGACAATTACGAAAGCACTCGCAAGGAGGTCTGAACCGATGGACAGTATTGCAGCGCGGCGGTTACTCGGTCTGGGGGGAAAGTTGGAAGAGATGCAGCAAAAACTTTCAAAGCTGCTCGGAATATGTGAAGAACAAATTAGCCAACTACGGCGAGTGGTGCGAGTTTATTGAAATGTGTTTTGACGCCAACTCGCCGATTAGCATTAACCTGAAAGAAATGCTGTTCAAACTGGCGGAGGGAAAGAAATAATAGGAAACGACTTGGGTTTTGTATCAACAATTAAAAAGGAGTAAAAGGATATGAGTAAAACATATGAATTTCTAAAGCTGTGTGATTTCTTTATTTTAACCACAATAAACGATTCCGCTCCTGCTGCACGCCCTTTTGGTGCCACTATGGAATATGAGGATGAACTATATTTTTCAACAGCGAACACCAAGGATGTATACTCACAACTTATAAAAAATCCATCAATTCAAATTGTCGCTAAAAGGGTTGAAATAAGAGAATGGATTAGAATTGATGGTAAAGCAATCGAAATTAATGACCTTTCAATAAAACAAATTATGCTTGACATTTGTCCTGTTCTCTTAAAACACTTTGCCTCTAATGAGTGTAATTATTTCGCATTGTTTAAGATTTTGGAAATGAAATCATCGTTATATACTGCTAATGGAATCGTATCTTTGAATTAAGGTTTGCATTAAAATAGCCAAACAAAAAGGCAGGTGAAACCGTATGCGCGTTGTGCTGTACGCAAAATACAGTTCGGACAACCAAACCGAAAATAGCATCGACGGACAGCTTCGCGAGTGCGGCGACTTCGGCCAACGTAAAGGGTATACCATCGTTAATACTTATGTGGACAGAGCCATCAGCGGCAAGAAAGCTGACAATAAGCGCAACCCATCGATATTATCATTGTCATGCCGCGAAGAAACTGAAAGCCTGTGATAAAAAGCGCATCGCCAAGTCGTTAGTGGAATCTCTCGTAATTGACTACATCATGCGGATGTTGGATGATATACCGCTCCTCACCCGTATTGTAGATACCTGTTATGAGTTGCAGTTAAGACAGAATACCACGCTTCCCGCCCTTGAAAATCAGCTTACACAGATTCAGAAAGAGATTGACAATGTTATGACCGCCATCAAGCAGGGGATTATCACTCCGACCACAAAGGAAACCTTGTTAAAGTTGGAGCAAGACAAAGAGGACGCGGAAATCAATGTCGCTAAAGGCGAGGATGGAGCGCCCAATCCTGACAAAAGAGCAAATCAGATTTTGGATATGCAAACACCGCCCGATTGATGTCGCCGATATGGAGCAACGGCAACGGCTAATCGACACATTCCTGCTCAGTGTCCATGTCTACGATGACAAGATGCTGATTTGCCTCAAATACATAGACGGCGAAATCTGCATGACCAAAGAGGAGATCGATGCCGCGATGCACAAAAAGGCGAACTCCGGCAACCGCAACGATTGCCGGAGTTCGCCTTTGAAGGCGTGTGGTGACCCGCCGGCGATTCGAACGCCGGACACCCTGCTTAAAAGGGCTTGCCCCGAAAGCTCGTGCCCGTTGCGGCTCTAAGGGTTGCGTCTTGCGTTTTGCTTCAGGCCCTTACGCTGACCCCGTGCCGATGAACTTCACATAAATCATACCACAATTCGGAAGACTACGCAAGCATAACCACAGGCGCGGGGGCGGCGGCACGGGAAACGCTGGCGGCAAACTCGGCGCGTTGCGGGAAGCGGGTACGAACACCGAAGCCTGTGCGGAGGGGTCGGGGACGCTTGTGGAAATGATGGAAAATTCCCTGCAAGCGGGTTTTCCCACATTACCACAAGGGCGCTGGCGGAGACGTTCCGCCTGCGGCGGGGGTGTTTGTTTGTGTATAGAACGATAGGAGAAGGGGCGGGGACGGGTAACCGCCGCCCCCGCGCCGTTATGCAAAGACCCCCTCAATAAGCCCCGCCAGTTCGTCGGGGGTGTTCGCCTTAACGTGGGTATAGATACGGAGGGTCATCGCTACATCTTCATGCCCCGCGAGGTATTGTATCTTCTTGATATCCACACCGGCGGCGCACAGCTCCGTTAAGTATGTATGCCGCAGTATGTGAGGGGTTACATAGTATGTGAGGGGTTACATTCATCACCTCGCCCACCCTTGACGCTACAACCCCCCAGAGCCGTCTAAACGCCGTCAGGCTCATTTCAGCGCCCGAATGAACCGCAGGGATAACAAACGCGCTGGCGGCAGTCTGGCGAGCTTCCCGCAATGCCTTGGTCAACACTGCGGGAGTGGGGATGCTCCTATAAGCCGCCCTGCTTTTCAATCTGTCTGAGTGAACAGGCCTGCCCCCCTCATAGGTCACCGTATGCCGCACGTTGATGTAAGGCGTTCCGTCGAGGTTCACGTTGTCCCACAACAAGCCAAGCGCTTCCTCACGGCGTAATCCCGCATACAGGCACAGCAAGACAAACAGCTCCGCACGAGTACCCTTAACCGCTCTTGCGATTTTCTCTTGATTTTCTGTGGTCAGCGGGGTCTTGGGCTTGGAGCGTTCACCCCCCGCTTTGATACCCTTGCAGGGGTTCTTGGGGATATAATCGTTCTTAACCGCCGTTTCCATGACTTGCGAGAGGGTATACAGGATTTTCGACTGTGTTGTTCTCGCAAGGTGCGCTTTCTCCGACATGAATTTCTGCACATGGATAGGCTTTATGTCGGCAAGCAACGCATTTTTGAAATACGGCGCGATATGGTTGTTAATGGCGTTCTTGTAGACCTCGGCGCTTTTGTAGGACAAATGCGCGGTTTTAATCGGATACTATTCCCGCACCAGCGCAATCAGCGTCATATGCTTGTGTTCGCTGAAGCCGTCCGCGACCTCTTTTTCCAATTTCCTAACCTTGTCCCTCACTTCCTGTTTGGTTTTGCCCCACACGTCGCGGGACTTCCCATCGGCAAGGGTAACGCGCTTGCGGTACTGCTTCCGGCTTTCCACCCAAGACATTTCCGGCCGTGTTCCTGTTCTTGCCATGAATAACACCCCTTTTGTCACAGAAGTAAAATTTTTAAGAAAACGGTTGTAAGTATTGGTATTGTTGGGTTTGTGTGGATTGGTTATTATTTACTGTCACAACTGTCACAAACCTCGTGTGACAAGGTCAATCCTTAGAGTCGCAGTCTGTACAGAATTGTCACAGAAGTGGTCAGGTAATACTATAGGGCTTCGCCCTCGCTGACCACTTCTTTCCCGCTGGCGGCAGTCGTCCCACTCCCCACGGGCCCCCCTATCCCCCGTGGCAAATGTGCCGATTGCCACCAGCGGGGGAGCAGGGGTCATACGGGCATATGCCGCCTAGTAATCCCCGTACAGTATGTATCTCATAAACTCTGTGTCCGGCATGATTCCATCCCGCTTGCAATCCATGATGTAACACATGGCATTGCATATCCTAACCTTGTCCTCTGTTGCCAAACGTCCACACCTTTCTAAGTATTCTTTCCGTCTATCCGCTTGCTCGGTCATCCGTCCCGCCTCCTTTCCTGTTGGTTCAGAAACAACAGTACATCTCCCGCTGTTTCGTCGGGGTCATGCGCTCCCTCGATTCGCTCTATGATGGTTTCCAGCTTGTCCTCAAGGGTCAACAAAGCATCGTGCATGTCATCACTCCGTTTCGTTTGGTCTGTTGTTCGTTTGTCAAGGTGCGGCGGAAGTCTTGCTGTGTCGTGTTCTTTCAGTCGTACCACATCGCGAACTACGCCTTTCGCGTACTTGGCTGTCTCTTAAATTCATAATAGCAACTATTAACACATATGTCAAGGCTTTTTCTTAAAATATTTACAATAATTTTTCGATATGCTATACTGTTATCAAAATATCGCTTAAAGGGGTGCTATCAGTGAATACTATCGCAATATACCGCAAGAGAGCAGGACTAAACCAAGCAGAACTTGCCGAAAAACTCAATGTTGCCCAAACCACTGTCAGCGGATGGGAGAGGGGGTATCGGGAACCGGACAACAAAGCCCTTAAAATCATGTCCGAAGTCCTCAGCGTTTCTATTGACACGCTTTTATACGGCGTTCCCGACGAGGATGCTCGAATTGATGACCTCCTCGGCAAACAAAACTTTCACAGCATGACCTCTTTCGATGACTATCCCGAAGTCTTGAAAATCGCCCACATTGCCGACAAGATGAACGCCGACCAGCGTAGACGGATGCTCATCATCATTGAGAACGCTTTTCCCCATGCAACTCACCAAGCATTACACCCAGATTGACCCCCTGACCCCCAATCTGACCCCGAAAATAACCCTCACTTAGGCTCATTCAAGCTCACCGTTACTCACCATAAGGCAAAATGAAAGACCCTAGAACCGTTGAAGTTCTAGGGTTTTAGCTTGGTGACCCGCCGGCGATTCGAACGCCGGACACCCTGCTTAAAAGGCAGGTGCTCTGCCGACTGAGCTAGCGGGTCTCGCGGGGCGCGGGGGAAACGGGAGCGTGGCGCGCTCCCGTTTTCGGCCGTTTACCTGAATTTCTTTTTCTTGGCGCGGGCGGCTTCGCTTTTCTTGCGCCGCTTAACGCTGGGGCTTTCGTAATGCTCTCTTTTGCGCAGTTCGGAGTGGATGCCGGCCTTGGCGCAATTACGCTTAAAGCGCTTGAGCGCGCTGTCCAAGGACTCGTTATCCTTGAGCCTGACTTCAGACATTATAGCTTCCCTCCTCCCTGTCATTGACGCAGCAACGCGCTCATTATAACGGATAAGCCGCCGCTTGTCAAGCCCGGTTTTTCACATTCGCGGCAATTCTGTGATTTTATCTTGAAAACGCAAGCCTGTGCCGGCGGCGACGGCTAATGAAATGCCCCTGACGCCGACGGTCAAGGACAGTGTCATAATTCGTCAATATGTTGTATTAACACTTTGATTATTCGGATTAGCTGGTTTTGCTTTTCCTTGTCTTTTTTATCGAGAACGGCTTGAAGATTAAAGACTAAGCTTTCACTTTGTCCCAATCCATCAATTACCAAAGCGTCAAGGCTAATATGTAGGCAAGTCGCAATCTTTAGAGCGGTTTCAAGGGTTAGCTTTCTGCTCCCGCGCTCAATATGCCCAAGGTATGAGGTTGAAATATCACACATTTCAGCCATCATCTCTTGGGTATAATTGTTTTTGTTGCGCATTTGCTTTACTTTTTGACCAACTAACTTATAGTCAATCTGTTTCATCGGCTCACCCCGAAAAAATTATATCAAAAAAACGCTTGACATCTAAGTGACCATTAGTGTATAATTGTGACATTCAGTACACATTGTGAAAAAATGGGAGCGGGACAGAGGAGACGTGAAAAAGGTCACATTCAAAAAAATGGTTGCTCACTATGGAATAGTCGTTATTATTATATGTTTAATACCCCTATTCTACCGTTGTCCAATATATACCCTGTTTCATATCCCCTGCCCCGGATGCGGGTTGACCAGAGCAAGTCTATCGGCTCTTAGATTGGATTTCAAATCCGCGCTTGCTTATCATCCATTATTCTTCATTCTCCCATTGCTGATGCTCTATGTCTTTTTTCGGGATGCGTTCAAGCTGAAGCTGAACCCCAAAACAGAAAAGTTTGTTTTTATAGTTGTACTTATGGCTTTTTTGGTTACTTATGTAATAAGGTTGTTCATAACAACTTTATAAATAACGTCTTCCTATGAAGAAAAGAAAGAGAGGCAATGTAAAATGGCAGACACAAAAACCTTCCCTATCGGCCCCAATTTCAACATGAATGAAATGGTGGCGAAGCTCACGCAACTGTATCAGTCAAAAGGGTTTCAGGTTTCACAGATACAGATAGGAACAAGTGTTACCTTGACTTTTGACAAGGATACTGATGGAATCAAGAAATTTGTCGGGCTTGGTCTGGGCATAAAAGCGAATATCTCGATAAACAACAACGCTTTGATAGTCAACTTTTCCGATGCAGAATGGACAGGGAAGATTATAGGCTTGGCTGTTGGTTGGGTATTATGCCTGATTCCTTTCTTACTTGCTTGCTATGGTGCGGTTCAACAGAGCGACCTGCCGAAAAAAATAGGAAATGACATCCAAATGCTTGCGGCTTCCTAATGTCATTCATAAAAACACCGATAGACCCTTGTATTGATGTTCACAACAATACGAGGGTCTTGGAAGACTTATCATCCGAGAGATTTTAGGAAGCCTAGGCCCAGCCCAGACGCAGTGCAGAAACGCTGTTTTTCAGCGGCTGTATACCCTGCCGGCCTCAAGCGCGGCGCCGTCGTGAGTGTGGCGGAGCAGCTCCGATACCGTGACGAGCTGATACCCTTGCGAGAGCAGCTCGGGGATGACGCGCTCCATCGCCTGCGCCGTGGTGCCGAACAAATCGTGGCTGAGGATGATGGTTCTGTCCCGCACATCGCGCATGATGGCGTCGTAGACCATGCCGGCGTCCCTGTTTTTCCAGTCCAGCGGGTCAACCGTCCAGTTGACGATGGCCAAGCCCAGTTCCCTTGCCACATTTTTCAGCCGGTCGTTGACCGCGCCGTACGGAGGGCGGAAAAACGGGAGGGAAACGCCGGTGACGGCTTCAATCGCGGCGGCGGTATCCAACATCTGAGTCCGCAGCGCCGTCTCGTCCAGCTTTGTCAAGTCCTTGTGATCCCATGAGTGTCCGGCGACCTCGCAGCCCAGCTCTATGGCGCGGGCCACCGTGTCCCTGCCCCCGCCGACGAGATTGCCGACGGCGAAAAAGGTGGCGCGGCCGCCGTATTGCTCCAGCAAATCCAGAATATGCGGCGTGTGGCGGCTTGGGCCGTCGTCAAAGGTTAGGGCCACCATCGGCCTGTCGGGGTCGATGGTGCCGCTTTGCGCGGGAACAGGCGGGGAAGACGGCTTGGGCGGGCTTGGAGGCGGCGGTTCGGGCGGGCGTTCCTGCCCCAGAATCAGGGCGGAGCCGAGCCGGTCATAGGGAAGGGTGACCATCGGCGTCCCGAACGCGCCCGGCAAGAAGGCATAACGCTCCAGCACGACGATAATGCCGTCGTGTCCGATAGCCGTTTGGGAAAACCAGCGCTCGTCGATATCGCCGAGGAAAACGCTTGAGCCGGGGTACGCCTCCGAAAGCAATTCGCGCAGGAGCGCCCGGGCGCCCCCGTCCGGCCCAAGGTCTAAGATGTCGGACGGATATAGAAATATTTCGCGCGACAAATCAATGTTGAAGGTGCGGACGATGTCACGCGGGCGCGGCGCGTGGGAATGGGCGAAGGATCCGGTCTCCACAATCCCGACGTATCTATCGTCCGTTAGATATGAATTGAAATGCACGTTGATTTCGCCTTCGGCGTTTTCATCGGCGGCCAGCACGTCCTCAAATTCCTCCCTTGCGCTTTGGTAAACCCAGTTGGCCCATACGGCGATGGGCATATCAAAGCCGCCGCCGGCCTGCGGGAAGCGGATGTATGTAAACAGCGGGCCGTCGTTGTCTTTAATCAATTCCGGCTCTCCGTATTCCACCGTGGCGGAGTACGGCGGCTCCGGGACGTCTGGCGGCGGTGTGACGCCGCTCTCGGAATCTGGAGACGGCGGCGGCGGGGACGGCTCCGGCGTCTTTTCCGGCGAGGGGGAAGGCAGAGGCGCGCGCGGGGGCGCGGGGACGGTTTCTTGGGCGCATGACGCGAGCAAAAGGAGCGCCAAGACAAGGCACAGCGCGCGCGGCAAGGCTTTTTTCATCCGTCTCCGTCCTTTTCGCCCACGGTGATGACGCACTCCAAGACCCTGCGGTGTTCGGCTTTGGTGACGGTGACGGTCAGGTTTTCGTAAGTGAAGGAATCCCCTTCCTCGGGGATTTTGCCCAGCGTATCCATAATCCAGCCGCTGACGGTGGAGGAATCTACCGTGCCGGTCAGGCTGAAGTATTCAAACATTTTGTCCACATCGGCGGAGCAGATGATTTTATAGCAATCCTCCCCAAGGGCGACAAACTCCTCAATGATTTCGTCCGTCTCGTCCCAAATTTCGCCCACCAGCTCCTCTAAAATGTCCTCCATCGTGACGATACCGGCGGTGCCGCCGTATTCGTCGCTCACGATGGCCATATGGCTCTTTTCTTTTTGGAGCCGCTTCAAGAGGTCGCTGATTTTGGTGCCCGGCGCGACAAAGACCGCCGGGGAGATAATGCCGGCGACCGATTGCCCGTTTTGCAGGACGCACTTCATAAAGTCCCGCAGATGCGCGATGCCGATGATGTTGTCAATAGAGCCGTCGTAAACGGGAAGGCGGGAAAAGCCGGACTCCATGAACACCTTGGCGACGTCGTCCGGCGGCAAATCCGCCGGGATTCCGGTCACATCCACTCTGGACGTGAGGATGTCCTCCGCCCGCCGGTCGTTGAACTCGATGGCGCTGTGGATAAGGGTTTTGTCCTCCTCGCCGATTGCGCCCTCCTGTTCGGCTTCCTCCACCATAATCAGCAATTCCTGCTCGGTCATCGCCCGGTCGTCCGGGGAGGTTTTGAAGATGGCGCCGAGCAGCTTTTTCCAGTAGGCGAACAGCCCGTTGAGCGGCGCCAGCACAACCATAAAGAGACGTATCAGCGGCGCCGAAAACAGCGCGAATTTTTCCGGGGCTTCCTTGGCGAGACTCTTGGGGGTGATTTCGCTGAATAAAATAACCGCCGCCGTGACGACAACGGCGGACAACGTGGCCCCGACGTCCCCGAAGCGCCGGACAAAATAGACGGCGGCGGCGGAGGCGGCGGCGATGTTGACGGCGTTATTGCCGATGACGATGGTTGAGAGCAGCTTGTCGTAGCGGTCATACAGCTTCAGCGCGAGGGCGGCGCGTTTCGAGCCGCTTTCCGCCATATGCTTGACGCGGACGCGGCTCAGCGCGGCAAAGGCCATCTCGGTGGCGGAGAAAAACGCGGACAGGAGCAGCAGGAATATTAGGATGGAAAGGGCAAAAACGCTCTGAGAATCCAAAGGGGGGTCGTCCATGATACACGCTCTCTTTCTGTGTCAATTCCGTGTGTCCCGCGTAAAACGCGGTTATCTGGTCAGTTCGTTGAAAAACGCGTTGATCAGCCGTTTCTTTTCGTGCAGCCGGTCGGTGAAGTCAAACAGGAGGACATATTCGTAATTCATGGCGGAAACGGCGGGCGCGTCCTTTTTAACCAAAACCTTCGCCGGGATGGAGAAGGTATGCTTGTTGAACAGCGTAAACTCAGCCGCGTACCGTTTGTCGTCCCCCTTCTGCATATCGACGTCCGACGTGATGCTCAGGGCGTCGAGGCTGACATCGTTTGTTTCGCCGTCGCCCAGCAGGGCGCCCTTTTGCCCGTTTTCAAAAGCGTAAATGTTTACTTTCAGGAATATTTCAAACCGCTTTTGCGTTCTGCGGCTTTCCACCTTAATCGCGGACAGCATGGTGATGTTGACGAGCCTGACGCCGCGCCGTTCCTCCGTGCCGACACACCGTCCCTCAAAGGAGCATTTCTGCTCCTCGCGGAAAAATGAGACAAGCAGCTTGGTATCCGCCTGCGGCTGGAGACAATGCTCATATAACTCGCCACCTTCAACCGTCAGACGCACCCGTCCCTCCGTGTCATGGTAGGTTCCCTTAAACGACGTAATCTGTTCGCCGCTGAACGTCTGCACGTCGATTTGAAGAGGCGTCCCTCTGTCTATAAGGTGAAGCTGCATCGCGTTACCCTCCTGAACGTCCGTGGTGTAAAATTGCCGAAAAGCCCACGACAAACAAGACTTTTGAGTCGTGGGTGCGATATCGCCGACTTACACCGTAAGTTTACGCTATTTTGCCGGGAATGTCAACCGTTTTTTCCTCCGCGTTTCCGCGCCGCCGGAAAGCCGTCCCCGCGCGCTTCTTGCTTCTTTGCCCGCTATGGTGTATACTGGGGGCGGAAAAGGGGGATGGGCATGACTCATGCTTGCGTCTTAATCAACGCGGACGTCTGTACCGGCAGCGCCATTTTAGCCGGACACGCCGTGGTTGTGGAAAACGGCCTGATAACTGGCGTTCCGCCGTTGTCCCAAGCGCCGGACGGAATGGAAAAGGTTGATTTGGCCGGGAAGCTCGTCGCGCCGGGGTTTATCGACGCGCAGGTCAACGGCGGCGGCGGCGTGCTGTTCAACGATTCGCCCGAGCCGGACGCGCTCAAGGTCATCGCGGAGGCGCATGAGCGGTACGGGACGCTCCACTGGTGCCCGACGGTGATTACCTCGGGCTTTGATACGATGGAGCGGTGCCTCGGCGCCGTCAAGGCCGCCAAGGAGATGAACCTCGGCGTGCTGGGGGCGCATTTGGAAGGCCCGTATATCTCACAGGCGCGGCCCGGGGTGCATGACAAACGGTTTATCCGCCCCGCCGACGACGCGGAGCTTGACCGCCTGCTCGCCCACGGGCATATCTCCCTCGTCACCGTCGCGCCGGAATCGGCGGAAAGGCGGCAAATCCGGCGTCTGACCGATGCGGGAATCCGCGTCTTTCTCGGCCATACCGACGCTTCGTGCGCGGACGCACTGGCGGCGTTTGAGGCGGGAGCCTGCGGGGTCACGCATTTATACAACGCGATGAGTCCGCTGACCGGCAGAGAGCCCGGCGTCACCGGCGCGGCGTTTGTCTCTGGGGATGTTTGGGCGGGCGTGATTGCCGACGGGTTTCACGCGGACTGGGTGTCCATACAAATCGCGAAAAAGCTCAAAAAAACGCGCCTGTTTTTGGTCACAGACGCAATGCCGCCGGTGGGCAAGCCCGACGTGGTCTATACCGTGGGGGGACGGGAAGCCTCCTGCCACGGCGGGCGCTGCGCGACTGCCGACGGGACGCTGGCCGGCTCGGCGCTGGATATGGCGTCCGCCGTCCGCAACTGCGTAACCCGATGCGGCGTCGCCTTGGACGAAGCCCTGCGTATGGCGTCCGCCTATCCCGCCGAAATGCTGGGCGTCGCGGACAGGCTGGGCTATATCAAGTCTGGCTATGCCGCCGACTTGGTGTTTTTAGACGCGGAGCTGGCCGTTGCCGGCGTGATGCGCGGCGGCGAGGTTCGGATTTTCTGAAATCACAGCCCGATATACTCCCGCGTCAGCGCGCAGAGGGTTTCGGACAGCCCGGGGTCGGCCGTCTCGCAGGCAAGGCGCAGGAGCGGCTCCGTCCCCGAAAAGCGGATACTCAGCCAGCCGCCGTCCTTAAACCGGACTTTGCAGCCGTCAAAATAAGAAACGTCGGAGACTTCCGCCGGAAACGGCGGGAGTTTCTTTTCCCGCATGATGAGGGACAGAATGTCCTCCCGTTTTTCAGGCGAAAACCGGATGTTGGCCTCGGCGGTAAACAGTTCGCCCGTCTGCGCGGTAATCTCCGCCAGCAGTTCCGACAGCCTGCGCCCGGTCACGGCCATCATCTCCACCAGCAGGGCCGCCGCGTAAACGCCGTCCTTGCCGGGGATATGCCCGCGCACGGTCAGACCGCCGGAGCTTTCGCCGCCAATCAGCGCGTTGGTTTCGGCCATTTTGGCTGAGATATGCTTAAAGCCGACCGGCACCTCGTGGCAGACCTCGCCGAACAGCGCCGCCAGCCGGTCAAGCGTATGCGAGGTGACAAGGTTGCGTACCGCCGGACCTTTCCACCCCTTATGCTTCACAAGGTAATAGTACAGCAGCGCCAGAATCTCGTTTGGGTGCAGAAAACGCCCCTTTTCATCCACCACGCCGAGGCGGTCGGCGTCGCCGTCGGTGGCGATGCCGATATCACAGCCGTTCTCGGTTACATACTCCCGCAAGGCCCCCAGCGTCTTGACGTCCGGCGCGGGCAGCCGCCCGCCGAACAGCGTGTCGCGGCGCTCATGGATGACGTCTACGTTGCAGCGCGCCGTCATCAGGATGGTTTGCAGGCAGGTGCGCCCCACGCCGTACATGGGGTCAAGCACCACGTTCAGTCCCGCGCCGCGTATGGCGTCCACGCTGATGGCCGACAGGATGCTGTCTATATAACCGTTCTGCGGACTGATTTCCTCAATCAGGCCGTCCGCTTTCGCGCGGTCATAGGGAATCCCTTCGGGGACGCGCACGCGCCCGAAGCGCTCCTCCAGCTTCCGGGTGACCGTTTCGTCGGCGTCCCGCCCCCCGGCGGTGAATATCTTGATGCCGTTGTAGACGGCGGGGTTGTGCGAGGCGGTGACGGCGATGCCATACGGCAAACCCGACCGCTTGACCTCGAACATAATCATCGGCGTGGGCGCGGCCTTGGCAATCAAGCGTACCGGCACGCCGCGCGACGCGAAGATTTCCGCCGCCCACTGAGCCGCGACGTCGGATAAAAACCGCCTGTCAAACCCGATGACGACGCCCTTTTCGCCCTCGTCCTCCATCAAATCCGCCATTGCCGCCACGAGGATTTGCACATTTTCCCTTGTAAAGCCGTCTGCGATGACCGCTCTCCAGCCCCCCGTTCCGAACTGAATCATACTGGCACCCCCATTACCGCCTCAACGGCGCTGATTGTTCCTGGCTCCGCCGGGCTGACCGCGCTGACCTCCCGCCCATCCTGACGGAGGGACACGACGCCCTTTTCAACCCCGTCCGGGTTTTTGACGGTTATCCTGTATTCCGCGCCGCGCCAGCGCCGTGTGACGGAAAAGCCCTTCCAGTCCGGCGGCACGCACGGGTCGACGCGCAGGCAATCGTAGTCCGCCCGTATACCGAGCATATACTGGGTGACAGCGAAATACGCCCACCCGGCGGTTCCGGTCATCCAAGGATGGTTGGCTTGGCCGTGCAGGGGATGGTCGCGCCCCATGACAAACTGGCAGTAGCTGTATGGCTCGGCGCGCCGCAGGGCGATATGGTCATTCTGCTTGGCCGGGCAGAGAGCGTCGTAAAATTTCATCGCGCGCGCGCCGCGCCCCAACAGACATTCGGCGGCCCAAGCCCACGGGTTGGGATGCGAGAAAATCGCGCCGTTCTCCTTCACGCCGGGGTAGACCCGCCCGATGAAGCCCAGCTCGTCGTCCGGCGCGGTAAAGCTCGGCGCGTTCAGCATCAGACCGAAATCGGTGCAGAGGAATTCATCCACGGCGTCCATCGCGCTGAGCGCCCTGTCGCGCCGCGCCGCGCCGGACAAAACCGCCCAAGTGTTGCTCTCCATGAACACCTTGCCTTCGGCGTTCGCGTCCGAGCCGATGACCCTTCCCGACGCCGTGAACCCGCGCCGGTACCACCGCCCGTCCCATAAAACGTCCTCACAGGTTTGGACGGCCTTTTCCCTCTGCTCGCGGTATGCCGCCGCGTCGGCGGCGAAGCCCAGCCATTCGGCAAGCCCGGCGAAATGCTCCAGCGCCCAGATATACAGAAACGAGACCATAGCGCTCTCTCCGCCGCCGAGGTTTAAGCAGTCGTTCCAGTCGGCGCGCAGACCGAGCGCCACGCCGTTTGCGCCGGTGTGGGCGGCGGTGAAGTCAAGGCTGCGCTTCAGATGCTCGTACACCGTCGCCTCGCCGCCGTCGGCAAAGGGGACGCTTTCTTGGCAGAAAGCCTTATCGCCCGTCTCACGGACATACTCGCAGACCGCCGCCACCAGCCAGAGCGCGTCGTCGGCGCACACATCCTCAACGCCGTGAATCATCGTTTTTTCATCAAAGCCCGGAATGACGGTGGGGGATTTGAAGGCAGGCTTATCCTCCTCCTTCTCCTCAAACCACGCGGGGTCGAACAGATGCAGGCCGTAGCCCTCCCGCGTCTGCCCGTTCAGAAGCTGGAGCAGTCTCCGCCGGCAGCCCTCCGGCTCGGCGGACGGGACACACATCGCGTCCTGTGCCGTATCCCGGTAGCCAAGCCCGGTGCGTCCCCCCACCTCAATGAACGACGCAAACCGCGAGAACAACACGTTGATTTCGGCCTGATAGAGCGTCCATGTATTCACCAGCAGATTCATTTCCGGGTGCGGCGTGTCGATTTGCATGACGGACAGCTTCGCATCCCAATACCGCGCCAAGGCTTGAAACGCCGTATCAACGGCGCCGGGAGCGCCGTATTTCTCACGCGCGGCGCGTCCCGCCGCCTCTCCGCCCTCGCCGAGGATAAACAGCAGCCGCGCGCTTTGCCCCGGCTCCAGCGTTACCCGCTTCATCAGCGCGCCGCAGTGGTTGCCGGTCGTCCCCCAAGAACCGGAGCAGAAACCCTTTTCCACCGCGAGCGGGTCGGTCTCGCTCCGCCAGTCTCCGAGAAACGCGTCGCGCAGGGCGTCGAAGCCGTCCGGCTCAAAGTCGGCTGTGAAGTATTGAAAACCGTCCGGCTCATAGTGCAGCTCGTATTCTATAACGCCGTCTACATACCGGCTGCCCGCCGAATAGAGGCTCATCTGGAAGTTTTGATTGTCGATGTCGATGTGACGGAAGGAAAACTCGCAGTAACCGAAAACGGACAAGGTTTTGGTCTGCTCGGAACGGTTTTCCAACACCACGTCCCAAAGCTCGCAGTCTCCGCCGAGCGGGACAAACAGCGTCTGCCGGCCGAGGACGCCGCCGCGCTCGCAGGCAAAGCTGCTGTAGGACAGCCCATGCCGCGCTTCATAACGATGGGCGGACAGGCAGCCGCCCGTCGGCTGCCATGACAGCGACCAGTATTCCCCCGTGTCGCCGTCGCGCAGATAGACATAATGCCCCGGCCTGTCCTTGGGTACGCCGTTGGGCCGGAAGCGCGTGACACGATGGTACTGCGGCGTCTTGTAGAAGCTGTATCCCCCCGCGTTGTGGGAAATGACCGTGACAAAATCCTCTACGCCGAGATAATTGGTAAAGCTCACGGGCGCGTCGGGCCGCGTGACGACATATTCCCTCCCGTCAAAGTAACCGCACCGCATACGCTGTATCCCCCTTTATGTCGAATCCTGTTATATTGAGTATAACCGCTCAGAGGCTCTTTGTCTACCTTTTTCGGGCCGCCTGCCGCCCCGCCCCGCGCCCCCTCTGAAAATGCCTTGCATTTTCGCCGACGCCGTGCTATAGTAGGTGGGCAGGTCTTTATTCGACACGTTACGTAAGGAGTACGGGAATGGACGATACGGCGCGAGAGCCTCGGCGGGACGTCAAGCTGAAAACACAGTCTGTCAACTTGCATTACGGCGATTTTCACGCGTTGGGAGACATCACCTTTGACATCCCGTCATGCGCGATTACGGCCATCATCGGGCCGTCGGGATGCGGCAAGTCTACGCTTCTGCGAATCTTTAACCGCATGAACGACCTTATCCCCGGCTGCCGGGTGGAGGGCGGCGTTTTTCTCAACGGCTCGGACATCTATGATAAAGACGCCGACGTCGTCGCCCTGCGCCAAAAGGTGGGGATGGTCTTCCAAAAACCCAACATCTTCCCCATGAGCGTGTATGACAATCTCATCATCGGGCCGAGGCACCACGGCGTCAAAAGCAAACAGGCGCTGGCGGAGATTGCGGAGCGGAGCCTGACGCTGGTTGCTTTGTGGGACGAGGTCAAGGACAGCCTGCATAAGCCCGGGCTTGGCCTTGCCGTGGGGCAGCAGCAGCGGCTGTGCATCGCCCGAGCCCTCGCCGTGGAGCCGGAGGTCATCCTGTTCGACGAGTCCTGCAGCGCGCTGGATCCTGAATCGACCATGAAAATCGAAGAGCTGATGCTGGATTTGGCCCAAAAATACACCATCATCATCGTCACGCACAATATGGAGCAGGCCGCCAGAATATCCGATATGGCGGCGTTTATGATGATTGACGGGCAAAAGGTGGGGCGGCTGCATGAATATTCCCCCACGTCGGATATGTTTATCAGCCCCAAGGACAAGCTGACCGAAGACTATATAACGGGACGGTTTGGATAGATGAAAAGACGCAAAATGACAGCGGCGGCTTGCTGCCTGATGATAACGGCCGTTTTGTCTCTGTCCGCGTGCGGCGGGCGGCAGGCGGCGTCCGTCGTCATCGCCGGCTCCACGTCGGTACAGCCCTATGTCGAGGTGCTGGCGGAGGAATACGCCAGACTCCGCCCGGACAGCGTCATTGACATACAAGGCGGCGGCTCGTCCGCCGGCATCACGGCGGTTGAATCCGACACCGCCCACATTGGCATGTCCTCCCGCAACCTCAAGGAATCCGAGCGACACCTTTGGAAAGCCGAGATTGCCAAAGACGGGCTGGCCATCATCGTCCATCCGAGCAATCCCGTCGAGAATCTCACGCGCGGGCAGCTCAGGGACGTCTATACCGCCGACGTCACCAACTGGTCGCAGCTTGGCGGCCCGGACGCCCGTATTCATATCATTGCCCGGGAAGAAGGCTCCGGGACCCGAAGCGCCTTTGACGATTTGGTCATGGCGGAGCGGCGGATTGCGCACGGGGCGATTGTGCAGGACTCCAACGGGGCGGTTCGGCAGTTGGTCGCCGACGACCCGTATTCGATTGGGTTTATCTCGCTGGGGCTGGTGGATTTGGGCGAAAGGCCGGTGAAGGTGGTGCGGATAGACGGCGTCGCGCCCACGCGGGAAAGCGTCTTGGACGCCGAATACCCCCTGTACCGCTCGTTTCTCTTTGTGGCCAAGGAGGAGCCGGTCGGCCCGGCGCGGCAGTTTCTCGACTTTATATTCTCGGAGGCGGGACGGCGGCTGCTGACGGATGAAGGACTGGTTGCGGAGGATTGGATAGAGTGAAAAAGTTTAAGGAAAAATTATCGGGGCGCGTTTTTTTCGCGCTGGCGCTCTCGTCGATATCCGCGCTGGCGCTGATTACGGTTTTCATCATCGTGCAGGGCGTTCCGATTATCGCCGAGGTGGGCTTTGTCAATTTCATCTTCGGGATGTCGTGGGCGCCGAGCCACGGAGAATACGGCATATTCCCCATGATTATCGGCTCGGTGACGGTGACGTTGGGGGCGGCGATACTCGGCGTGCCCGTGGGCTTGTGCTGCGCCATCTTCCTTTCTGAGTTCGCCCCCGCGCGGCTGCGAAACCTGTTCCGTCCCGCCATCCAGCTTCTGGCCGGGATTCCCTCGGTGGTTTACGGGTTTTGGGGCTTGTTGTTTATCGTACCTTTTATCCGAAATGTATTGGGCGGGCCGGGGCTTAGCATCTTGGCGGGCGCCGTTATCCTCGCCATTATGATTCTGCCGACGGTCATCAGCATTTCCGAGGTTTCCATCCTCGCCCTGCCCCGCCAGTATAAAGAAGGCGCGCTCGCCTTGGGGCTGACGCATTGGCAAACCATCCGCTCGGTCATTCTGCCGTCGGCCAAGTCGGGGATTGTTGCCGCCGTCATCTTGGGCGTGGGCCGCGCCATCGGCGAAACAATGGCGGTCATCATGGTTTTGGGCAATGCCGTCGCCGTTCCGACGTCCATCCTTGACCCCGTCAGGACGCTGACGACCAACATCGGCATCGAGATGGGCTACGCGTCCGGCCCGCACAGGCAGGCGCTCTTTGCCACGGGCATCGTGCTGTTTGTCATCATCATGGCGCTCAATTCCACCGCGCAATACATCACGCGAAAGAAGTAGGAGAAGGCGGCGTATGAAAATAAATCCGCGCGTGAGCGAGAAAATCGCAAAAGGGTTGATTTGGTCGGCCGCCCTTTCCGTATTGGCGGTTTTGGTCGGCATCATCATTTTTATCTTAGCCAAGGGCCTGCCGATTATCAACTGGAGCTTCCTGACCGAGATTCCCCGCAATATGGGCCGCTCGGGCGGCGTCGCCTCCCCCATTGTCGGCACGCTGTTCGTCGCCGCCGTCGCCGTGGTTCTCGCCGTGCCGTTCGGCATAGGGACGGCGTTTTATCTTGCCGAATACACGCGGGAAAACGCCGTCACCCGGATTATCCGCTTCAGCGCGGAGTCGCTGGCGGGGATTCCGTCTATCGTATACGGGCTTTTCGGGTTTATCTTTTTTGTCATCTATCTCGATTTGGGATGGTCTGTTTTGTCCGGCGGGCTGACCCTCGCCTTTATGATTCTGCCCACCGTCATACGCACAAGCGAGGAGGCCATCCGTGCCGTGCCCGATACATACCGCGAGGTGAGCTTTTCGCTGGGCGGCACAAAATGGCAGACCATCCGAAAAGCGGTTTTCCCCTCGGCCATCCAAGGCATCACAAACGGCGTTATTCTGGGTTTGGGGCGCTGCGTCGCCGAAACGGCCGCCGTTATCCTAACCGCCGGAACGGCCTTGCGGATGCCCGCCTCCATCTTTTCCCCGACGCGGACAATGGCCATTCACTTTTTCATTCTGGCCAGAGAGGGCATTTCGATGGATAACGCCTACGGCACGGCCGCCCTGCTGATCATCCTGATTTTCTTCATCAATGTGGTGGCCAACGCGCTGGTCAACCGATTTGTAGCGAAGGGGCGTTGAGATGAAAATTGAGATTAAAGACCTCAATATCTTCTACCAAGACAAGCAGGCCGTTTTCGGCCTGAACCTCGGCATCCCCGCAAACCAAATCCTCTCCGTCATCGGCCCCGCCAACAGCGGGATTACCTCTCTGCTCCGTTCGCTCAACCGCCTGATTGACCTGACCCCGGACGTACGCACGGAGGGGAGGATTCTGATAGACGGAAAGAGCGTCTACGATTCCGATGTGAATGTGACCGAGCTGCGCCGCAGGGTGGGGATGGTCTTTGACGTCCCCACGCCGCTCCCGATTTCCATCTTCGACAACGTCGCCTACGGGCCGCGCCTGCGCGGCAAAAAGGGCGCCGGGGCGCTCTCGGAGACGGTGGAGGAGGCGTTGCGGATGGCGGCGCTGTGGGACGACGTGAAAAACCGGCTGAAAGCGCCGGCGATGAGCCTGTCCGGCGGCCAGCAGCAACGGCTGTGCATCGCGCGGGTGCTGGCGTTGAAGCCGGAGGTCATTCTTTTAGACAGGCCCTGCTCCGGCCTCGACCCGATATCAACGGCCAAAATTGAGGACTCGCTGACACAACTGAAGGAACGGTTCACCATCATTATCGCCCCGCACAACGTACAGCAGGCCGGGCGCATTTCCAACCGCGTGGCGTTTATGCTGATGGGGCGGCTGATTGAGGAAGGAACCAACACGGAGATTTTCTCCAACCCGAAAGACCAGCGTACCAGCGACTATGTAACGGGGAGGTTTGGATAACGGCGATGATATACCGTGAAATTGGACATACCGGCAAGCGGGCGGGCGTTATCGGGCTTGGCTGCGAGCATCTGGACGGCAAGCCGTACGGGCAGGTTAAACGCGCCGTTGACGCGGCGATTGGACACGGAATCAATCTCTTTGACATCTTCATGCCCGGGGCGGAGATACGCGAACACCTTGCCAAAGCGCTGGGCACGCGGCGCAAGGACGTGATGATTCAGGGGCATATCTGCTCAACCGATATCGGCCAGCAGTATGACATCAGCCGCGACCTGCCGGTGGTGAAGCGTTATTTCGAGGCGCATCTGCGGCTCTGCGGCGGATATATTGACTTCGGGATGCTGTTTTTCATTGATTCGGAAGAGGATTACAAGAATGTGTTTGAAACAGGAATCGCCGATTACGCCCTCAGGCTGAAGGAAAAGGGCGATATCGGCCATATCGGGTTCAGTTCCCACAACCCGGTGACGGCGATGAAGGCGGTCAACACCGGCCTGCCAGAGCTGATGATGTTTTCCATCAATCCGGCCTTCGACATCATCCCCACCGGCGAGAGCATCTTCACCCACCTCGAAAACGGCTTCGACGCCGACAGCTTTGTCGGTGTGGAGCCTAAACGGGCGGAGTTATACAGGCTTTGCGAACAGAAAAAAGTCGGCATCACCGCTATGAAAACGCTCGGCGCGGGCAAACTCATCTCGCCGGAGCATACGCCGTTCGGCAAACCGCTCACCGTCGCGCAGTGCGTCCATTACGCCCTCTCCCGCCCCGCCGTGGCCAGCGTGCTGCCCGGCTGCGCGACGGCGGAGGAGATAGACGATACGGTCAAATACCTGACCCTCGGCGACGCGGAGCGTGACTACACAGAAATCCTAAGCTCCATCCGCGGCGGCCTGCGCGGCGCTTGCCTGTATTGCAGTCACTGCCAGCCTTGCCCCGCCGGAATCGACATTGCCGCTGTGAACAAAGCCCTCGACATCGCGAGGCTGGACACAGCCAACGTCCCGCCGTCTGTCCGCGCCCATTACCGCGCCCTTGGACAAACAGGTGCCGATTGCGTCGCCTGCGGGCATTGCGAAACCCGCTGCCCCTTTGCCGTGCCGGTTATGGAAAACATGAAAGAGGCGGAGAGGCTGCTGGGACATTGATGACAAATGTCATATAGCCCGCGCCCAATATTGTGACGACGCTCACTATGATACTGCGCCGCCCTCCTGTATACTTACAGTATACACGGAAAGGAGCGGCGCATGATGATTCAGGTAAGCAATCTGGTGAAACGGTACGGGGACTTAATCGCGCTGGACCATTTTAACCTCGAGGTCAAAAAAGGAGAAATCTTCGGACTGCTGGGGCCGAACGGGTCGGGCAAGACCACCGCCATCAACTGTATGCTCTCGCTGCTGAAATACAGCAAGGGCAGCGTTTCGCTGTTCGGGGAGCCTATGACCCCGGAGCATTACAGAAACAAGCGGCGGATTGGCGTGGTCATGCAGAATGTGGCGGTGTTCAATGAGCTGACGGTGGTTGAGAACATTGACTATTTCTGCGGCCTTTACGTGCCGGACAAAAAGCGGCGCCGGGCGTTGCTGGACGAGGCCATTGAATTCACCGGCCTAGGTGAATTTCGCAAGTTCCTGCCCAAAAAGCTCAGCGGGGGGCTGCTGAGGCGGCTGAACATCGCCTGCGGCATCGCGCACAAGCCGGAGCTGATTTTTCTCGACGAGCCGACCGTGGCGGTGGATCCGCAAAGCCGCAATCATATTTTAGAGGGCATCCGGGAGCTGAACCGCGGCGGCGCGACCATTGTATACACCTCGCATTACATGGAGGAAGTGGAGCAGCTCTGCTCGCGGATTATGATTATGGACAAAGGGAAATCCGTCGCCATCGGCACCAAGGAGGATTTGAAAGCGATGATTCGCGCCGGCGAGAAGCTGACCGTGGAGGTCTACGGCCTGTCCGGCGCCGCGCTGGATGAAATCAAAGCCATAGACGGCCTTGTTCAGACGGAATACGACGGCCATACCCTAACCGCCCGCTGCGCCTCCGAAATCCACCGTCTGGGCGCGGTGCTGGACGTGCTTACGCGCCGTCAAATCGCGTTCGGGAGCGTCTTTTCCGAGCCGCCCACCCTAAACGACGTCTTTTTGGAAATCACCGGCAAGGACTTGAAGGATTAGGGGGCGCTGAAAATGTTTTGGAATATTTACTCCAAGCGCGTCCTTTGCGGTCTGCGTGAAAAGGAATCCATGTTTTGGACATGGATTTTCCCCCTGCTGCTTTCGACGATGTTTTTCTTCACCTTCACCTCCCTCGACACCGTGGGGCAGCTCCGGGCTTTTCCGCTCGGCGTTGTTGACGACGCCGCCTACCACCGGGACGCGGCTTTCCGCTCGGCGCTGGAATCGGTTTCCGGCGAGGACGGGCTGTTTGAGCTGACCGCCTTCGGCGACGCGGCGGACGCCGACGCGGCGCTGGTGAAGGGCGAAATCGAGGGGTACATCCTAGCCGGGGAGCCGCCCGCGCTGATTGTCACCGGCGACGATATCAACCAAACCATCGCCAAGGGCTTTTTAGACCGTTATCTGCAAACAAGAAACAGCGTCGCGCTGATTCTTGCCTCCAACCCCGGCGCCGTGAACGACTTGCCCGCGCTGCTGCAATGGGCAGACTATACGAAGGAGATATCCCTCGCGCAAAACCCGCCCAGCAACAGAATCAGCTACTTCTACGCGCTGCTGGCGATGGTCTGCCTGTACGGGGGCTTTCAGGGGCTGATAACCGTGGTCTACCTGCAAGCCAACCTCTCGCCGCTGGGCGCTCGGCGCACCGTCGCCCCGCTCGGGAATTGGGGCGCGGCCGTCTGCGACCTGCTGGGCGGGCTGACCGTACACCTGACCGGCGTAATCGTTGTGGTTGCATACATCGTTTTTGTCTTGGGGACCGATTTCGGCTCAAAGCTCTGGCTGGTGCTGCTGACCTGTCTGGCGGGCAGCCTGCTGGGCGTGGCGTTCGGCGCGATGATTGCGGCGATGTCCAAATTCAAAGAGCAAGTGAAGATCGCCATACTGATTACCTTCTGCATGGTATGCAGCTTCCTCTCCGGGCTGATGGTGCAGGGCGTCAACTACATCGTGGCCGAACACGCGGCCATGATCTCTTGGCTCAATCCCGCGGCGCGGATTGCCGACTCGTTTTACTGCCTGTATTACTACGACACCTATGACCGATATTTGCTCAACCTCGGGATTATTCTGGCGATGACCGTTGTGTTTTTCACGGCAGCGTCCCTGTTTTTAAGGAGGCAGCGTTATGAAAGTATTTAAGACATGCATGATTATCTGCAAGCGGCGTTACCTCTCGCTGCTGTTATATCTCACTGTTTTTATGACGCTCTCGATCGTGATGACCGCCCTGCACATAGAAACGGCCAGCACCAATTTCTCCGGGATCAAACCCAGCTTCACCGTCGTCAACCGCGACGGGGACAGTCCCCTGACAGACGGCTTGGCGGCGTATATGCGGAAGCATGGGGAGGAAGCGGTCTTTGAGGACGACAGGCGGACGCTTCAGGACGCCACCTTCTACCATGCCACCGATTACATCGTTTTTCTTCCGCCGGGGTTTCGGGACAGCTTTCTCTCCGGCGGCGCCCCGGAACTGGAAACGGTCGTCACGACCCATACGGCAAGAGGGTTTTACGCCGACAGTCTGGTCAACCAATACCTCAATCTGGCGCGCGTCTATCTGGCCGGCGGCGGCGATTGGGACGAAGCGGAGCTTGTCTCGGCGGTTCTCAGCGACCTGTCGGCGGAGGCCGCCGTTGAAAAGAAATGGTTCGGCGAAAGCGCCCCCATCGACCCGGCGTATCTGATGTTTCATCAAATGCTGAGTTATATCCTGCTTGTGCTGAATATCCTTTGCATCACCAATATCACGCTCTCATTCCGCCGCCCCGACCTGCGGATGCGGAACCTTTGCGCCCCGATTAAAGCGCGTTCTCTGGGCGGCCAGCAAATTTTGTATGGCGGCGTGATAGGCCTGTTGGGATGGCTCCTGCTGACGGCGACCGGATTTGTCATGTACGGCTCCAAGCTGCCGGGGACGGACGGGCGCATCATCGCGCTGATGCTGCTCAACTCGCTGGTGTACACTGTCGTCGCGCTGACATTCGCGGCACTGATTGGCTCCTTTGCCCGCAGCGCCACCGCTCAAAACGCGGCGGCCAACGCGGGAGGGCTGGTGCTGTGCTTCCTCGGCGGCGTGTTTGTGCCGCTTGAGATGCTGGGTTCCGGAGTGCTGGCGGTGGCGAGGTTTCTGCCCACCTACTGGTATGTGCTGGCACTGGACGATATCAGCGCCCTGACCGTTTTTGACGCAAGCGCCATGCAGCCTGTCTGGCTGGGGATGCTCATTCAGCTTGCGTTCGCCGGGGCGTTCTTCTCCCTGTCGCTGGCCGTCGGCAAGCATCAAAACCAATCCGAGCGCCATTTCAGCAGCACAGTCACGGAAAGGGAAGCGTGAAATGTTGGCTATAGCAAGCGTAAAAGTCTGCTGAAAGGTTCGCGGGGTTCACCGCCTTATCCATTCAGCCCTTTCTTAATCGTCAGGATATTCTTATCCCCCTCGCGCCTGTACTCCACCGAATCCATGATGTTCTTCACCATGAAGATGCCCAAGCCCCCGATATCGCGCTCCCCGGCGGACAGCGAAACATCGGGGTCGCTTTTGGCAAGCGGGTCATAGGCTGCGCCGCTGTCCTCAAACACTATTGTTATGTCGCTGCCCACTGAAATGCGAACCGTCACGTCGCCGGCTTCGGGGTGATAGGCATAGCGGGCGATGTTGGAAAATATCTCATCCACGGCGACGGCTATCTTGTTTTTGGTTTTGGGCGGGCAGTCTTCCAGATGCGCGTTCACAAAATCCAGAACCGCGCTCATATTCTCCAATGTGGCCTTGACGATACATTTATTCACGTCGCGTCCCCCCTATATACCGCAGCGCCAGCATGGTAATGTCGTCGGCCTGCTCCGCGCCCTCCGCAAAAATATCAATCTCGCGCTTAATTGATACGGTAAATTCCTGTAGGGACAGCCGCTCTTGGCTGTCCGAACCCAACTGATTCGCCGTTTCCAGCAGGCGCGGGTCGGAAAACAGCTCGTCTTGGTTGTTCACCGCCTCCGTCACGCCGTCTGTGTACAGGAACAGCTCGTCGCCGGGAGACAAAAGCACCTCATGCTGCTTATATGATATATTATCCATCCCTGCCAAGATAAAGTCGGGTTTTGTTTTCAGCCAGTTAAACAGATTCTGCCCTGAGCGCAGAAGCGGGGGATTATGCCCTGCGTTAACGAAGGTGAAGCGTCCGGTTGGGATATCGAAATAACCCAGAATCGCCGTAACGAACATCCCCGCGTCGTTGTTTTCACATAAGATATTGTTGACCGCCTCAAAAACCTCTTTGGGGCTTTTGCCGGACTGCGCGTTGTTTTTAATCAGCGTCTTGGCAATGACCATGAACAGCGCGGCGGGTACGCCCTTGCCCGAGACATCCGCCATGACGATAGCGAGGGTATTGCCGTCAAGCAGGAACATATCGTAAAAGTCGCCGCCGACCTCCTTGGCGGGCTGCATACTGGCGTATATGTCAAACTCAGGACGTTCGGGGAAGGCGGGGAAAATGCTCGGCAGCATACTTGCCTGTATCTTTGTGGCAACGTCCAACTCCGCGCCGATTCGCTCCTTTTCCGCAGTCACCTTCATCAAGTTGCTGATGTAGGTTTCCAAGTCAAGAATCATTGTGCGGAACGCCTCGGCCAATACGCCGGTTTCGCTTGTGTTTTTGGCAATGGCCGCACATCTGGCGGCGATTGCGGCGCTGCTCTCCTTTTCGTTATCGTCGCTGATATAGTTTTGGGCGATTTCGGAGATTAGCTCAACGGGCACCGTTATGTTTTTTTCCGAATACCACAGGAAAACCACCGTGATTAAATTAAAGATGAAGATATTGACCGCTATGTAGGTGTAAATGGTATTCCACATCGTAAGCGGGTCGTCTATGATGCGCGACAGCTCGGCGTAAGCGAAAACACCGAGCAGAATCGCCGAAACGACGCCGAGCGTCAGAAACATCAGAACGAAGCGCTCGTTGAGCGCAAGCCCCGAACCTTTGGCCTTCAGCTTTTGAAACGACATAAAAATAACCAGCGGGATCCCAAGCACCATCGAAAACACAAAGTTATTGAAGAAAAACATCAGCGTCGCGGAGGAGAAGAACGGGCTGATATTCAGCATCTGTATGATGCCCCCCAGCATCGCCGCCATAGCCACGGAGCTGACGAGGATAATCCCGATATATCGAATGACGTTTTTTACGTTGTTCAATCTGAAAAAATCGGGTTTCTCAGCGTCGTGGCGCTTGAGGATATTCCACAGCAGCAGCGGCAGCGCGCCGTAAATAAACTGCGCCGCAAACCCCGGCGCGCATATCGCAAAGCCGTAGCCCGACAGTATGTCGGCCGCTAAATTCCCAATGGCGCAGCCGACAGCGCCGGGCAGGCCGAGCATAAGACCGAAGACAGGCGGCAGCGCGCTTGCCGGACGCATTTCGGTCACTTCCATGACATTGAAAAGCTCCCGAAACGGCATACTGACCGCGAAGAAGGCCACTGCCGTCAAAAAGGTGTTTCTGATATTCACCCATCTTTTTTGCATGTGCGAATCACTCCCTTTATAGTATCTGGCACACCAATCCCGCAAGCGATAACGCCGATAAAACATGCAGCCACGACGCGTCTTTCGGATTCATGCCCGCAAAAAACACACAGACAAAAATAACCGTCATCAACAGCAAATATACGGCGCAAACCGGCTTTTTCAGCTTGATTCCAAGCAGCTTCCCAAGGAGTATATGCCCGCTGCGCTTACGGCATTGTATCGAAACCGAATCCGATGTCAGGATAATCAGCAGAGGCAGACCGAACATCACCGAAAAGCCTAGATTGTTGAAAAACACATAGACGTATATTTGCGCTATCCAAAGCCCAAAAAAGGTATACAGCCCAAAGGACAAAAACCATGCCACGGTAAACGCGCTTATCAGGCAGATGAGCAAATACAGCAATATGTTTTTGCGGCTTCGCACATTAGGCGCTTCGTTGGAAAACAAGTGCCACAATCTGTACGGGAGATACGCCGCGACAAAATTTGCGATAACGCCCAGCACCGAACTCCATCCAAAGCCGCCGAACAAATCCGCCGCAAGATTCCCGATTCCGCAGGCAATCGCGCCCACCCATCCGAACGCGAGTCCGGCGACCGGGGGAATGGCGTTGACCGGGCGCACTTCGGTAAATCCTTCAACCAGTACCATGACCTTGAACGCCGCTCCCAGCACCACAAAGGCGGCGAACGTAACAAAAAATTGTTTTCTCCGGCTAATCTGCATGAAGCTCCGTCCTCTCCGCTTTTTTCCGTGAAGACATAAATCCGCTGCCCGCCACGACCGCTCCAATCGCTATAATCAACGCGCCGAACAGCGAAAAGATATTGAAGCTCTCGCTCGTGCCGTAAGCCGCCGGAATCAATACGGCAAGCGTCAAGGTGACGACGGGCTCCGTGGAGGCAATAATCGTCACCCGCATGGGGTCGGCGTATTTTTGCGAGAACATCAACAGGATATAGGCGTAAGCCTTTGTAAAAAACGCTAGGATAAAAATGGAAGACAGCAGCTCCCGCGTATAATTCACGCTGAAAAAGGTTGCGGGGTTTTCAAAAAGCCACAGCACAAACCCGAACAGAGCCGTAAAAATCATTTGCGTAACACCGATTAAGAGCGGATTTTCCTGTTTCGTAAAACGGTCTGCCGAAAGGATGTATATCGCGCTGCAAAAACAGCCGAGCATCACATAGAGCGTGCCTGTGTTGACAAAAGCGGACATGGAAAAACGGTTGGTCAGAAACAACCCCAAGATGATAATGCCCGCGCCCGCCATGTTGTTTTTCGTAGGCTTTTTTCTCAGCAGCAGCATCAGAAGCGGCACGACCAATATGGTAAGCGCGGCCAAAAAGCTTGCGTTTGAGGCGGGGAGCAGCATAACGCCCCGCTTTTCGGCAAGCAGGTTTGCCGTCAGAATCAAGGACAACACAAAGGAGCGCTTGAGCGTGCTGACTTTAATGTCCCGCAGCCGCCGCCAAAAAACGGCAACCAGTATAACCGCCGCGATACCTGTTGTCAACGTCAGGTACGCGAAAGAAGAAAAGTCGGGCGGAAGGCTTTTGATAAACACATACGACGACGCCCAGCACAGCGTAATGGAGAAAAGCAGGATATTATTTTCGGTCTTTGTCATTCATGCCGCTCCTCCCCGCTGTAAAAGACGCTTAAAACAGTGCTCTTTTCAACCAAAATCGAGTTTTGGTTGAGCGCGGCTAAAACTTCGTCCATGATGGCCCGCACCGCTTCTTCTTCAATCCATGAAAGCGTGTATACAAGGGTGTTTTCATGCGTCCAAAGGTCGCGTTCATCAACCCAGCCACCGACCGAATACTGCATCGTATAACCCCCGGCGTGTCTTGCGATGATGGCGTTTACGATTTCCACGGCTTCTTCGGTGGGAATCATCTGCTCGTATGTATCCTTGTCATTGGTTCCGATATACAAGACATATTGGACTCTTTCGTCTGACTCAAAATTCAGAGAGCCGCCGTCCGCGGGCCGGCCGCCCGTACCGGCTAGCAAATAAACAATGACGCCGACGGTTAAGGCCAAGTTCACGGCCAATATCGTAATTGTCACGAGCCATTTTTTGTGGCTGCCGTCCTTTTCTTCATGTATCCGCATAGCTATTGCCTTCTCTCACAAAATGTTAGGATGTCCGAAAAGCCGGTCATCTCAAACACTTCCATAATGTCGTCCGACACATTGCAAAGCTTCATTGAGACCTCTTTGGCCTGCGCCGTTTTCTGTCCCATCAGCAGAACCCTCAGTCCGGCCGACGACACGTATGCGAGCCCCGCGAAATCCAAAATGATTTCCTTTGACTCGTCAAAGGCGGGGTTCAGCACATCCTGAAGCTGCGGAGACGTGGCGGTGTCCAGCCGTCCTTCGAGGGTGAGGGTTAAGCAGCCGTTTTCGAGCTTTTTGTCGATGGTCATTGTGATTTCCTCCATTTTTTATTATTTTAACAGCATTTCATCCAGCGCTGTCATGCCCAAAACATTGATGACGTTCTCGGATGGGTTTTCCACATGGAAGCTGCCGCCGCGTTCTTTGGATTTCTTGTAAAACATTAACAGCACCCGGATCCCCGCGGAGGACAGAAAGGTGATTTTCCGCATATTCAGGACAAAGCACACATACCCGTCCCGCATGGCTTCTTCCAGCTCATATTGAAGAATGTTCGACTCGGCGGAGCTTATGCGTCCGCACAAAATGTATCTGCGCGCGGATAGATGCGCCCGGTCAACGGTGAAAGTCAGCTCGTTCATTTTGAACCTCCGTTTATGTATTTGGCCATTCCCTTTTTGGCTGTACCGGCGTCATTGCGGCGAAGTCTTTTTCTATTTCAGCGAGCTTCTCTTTTGAGATGTTGGCTTGCGGGAACTTCTGCAAGGCCCGGAGGGTCATGCCGTAGGCCATTTTCAGTTGCTTATCACCCGTCATTCCCGGGATATGCCGCTCCAAGACCGCTCTCGCGGCTTCGTTCTCCACAATCTCCCTGATTTTGCTGTCGATGGTGATGGCTGAGGCTGCTTCTTGTTTTCTATGCTTGCCCAATAGTTTATCAAGCAGGCTTCTTCGTTCCGGCTCGGACGCCCTGCCGCCGGAATCTCCCCAGAGCCTGTAGTCAAGCCTTGCGTACCTTTCCTCCAGTTCGGGGAAGAAAAGCGCTTCACCTGTCGCCTTGGACACCTCGACAACCTCCCGGGCCAATCCCAGCTCCACCCCGCCAGACCCAATCAGCGCTAGATTGAGCAGCGTAAAGGTTTCGCAGTGGTCATCCAAGGAATTCAGCGTTTCCTGATCAAGGGTTGCGAAGTATTCCCGGCTGAACACCTCCCATAAACGCAGGGACTGCTCCGGGGACAGCGCGTTGGATAACCCCTCTACCCGCTCGTCGGTTCTGATGCCGAACTTGCCCGGAAACCCTGTGGTCATGTATACGCTTGCAATATCTATCATCGGATGGCCAAAGCCGGCCGCGCCCATATCAATAAGCAGCATCTCGCCGTCCAGCAGCATCACGTTGTTGGGGTTAAAATCCCCGTGTATGAATGTCATCCTGTCCGGCAGACTGTCATAAAAGCGCATACAGCCCGACGCCTGTTCTTGGGTCAGCCCGCCGTTTTTCAGCGCAAGCTGAACGCCGTCCGCGCGCTTTGCCTTAACGCTCGGCAGGGCGGTGCCGGCCATATCGACGCTATGGGCTTTCCTTGCCATTTTCGCATATTCCTTGGCCATATGCTCCAGCTTGTCAGGCTCTTTTAAGATAACCGCCGCCAAGGTGTCGGCATTCAGCATTTCATAGACCACGCCCAAGCTGCCGCCGCATTTCACGATATCGTAGGAAATCGCCGTGGGCAGCCCGAGCATAAAGGCTTGCTGCGCGTAGTTGCGCTCCTTTTCGACTTCCTCAAAAGGCATCTGGGGGCTGAACACCTTGATGATGGTGTCCTTATCCAAACGGTAAACGCTGCCCTGACCGCCTTGGCCAATCTTCTCGCAGCCCTCAACCGACACGCGGCGCATGGCGCGGCTCGTTTGAAGCATTTGCGCAAACCCCGTCATTTCCAGAATCTCGTATACTTCCGAGCTTACGTTTACGGCTTTAACGGGCTTCGGCTCTTTTTTCAGCATGACCAGCAGTACGCGCAGTCCGGCGCTGGATATGTACTCCAAGTTTTCCAAGTCCAGCGCTAAGGTTTCGTGCGCCTGCTGACACGCCGTCGCGCAGTATTCGGAGAGTTCCCTCGAATTGTCCGAATCCACCCTGCCGCTGATTGTAATCGTCAGCGTGCTTCCGTTTAAGGCGCTGTTGTAAGTTAAGTTCACCATATCTTTCCCCCTATGTTACCGTATTTGACCGCCCCCGACGTTAATCCAACCCCAGCAAGAACGCCAGCTTATGAAAGATGTCCGTGTTATCATAAAACCCCGCGAAACGCTCCGCGCCCGCCCCTGCCGCGAACACAGGCACGGGTAACGCCGTGTGCACCGTGGACGTCCAGTCAAGCCCCGCCTTGTTGGCGAGTATGCGCGTTACGGCAAGCTGAAAAGGCTCGTACGCCAGCATACTGTACTCGGTCAGATATTCCTCCGAGCGGGAATCACGTTCGGCATAGGGAATCATGCTCAGTTCATACGCTCTGCGCAGCACCGCCAGCTCACGCTCTGTCAGGACGGTCAGCCCGAACAGCGCTTCCACATCGGTCATGGCATCCTCAAACGCTGTCTGCGCCTCTCGCCACGGGAAGATATAATCAGACATGAACTTCATAAAGGATATGCGCTGGTTCGACAGCACAGACAGTTGCGTATCATAGGCGGTCAGGTTGAAGCCGTTGGAAAGCCCTCCCGTTTCGTGGTCTCCGGTGACGATAATCAGCGTTTCGTCAGGATATTTTTCATAAAACTCCAAGGCCGCCGTCACCGCCGCCTCAAATTCAGCAAGCTCCCAAATCGCCGTCGCTGCGTCGTTAGCGTGGCAGGCCCAGTCAATCTTGCCACCCTCCACCATCATAAAGAAGCCCGTTTCGTCCCCCAACACATCTATCCCTGTGCGGACGAAATCCGCCAGCCGCAAATCCCTGCCCCCGTCGGAAATATCGATGGCATATTGAAGCGCGGCGTCACCGAAGTCGTTGTCTAATTCCGGGGCAACGGCGATAACCTTGCCTTCGTTCGCGCCCAGCGCCGCGATGGCCTCGTATGTATCGGCCACCGTGTACCCGGCGTCCGCCATAAGCTCCAATATGCCGGGCATATCGCCCGCCGCGCCGTGGGGCTGCTTGAAGCCGCCTCCGCCGAAATAATCAAAACCGCTCTCAACAAGGTTCAGGGCGATGTCGTAATAGCTCACCCTTTCCATCATGTGCGCGTAGAACGCGGCCGGCGTGGCATGGTCTATCGACACGCTGGAGACGATGCCGATTTTATAGTCCGTTTGCTCCCGCAGCAGCTCCGCTATGGATGGCCGCGGGTTTCCGAAAGCGTCCACCCCCAAGGTGCCGTCCAGCGCCTTTACGCCGGACGCGATGGCGGTGGCCGCCGAAGCCGAATCCGTGATGAACTTGGACGCGTCCTGCGTGGCGGCCATGCCGGTCACCGGGAAGCGCGTGAACGACGGGAAAAGGGGAACGGGCTGGTTATCCGCCGTCGGGGCGGCCAGTGTCCCCGTAAAATCAAACTCCACCGTTCCCATATAATTGGCGTAGGCGGTTAACTGCGGCAGACTCATGCCGTCACCGATAAACAGAAACACATATTTAGGCGGGGCGTCCTCGGACTTCGCACCGGCGCAGGCCGAGGTGAAAATCAACAGAAGCGCAAGCAATAACGCGGTCAGAATACATGCTGTTCTCTTCATCCACAATCACCTTTCTCCGATAACAATAGCCGACACGCCGTCCGGGATAACGTCCTTTATCGCCTTGTCAAAGACCTTGTAGGTTTGGTATATCTTATCGTAAGAGCAACCGCCGCCGAAGGATACCATCAAGTCTATGTACACGATATGCCCGGAGCGCCTTGTCCTTACGCCGTGAAACCCCTCGATGTCGTTCCATATCCCGGCGACGCATTTCATAACTTTAAGCTGGGTTTGCTCGTCAAGCGTTTTATCAAGCAAATCGGCGGACGCTTCCTTTATGATTTTTATGTTTTGGATTGCTATGTACAACGCGCACGCTATACATACCGTCGGCTCAAGATAGCCGATACCGGAGACATTCCGCAGCAAGAAAGCCGCGGTGACGGCCAGGAGGGTCGTCGAGTCGAAAACAAGGTTCTTTACCAAAAACATGGTATTTGATTTTACAAAGCCGCTGGTGATTCCCTTCACCGTTTTTATCTGTCTGTGAAGCAAAACCGCGTCGATGGCAACGTTGATGACTTTTATCCCAATCGCCAGCCATAAAATGTCCTGCGGTTCGCTTGGACGGAGCAGGGAGAAAACCGACGCTGTTAAGATGGCGGTCAAAGCGATATACAGGAACACCGCCGCGATAAAGCTTCCGAACGCCTCGATTTTACCCATGCCGTAATCGTACTTAAAGCTGTCGTCTCCCTGCAATTTTTTGGAGAGAAAGAAGGAAAGGACAGCCTGAATTAAATTGCTCACCGAATCAATGGCATCCAGAGCAATCAGCAGCGAACCGCTTAAAACCGCGACGGCGAGCTGCGCTATTGCGTTAGGAAGCTCGGAAACCAAGCTCATAAACGCTACTTTTTGCTGAGATTTGAACGCGTCTTTTACATTTTCATTGCTCATATCACATATATCTCCTCCGGGAGCAAGCCTTTCAGTTCGTCATAAATGCCGGTTATGTATTCAATGTACCGTGCCGCGTCGTCAGGGCAAAGCGACGGTGTGACCCACTCGGCGTAGCCTTTGAAAAGGATGGTTTTAAGACATTCCAGATACCTGTCTTTGCCGATGGATTCAGGCTTGGGGAATATCGCGACTTTGCCCGGAACGCGCTCAAGCGTCATATCCAAAACCGGCATGATATGCTCACAGTCAACAATCCCCGCCCCCAACGACTTATAGACTCTTACCAAGGCTGCGTGCCCCGCCTCAAACAAAACAAAGGTATTTGTCAGCCGCTTGACCTCCTCCCCCATGAGAAGCAGGAACCTCGCGCCTATGTTGAACGCCGCGCCAATGCTGCGGCTGCTCACATCCTTGGCGATTGAAATATAGTCGGCGTATACAAAGCGCTCTTTCTTATACAGGGTAAGCAGGCAGAACCCGACAACCCTGCCGTCGCTGTAAAGCCCATAGGGCAAAACCTCACGGTCTTCTGTTTCGCCGCATACCATCTGCGTGATGGTCTCTGCTTTAACGCGCATTTTTCCCTCGAACCTGTCCTCGTAGATGTCGATTGCGCGCGTATAATCCTCGGTTGAGGCTTGCAACTGCTTCAGCGACAAAGCCCCAGCGCCGATGCTGTTATGACCGTTGCAGACCATCTTCCTTTCCCTCGATTCCCTGCACGGCGAAAGAACCCCCTCGCCGCCCTGATGTTTTGGTACGCCTCAATCAGATACTTTTATTCGGAGAAGCCCAATAAAACAAAGCATACGCCCACGGTATAATGAACAAGGGTCACCCCCCACAGGTTCCGCGTTTTTTCATAAAGCACGCCTAAGAGACACAGCAGCAGGGAAGCGGCGACCATATAGTTGATACCGTACATGATGTGCATCGAGCCGAAAATCAGCGAGGAGACGAGGATGGACAGCGCGGATTGGTATTTGCCGCCGAAAACATAGCGCAGGCTGTTTTGCATCATGCAGCGAGCCAAAACCTCCTGAACCAGCGACCTTGCCGGATAAAGCGCCATTCTTAGCCCCCAATGGCCCCAATTCCAAAACGGGATGTCTTCGGGGAAGAGCGGGACGCCCAAGCGCAAAAGAGCGGCTTTCAAAAGGACAAGGGCCAGCACACCCGCCGCGCTGATAATCACAAACGGGCGCATTTGCCGCCACGGGTTTTCCAGCCTAAGCTCGGCGCCGAGCCTGAGGCTGGTTGCCTTGAGGATAATCACCATGCCAATTAAGCCAAAGCCTTCTATCATCAAAGTAAACGTGGCGGGGGACAGGTCGGGGATCGCGCCGTCAAGCACGCGCCATAAAAACAGAAACATCGTGAGGACGGACATAATCACCGTGAAAATGATGGAGGACTCGCGCCGGATTTCCATGAGGCGGGCAAGCTCCGTTATGTCCGACATCACAACGGAAACGCCGAGACGCTGCTCTTTGTCCTCGCTGAAAACAAAGGACGACGTCACCTTCAATTTTTTTGTCACCCCGCCGCGCGTGTACCCGACCACGCCGCTGTGGGTCTTATCCTTGTCGTAAATAGCGTCCAGCACAAACTGGTGGAATTCGTTGTTTTCCTCGTCGTCTGCCATAAGCTCCGCATAGCGCCTTTCGGGGCTTTCCGTTTCATCCTGAAGAATGACGGACGCCGACGGGTTTAAGTATTTGATGGTCCCCTTTCCGTCAACCATAATGACGCCGTCGGACATGTCGCGCAGAATGGTTTCGATGTCTTTATCCATGTCTTATCCCTCCATTTCATGGTCATTCAAATTCCCAATAACCATCGCGGTCACGCTGTCTGGAAGCTCTTCCTTCATTGCCCGGTCAAACGCCTCATATGCCTTGCGTATCTCCGCGTAAGATTTATCGTCGCTGAAAGACACCAGCAGGTCGATATAGATGATATGCCCGGAACGCCTTGTCCTTACGCCGTGAAACGTATGTATATCATCCCATATCGGCGAAACGTGCCGCAGTATGGTAAGCTGTGTCTCTTCGTCCAGCGTCCTGTCAAGCAAATCAAGCGACGCCGCCTTGATAATCTTTGCGTTTTTGAACGCTATAAGCACGGCGAAAATAACACATACGGCAGGTTCGAAGTAAACGGCAAGCGGAGCACCCCGAAAGAAAAAGCAAATTGTGACGGCGGAGAGTATGATGGAATTGAAGATGAGCCCGTCTTTGATAAACAGCATGTTCGCGTCCACAAAGTGACCGCTGATCGCTTTCGCTATTTTGGACTGCTTGCGGAGCATGTATAAATCAACAAGAACTTGAGCCGATTTCATCAAAATCGCAACAAACAGAATGGTTTCGGGTTTCCTCGGAACCATCAGAGAATACACGGAAGCCGCGAAGACCGACGCCAGCCCGACATAATAGACCGACGCGAACACAAAGCTGCCCAGCGCCTCGATTTTCCCCATCCCATAATCGTATTTGAAGCGGTCGTCCTGCCGCAGCTTCTTGGATAAAAGAGCCGTCAAGCCGGATTGGATGATGGCACTCATTGACTGAACGGCGTCCAGTGCCATAACCAGCGAACCGCTGGCGACAACGACGGCTATTGTCGCGGCAAGCTGGCTAACTTCGCGTATGAGGTTCAGCACCGCGACTCGCTGCTGGGACTTGAAGGCATCCCGCCTGTTTTTCCTGTTTGTCATAGTTTGCACCCAAATTCCTTTGTGTCTTTTTGTCTTAAAGTTGTTTTTTCCATCCTGACCCTGCGGAGCAGCGCCTCCGCCCGGGCGGTCAGCGCGGCAAGGCTGTACGGTTTGGTCATGTATTCATCGCCGCCCGCTTCCAGCCCGGCAATCAGCGCCGCATCGTTGTTAAGGTGTGTCAGGAAAATGACGGGAATATCGTAGCGCTCACGTATTTGAGCGCAAAACCCGATGCCCGAACCGTCGGGCAGCACAGTCCCGAGGATAATCAAGTCGATATGTCTGCTTTCAAGAGTCATCTTCCCCTCGCGCAGCGTGGACGCGCTGTATACGTCATACCCCGCGCGTTCCAAATGCGCTTTGTTGGCGGCCATATCCGCGGAATCATCTTCCATCAGTAATATCGCGCTCATATGCCCCTCCCGCTTCGTATCGTTCTGAGCCAGTCAAACATGGTTCGCTTCCTCATAAGCATACAGCAATCTGAGACGGCAGACCGCCCGGTCAATGAAATTTGATTGTACCGCGCTATTCCCGCCGCAAGCTGTAATACCTCCGCTTCTCGGTCGCGATGGAAAGCGGGCTTTCATCGTCCATCCGCAATTTTTTCCGAAGGCATGAGATGTGAACGATTACAGTGCGGCTGTCAAAGGGCTCGTCGCCCCAGACGCGGAAATATATTTCCTCGGCGGTATAGCCCGTTCCCATATTCCGCGCCAAGAGGAGCAGCACGTCAAACTCCTTGGGCGTGAGCAAAACATCCTCGTTGTCCAGATATGCCCTGCGTTTGCCGCAGTCGATCAGCAAGGGCCCTATGACAAAATTTTTCTCAGACGAGCGTTCAATCCAGACCCTGCGAATCAGCGCCCCCACCCGCGCGGACAGCGCCGCGAGGCTGTAGGGCTTGGTCATATACTCATCGCCCCCGGCTTTCAGTCCGGCAACCAGCGCCACGTCGTCGTCAAGGCAGGTTAGGAACAGGACGGGGACATCGTAACGCTCCCGCATTTGGGCGCAAAAGTCAATGCCCGAGCCGTCCGGCAGCATAATGTCGAGGACAATCAAATCGAACCGCTGCTTTTCCAGCGCGGCTACGCCCTCGCGAATCGTTGACGCGGTGTGTACGCCGTATCCCTGCATCTCCAAATATTCCCTGTTTGTGTCCGTGATTGCGGTGTTGTCCTCTATAAGCAGTATCACGCTCATTGGCTATTCCCCCCGTTTGGACTGCGATACTTCAAAGATTTGACCTGCCGTGAGCTTCATCAATCCAACAACACATCCCGTATTGGCATAGCCTGCAAAAACTAGTTACAGCATATTCGTTTGCACACCTTTTGTCAAGCTATGTGGGTTGCGGGGCGGAATCGGCCGGGAATTTTGCACCGCCACGGAAAGGGAAGCGTGAAATGTTGGCTATAGCGAACGCGGGATGGTAATCCATCCCGCGCTTGCCGAAAGGAGATACTCCAACGTCCCGGCTCTCGTTTGCGGGACGCGATGGGGTGAATGACCGGACTTGAACCGGCGACCCCCAGGGCCACAACCTGGTGCTCTAACCACCTGAGCTACACTCACCCTATGGCTTCCGTACTATACCACATATAACACGGGTCTGTCAAGGGTGAAAATGGGATTCAGTCCTCATGCAAGCCGTAGACCTCATTGATGTCGATGACAAACATGATGCCGTTGCCCGGCTTGTCGATGTTGATTTGTTCCCGGATGGACTCAACAATCCCGTCCTTCAGCGCGGTTTTTGTGAGAATGAACACCTCTTCCTTTTCCGGCTCAATCTCAAAGGCGAAAAATTTCTGGACTTCATGGATGCCGGCGCCCCGCGCGTTTATGATGGTGCCGCCCCGCGCGCCGGATTGGTTGGCGGCGTCGATGACTTCCTCCCCGCGGCCTTTGTCAACGACGACATAGATTACGCTGTACACGCTTTTTTCCTCCTCCTCGCTTTCTGAAGAATGGATGCATTCGTTTTTTGTGCCGGTAAACTCGGATACGGAATATGAAAACGCGATTCCGTGATGCGGCTTTTCAAACGCCATATGCGTGCTGATGCCCTTTAACGCTTCGTGAGCCAGCTCGCGCTCTATGACCATGGTGACAATCTCTTTCCGTTCCTCATTGATTGCCAAAAAGTTCAGCATACGGTTGTTGACGGTTCCCCTGCCGATTGAAATCGTGCCGCCCTTCACGCCATGCTGTCTGGCGACCTTCAGCAGTTTGGACGCGTCGCCCAAGTTGACCACACAGCATAGCAAGCTATATCCGGCCATCGTTTTATACCTCGCTTTTCTTTGATTTGCGTTTATAAACCAGCCCCAATATTTGGAGCGCGATGACCGGCATCATTGTGACCAGCGCGATAATCCCAAACGAGTCCGACAATACATTGGAATACTCCAAGGCTTCGGACACGCCCTGCGAAAAAGCCAGCACAAGCGTGACGGTCATGGGGCCGGACGCCACCGCGCCTGAATCGAAGGCAATGCCGACAAACATCTTCGGCGTGGCAAAGAACGCCATGACAAACACGATTAAGAACCCGGTCAGCAGATAGTGCCAGAGCATGATGCCCGGAACCAGAATCCTCAGCATGGATAAACCGACGGCGGACGCCACGCCTATCGCTAAAAAGAGCAGCACGGTTTTCCGCTTGATATACCCGTTGGTGATATTCTCTATCTGATGGGTCAAAACGTAGACGGCCGGCTCTGTCAGGATGATAAGGAGGCCCAGCACAAACGCCAGACTCACCAGAATCACATTGTTTCCCGCCGACGCCAAATGATACCCGATGACGCTGCCCACATTCATAAATCCGGCGTGCGCGCCGACAAAGAAGAAAACCAGCCCGATGTAAGCGTAGGCAAACCCAATCAACATTCTTCGGAAGGCTTTCTTGGGCAGATGGAACTTCACCTTCTGAAACACCAGAAACATGATGACAATCGGCAGCACCGCAACCAGCGTTTCCGGCGCGACGCGCGGTATTTCCGCGAGAAACGGGGCTAAGACCGACGTCGTATCGAGATGGTGCATATCCAGCGAGCCGGTGATGCTTCCGGTATTGAAAAACAGATTCATAATCAGAACGCCGAGAATGGCGCCCGAAGCCATGACGCCCACCAGCCCGAAGCTGTCCTCCTCGGCGGACTTGCTGTTTTTCTTCATAACAGCCAGTCCCGCGGAAATCGCGAGGACGAGGGGGACGGTGACCGCGCCGGTCGCCGCGCCGGAAGCGTCAAACGCGATGGCCAGCATATCGGAGGAGACGAAAAAGGACATGAGGCACGCGATGCCGTAGGCAATCACCATCAAAACGCGCAGGGAGAAGTTTTCCACAATCCTCACAAGACCCGCGGTCAGCAGGATTCCCGCGCCCACCGCCACGGCGGCGCGGATGACGAAGGCGGGGATAAGGTTCCCGGAGACGTTTGACACCTGAGAGGCCAGCACCGCGACGTCCGGCTCGGCGAGATTGATTAATACCCCCACCACCAAACCGACGGCGATGACAAACCACAGCTTGTTGGATTTGACCAGCGCGGTGCCGATATGGTCGCCGAGCGGAAGAATCCCCAAGTCGACGCCGAGCAAAAGCACGGCCAGCCCGATGATGATGAATAACGCGCCTAGGAGAAACTGAAACAAAAGCACGGTTTCCAGCGGAACGAGCGTGAAGTTGAGGATGACGACAAATAGGACTGCCGGGAAAACGGCGATGGTTACTTCCTTGAATTTGTGGAGCAGAACAAACAAGCCGACAATCCTCCTGTTCAGATATTCGGGATAGGGAGTTGCGCTAAAAGATTTATCGGCGGGGGTGTGGATAGTATAACACAGTCCGGCCGGGGTTTCAACCCCGTTTCCGCATTAATAGAACAGACGGGTGAACAGGCTGCATACCTCGGCGCGGGAAATGGGGGCGTTTGGCATGACCCTGCCGTCACCGGAGCCGCTGACCACACCCATGCCGACCAGCGTCTGCGTGGCGCGGAGGGCGAAGGGGGGGATTTCAGCCGTGTCGGTGAAACGGTACAAGCCGTCACGCTCATAGCCCCGGGGGAAGGTTTTGTTCAGGACGGTGAACAGCTCGGCGCGGGTAATCAAGCCGTCGCAGTCAAAATACAGCGTGCCGCCGGAGCGCACCTTACCGCTGAAAAGACCCGCGCCGTAAACTGCGGCGACCGCCGCGGCGTCGTCGGCGCCGAGAGAAGCCGTATCGTCAAAGGGCAGGGCGGCCGGGCCGGGCGGAAGGCTTAAAATGCGGGCCAGCATCCGCGCCACCTCAAGGCGGGTGGCGGACTGCTCCGGCCGGTAATACCGCAAGCCGAGAACCTCGTCGGCGTCCAGCACGTCCCTGTCGTCAAGAAAGTCTACAAAGCCGGTGTACCATTTGTCGGCGGCGTCCCATATAGTGAAGGGGGAATCCCGCCTTCCATAAAAGTCGGAGCTGATTTGGCGCGCGCGCCGTCCCAGCGCGTCCGTCGCGTCCGCGGACAGGATGTGCAGCCCGGATTCCGGCTTGGGCACGCGTATCTCCGCGCGCCCGGCGTCCCACGCGGGAGAGGGAATGACCTCCCCGTTCCATTTGACAACAAGCTCTTTGGGCCGCTGCCCTTTCCAGTCGGCGGCGGAGACGGTGTAGACCAGCTCGTTCCCGGCCTCGCGCGGCCCCTCGATGTCTATGGACGGCGGTTCCCCGCCGAGCGCGCTTTCCCACGCGGCAACCACTTGATGGAGATAAACGGCGCCGGACGAACGCCCTCCGGCGGCGGGCGTCAGCGTAAGGCCGGTGACGGCGGAGGTCTGCGGCGGCAATTCCGCCGTGAGCATCCTCGTCCCGGTGAAGTCCAGCCTGCCCAGCGGCACCTGCCGCGCAGCCCCGTTTGCCGTCACGTTTACCGCCAGCGTATGCCCGGAACTGTCGCCGGTCACGAGCAGATGGAGATAAGGGGGGCTTCCAGACGTCTGCGCGGACAGCCCTATGGTTTGCTCGGCGGGCGCTTCCTGTGAGAAAGCGTAGGTCAGCGCGGCGGCGGACATTCCGCGCTCCGCGAGGTTTATGTCGGAGGTCACGCTTGCCGTCAGGCCGCCCGCCCCGGCGGAGAGGCGTCCCAGCCCGTTTTCAAAATCCTCGATGATAATCGGCTCGGCGACGCCTACCGACACATTCAGCGACGCGGTCAGCCCGCCACCGGAGACGGTAATCCGTCCGGTTTTGCCGGCTTGCGAGGCCGCCGTAAACACCCCTTCGGGCGAAACGCTGCCAATGTCGCCCTCAACGGCCCAGACAAAGCTGAGCGGGGTTGACAGAACGGGGGCATTGTTCAGCCTGCCGTCCGCGGCGAGACGGATGCTCTGGCCGGGGGACGCGAACATTTCCGTCAGCGCGAGGCCCGTTTCCGCCAAGGTCAGGCTCAGGGAATCCAGCCGCGCTGTGACATGAATCCGCGCCGTTCCGGACGCGTTTGCCGTGTGGAAAGCCACGGTGGTGTCGCCGGGAGAGAGGGCTTGGAAGGATAACCCGTCCGAACGGCCGACGCCGGGGTCGGCTGAAACGGACGTAATTGGCCCATACGGCCCCGCAACGGGGCGGTAAAACTCGTCGGCCGCCCGCAGGGTGAAGGAGACGGGGGTGTCGGGCATCATCGTGACATAGGCGGGCGTGGGGAACAGTCTGGTGGCGGAGCCGTCCGACGCAGGGAAGACGTTGCACAGCAGGATAAAGTCGGCGCTGCGGCGAAGCCGCCCGTCCGACGGCCTGTTGACGAGTTCGGCGGACGCTTCACCCGGCAGACGAACCATCATCGCCGTGGAGCCGCCTCCGTCCATTTCGATGGCGGTCACGCAGCCCATGTCAATCATCCGCGCCGCCGCCTCGTTCAGCGTCAGCCCCGCGCTGTAGCCTGATTGGCGCCCGTCCACGGTGTAAAACACCACCGAGCCATCGTCGCGCATCCCAATGACGGTGCGCGGCGCCCGCGCCCCGTCGGACGCCCCGGTTGACTGCCCCTCACGCACAAGGTAGCGCAGCCCCACGGCGGCGGCATTGATTCCGTTCCATCGGGGGTCGGCGCAATCGGCGGAGATGACCACCCAACTCCCTTCGGTCAGGAAGGAAATGCGGTCGATGGTCGCCTGCGAGCTGGCGGAGAGGACAATTTCGTCGTCGGCAATGGCGTGCGCCTCCGTGCCGGTCAAAACCCGCGTCACCGTGCCGGTCAGCGCGCCGCCCGGACGGAGACGGTCGGAGACGCGCATGACGACGTGCATCCCCTGAAGGGTGGTGCCGGTGGTGGCGGAAAAGTCACGCGTATACATATGCACCCGCTCGGGCGTGCGCTGGTAGTTGAGCCGGTCAACCACCACCGTCCCCGCCGCTCCCGTAACCGTGACGGAATAGCCCGGTTCGCCGAGGAGAACGTCGCCCGAAGCGGTAAAGCCGACCGACGGCAGGTGGCCTCCCTCCCGGCTGTAGGAGGAAAGCACGCCCTGACGGACTTGCAGGCCGATGGTGGTCATATTGGAATTGAAAAAGCTGGCGTTCATCCCGGCGACGACGTCGGCGCCGAGCCTGCTTGCCGCCTGCTCCGCGGCTTGCTCAAGGGTCATCCCGCCCTGATAGATGTGGTCGGAGCTGACGACAATGGGGCGCAGCCCCGCGTTGGGCGTGAAGGAGAGGATATGCTCCTCGTTCAGCCCCGCGCCGCTATGGCGCAGGGTGTTGACGGTATACTGCGTCAGCACCGCGGGCGTATATGTATGCGAGCGGTAGAAGGTATGGCCGCCGCCCGTGAAACCGTACTCCGCGGCCATGCCCGGGAAAAAGCCGGCGAGGATGAAAAAGCAGAGAAAGACAGCGATTCCGCGCTTCATCATTATGTATCAATCCTTTGTTTGTAAGTGCTTCCAGTATACCTTAAAAAAAATCGGTTGTAAATGGAATATTCAGACAGAATACGATGGAAGACGACAAGAACAGTGCGGTACAATAGGGTTGCGCTGGATTACATAACACCGAAAGAGGGTGGCATGATGCCTTTGAAAAAACACGGCTTGATGGAGAGCCGCAGGGTACACATGATTAAGGCGGACGATATCAGGCGAAATCCGTATCAGCCGAGGAGCTATTTCGACGAGGACGGGCTGAACGATTTGTCGGAAAGCATTCGTCAGTACGGTATTTTGCAGCCGCTCACCGTGCGCCGCGGCGAACGCGGCGGGTTTGAGCTGGTGGCGGGAGAGCGGCGCCTGCGCGCGAGCAGGCTCGCCGGGCTGCGGGAGGTGCCGTGCATTGTGCTGGACGCTACCGAAAAGCAAAGCGGCGTTTTGGCGCTGGTGGAAAACCTCCAGCGCTGCGACTTGGATTTTTTTGAGGAGGCCGAGGGCATCCGCCGCCTGATACGCCAGTTCGGCCTCTCGCAGGACGAAGCCGCGCGGAGGCTGGGCAAAAGCCAGCCCGCCGTCGCCAACAAGCTCCGTCTCCTGCGCCACCCCTCCGAGGTGGCGGACGCCATCCGCCGCCACGGCCTGACGGAACGCCACGCCCGCGCCCTGCTGCGGATTGAGGATTCCGACTCGCGCCTAGAAGCCGTGGACGCCATCGCCAAGGGCAAACTCAACGTGGCGCAGACAGAGGAATATATCGAGCGTTTGTTAGACCCAAAGCCTCCCGGCCCCGAACCCAAGCGCGGCATCCGCACCCTGTACATTTTCAAAGACATCCGCCTCTTCCTCAACACCGTCACCCGCGCCGTAGACACCATGAAACGCTCCGGCGTCAACGCCAGCATCGACAAAGAGGAAGCCGACGGCCGCATCCGCCTGACAATCACCATCGCCGGCGCCCGATAAGCCAACGCTGCCGCCCCCAAAAGAGGGCGGCGGCGTTGTTATTGCTTCTGCTAGTTTTTGTCGGAATCAGGGGGTCACTGTCCAACCAGTCACCGGAGCCCACGTAGCGGTTCTTCCAGTAGCGTTTCTTTGATAAGTCATATTTGTTACTTGATTATTGGCAATAGTAATTACAATAGCTCCAGTAGTATATGGGGCAGCGGCCGTGCCACCTGCACTACCAAGAAGGCTATTAAAATTTTGGCCACTCGCCGTTGTGTGCGTCCACGCTGTCGGGTCGGTTCCGGCTAACCCCCCAGCGGTGCCTCTGGCTGCAAAGTCCGTAGAAATAGCTTGAGCGGCTGTCAGCGCAGCACGGCCTTCCGCCATCAGCGCTGTATCGCGCGCTTCGGTAATCCAGCCCATGACCACCGGAGCCAGCGCGGCCATAAGTATGGCGATGATGACGAGGACGACGATGATTTCAACCAGCGTAAAGCCTTTATTTTTGTTTTTCCGTAAAGTTTTCAT
>WRKO01000018.1 GCA_009782215.1 Oscillospiraceae bacterium | reverse complement strand
TTGTTCATAGCGCCGAAGCAGCTTTCGCTTTTTGTTACATCCACACAACCAATTACTAAAGCGCGTTATATATTCATGTCGTTATTTCCTAATTTGGTTTTCGGATGGCTGCCCTTAGCTGTCTGGATGGTGGTTCTGCCCTACAATTCGGACTTATTAACCTTTGCCGTTTTCTCAATTCTTTTTGGTATCGGTGATTATATGAATGTTTTTAACGCTGTTCGGCAAATGCCGAAAGGTAGTATGCAGCAATTATCCGGCTTCAATTCATATTGGTTTATTCCGTAGAGAATAAGCATTTCCACACCCCCCGCCCGCGGACGGCGGCTCAACCGCGGGGAACATTTTTCATGTTTCCGCGTCTAAAGGGTCGAGGAGATGTGCATGAAAGTCATAAGGAGCTGTCCCGTTATCTTTATCTGAAAGGTGCTTGTCCATGACCGCCAAACTCATCGACTGGTTCCAGCGTCACCGCCGCGAGCTTCCGTTCCGCGGCTGCGGCGACCCCTACTTTATCCTCGTCAGCGAGATGATGGCGCAGCAGACGCGGATGGAGACACTGGTGCCGTATTTCGAGCGGTTTATTGCGCGGTTCCCCACCGTCCAAGCCCTCGCGGCGGCGGATGAAGCGGAGGTTCTGGCCCTTTGGGCGGGCTTGGGCTACTATTCGCGCGCGCGCAGTCTGCATAAAGCGGCAAAGCTGTGCGGCGGGGCGGTCCGGGACACCTACGAAGGCTTGCGCGCCCTGCCCGGCGTGGGGGACTATACCGCCGGCGCGGTCGCGTCCATCGCGTACGGCTTGCCCTGTCCCGCCGTGGACGGCAATGTCCGCCGCGTCTGCGCGAGACTGCTTGCGGCCGACAGCGGCGATGTGTCCGCGTGGATTCTGGGCTTGATGGCGGAAGCGCCGCCCCGTCTGGTGACCGAAGCGCTGATGGAACTGGGGGCGCTGGTTTGCGTCCCGTCCTCGCCCAAGTGCGGCGATTGCCCCGTTTCAGGGGATTGCCGCGCCTTTTTGGAAGGCAGGGTAACGGAGTTCCCCGCCAAGCGCCTCAAGCCGGCAAAGCGTGCGGAAGACCGCGCCGTCTGTATCGTCCGGGACGGCGAGGGCCGCGTGCTGCTGCGCCGCCGCGCCGAACGGCTGCTGCATCATATGTGGGAATTCCCCTCGGAGGCGCAGCTTCTGGCCGACGGCTTCGCCGTCGAACGCGACCCGTCCCCGCTGGGAACGGCAAAGCATGTGTTCACCCACATCATCTGGCACATGACCGCCTACCGGGCGCGAATCGCGTATCAAGAGCTTCCCGATAACTACCAATTTTTAGCGGATTTGAATCAAATTGCCCTCCCTTCGGCCATGAAGGCGTGGAAAAACTTGATAATTGCCGAAGATGCGGTTATAATGGGGACATAACAGAGGGAGGCTGCTCATCGTGAAAAAACGGATTGTTTCCATACTGCTGATAGGCTTGCTGCTGGCCGCCTGTGTGCCGCCGCCCGGAGACGGGTTCCCCGCGCTCTCCCCCGAGCCGGACGCAAGCCCCGCCGCGCCGTCTTCCTCCTCCGAGCCGCCGTCATCGTCGTCCCCCCCGGCGGAACCGTCCGCCTCCCCTGAGCCTGTCCCCCCGGCCTTCGAGCTGGAGGAGTATACCGGGCCGCTCTACCACGCGTTTTTCCATTTCCTCATCGCGTGGCCCGACGTCGCCTACGGCAACAGCTACGGCAGGGATCTCGACCGCGACTGCGTGACGCCCGCCGAGTTTCGCCGCTCCTTGGAAGAATTTTACCGCAATGATTTCGTACTGATGAATCTCAACGATTACGCCGGCGTCGGCGCCGACGGCGCCGTCACGCGCAAGCCCATCATGGTTCCCGCCGGCAAAAAGCCGCTCATTCTGAGCTTTGACGATATCAATTATTACAGCAAGACCCTCGGCCTCGGCGTCTGCGATAAGGTGATTCTTGACGAAAACGGCAGATTGGCCATGTCCACCGCCATGAGCGACGGCACGGTGCGCATCACCTACGACAACGACGTCGTCCCCATGCTGGAGGCGTTTTGCGAGGAGTTTCCCGACTTTTCACCCTTCGGGGATAAAGGCCTTCTCTCGATTACCGGCTATGACGGTATTCTAGGCTACCGCACCCAGCGGGACAGCCCCAACCGCGAAAGCGAGATTGCGGCGGCGCGCCCGGTCGTGCAAGCCCTGTTAGACGCGGGCTGGTATTTCGGCGCCCACGGCTACGGCCATTTTGACATGGAGCGAATCAACTTGGAGCGTGTGCGAACCGACACGCGGCGCTGGCGCGAGGAGGTGGGGCCGCTTGTGGGCGACACGCAAATCTACCTCTTCCCGTACGGTTCCCGCACGTCTTGGGACGACCCCCGATTTTTATCCCTGATAGACGACGGCTTCCCGCTGCTGATGGGGGTGGGCATCGCTCAGGCGGGGCACGAGCCGTATATACGGCTCAGGGAACGGTATTTCTTCATGGACAGATGGTTCATCGACGGAACGTCGCTGCGGCAATTCCCCGACCGGCTCGCACCCCTGCTGGACGCGGAAACGGTCTACAGCCCGGAAGAACGAAACGGATCATCACTAGCGGCGCCGGTTACGACCGGCGCCGTTTACCGTAACGACGCTTTAGTCTACCGCGAGCGGTTTGCCGTAACGGTGGCGCTGGGCGGCGACGTGATGCTGGCAGGGGGGATGGGCGGCCTCATCGGAACCCACGGGCCGGACGCGGTCATCTCTCCCGAGCTGGCCGGCGTTTTCCGCTCCGCCGACATTGCGATGATAAACTTGGAATCGGCGGTGTCCCTCCTCGGCGAGCCGTGGCCCGGAAAGGACTATACCTTCCGCGCCGACCCGCAAATCCTTGATTTTCTGCTCAACGATTTGTCCGCCGAGGTGGTGTCGCTGGCAAACAACCACACCCTCGACTACGGGTTTGAGGCGTTTACCGATACGATGGATCGTCTGGACGCCCGCGGAATCGGCTATGTAGGCGGCGGGAGAAATCTGGCGGAGGCCATGACGCCCCATGTCGTCGAAGCCGACGGCGTTTCCGTCGCGTTTCTCGGCGCGTCGTCCGTCGTCCCCAACACGCAATGGTACGCGCGCGAAAACAGCCCCGGTCTGCTGACGGCGTACGACCCCTCCCTGATTGCCGGGGCGGTGGCGGACGCCAGCGCGGCGCACGACTATGTGATTGTCTATATGCACTGGGGCAGGGAGCATGAAACAGAGCCGACCGCGGCGCAAATCAGCACGGCGCGGCGGCTCATCGACGCGGGCGCCGACGCGGTCATCGGCGCCCACCCGCATATCGTCCAGAGCTTCGAGGTTTACAACGGCAAGCCCATCGCGTATAGCCTAGGCAACTTCCTGATGAACAACCGTTACGACCACACGGCCGTCGCGCGGCTGCACCTGCTGGACGGCGAAACGGTGATGGAGATTATCCCCTGCCGCACAACAGGCGGCGTCTTCAACGACCTCGCCCCCGCCCGTCAGGCACAGGAGCTGCGCGAGCATTGGAACGACATCTCCCCGAATGGAACGATAGGCGAGGACTGGATTCTGCGGTGAGGGCAGCACCAAACCAAAACGGGAGAGCCTGACCGGCGCTCCCGTTTTGCCGATACCCTTCATGTAACCACGAAATATGTAATCGCCGCAAAAGCTCCAATGCAAGCACCGCATATAAACACTATAGGCAATAGTTTCTTGAATTTTTCGTTCACCGTTTCACCCCCTAAGTATATAAATTTCATTCTGATTTAACATGGTTCGCTTTTTCGCGGTGAAATCACGCCCGCAGCATAATGTTCTCCTTCTTGAACATATACCGGCCCGCCAGCATGACGATGACCACGAAGGCCGCCGTCACGGCGAGGGTGGCGCCGAAATAGGCAAAGTCGTTGATGCCCGCGAGAACCATCTTCAAGCAGCCCGTGACGTTCATCACCGGGACAAAGGCGGTCCAGAACTCGAAATCGCCGCCCAGCTTGGTCATGGTGGCGAAGACGGGGACATAGGACGCAAGCATCACAAAGGTTCCGTAGGTCGAGCCTTCCTTGACCGACCGGGCGTATGTGGAGAGCAGGATGTGCAGCCCGGAGAAGAAAACGGCCATCGCCATAATAATCAGGGCGATAAACAGCATGGTCAGCGGGGGAAGGGCCAGCCCCTGCGCGTCGTCCAGCCCCAGCGTCATCGCTCTGGGGTTGAGGATGTAGCCCAGCACAAGCCCGCCGATGCCGGTCAGCGCCCCCAGCAGGGATATAACGGTAACCGCCCCGAGCTTGCCCGCGAGGATGTCGGTGCGCCGGGCGGCGGTGCAGAGCAGCGGCTCAAAGGTGCGGCGTTCTTTTTCCCCGGCGAAAAGGTCAATCGCGGTCGCCATGCCGCCCGTGCTGAGGAGCAGAACCAAAATCATCGGGAGCATCATCGAGAGGAAGATGCCCAAGCCGCCGGGATCCTCCCCCTCCTCCGCTGCGAGCGTCTCCGTGTCAAACGACACCGGCGCGAGCGCTTCCAGTGAAATACCCATCTCCGCCAGCGCCAAAGCCTGCGCCGTGTGGTTATACGTACTCAGCAGACCCGTGATATGGCTGACCGACATGGACGACGAGGTCTTGTTGGCGTCATAGATGATGCGGAACAGCCCCCCGTCGGCGGAGACGGCCACGTCGGCGCTCCCGTCGCGGAGCGCGGCCACCGGGTCGTCCGTTTCAACAACGGAGACGCTCGCGCCGTCGAAAAACGAATCCTCCAGCAGCGCGCGGAATGCCGCGCTTGAGGACGCGATTACCGTCTCCGACGGCCCGTCGAAGTGCGCCGCCTGCTGCGAGCCCATAAACCAAAACATCAGCGGATACAGCACCAGCGGCAGCAGAAAGGTCATAACAATCGAGCGCCGGTCGCGGAAGATATCCAGCAGCTCTTTCTTAAAAATAATCCCGGTGTAGCTTTTCATTCCGTATCCCTCCCCGCCAGCTTAAAGAAAACCTCTTCGAGGTCGGCGCAGCCGTGCGTTTCCCGCAATTCATCCAGCGTCCCCTCGGCCACCAGTTCCCCTTTATGCAGGATGCCGATACGGTCGCACAGGCGCTCGGTAATGTTGAGGTTGTGGTCGCTCAGGACGATGGTTTTGCCTTTGGCCTTGAGGTCAACCATAAAATCCTCCACGTCCTTGCGGCTGGTCACGTCCAGCCCCACCATCGGCTCGTCAAACAGCATCACGCTGGGGTCGTGGACGATGCTGCGCGCCAGCGCCACCTTCTGCCGTGTGCCCTTGCTGAGCTTCTTCGCGTGGAAATCCAAGTATTCGGTGAACGCGAACGCCCGCGCCAGCTCCTCCGCCCGCAAGCGGGCCTCCTCCTCCGGCTTCCCGCACAGCCGCGCGAAATAGACAATGTTTTCCCGCGCCGTCAGGCGGTCATACAGCCCCGTGTCGCCGCCGAAAAGCAGCCCGACGCGGGCGCGCACCTTCTCCGGCTGCTTGAGCAGATCGACGCCCTCGACGGACGCCGTGCCGCCGGTGGGGGTGAGCATGGTGGCCAGCATCCGCAGGGTGGTCGTCTTGCCCGCCCCATTGGCGCCCAGCAGACCGTAAATCTCCCCGCCGGTGACGGAGAAGCTGACCTCCCGCACCGCCTTGACGGCCTTGAAGTGCTTGGTGAGTTTGTCCAGTGTAAGCATGAGGTTCCTCCTTTTAGTTTGGTTCGCCGTTCCGCTTGTCGCGGTAACGCTTGATGTAATACGCGAGGGTGAGGGGAACGATGAATACCGGGTTGATGACGGAGAAGAGATGCACCGTCGCCCTGCCGTCCTCAATCAGGCTCAGATGGCCGCTTACAACGAAGGTGAGAACGGACAGAAACAAAAGGACTATGCCGCCGCAGACGATGGGCAGGATAACCGCCGTCCTCCGCTCCGAAGCCGCGTCCCCGGTGTACGCCCCGGACAGGACGGTGCGCAGGCCAAAGTAGTATGCCGAGAGCATAATGACGATAAACTGCGTGACCATCGGGCTGCCCCACGCGTAAATAAACTCACAGAACCAAGCGTTGAAAAAGCCCAAGCCCATCGACACAAAAAAAGCCTGATAGCCGAATTTGTGCCGCAGAACCCTCTGCCGCTCGTCGTACCCCTCAATCCCGGTTCTCATCTCCCGTCACTCCTTTCAGCCTGATTGCCGTCCCGCTTGTCGCGGCGGCGTCTGATGATAACGGCGGCGACGACGAGGATCGCCCAAAACAGAAAGAACAAAATCCAGAGGTTTATCGTCGCCTTGCCGTCCGCGATGAGACCGGCTTCGCCCGGCGTGGCCGCCGCATAGCCCATGACGCCGCCGATTAAGGCAAACGGCACCATCGCCAGCGCGAACTTCCACTTGGATTTGATTTTTCCTATGCCCACCCTGAGCTGTGTGCGTATGGCAAAGTAGAGCAGGGCGATGTACACCACAAAGAGCGCGCTGACCATCGGCTCTGCCCAGACATACACAACCTCGCAGATAAACGCGTTGATAAGCACCAGCGCAATCAGCAAAAGAAAGGACTGATAGCCGTACTTGCGCGTCATCAGGGTTTGCCGTTCGTCCAGCGTTTCCAGTTCCAGTTTCATTCAATCTCCTCCCAAAACAATTCGTCCAGCGTCTTGCCCAGCGCGCGGCAGATGGCGGCGCAGAGCCGTATGGTGGGGTTGTAGTCGCCCATCTCGATGGCGTTGACCGTTTGCCGCGTGACGCCCACGGCGTCGGCGAGGGTCTGCTGGGACATGTCCTTGGCGGCGCGTGCCGCCTTGAGCCGCAGGTTTTTGGCCATATAACCGCCTTCTTTCTTTTTGCCGGCAGACATATCGTAGCATATAGTTTTCACATTGTCAAGTATATTTTACAAATTTCGTTTGATTTTTTTCGCGCGGCGTTTTTCTTGATTTTTTCCGCCCCGAAGCGTATACTGATAAGAGAGCGGTGAGAAAGGGGGGCGTTGTGATGAAACGGCTGCGATTGGCCGTCCCCGTCCTGCTGGCCGCCCTGTTCGCGGCGCTGACGCCGAAGCTGGGCCCCGCGCGCGCGGAGACCTCTTATTTTCTGGTCGTCAACGACAGGGTCTATCCCTTTGAGCAATACTCACGGCCCCTGCCGCCGTCCAACCACGGCACAATGGTTCCGCATACCGTGCTGACCGACGCGAACAACGGCCTCAGGCTGCGCTTTCAGTGGTCTCCCGAGGAAAAGCATCTCACCCTCTTCAACAACGACACGCGGCTGACCTTTGTTTCAGGCCAGCATACCGCGTTCAGCGGCAGCGACCGCTATACGGCGCCGCTGTACCCCGTTTCGGAAAACCCACTGATATTCCTCCTCCCCGCCGAGCTGGTGTGCGACGTGTTCGGCTTCGGATTCTCCAACACCTCCGAAACCGAGTGGGGAACTATGGTGCGCGTCACCAGCGGCAACGCGATGTCCGACGATTGGTTCATCCGCTACCGCGGGGAGCTGCTCATCAAGCCCAGATACGACGAGTACATGGCCTCCATCGCTCCGCCGTCGCCCACTCCGGGCGTGTCCGCCCCCCCGGGGCCGGCCGGCCCCTCCCCCTCGCCGCCTCCGCCGCCCCCGTCTCCGTCCCCGTCTCCCGAGGTGCGCTTCGACGTATCGGTCTATCTCACCTTTGACGGCGCGGTGAACGAATCGACGGAAAGGCTGCTGGACTTTATCGAACGGGAGGGCTTGCCCGCGCTCTTTTTCCTTCCGCCCGAAAGCCTGCTTGAAAACCCCGCCGCCGTCCGCCGCATGACCGCGCGGCATCAGGTCGGGCTGCTCATCAACGAAACGGAGGAGGAGACGGACGCCGTGCCGCGCGCCAACGCGCTGCTGCGCGAAGCCGCGTTTGTCAAGACATGGCTGCTGCGCTCCGACAGCCCGCCGCCGGAGCCGTCGGGATACCGTTACTGGGGATATTCCCACCGTTTTGCCGAGGACGCGTCGGCGCAGGACTTGATAAACGCCGTCACGCCGCTTCTGGAGCGAACCCCCGACCCCACCGTTCTGGTCTTCTCCCTCCCGCATACCGACGCCGTGACCGACGCCTTGGCGGAATTGCTCCCGCTGATGGGGCGTGACAACATATACCGGATCAATCCGGGCGAACCGGCCCGATGAAAGGACGTGTCCCATGAAAGTCATCTTCACCGGCAGCTATGCCGAGAGCGCGCAAAGGAGCACGGAAATCATCCTGTCCGCGCTGAAAAAAAAGCCGGATTTACTGCTCGGGCTTGCCACGGGCGAGACGCCGCTGGGGGTTTACCGCCTGCTGATTGACGCGTACCGCGAGGGACGCGCCGACTTCTCCTGCGCGCGCACGGTCAACCTCGACGAATACGTGAATTGCCGCGAGGAGGACAGCTACCGCAAGTATATGCACGACAACCTGTTCGACCATATCAACATCCCCCGCGAGAGCATCACCATCGCCGACCGCGCCGCCCCCCCCGAAGAGGAGGTCGCCCGCCTGCGCCGCTTTTTTGAGGAGAATACGGTCGATTTACAGCTCCTCGGCGTCGGCCCCAACGGGCATATCGGATTCAACGAGCCGGACGAAGCCATCGAATCGCTTGTTCACATCGCGCCGCTGGCCAAGGCGACCATAGACGCCAACGCCCGCTGGTTTGCCGACGGCGCCGTGCCGGAAAAAGCCATTACAATGGGGCTGGGCGACATTCTGCGGGCGAAGTCCATCCTCCTCCTCGTCAAAGGAGAAAGCAAGCGCGACGCGCTGCGCGGCCTGCTGGACAGCACCGCCGTCACCACCCGAAACCCCGTTACTTTCTTACATCTGCACCCGGACGTGACGGTGATTGCGGAGACGCCCCCGGCGAATCAATAAGCCGCCGCGCCGCCGCCAGACCGAATATCAGCGAAAGCGTCTCCAGCCCCACAAAGAGGGGCAGATTCGCCGTCCCCGCCAGCGCGGCCAAGACCCACACCGCGATTTTGAATCCGGCGCAAACGGCAATGGCGACGGTCAGCCGTGACCGCAGCCAGTCCGTTTCCTTCGGCCCCAGCAGGCGGTAATACCCCAGCAGCCGCCCCTCCAGCGCGATAAAAACGGTCTTTCCCGGCACGTCGGGCGCCTCGACTTTCAGCCCGCGCATATATCCGGCGTTCCCCGCGTGAATCATCTGTCCCGAAAACTGCGCCGAAACGCCCAAGCCCTCCATCTCCACGTATTTGTCCGGCGGCGCCGCCACATCGCCGCAGAAATCGCGCAGACAGGCGGCAATGGGGTGGCCGGATTTTCCCTCCGCTATGGCGGCGGAGCGGTCAAGCGTCTCCCGCCCGACCCCTTCCATCGTAACGGCCTCCCTCACCATATAGCCGCCGACGGCCTTTCTCACCGCCGCGAGCAGCAAAGCCAGTATCGGCAAAGCCCCCGGGTTGGCCGCGGCCAGCGCGACGGCAATCTGCTCAAGGACGCCCGTCCACGCGGCGTCGGTGAGAAAGCGGAAAAGGACGATGGACAGCGACAGCACACACAGCAGCAGCGCGGGTACGACGGTGGGGATGACAATCCACGCGGGCGCGAAAGATTTCTTTTCATTCATAGGTTAAGTCTCCCTGTATTGTATTCGATATAATTATCTGAAGGAACTAAATCAACGAACGGAGGGAACCGACATGAGCGGAATCTCAGGAGTACAAAGCACACCCTATCCATCCGCCGCAACCAGCACACCAAACACCGGCGCGACTCCGGCCGCCCAAACCGACGCGGCGCTCGACATCGCCGCTACATACGAAAAGGGCGAGGAAACGAACGCGGCGACCTACACGCGCGACCGTACCGCGATACGGGGGATTCGGGCGCAGGAACGGGCCTATATCCAAAGCCTGCAAAACCTTGTAACGCAGTTGGTCAGCCAAGTCAACCAAAACAATCTGTCCGCCGGAGGCGGCGGCTTCCGTCTCAACCCCAATAAAGTAGACAGCTACTGGGATTTGATGGTTGACAACGGCGACGGGACATTCTCGTTCCATCCCGACCTTTCGCCCGAGGCGCAGGACGCGTTGATTGCCAGAGCGAAAGAGGACATCGGCGAAGACGGATACTACGGCGTCAAGCAGACCAGCCAGCGCATTCTCGATTTTGCCAAGGCCATCACCGGCGGCGACCCTTCAAAGATTGAGGATATGCGGAAGTACATCCAAAAGGGCTTCGACGAGGTCGAGAAGATGTTCGGCGGCAAGCTGCCCGAAATCAGCTATCAAACCCTGAACGCTGTTATGAAGGGCCTAGATGAATGGGCTGCGGGTGCTAAGTAAGCCAGCCATACATATACGCGTATACGCTCCCCGCCGGACGCCGGCGGGGAGATTCTTACGCCTTCAGCACCCGTACGCGGGTGATATGCTTGTGCGTTTTCAAGCGCTCCACCACCGCGCCCCCCGGCGTCCCGCCGGAGAGGTCGAGGATGGTATACGCCAGCTCGCCCTTGGACTTGGACATCATGTTTTCGATGTTGATGCCCGACTCGGCCATCGCGGTGGAAACCTCCCCAATCATGTTGGGGATGTTGTCGTGGATGACGCACAGGCGGATGCCCTTAATGGGCGGCAGCTCTACATTCGGAAAGTTGACCGAGTTTTTGATGTTGCCGTAGCGCAGATAGTCCGAGGTCTGGTCCACCGCCATCCGGGCGCAGTTGTCCTCGCTCTCCGGCGTGGACGAGCCCAGATGCGGAATAGGGATGACGTTCGGATGGTTGGCGATTGCCTTGTCGGGGAAATCGGTCACATAGCACGATACCGTGCCGTTGTCCAGCGCGGCCAGCAGCGCGCCGCCGTCCAGCAGCCCGCCCCTCGCGAGGTTGATGATGCGTACGCCCACCTTGACATGGTTGAGCATATCGGCCAAATCCGCTTTCGTCTCACTGTTCAGCGGCACATGCAGGGTAAGATAGTCAGACTCGGCGAACACCTGTGAGATGTCGCGGGCAAGCCGTACCCGGCGCGACAGCTCCAGCGCGGCGCTGACGGTCATATACGGGTCGTAGCCCAGCACCTCCATGCCCAAGGCGTGCGCGGCGTTGGCCACGCCCACCCCGATGGCCCCGACGCCGATGATGCCCAGCGTCTTGCCCGCAATCTCCGGCCCGACAAACGAGGATTTGCCCTTTTCAACCTGCTCCTCTATATCGTCGCCGGTCAGCTTGCGCGCCCAGTCAATCCCGCCGTATATATCGCGGGAGGCGAGAAGCAGCGAGCAAACGACCAGCTCCTTCACCGCGTTGGCGTTGGCGCCCGGCGTGTTGAACACTACCACGCCGTTTTGACTGCAGCGCTCGATGGGTATCGTGTTGACCCCCGCCCCGGCGCGCGCGATGCAAAGCAGCTCGCTGTTGAGCGGCATTTCATGCAAATCGGCGCTGCGCACCAATATGGCGTCCGGCCTTTCGCATTTTGCGTCTACGGAAAACTGCTCGGCGGGCAGCCGCAGCAGCCCGACCGGCGAGATGTGGTTCATCGTTTTAATGGTATACATAACTTCCTCCTATATATCTGCCCGGTACGCAGGACGGGCGCTGCGCGTCCCTACGCGAATTCCCGTATCAGCTCCGCCAGTCTCTCCGCGCCCTCAAGCGGCATGGCGTTGTACATCGAGGCGCGGATGCCGCCGGTGGCGCGGTGCGCCTTGAGCGTGACCATCCCGCGCGCCTTGGCTTCCTTGATAAACCGCCCGTCCGTCTCCTCCGAGCCGGAGGAGAAGACGACGTTCATCATCGAGCGGGCGCTTTGCTCCGCCTTGCACGCAAACACCGGCGACGCGTCCACCGCGTCATAGACCGCCGCGGCCTTCCTAGCGTTGTGCTTGGCCATCGCCTCCACGCCGCCCTGCCCGGCCAGCCAGTCCAAAACCAGCCCGAGCAGATAGACGCCGTATGTGGCGGGCGTGTTAATCATTGAGCCGTTTTCGGCTTGGGCCTTATACCGCAGCAAATCCGGCGTGCCCGGCAGCGGCGGGGCGTCCAGCAAATCCTTCCGCGCGATGACCACGGTCAGCCCCGCCGGGCCCATGTTTTTCTGCGCCCCGGCATAAATCACGCCAAACTTGGAAACGTCTGCCGGCTCCGACAATATCGACGAGGACATATCGCACACCAGCGGCACGCCGCCCGTCTCCGGCAAGTACGGCCAGCGGGTTCCGTAGACGGTGTTGTTGTGGCAGTAGTGGAAATACGACGCGTCCGGGTTGAGCGCAAGCCCGTCCTGCCCCGGAATGGCATAGTAGTCGCCCGTATCGCAGGCGGCGCGGACGTCGCCGTACATCTTGGCGCACTGAAACGCCTTCTTGGAGAAAAAGCCGGTCACCGCGTAGTCCGCCGCGCCCCTCGCGGCAAGCAGGTTCATCGGCACGGCGGAAAACTGAAGCGTCGCCCCGCCCTGCAAAAACAACACCGCGTACCCCTCCGGCACGCCCAGCGCGGCGCGGAGCTTCATCTCCACACCCTCAAAAATCGCCACATAGTCCTTTGAGCGGTGGCTCATCTCCATCACCGACATCCCGCTCCCGCTGAAATCCGCCATCTCCTCGGCGGCGCGGCGCAGCACCGCCTCCGGCATCATCGCCGGCCCGGCTGAAAAATTAAACACGCGCGGCACAGTCTTCCCCCCTAGGTCAAGATACGCTCCATTATAGTCAATCCGAGCGCCTCTTGTCAATCCCAATCTTCCGGTTTATCCCATCTGGTTAAACACAATAATGCTCTGCTCCCGCGTAAACGTCCCCTCTGGCATGAAGTTCCCGCCGGAGCCGTTCATAATCCCGTTTGAGCCGACAAAGTGTATCGCGTCCATCGCCCAGCCGGCCGCCTCGTCCATATCGCCGAAGTCCGCGGGCGACGGGTCGTCCGTCTCAATCCCCAAGATGTTATGCACCTTCACCAGCATCACCGCAGCCTGCTGCCGGTCAAACGTGCCGTCAATCCCAAACACGCCCCCGCCGACGCCCGCCGTGATATCCAGCCAAGCCGCCGCCAGTATAATCGGGTCGTCCGTGTCGCTGAAAGCCCTGTCCAAGTTCCCCGGCTTCGCATACGCCGCCACCAGCTCGTCGTCCGTCATCTTCGTCTCGTACCGCAGCCAGCTCATCGCCAGCCGCACAAACTCGCCCCGCGTGATGTTTTGCGTGTAGGCGGCTTGCAGCTCCTCGGGGAGGAAGCCCTTGGCATACGCGTCGTTGATGTGCGTGTGCGCCCAGCCGGCGGCGGCGTCAAGGTTGGGGGCTTCGATGGGCTCTTCCGGCTCTTCCGGTTCGGGTTCTTCGGGCTCTTCCGGCTCCGGTTCTTCTTCGGGCAGTTCGCTGTAACGGTCTGCGGGGTCGTTGCTGTCGGTTGTCGCGCCGTTGATTGTGTCATGCCCCCGCTCCGCCGAAAACGCCGTGCCGCCGTCTGTGGTCATGCCGCTCCATGCGCGGTTGTTGGACAAAACATCTTCGGGTTCTCCCATACCATGAAGGTCGACAGCGCCGGCAACACGCCCGACATCGGTACTGCCTTTTACGCTCGGGTTCAGCGCGGCGCAATTCGTTACCGCGGGAATTTCACTGTCAAACTCAGGATGAATATAAAGCCTCCCCGCTACCCCGCCGATAGCCAGATTACCGCTGACAGCGCCTGTCGAATAGCAATTCATTATTTTGCCTCTGTCGCGAACCGCTCCAACCACACCTCCAACAGCTTCAGGGCCGTCAACCGCTCCCGTTGAGTAGCAATCTATCACGCTGCCAGAAATAACAACTCCAACCACTCCGCCGATGAAGGTAAACTCACCCTTAATATCGCACGTTGAATAAGAATCTGTCACAAAGCTTGCGTCACCCCGAACAGCGCCTACTATACCTCCAACACTTGCGTAACCGTTAACAGTTCCCGTTGTGTAGCAATTTGTCACAGTTGACGCCGATACGCCCTCCCACGAGCCCCACGAGCCGGCCAATTCTCCGACCACTCCTCCGACGCCACCACTGCCGTCGCCCCCCAGAGCAGTGATATTCACATCAATGACACCTAAGTTTTTCACCGTTCCTCCCCCAACATTTCCGAACAATCCCGCAATTCTAAGGTTCGGATCATTGATGTACAATCCGGTTATTTTATGACCGTTCCCGTCAAATGTACCGGGGAAATTGAGTGAACGGTCGACCAATGCCCCAATCGGAATCCAGCCTTTACCGTCATTCCAGTTTTTACCGTAAGCAGAGAGGTCAATATCGCTGCCCAGTTTATATGCCTTGTAGGGATAAAAAGCCATGTCGCCGGATTCGTATGGGTCAGGTTCGTTGTCCGGGTCTCTGTCGCCCGCGTTTACACGCTCCGCGAGAAAGGCCAGTTGTTCCGCCGTGGTGATGATGTAGGGGTCGTCCTTCGTGCCTGTGCCGCCGCTGAACGCGGAGGACGACGCTATCGCGGGGGCGACGGTCATAGGGACAAGCGTCAGAACCAGCGCCAGCGTCAGCGCTAGGGATAGGATTCGTCTTTTCATGGTGTACAGCCCCTTTTTCAAAGTAAGTCCGGCGTCCTTGCGCCGCCGTATCAGTATAGCAAACGCCGGGGAATTTGTCAAATCAACGCCAAAGAACCGCCTCCCCCGAGGCGGCTCTCCCTATTCTCCCATGCTACCATTATAGCACATTTCAACTATAAAAAACTATACTCTTTTTTTCGCGATTTGACACACGCAAACCCGAAACAAAACGCCCGTTCGCCGCCCCCCGCCCCAATTCCCGAACAAATCGCCCCAAAACCGCGTTTTTTTGTTATGTTCGTATTTTCAACTTTGTGAAAACTGCACAAAAACCCCCCCCCACCCCCCATTCCCCTCCTTGGAGGGGTGGCGCCGCAGCGCCGGGGTGGTTGCGGGCGGCCGGGGACGGCCGCCCCTACGGGGACGTGGGGTGGTTGCGTCCGGCCGGGGACGTGGGGGATACGGCGGGCGGCCGGGGACGGCCGCCCCTACTTGGCTTTCTTCCCTTTCTTACCCCCGGCTTCGCCGCAGGTTTCCGCGAAGGCCAGCAGGGCTTCCTTTTGTTTTTTGTTCAGGTGCTTCGGCACCTCCACCGCCATATGGACGAGCTGGTCGCCCCGCGTCCTGCCGTTGAGGCCGGGGATGCCCTTGCCGCGCAGGCGGAAGATGGTGCCGGGCTGACAGCCTTCCGGCACGGTGTATTTCACCTTGCCGTCCAGCGTGGGAACCTCCAGCTCGCAGCCCAGCACGGCTTGGGTGAAGGAGACGGTCATTTCGTAATGCACGGTCGTCCCCTCGCGGATGAACAGCGGGTGGGGGCGCACCGATACCGTGACCAGCACGTCTCCGGCGGGGCCGCCGTTGGCGCCCGCGCTGCCTTGGCCGCGCAGGGAAAAGGTCTGCCCGTCGTCGATGCCGGCGGGGGCCTTGACGGAAATGGCGACGCGGCGCCGTACGACGCCGTTGCCCTTGCAGCCCGCGCACGGGGTTTTGACCGTCTTCCCCCGCCCGTGGCAGGAGGGGCAGGCGCTTGTGGAGGAGATGACGCCCATCGGCGTGCGCGTAGCGGTGCGAACCTGTCCGGCGCCCTTGCATTGAGCGCAGGTTTCGGCGTCGGTGCCCTTGGCCGCGCCGGAGCCGCCGCAGTCGCCGCACATCTCGATGCGGTTGACCTCGATTTCCTTCTCGCAGCCAAACGCGGCCTCCTCAAAGCTCAGGATTAAGGCGGCGCGGATGCTCTCGCCCTTGCGCGGCGCGTTGGAGCGCCCCCCGCCGCCGAAGCCGCCGAAAAAGCTCTCGAAGATGCTGCCGAGGTCGATGTCCCCGAAGCCGAAATCGCCGAAGCCGCCGCCGCGCCCCGCCCCGTAATTGGGGTCAACGCCCGCGTGCCCGTATTGGTCATAGAGCTGCTTCTTCTGCCCGTCGCTCAAAACCTCATAAGCCTCGTTGGCCTCCTTGAACTGCCGCTCCTTCTCCTTGTCGTTGGGGTTGAGGTCGGGATGACATTCACGGGCGACCTTGCGGTAGGCCTTTTTAATCTCGTCTTCGGACGCGCCCTTGGAAACGCCCAGTGTTTCGTAATAATCGCGTTTGCCGTCAGCCATACGTCAATCTACCTTCCCGGCGGAGCCGCCTCGGCGCGCCCCCGCATGGATTTATTCGTCTTCCTCAACAACCGCCTCAAAGTCCGCGTCCACCACATCCGGGCCGGAGCCGTCCGGCGCGGCGTCCGGGGCGCTCTCCCCGTCGTTCGGATGGCTCTGCTGATAGAGCTTTTCGCTGATGGCGTAGAACGACTTCGCCAATTCCTCCGTCTTTTGGCGGACGGCGTCGATGTCCGTGCCCTTCAGCGCCTCTTCCAGCGCGGCGGAGGCTTCCAAAACGGGCTTTTTCTCCTCCTCGGTCACTTTGTCGCCCAATTCATCCAGCGCTTTCTTGCTCTGGTAAATCATCTGGTCGGCCTGATTGCGCGCGTCCACGTCCTCGCGGCGCTTGCGGTCTTCCTCGGCGTGCTGCTCGGCTTCCCGCACGGCGCGGTCGATGTCGTCCTTGCTCATGCCGGTGGACGCGGTGATGGTGATGTGCTGTTTCTTCCCGGTGCCCTTGTCGGTCGCCGTGACGTTGACAATGCCGTTGGCGTTGATGTCAAACGTGACCTCAATCTGCGGGACGCCGCGCGGCGCGGGGGGGATGCCGTCGAGGTGGAACCGCCCCAGCGTCTTGTTGTTGGCCACAAACTCACGCTCGCCCTGCTGCACATGCACCTCAACCGAGGTCTGCCCGTCTGCGGCGGTGGTGAAAATCTGCGATTTTTCGGTGGGGATGGCGGTGTTGCGCTCAATCAGCTTGGTAAAGACGCCGCCCATTGTCTCAATGCCAAGGGAGAGCGGGGTCACGTCCACCAGAACGATGCCCTTCACGTCCCCGGCGAGGATGCCGCCCTGAATCGCCGCGCCCATCGCCACACATTCGTCGGGGTTGATGCCCTTGAACGGCTCCTTGCCGATAAACTGCGTCACCGCCTCCTGAATGGCCGGGATGCGCGTCGAGCCGCCCACCAGCAGCACCTTGCCGATGTCGGCCGGTTTCAGCCCGGAGTCCTTCATCGCCTGCTGCGTCGGCCCCATCGTGGCTTTGACAAGGTGGGCGGTCAGCTCGTTGAATTTGGCGCGGGTCAGCGTCAAATCAAGGTGCTTGGGCCCGGACGCGTCGGCGGTGATATAGGGGAGGTTGATGTTGGTGCTGGTCACGCCGCTCAGCTCGGTCTTGGCCTTCTCCGCCGCTTCCTTCAGCCGCTGCTTGGCGACGCGGTCGGCAAGCAAGTCCACGCCTTGGTCGCGCTTAAACTCCGCGGCCATCCATTCCATCACGCAGTCGTCAAAGTCGTCGCCGCCGAGGCGGTTGTTGCCCGCCGTGGCCAGCACCTCGATGACGCTGTCGCCGATTTCGAGGACGGAGACGTCAAAGGTGCCGCCGCCGAGGTCGAAAACGAGGATTTTCTGGTTGTCCTCTTTGTCCAGCCCGTAGGACATCGCCGCCGCCGTCGGCTCGTTGATGATGCGCAGCACCTCCAGCCCGGCGATGGTGCCGGCGTCCTTGGTCGCCTGACGCTGCGCGTCGGTAAAGTAGGCGGGTACGGTAATGACGGCTTGGGTGACCTTGCCGCCCAGATAGGCCTCGGCGTCGGTCTTGAGCTTTTGCAGGGTCATCGCGGAGATTTCCTGCGGGGTGTAGCTCTTGCCGTCGATGGTGACTTTATGGCCGGTGCCCATCTCGCGCTTGATGGAGGCGACGGTGCGGTCAGGGTTGGTAATGGCCTGACGCTTGGCGACCTGCCCCGCCATCCTCTCTCCCGTTTTGGAAAACGCGATGACCGAAGGGGTGGTGCGCGCCCCCTCCGCGCTGGAAATAACGACGGCTTCGCCGCCCTCCATGACCGCCGCGCACGAATTGGTCGTGCCAAGGTCGATTCCGATAACTTTCGGCATGGTTCGTTCTTCCTTTCAAATGATTTTTTGGTGTCGTTAGTTTACGACCTTCACCACAGCGTGGCGTAAAACCCGTTCGCCCATGCGATAGCCCTTTGTGAAAACCTGAGAAACGGTATTCTCACCCAGCGCCTCGCTTTCTTCATGCAAAACCGCGTCCATCCATTGCGGGTCAAAGGGTTTCTCAAACGCGTCGATTTCGCTGACGCCGAGCTTTGTTAGTATATCAGTAAACTGCCTAAGCGTCAGTTCTACGCCCTGTTTGTAGGATTCGTCGGCGCACGGGACGTCCAGCGCCCGCTCCAGATTGTCCAGCACCGGCAGGAGCTGCGCCACCGCGTCGGCGCGGGCCTCGCCCCAAACCTGCTCGCGTTCGCGTCTGGCGCGGTTGCGGTAATTCACCAGCTCCGCCTGCGCCCGAAGACACTTATCCTTCCAATCCTCAACCTCGACCTGAGGCTCCGCCTCCCCACTCCCGTCTACCCGCTCCCCACCCTCTTCTCTCTTCTCTCTTTTCTCTTCTATCTGTTCTCTTCCATCTTCCATCTTATTCCGCCTCCTCCGCCGTCATTTCTTTCAGTTTTTCCGCGAAATACCCCAAGCGGGATACCATGCGGCTGTAGTCCATCCTTGTCGGCCCCACGACGCCGATCATCCCCCTCATGCCGCCGCTCATCGGGTAGGTGGCCATCAGCACCGACGCGTCGCTCAGCTCCTCCGCCGCGTTTTCCGGCCCAATCACCACGCGGATGCCGTCGCGCTCCCACGCCGGCGTCTGCCGGATGAGGGCGGCGCGCTGCTCGGTGATGTATTCCAGCGTCCGCCGCGCCCGCAGTAAATCTTGAAATTCGGGATAATCAAACAGGTTGGCCTCGCCCGACACATAGACCTGTTCCTCCCGCACCGCCGGCCCCGCCGCCGCCACCGTTACCGTGCGCGTCAAATCGGCGATAATCCGTCCGGCGCGGTTGAGAAGGCTGTCCAGTTCCGCCATGCGGAGCCGCTTGACTTGGTCGAGCTTATCCTGCTCGCCGACGGTGAGGTCGTGCCGTTGCATCAGCTCGTCCACATAGACGCGGTAGCCGCTCGGGGTGGGGACGCGCCCCGCCGACGTGTGCGGCTGTTCGAGGAGGCCCATCGCCTCCAGCGACGCCATCTCGTTGCGAAGCGTCGCCGAGGACACCTGTAAGCCCGGCAGCCCCGTCAGCGCCTTGGAGCCGACCGGCTCCGCGCTTTGAATATAGCTATCGACGACCGCCTTCAAAATGGCTCTCTTGCGCTCGTCCACACAGTTTCCCCCTTCCGGCGCCGCGTTAGCACTCATTGCCGCAGAGTGCCAAAGACCACTTTACCGCAAACAGGGAGGTTTGTCAAGGGTTGACAACGACGTTTTACAGGTATATCATTAAGCTCATAAACCTGCAAGGAGGCGCGTATGGACGGGAAAATCTATTTGGGCGTGGCGCGGGACTTGGAAAACGCCATCCTCTCCGGGCAGCTCCGCGAGGGCGGGCTGGTTCCCAGCACCCATCAGGTGGCGGAGCAATACGCCATCAACCCGGCGACGGCGGCGCGGGGCGTCTCGCAGCTCACGGCGCGGGGGATTCTGCTCAAGCAGCGCGGCATCGGCCTGTTTGTCGCCGAGGGCGCGCGCGACCGCCTGATGGAGGAACGCCGCGAGGCTTTCCGCGCCGGGGTTCTGAAGCAGGTGCTGGAAGACGCGCGCGTCCTCGGCATCTCCAAACGGGACTTGGTCGCGATGATTATGAGTTCATAGGACAGACGTCCTGACAGATATCGCAGCCGTAATACCCCTCCCTCTCCGGCGGCGCGTTCTCCTTTTGGCGGAGATACGCCAGACATTTTGCCCGCTCAAACCGCCTCACGCCGCCGCTGTATGTAAGCGCGCCCGTGGGGCATCGCTTTACGCATTCGCCGCAGAGGGGGCAGTACCCGTCCCTTTCCCCAAGCTCCGGGCCGTCCGCCAGCGGCATATCGGTCAGCACCGCGCCGATGGTCAGGGCCGAGCCAAGCCCCGGCGCGAACAGCAGCCCGTTGAGACCGACGACGCCCAGCCCGGCAAGTCTCGCGGCCTGCACGGCGGGCAGCGGCCACGCGGTTCCGCTCGGATGGAAATGACTGTCGGGATGCGCCGCCCTCAGCCGTTCGCAGTCCCTTTGCAAAAGGGCGTCGTTGGCGGTATAATCGCCGCCCTTCCGCCCGATGTCCGGCCGTCCCCTGAACAGGGCGACCACGGCGTGGGTGGGCATAAACGGCATTTCCGCCAGCCGCTGCCGCATCCTCTCCGACGCGTAGGGCATCGCCCTTGCGAGCGCCACCGGCGCAAACCTATCCGCTGATAACAATACGTCCATCTTCCGCCCCCATCGACGCGCTTTCCTTCAATTCGCCGGAAAGCAGCTTTTCCGCCAGCGCGTCCTCCACCTCGGACTGAATCGCCCGGCGCAGCGGCCTCGCGCCCATCACCGGGTCAAACCCGCGCTCCGCCAGCAAATCCAGCGCCTCCGGCCGCACCGTCAGCGTGACGCCCCGCTCCCCGACGCGCTTGATTAAGGGCTCGAGCATCTTTTCCGCGATGTCGCGGATTTGCTCCTTGGTGAGCTTTTTGAAGACGATGATTTCGTCCACCCGGTTGAGGAATTCGGGGCGGAAGGTGTTTTTCAGCTCCTTCATCACATCGCCCCGGATGACGTCGTCGGTGGGGGAGCGGTCGCTTTGGGTAAAGCCGAGCGTCTTGTTTTGGCTTGTGATGTTCTTGGCGCCCACGTTGCTCGTCATCACGACAATGGCGTCCTTGAAGCTGACGCGCCGCCCGTGGCTGTCGGTCAGCACCCCGTCCTCCAAGATTTGCAGCAGGAGGTTGAACACGTCGGGATGCGCCTTCTCAATCTCGTCGAACAGCACCACGGAGTAGGGCTTGCGGCGTATCTTCTCGGTCAGCCCCCCGGCCTCGTCGTAGCCCACATATCCGGGCGGCGAGCCGATGAGCTTGCTGACGGCGTGCTTTTCCATAAATTCCGACATATCCACCCGCGCCATCGCGTTCTCGTCGCCGAACAGCGCCTCCGCCAGCGCCTTGCACAGCTCCGTCTTGCCCACGCCGGTGGGGCCGAGGAAGATAAAGCTGCCGCCGGGGCGCTTGGGGTCTTTCAGCCCCACCCGCCCGCGCCGCACGGCCCGCGCCACGGCGCCGACCGCCTCGTCCTGCCCCACGACGCGCCGATGCAGGGTTTCCTCCATTTTCAGCAGCTTGGCGCCCTCGTCCTCGGTCAGGCGGGTGACGGGAATCCCCGTCCAGCCCGACACGACCGCCGCGACGTCGTCCTCGCCCACAATCCCGCTGTCCGAGCCGGCGCTTGTCCGCCATTGGCTTTTCTTCTCCTCCAGCTCGGCGGCAAACGCCTTTTCCTCGTCCCGCAGGCGGGCCGCCTCCTCAAACCGCTGACCGGCGACGGCGGCGTCCTTTTCCGTGCGGAGCGCGGCGAGCTTTTCTTCCATGCCGCGCAAATCCTTCGGCGCGGTCTGCGCGTTCATCCGCAGGCGCGACGCCGCTTCGTCAATCAGGTCGATGGCCTTGTCGGGCAGAAAACGGTCGGCGATATAGCGCACAGACAGCGTCACCGCCGCCTTTAAGGCTTCGTCGGAGAGCTTGACCTTATGATGGGCCTCATATCGGTCGCGCAGACCGTTCAGAATTTCCAGCGTCTCCTCCGGCGTCGGCTCGCCCACCGTCACCGGCTCAAAGCGGCGCTCAAGGGCTTTGTCTTTTTCCACATACTTGCGGTATTCCTCCAGCGTCGTGGCGCCCACGACCCGGATTTCACCCCGCGAGAGGGACGGCTTGAGGATGTTGGCCGCATCGATGGCGCCTTCCGCCGCGCCCGCGCCGACAAGGGTGTGCAGCTCGTCGATAAACAGGATGACATTCCCCGAGCCGCGCACCTCCTCCATCGCCGACTTGAGCCGTTCCTCAAATTCGCCCCGGTATTTCGTCCCCGCCACCATCGCGGAAAGGTCGAGGGAAACGATTTGCTTATCCAAAAGGCTTTCCGGCGCGTCGCCGTCCGCAATCCGCTGCGCCAGCCCCTCGGCGGCGGCCGTCTTGCCCACCCCCGGCTCGCCGATTAAAACGGGGTTGTTTTTGGTGCGGCGGGACAAAATCTGAATCATCCGCGTAATCACCCCGTCCCGCCCGATGACCGGGTCGAGCTTGCCGTCCCGCGCCGCTTGGGTCAGGTTTTTGGAAAACTGCGACAGCACGCGCAGCTCCGGGGAACGCCTCGCGGAGGGTTCGGCCGTCTTGCCGGCATGGACGCCCGCGCTGACGGCCCGGACGACGTCGTTATACAGCTTGCGTGCGTCCACGCCCAAGTCGGTGAGCATATGCGAGGCAATCGAGTCTCCCTCGTGCAGCACGCCCATCAGCAGATGCTCGGTGCCGATAAAGGTATGCCCCAGCCGCGCCGCCTCCTCCCCCGCGATGTCAATCACGCGCTTGGCGCGGGGCGTCAGGCCTTGCAGCGGCTGTTCGCCCGGTTCGCCCCGCCCCACAATCTCAACGGCTTTCCGCGTCAGCGAATCGTTTGTCACGCCGGTTTTCTCCATCTCCGCCGACGCCACGCCGCCCGCTTCGCGGATAAGCCCCAGCAGCAGATGCTCGGTGCCCACATAGCCGTGCCCCAGCTCGGCGGCCGCCTCGTGCGCCAGCCGGACGGCGGCGTTTGCTTTCTGCGTGAATTTATTGTTCATTTCCGGTTCCTCCTTTCAGGGCGTCCCGCAGCATGGCCGCGCGGGCTTCGTCTCTTTCGCGCTGGTGTGTAAACGGGCCTTTGGCTTGCGTCAGAAGGCCGGGCCAAATCTCTTGGGAAAGCCTGTCGGCCAAATCCGTGCCGACGTCGGGCAGCAAGTCCAGCGACGCGCCCAGACGGACGGACGCCAGACAGTCCATCGCCTCCTTCGTCCCGATGCGGCGGGCGTTTCGCAAAATACCCAGCGCGCGCCAGACGCGGTCGTTCAATCCGGCGGAATCGTTTTTCAGCAGCGCCAGCCGTTCCCGCTGCTCCAGCTCGGCAATCTGCCCGCTCACCTCGCCCAGCGCGGTGATAATCTCCTGCTCGGTCAGCCCCAGCGTCACGGCGTTGGAGATCTGGTAATAGCCCCAAGCGGCCTGCGTTCCCTCGCCGTAGAAGCCGCGCACCGCGAGTCCCGACGCCCCGGCCTGCTGAACAAGGCGGCGCATCGACTGCGTTTCGGTCAGCGCGGGCAGGTGCATCAGCGCCGAGGCGCGGAGGCCGGTGCCGAGGTTGGTCGGACAGGCGGTGAGGAATCCCAGCGTTTCGTCAAAGGCCAGCGGGTGAGCCTCGTCAATCAGCGTTTCCGCGTCCTGCGCCGTTTTCAGGCATTTGGTCAGGTCGTCGCCGAAGGCCTGCACACGCAAGTGGTCTTCCTCGCACAGCATGACGGAAACCGTCTTGTCGGCGGACAGCACCACCCCATGAGGCGCGTCCTCGGCGGCAAACTCCGGGCTAATCAGCCGCCGCTCCTTCAGCGCGGCGGCGTTGCCGTCGCCTTTTTCCAGCGGCATGAAGGAAAACACCTTTCCGCCCGCCGCCTCCGTCAGCGTTTTGGCCGCGCTTTCGGTCAGCTCCCGCCGCGCCGCGGCGTCCATCCGCCCCGGAAAGGCGTAGCCGCGGATGTTGCGGGCCAGCCGCACGCGGAATGACACAATGCTGTGGTGCGTCATAGATGTCCTCCCCCTCCCAATCCGGCAATCTCATCGCGCAGCTCGGCGCACCGCTCAAACTCCTGACGCGCGATGGCCTCCTGCAGCGCGTTTTGCAGCTCCGCCAAGCGCCGCTTGTGATGAAGCTGCTCCCCGGCGCTTTTCGGGATGCTCCCGGTGTGCCGCGCCGGGCCGTGGACACGGCGGATGTAAGGCGTTAAGCGCTCGGAAAAATGGCGGTAGCATTCCGGGCAGCCGACCCGCCCCGTTTGCGATATCTCCCCGAGCCGGGTCCCGCAGGCCGGGCAGGGCGGCGACTCATACGCCGGCGCGGAATGAATGAAAACCATAGTGTTCCCTCCTATAGGATGTTTTCGCGGGGGGTGCGGACGACCGGGGGCGGTCGTCCCTACAGGACGTGCAATAGGCACTGCTTGAAGATGGAGGCGCGGGTTTCGTTGCGTTTCGCGGGGTCGAGGGCGCGCAGGGCGGGGGCGGAGCAGGCCGCGCCGACGACGGCGGTGATCTGGCCGCCCAGCACATCGCGCAGATTTTGCAGAAAGGCGGCCGCGCTCGCGGCGTCAAGGCTGTCCCCCACGGCGTTGACGGTGTGCATGATGAGGTCTCGCGGCGAGACGCGCACGCGCGCCACGCGGATGTACCCGCCGCCGCCCCGTTTGGTTTCGATGATGTAGCCGTGTTCGGGCGTAAAACGCGTGGTCAGCACATAATTGATTTGGCTGGGGACGCAGCCGAACCGCTCCGCCAGATGCCCCCGCGAAAGCTCCACCGCCCCGCCGGACTGCTCCAAACCCGCAAGGATAAACTGCGCGATGATATCGGACATCCTCATACAATCAGCTCCTATTGCTCTCTGACCAACTCTGACCATATTATAGGTCAGGAATGGTCAAAGCGCAACAAGCGTATCTGACCATATCTGACCATTGCGGCGCGAGAAAAGGGATTAGCTCCCGTTTTCTCTCTTTTTCTCCGCCGGAGACGTTTTTTCGCCCGTTTTGCTCCATCCCGCGTTCAGATCCCGCGGGCGGGCGAAGCGGTTGTGGTGCGCGCCGCTGCACGGCGTCCCGTCTCCTCCGGGCCGCAGCTCCCACGCCGCTTCCATATCCGCCTTGAATTGACGCCGGTTCATACCCAACACCTCACATGAGGGTAGTATTCCAAAACCGGGCGCAAATTAAACAGGACGCCCGAAAGGGCGTCCTGTAACCTGCTTTCTCGCGCTCAATGCCCAAACGCCCGCACAATGTTGGCGATGATGGAGGCTACCTGATCGCGGGTGATGGTCATGCCGGGCCCGTAATTGCTTCCGCCGGTTCCTGTGACGATGCCGCGTCTCGCGAGGAAGGTGATGGCCGTCACATACTCGCCGCCCAGATGTCCGGTGTCGGTGAAGGTGGGCGGGTTGGCGATGACGCTGGCGCGGATGCCGGCCTTCTCGATGAAGTTGTACAGGATATACGCCATATCGGCGCGGGTAACCGGCTGCGAGTAGTCGTACGTTTTGCTTCCGTAGATGCCCAAGTTTTCGCCCCACAGGATATGGGGCGCCGCCCAGTCCGTGCCGATGGGCGCGAATTGGTTGCCGACGTAGTTTGACAGCACCGCCGTCAGCTCCGCGTAGGTCAGCTCACGGGCGGGCATGAACTGGTTCACCTGATTGCCCGTAAACAGGCCGCGCGCGCCGACGAAGGTGATGTTGCCCAGCGCCCAAGTGGGGATTGCGTTTGCGTCGGCAAAGGTCACGGGGTTGTGGCTGATGGTGAACAGGGAGAAATGCTCGGTGATGAAGCGGACACGGCCGTTCTGGTAAAACCCGCGGCTCTGGGTCAGCGCCCCGTTGTTGCTGAGGTGATTGACAAAAATCGCGTTCTGGTTTTCGCCGGCTCCGAGGTTGTAGGGAATGTCAACAACCGCCGTGCCTCCGGCGAACGTGGTCACCGTATTGTTGCCGGATTTGACGGTCAGCTCGATGACCGGCCTGCCCCCCGCGGCAGTTTGCGCCGCTGCGGATAGAGTGCTGTTCACAACCCGGCGAATGTCAATCGCCACGTTCCCGGCGGAGCCGATGGCCTTCGCCGCCGCCGCGTCAAAGCTGATTTCGCCAAGGCTTGTCGATACCGCAAAGCCCGTTGTCCCGTTTTGGGTGAGCATGTTGAAGTTTGCCGCCGAGATTTGCGCGGAAGCGCTGTTGGTGGTCTCCTCCACGGCAAAGGCGAGACGCGCGGTCAGGGTGAAGGTTTTCGTCTCGGTGGTGCTGCCCCTTGTGATGGTGGCCGTCAGCGTCACGCTCGGACTGCCGGAGGAGGGGAGCGTCACAACCCCGGTGTTGGAGATGACGCTCGTGTTGCTCGACGACCATGTAATGCTTGTGCTGTATTCGCTTGACGACGACGGCAGCGAGAGGTTGTTCGCCACGGTCGTTTCGCTGACATTCGCGCCCCTGATGATATCCCACGTCAGCCAGTTCCTCGTCATCCTCACCCATTCGGCGTTGCCCGGATTGCTTACCGTCAGGTCAAACGTCTTTGAATTGGGGTTGTTGGCCGTCGAGGTGCCGGTGATGGCGCCGCAGGTGAACACCGCCGTCAGCTTTACCGGCGTGTTGCTTGACGTTGGATACACCACCCCGGTATTGGTCACGCGGCTCGTGTTGTCCGACGTCCATGTGATATACACCGTCCTGTTGTTGGCGGCGCTGCTGTTTGGGGTGTATAGATACGTCGTCGGCAGGGTAAGGGTCGCCCACGTGGTATACGGCCCGGTCGCGGAGCTGCTGGCCTCGTTGTGCCGCCGTATTTGGTTCCACACCAGCCAGTTCATCGCCGCGTTAATCGCTAATTGATCCTCCGACGCGGGTTGTATGGTGAGCCAGAAGTCCACCGTATTGTTGGTAACCGAAGCGCCTCCTCGCGTGATTGTGGCCCGCAGCCTCACATTCTGCGACGAGGTGGCGGTTATCGCGCCGGTATTTGTATTCAGCCCCGAGCCTTCTATCAGCGACCACGAAATCGTCACGCCGCTGATGGGGACGCCGCTGCTGCCCGAAACGACATTGCCGCTGGAATCAAGACGGTCGGGAATCGCCGGGTTGAGGAGGAGGTTGGACGTTACATTATATCGGTTGGAAGCGCTGTTGTTGCTCAGCACGCTTTGCGTGTTGCCGCCCCGGATGACCGTCCATGTCAGCCAGTTCCTGACCGCATTGACCTGCGTCTGCGGGTCGCCGGGCATGATGGTGAGGTAGAATTCTTTTCTTGCCAAAATGGGGTTGCTATTGCTGCCCCGCCTAATTTCTGCCGTCAGAATCACATTCTGGCTGCCCGACGATGGGAAGGTGACGCGCCCGATGGACGAGGAAGTGACATCCGTATTGATGGTTGCCGACGACGTACCGTTGGTCAATGACCAAGTAATCCGCAAATCACTGGTTTGATGCCCGCCGCTATCGACTCTATTGCCGTCGTTATTGACGCGAGAGGGTATCGACAAATCAAGACGAAGGTCGGACGTGACTTGATACCGGCTTCCAGACGTATTGCTGATACTGCCCTGCGCCGCATTGTCGCGCCGGATAAGACCGTTGTTGGAAGAACTGCCGTCCCACCTAATCCAATTCGCCAAAGCATTGGCCGCGGCGTCGTTTGCGACGGTGATATTGAAACTTTTTTCCCTAGTGATTGTACTGCTGCCGCCGATGTTTCTTGTGATAGACGCCGTCAAGGTTATGTTCGTGCTTGCAGACGGGAAAGCGGATATGACTCCTGTGGTTGTATTCATCGTAAATCCGGCGTTCGTGGGGGTGTAAGCCCATGTGATTATCACCCGTTGGGTACCGCTGGTGGTAATCGTAGTACCGCCGTGGCTTGAGGGGAGTGTCACATTCAAAGCAAGGTTGGATGACACGCTGTTTTGCGATTGCCCGGAACTGCCCCTGATTCTATCCCAAGTCAGCCAGTTATGTATTGCGTCTACTTGCGGGTCGCCTTCCGTGATGATGATAGTAAATGCATTTGATTGTGTGCTGTCTATTGTCAGTCTAAGCGTAGCAGTTGTACCGATGGCAGTGGTGCTGTTTCCCGCCAGCGTCAATGTACCTGAACCAGATGCATTAATCGTTACTGACCCTTGAACTGTTACGCCGCTCGGTCGGTTCGAGACTGACGCCGGATACGTGCCGGCGGCTATTCCCGTTGTTGTCACAGGAAATGTGACCGTCCCAGACGTTCCCGCTCTCAGTGTCCCGCTTTGCGTACCCACAGTCACGGTTTTAGCGTTTGCCAGCAGCGTCAGCGTAAACGGCTTATCTGCCGTCTTGCCGTTCTTTGAGAGTGTCGCCGTCAATGTCACGTTTGTATTGGCCGTCACAGTGCCTATCTTTCCGTCATTTGAGAGTGCCGTCGTATTGCTTGAAGCCCATGAGATGACTACGCCGGGTGCGCCCCCTATGGAGTCCGGCAAGGATAAATTTGCCGTGATTGTGGTTTGAGTGGTATTTGTTCCTCGGAAATTATCCCAACCTAAAAAATCCCTAGCTGTGTTTACATCATGCTGGTCTTCGTCAAAAGGTATAGCGGGAATGGTCACTTTCAGCGACTTTGTTGATGCCGGCGACCCCTCGCCCTTGGAGACTTCGACAGTGAATACGAAGCTCCCGTCTTGCCCATCAGGAGCAGAAGGTGTTCCATCTTCTGCCGGAGTGAACGATCCGGTTACTTCTGTCGTTACCCCATATAAAAAGGATACCGCGCTTAGCACCTCGGCAATGGCTGCTTTGGCTCCCTCCTCAGTATTCACCTCGGTAGAAAAAGGGTCTTTTTGTTCTATCGCACTAATGGCAGAAGCAATAGCCTCGTCATCGGTCGGCGGGTCATCCGCCAAAACCGGCATAGGCCCTGCGAGCAGGGCGAGGAGCAGCGCCCAAGCGACGGGTGCGAGTAGAAGTCTGCGTATTTTCATTGTAAAGCCCTCCTTAAATAAAAAGAACGAATCAGGGTGATTATAACATAATTATGTCAACCGCGTCAAGGCAAAGTTTCTTAAAGTTTCCTTAACGGGTGCAACATCCCATTTGGTAAGACGAACGGGGCGGGATTTTGTTCCGGGAAACGCTTGATTTTTTTTGAGGGGTGTGATATAATGCGCAAAACGACAGGAGGAATGGGAGACATGGCTTACAAAATCAACGAAAAATGCATTAGCTGCGGCGCGTGCGAGGGCGAGTGTCCGGTGAGCGCCATTTCTGCGGGGGACAGCCTCTACATCATCGACGCCGACACGTGCGTGGACTGCGGCGCTTGCCCCGAGGTCTGCCCGGTTTCGGCCATTGAGCAGTAAGAAACACCGTGACGGGGGGCGCCTTTTGGGGCGTCCCTTTGTTGTCGGGAGACGGGCAGCCGCGTTATGCGTCCGCCGCGGGAGGGACATATGCCGCTTTACATTGTCGGCACGCCGCTGGGCAACCTAGGCGATTTTTCGCCGCGCGCGGCGGAGACGCTGCGGGGCTGCGATTTCATCGCGGCGGAGGATACGCGGGTCACGGTGAAGCTGCTGGCGCGGTTTGGAATCCACGCGCCGCTTTTGGCCTACCACGAGCATAACCGCGCCGTGAGCGGGCCGGCGCTGCTTGAGCGTCTGGCGGCGGGCGAAACGGGGGCGCTGGTGAGCGACGCGGGGATGCCGTCGGTGAGCGACCCCGGGCGCGAGCTGGTGGCGGGGTGCGCCGAGCGGGGCATTGAGGTGTTTGTGGTGCCGGGGCCCTGCGCCATATCGGCGGCGGCGGCGCTCAGCGGGCTGAACACCGGGCGTTTTTGCTTTGAGGGATTCCTTTCCACAGCGACGAAGAGCCGCCGCGAGCATTTGGACTCGCTGAAGGGCGAGCGCCGCGCGATGGTGTTTTACGAAGCGCCGCACAAGCTGCCGCGCACCCTGCGCGACATGCTGGAGGCGTGGGGCGACCGCCGCGTTTCCATATCACGCGAGATGACCAAGCTGCACGAGGAAACCTTGCGCGGCACGCTTTCCGGCATGATTGCCCACTTTGGGCAAACGCCTCCCAAGGGGGAGTTTACGCTGGTGATCGAGGGCGCGTCCGCGCCGCCCGCCGCCGTCTCCGCCGAAGACGCCAAAGCCTTGGCGGAGGGATACCGCGCCGGGGGGATGTCCGTCAGCGCCGCCGCCCGCGCCGCCGCGGCCGAGACGGGCGCGCCGCGGAGAGAAATTTACGCCAAGATGGTAAAGTCCGACGGGGAATGAAACGATATAATCATCAGAAAGCGATATCGCCGCATTGACGCGCTCCGAGCGCGCCGACGGCGAGGTTCATTCAGAGGAGGGGTCACAATGTCGACAGTCCAAAACACATCGCGTCTGACCGGCTTGTTTTCCGGGATAGACACCGACGCTCTGGTCAAGGCGATGACCATGCAGCAGCAGAGAAAGGTCGATTTGATTGCCGCCAAGAGAACGCAGGCGGAATGGAAACGGGACCACATCACCGAATTCAACAACAAGCTGCGCCTTTTCCGCGATACATACGGCAGCTTGCTGGGTTCGGACAACCTGATGAGCCGCAACTCGTTCACGTCTTTTTCCGTTGACATGGCCTCCAATACCGGCGTGAGCGTCACCGCCTCGGCGACGGCCAAGGCGGGCAGCTACAATGTCCGTGTTGACCGGCTCGCCACGGCCGCCTCGCTTCGGGGGAGCAAGCTCACCGCCCGCTCCACCGGGCTGACCGCCGCGGAGGTGAATTCAACCTCCATCCGCAACCTGTCCGGGGCGATCAGCGGCGGCGGCTATCAGAGCGACGGCATCCAATTTGAAATCAACGGCAGGGAATTCAACTTCTCCGCCACCGCGACGCTGAAAAGCATTATGGACGAGGTCAACAAGGCCGGAATCGGCGTGACGATGGCCTACTCGCAAACCACCGACAGCGTTACCGTCACCTCCGACACGCTGGGCGCGGCTTCGGAGCTTTCTTTCTCCGACAACACGGGCTTTCTGGCCTACATGGGCATCAGCGGCGTGACGGCGGGACAGGACGCCCTTGTCTACATCAACGGCGAGACCGAGGCGCGCAGCGTGGGCTCCAACTCCATCACCCTTGACGGCATAACGATGGGGTTCCTTCGCACCACCGGCCCGGGCGGCGTTGACTTTACGCTGGAAGCCGACTATAAGCCGACGATTGACCGGATTCAAAAGATGGTGGACTCGTACAACACCCTCATCAAGGAGCTTTATACCGCCCACACCCAAAAGGTCAACCGCGACTACCTCCCCCTGACCGAAGAGCAGAAGGCGGAAATGACCCAAAAAGAAATTGAAGAGTGGGAACTCAAAGCCAAGGAAGGGCTTCTGAGCCGTGACCGCGAGCTGGGCAGACTGCTTGAGGGCATGAGGAGCGCCTTGGCCGGCTCGTTTGGGAGCAACGGCACCCTCGCGTCGATTGGCATCACCACCAGCAGATATGTCAAGGGCGAGCCTGTGCAGCTACAGATTGACGAAGACAAGCTGATGGCGGCGCTGAAGGAAGACCCCGACCGCGTCTACAACATGTTTTCGGCGGCGGAGCGCGACGGCGGCGGTCTGATGACGCGGCTCAACAAGGCGATGGACGACTATGTCAACACCACCAGAGGCCGTGAGCTGCAAAACCTCAACAACAACATCATTGACTATAACAAGCGCATCAAAGAGCAGGAGAATAAGCTGACGATTATGGGCGAACGATATTATTTGCAGTACGCGAGGCTGGAAACCCTTTTGGGACAGATGATGAGCCAGCAGGATTCATTGGCGACGATGTTCGGATGGAATAACAACCAATAAACGAAGAGCCGGGCCGTCCGCCGGGCGGCGTGGGCTTGGTAAAGAAACGGAGAGATTGGCATGGTGGCATATTCGGCCGCAGGCAACCAGTATAGGCAGCAAAGCGCAATGACGGCCAGCCCCGGAGAGCTGACCCTGATGCTCTACGACGGCTGTATCCGAAACCTCAAACGCTCAAAACTATATATCGAAACGAAGGACTTTCTGAAAGCCAATGATATGCTGCAAAAGGCGCAGGGCATCATCTGCGAGCTGATGCGTTCGCTGGATATGAACTACCCGATTTCCAAGCAGCTCATGCAGCTATATGATTTCCTCATGGACGCGCTGGTTTGGGCCAACGTGAAAAAAGACACCGACAAAATCGACGAAGCCGTCGGGCTTATAACCGAGCTGCGCGACACTTGGCAGCAGGCCGTCCTGATCCACCGGAGACAATCGGCGGTGGCGACGGCGATTGGCTGAGCGGAGGGTTTTGTGGAGAAGCTACTTGCCATTTTAACGGAAATTGAACAGCTCACGCTGGCGCAGCGCGGCTTGATTGCCCAAGGGGATTTATCCGCTCTGGCGGAAAACCTTGAGCGGAAAGAGGGCTTGATTCAAGCCCTCGGAGAGCTGCCGCCCGCTTCTCCGGGCGGCGAGGCGCGCGCGCTTCTGGAGAGAATCGCCGCCGCCGAGAGCGAAAACGTCAAGCTGGCGCGGGACGAGATGAAAAACCTGCGCGCGCTGATGAAAAAGACGCGGGAGGGGAAAACCACCGTGCGCGGCTACGACGCGCTCAGCTCCGGCGTCGGCGCCACCTATATCGACAAGAAGCAGTAGACGCTCTGCCGCCCCGCAAACGGGGCGGGGGAGGTTGGTGAAAGCAATGAAGATATCTGAATTCAACCGCGGCGTCCGCCCATCCGCGCAGCCTGCGCCGGTTGGCGAGCCGCACATTGAAGCGCCCCGGCAGGGCGCTTTTCGCGAAGTCATGCGCGGCATTGACCACGCCAACGCCTCGGAGGTTCTAACCCAGTTGAGCCGGGACATCGTCCGTCAGGGCGAGGTGCTGGCGCAGCGGTATGACATCGCGGAATTGAAGCGGTATAAAAAGATGCTGGCGGAGTTTATGGCGGAGGCCGTGCGGTTTTCCTATGAGTTCAGCAAGCGCCCCTCCCGCGACGGGCGCGGCCGGCACCATATATACGCCGTGGTCAAGCGCATTGATGAAAAATTGGAAAAAATCACGCGGGACATCCTCGGCAATCAGGTGGACCAAATCCAGCTAATCGCCGACATCAGCGACATCAACGGGATGCTGGTGGACCTGCTGGCGTGAGCTGGCGTGTGTCCGGCGGCGATTTGCGGAGGATTGGAAGCTATGAAAAGCTCAATTTATGGGGAAAATGTGGTTTTGCGGCCATTATGTGAAGAGGACGCCGAGTTTTTTGCCCATTGGTACAGCGCCCCGGAGATTATGTTTGAGTGCGGTTTCTACGAGCCGACGACGCCGGAAGCGGAACGGAAACGGATACGGCGTCCTGAAGGCGCTGATGAGGATTGGTATGCCGTTACGGATAAAAAAACAGGCAGGCTCTTAGGGGAAACAGGGCTTCTGCGTATGTGGCGTCATTGGCGCTGTACGGATATGTCGATGATGATCCCCAATCCCGACGACCAAGGAAAGGGATACGGCGCCGAAGCGGGGCGGCTGATGCTGGAGCGGGCTTTCCGGCATTACAATATGAATCGTGTATCCGTCGGCGTGGTCAAATTAAACGTACCGGCGGTAAAATACTGGGAACGGCTCGGATTTAAGGAAGAGGGGATTCAGGAGCAGGGATATTTGCATAACGGGGAGTTCAGCGATTTCATTATGATGCGGATATTGAAAAGCGAGTATGGTCAAGACGTTCATTAAATATTGAGTGTTTTGACGCGGGGACGGGCGCAGCCCATCGGCGCGGAGAGTTTTTTGCCATTCGCGTTAAATTATGTATAATTCACCGCGCCTCCGTCGATACTAGCGGCGGAGGTGTTACCATTGAATCAAAAACAAGGGAAAGCGCACAAACTGCTGGATTTCTTCGCGGGCAAAGGGTTTTACGTCGTGTTAATTCTTTGCGTGGCCGCCATTGGCGCGTCCGGGTACATGCTCTTTTTCGGGGGCTCGGGCGAGGTTCCCGAATCGCCCGGCTTGGCTTTGGCGTCCCCCGGCTCGCCGCCCGCCCCGCGCCCGCCCGGAGTTTCAATAGCTCCGGCCGCCCCGCCGCCGCCCGCCCTGCCGCCGTCGTCACCGCCGCCGCTCGCGGCCCCCACGCCCCCTGTTGTTGAGATTCCCCGGCAGAGCGGAAGCGTTTCCGATACGCCCGGCGCGGCGGCTGTGAGCGGGGAGGGAGACGGGGAGGACGTCGCCGTCACAGGCAACGCGCCGCTTCTGCCCGCGGTGCCGCCCGCCTCGCCGCAGCCGACGCCGGCCTCCGACGAAAACACAGTCCCCTCCTTCTTTCCGCCGGTCAGGGGCGAGGTCATCGTCTCCTTCAGCGAGATTGCCGACGTTTTTTATGAAACCCTGCGCGAATGGCGCTATCATCCGGGCGTAGACATTGAGACGGCCGCGGGCGCGCTGGTGCAGGCCGCCGCCGACGGTGTGATTGCGGAGGTTATGGAAAACGGGCCGCGCAGCATGGGCGCGACGGTCGTCATCGAACACTCCGGCGGCTACCGAACCATCTACGCCAACCTGTCGGGAACGCTGACCGCCGAAGCGGGCAAGACGGTGAAGGCCGGGGACACCATCGGCGCTGTGGGGGCCACGTCAATCGCCGAAGCATCTCTGCCGCCGCATCTGCACTTTGAGATTCTGAAAGACGGCGAGCCGGTTGACCCGGCGGAGTATCTGCCTTAACCCCGAAGAGCGGGCAAAAGCTGCGTCCCCCTCATAGCAGGGAGGCGCAGCTTTTTAATGGGTGGGGTTACTGGTCGCTCAAAACCCTTTCGAGGTTGATGATGAGCTTGTTGCCGTGGTCGGTGCTGGCAATGCTCTTGATATAGCGGTTGGGCGTGCCGGTCTTGACGCCGGCGGGATCGCCGATTTGGTCGTCGTCGATGGTCAGCACGTCGCGGATGGTGTCGATGATCAGGCCGATGCTGTTGTCGTCCTGCATCACGACAATGATGCTTGTCCGTTCGTCGTACTCCCTCGGGGGCTTGTTGAAGCGGAGGCGCACATCCATCACCGGGGTGATTTTGCCGCGCAGGTTGATAAGGCCCTTGATATAATGGGGAACGTCCGGTACCTCGGTGATGGGCTGCATGGGGATAATCTCCATGACATAGTCAATCTCCATGCCGTATTCTTCCTCGCCCACGCTGAAGGTAAGGTACATACCCTGTGTTTCGCCGCTGGATAGCATCTCGTTGAAATCGTCCACTTTAATCCCGTCCTTTCAATCGTCAAAGGTTAATGGGTCAGGCTCTTTACGTCAATGATAAGGCTGATGCTGCCGTCGCCGAGCAGCGTGCAGCCGGCGATGCCGTAGATATCGCCGATACGCTCGGTAATGAAGCTGGGGATGGGTTTCACGACGGCCTGCTGCTCACCCACCATGACGTCGGCGAATACGCAGGTCATGTAGTCGTCGTCCTCAATCATAATCATAATGCCGTCTTGGAAATTGGTGACCTCGGTCTCGACGTTGAATAGCTGGTGCAGGCGCACGATGGAGAAGCACTCGCCGCGGTACATAATCATTTCCTTGCCGTCCGGGTCGATGATGATGTCGTCCATGTCGGGCTTGAACGCCTCGCGGATGTTCAGGGTCGGGATGAGGTAATTGTTCTTGCCCACGCTGATTTCGATGGACGCGAGGATGGCCAGCGTCAGCGGGATGCGGATGTTCACGGTCATGCCCTGTCCGGGGGTGGAATCAAGGTCTACCGTTCCGCCGACCTTTTCGATGTTTTTCTTCACCACATCCATGCCCACGCCGCGCCCCGAAAGCTCGGTGACGGCTTCGTTGGTTGAAAAGCCGGGCAGCATGATGAATTGGTAGATGTCCTTATCGGTGTATTCGTGTTCCGGGCGGGTCATCAGGCCGGACGACCTCGCTTTTTCGAGAATCTTGTCGCGGTTCAGGCCCTTGCCGTCGTCCGAGCAGGAGATGATGACGTCGCTTCCTGAGTTGCGCGCCTCCAGAACGATGCGCCCCACCGCGTTTTTGCCGGCGGAGATGCGCGCGTCGCGGTCGTCCTCAAGGCCGTGATCCATCGCGTTGCGGACGATGTGCATGAGGGGATCGGAGAGGTTGTCGATGATGTTTTTGTCAACCTCGGTCTCCTCGCCCAGAATGACCAGCTCGGCCTCTTTGCCCAGCTTCTTGCCGGTATCCCGCACAATCCTCGACATTTTGTGGAAGGTGGAGGAGATGGGGAGCATCCGCACCGAGGTGATGATGCTTTGGAGCTCGCCGGTATTTTTGAGGAGTTGGCCCGACGCCTTTTCAAAGTTGTCGAGTTGAAGACCCACGAGGTCGGGGTTGTTGACCACCATCGAGACAGAGATGACAATCTCACCCATGAGATCCATCAGCTTGTCCAGCTTTTCGACGTTGACGCTGATGAAGTTCTGCTTAATCTCGCTGACGGCCTGAAGGGGCAGCTCGTCGATGACCGCGGGCTTTTTCGGTTCCGCGGGCGCGGGCTGAACCGGGGCGGGCGCGGAAGATTGGGGGGTTTGTATGGCTTCCATTGGTGTCACCTCCGTTTTAATCGCCGGGGCGGGGGCCGCCGGCGCGGGTGTGGGTACAGGGGCGGGCGCGGGGGCCGCCGGTTTGCCGGCGCCTCCCGACAATTCAAAGTTTTTGACAAAGAGCGCTTCCGATATGACCATCCTGATGGTGTCGATGGGCGTGTCGGTGTGCATTGTGAGCTGGACGCCGTTGGCGATAATCTCATCGGCGCAGTCCTCAAGGAGGTCGGCGGGGATGGACTCAATGTGGTCGCAGTAGTCGCCGAGGGTGTTGACGATTTGGTAGGCGCGGATGTTTTCCATCTTGCAGCCGTCGTCAAAGACAATCTTGCAGTAATACGTGCCGCCGCCGGACGGGGCGGACGCGGGTTCCGGGGCGGACGGCTCGGCGGCCTGCGGCTCGGAAACGGCAGCCGCCGGTTCGGGGACATTTTTGCCGGTCAGTGTGTCCATATACCTTGCGATACGGTCTATAAACGCGGACGTATCGCCGTCCGACGCCGCGCCAGCCTGTATCTTTGCCACCTCCTGTTTGAAGAAGTCCACCGCGTTGAGACAAATGTCGGCGATTTCGTCGGTGTCAAGGGTTGAGGGATGGTGTTCACGGATATAGAAGAACATATCCTCAATGTGGTGGCCCAGCGTGGCGATGGGTTCGTACTCCATCATGGCCGAGGAGCCTTTGATGGTGTGCATGATGCGGAAAATCTCGTTGACGTGCTCCTCGGTAAAGCCGCCCAGATTCTCACATTCGATTAGGATTTCCTCCAGCCGTTCGGTGAGCTGGACATTTTCAAAGATGAACATCTCCAGCATAGGGTCGTTGCTCATAGCTTGTTTACACCTGCCTTACTTGTTATCGTGTTCATATATATACAGCGCAATCAGTAAATCGACCACGCGCCCGTAGCTTTTCACGCCGTCCTCCTGCCCCATCGCCTGCAAATACGTGTTGTTTACGGTTTCCGCCGCCTCGCGCAGAGGCCCGTCGTATCTGTCCCATTCCGCGCGGTTGCGGCTGTAGTCCTCCAGCGCGTCCGCGGCGTCCGCGCGCATCGCCGCGCCGATGTCCGCAATGTATCCGGGGTCGGTCATGGCGTTGTAGCAGTAGCTGAAAGCCATCAGCGCGCCGGAATAGCGGAAAACAGGATTCTCGGACGCCATGCAGGCCAGATAGGCGATAAAGTTGGCGTCGTCCTCCGCCGCGAAGCCCAGCCTGTGCGCCATTTCGTGGGTCATAACGGAGGGCTGGAACGGGTCGGTGCCGATGGTGCTGACAATCGCCTCGCCGGTGAAAGGGCTGTAGATGCCGGATATGCCGAGCATTCCCATGATGGGGTAAAACAGCGCGCGCTTTGGGGGGGGTGCGGCGGCTCTGCCGAGCAGGGAGGGGTTTTGCTCCATCAGGGCTTTGACCGTCCGCGCCGCTTCTGGCGCCAGCGCGTCAAACCCTCCCGCGTCAACCTTGCCGTCTGTGTTTCTCGGCGCCAGCGCCGCGTAGCGGATGACGTCCTCCATGTACCGCAGCGTTGCCCGATGCAAAACATCCTCGCCGTGCCTGTCCGTTTGGAAGCCCAGCCGCGTTTCCGCTTTCTCCGCGGAATAGGCGCCGCCCCACAAAAGCATGAACGCGAAGGCGGCGGCGGCCGCGCAGAGGAGGACTCCCGAGCCCCACAGAGCCAGCGGCCGGGCGCTTCGCGCCCGCACCGACCTGACGATTGAGCGGAGGAGGGCATACAGCCCGCCCGCGCCCGCCAGCAGCAGAAGGATTTCCGCCGCCGCGTAGGACGTAAAGGAAAACAGGACGCCCAGCCATCCCGAAACCGTTCGGGAAAAGGGCAGATAGACGCTTTGGGTGAAAGAGGGAACGCCTCGAACCGCCGCCGCCAGAAGAACGGTCAGACCCAGCAGGATTGCGGAGGCAACGAGCCGGTTGCGGAGGGCGTTACGCCTTTTGGGCAACATTTCGGGAGCCCTCCCTATCGAGCGTTCGATTTACCTGAGCCCATTATAGCATACCGTTCCGGCAAAAGCAAGGCTTATTTTCAAAAAGTCTAAAATTCCTACAATCGAGAATTTCGAGAAGACAGAAATTCTCATATATGCGAAACGCTAGTCTATATGGCGGTATTTGCCGCTTTGCATGTTTGGAAGGGCGGGGCGGCGCAAAGAAAAGGTAAAATTTTTCGCTGAACCCTTGCATTTTATCAAAGTTGTGGTATAATGCTTAGGTAGAGTTGGGAGTTTAGAGAGTGGGGTTGCCCCGCTCTCTGTTTTTAGGAGGCTATGAATCATGAATCCCGAAATCTTTGACGCCATTGCTCAAATCGAAAAGGAAAAGGGCATCCCGAGCGAATACATGAAGGAGAAAATCGTCCAAGCGCTGACGACCGCTTACCGGCGCGACAACGCGGGTGTGAGCGACAACATTTTCGTGGAGATGGACGAGGAGCGCAAGGAAGTGCGCATGTACCTGCAAAAAGTGGTCGTGGAGGAAGTGGAGAACCCGACCTTTGAGCTGACGGTGGAAAAGGCGCGGGAATACTCGCCGGGCGCGGACGTCGGCGACACGGTGCATATCGGCATCCCGACAAAGGACTTCGGGCGGATTGCGGCGCAGACCGCCAAGCAGGTCATCATCCAAGGCATACGCGAGGCCGAACGCGGCATGATATATGAGGAATACTCCTCCCGCGAGCATGAAGTGCTGACCGCGCAGGTCATACGGCCCGATCCGCGCACGGGCGGCGCGATTGTGGAGCTGACCAACAAGGGCGAGACGGTGGAGGCTGTGCTGCCCTCGGGGGAGCAGGTGCGCGACGAGATGCTCAACCCCGGCGACCGCGTCAAGGTCTACGTCATCGAGGTACGCCGCACCAACCGCGGCCCGCAGATGCTGCTTTCCCGCACCCATCCGGGCTTGCTCAGGCGGCTTTTTGAGCTGGAAGTGCCGGAAATCGCCGACGGAACGGTGGAAATCCGCTCCATTGCGCGCGAAGCCGGGCAGCGCTCCAAAATCGCCGTGTGGTCCAACGACGGGGAGGTAGACCCCATCGGAGCCTGCATCGGCGTCCGCAGGAGCCGGATTAACGCCGTGACCGGCGAGCTGGGCGGCGAAAAGATAGACGTCGTGCGCTTCAGCGAGGAGACGGACGAGTTTATCGCCCAAGCCCTCGCGCCCGCGTCGGTGCTGCGCGTTGATTTGATTGACACCAAGAGCTGCCGCGTGGTGGTGCCGGACGACCAATTATCGCTGGCCATCGGCAAGGAGGGGCAGAACGCCCGTCTGGCCGCTAAATTGACCGGGTTCAAAATTGACATCAAGCCTGAATCGAGAGCGGACGCGGTATGAAAAAAGAGCCTATCCGTCAGTGCGCGGGCTGCCGCAACCGCTTTACGAAGAAAGAGCTGCTGCGCGTCGTGCGTTCGCCGGAGGGCGGGGTTGCGCCGGATGAGACGGGGAAAGCGCGGGGGCGCGGCGTCTATATCTGCCGCGAGGCGGCCTGCTTCAAGCGGGTGCGGAAAACTCGGGCGCTGGAGCGCTCCTTGCAGTCGCCCGTCTCTGAGGAAGTGTTTTCGTTTATTGAGCAACTGATTGAGTCCAATGCAACCTAAGCTGTTGCGCATGGCGGGGCTGGCCCGGAGGGCAGGGAAGCTGGCGTGCGGAACGGAGGCCGTCAGGGACGCCGCGGGGCGCGCCGGACTGATATTACTGGCAAGCGACGCGGGGAATACGGCCGGAAGGGACGCGGAGCGATACGGAAAGCCGCTGATGATACTGCCGTATGACAAGGAAGAGCTGGGCCGCGCCGTTGGCAGAAAGACCTGCGCGATTGCGGCGGTGACGGACGACGCGTTTTGCCGGGGGATTATTGAAGCGATGGAGGAATTTGAGTGAGCACAGCAATCAAGTACCGCATACATGATGTGGCGAAGGATTTCGGGCTGAAGTCGAAGGACGTCTCCGACATTATGACCCGATATTTCGCCGCGCCTAAAAATCATATGCAAGCGTTGACGGAGGAGGAGCTCAACCTCATTTTCGCCGTCCTGACTGAGAACCATCAAATTGAGTCGATAGAAAGCATTTTCGCCGATATTTACCGCGAGCCGGATCCTCCGCCTCCCCCGCCGCAGCCGGAGCCGGCCAAGGCCGCGAAGGCCGCCGCGCCGGAAAAGCCGGCGCCGGGCGAGACGCAGCCACAGCCCCGGTCGCAGCCGCAGCCGCAACCGCAGATGCAGCAGAAACCCAAGCAGCCGAAGCAGCCCCAGCCGCCACGCGGCCCCAAGACGACGCATATCATCGACACGCGCGGGGCCAACGTCGACCTCTCGCGCTTTGACGACCGCGTGGAGCGGCTTGTGCCGGAAAAAGCGGGGCGGATGAAGCAGGGCAAGGAAAAATTCAAACGCGGCGCCGACAGACGGCCGAGCGGGTTTGTCTCTCAAAAGCGCTTGCAGGAGGAGGCCGAACGCCGCCGCCAGCGCATTGAGTATTTCAAAAAACAGCAGCTCAAGGTTTCCATCCCGGATGAAATTGCCGTCGGCGAGTTGGCCATGCGGCTGAAAAAGACCGGCGCGGAAGTGGTCAAGCAACTGATGAAGCTGGGCGTTATGGCGTCCCTTTCTCAAAACGTGGACTTCGAGACGGCCAGTCTCGTGGCGATGGAATTCGGTGCGAAGGTGGAGCGCGAGGTTATTGTCACGATTGAGGAACGCCTTATAGATGAATCGGTTGACGCCGACGAAAACCTTATCCCGCGTGACCCGGTCGTCGTCGTCATGGGCCATGTTGACCACGGCAAGACCAGCCTTTTGGACTATATCCGAAAAGCCGAGGTCGCGGCGGGCGAGCACGGGGGCATCACACAGCATATCGGCGCCTACCGCGTCCATATCCACGACCGCCACATCACCTTCCTCGACACGCCCGGCCACGCGGCGTTCACCTCCATGCGCGCGCGCGGCGCGTCGGTCACCGACATCGCCGTAATGGTCGTCGCCGCCGACGACGGCATTATGGCGCAGACCGTCGAGGCCATCAACCATGCCAAAGCCGCCGGGGTGCCGATTGTCGTCGCCCTGAACAAGATAGACAAGGACACCGCCGAGCCGGAGAGAATAAAGCAGCAGCTCACCGAACACGGGCTGGTGCCGGAGGAATGGGGCGGCGACACCATCGTTTGCCCGGTGTCGGCCAAGTCGGGCGAAGGGGTGGAGCATCTGCTGGAAATGCTTATCCTCCAAGCCGACGTCCGCGAGCTGAAAGCCAACCCCGCGCGCGCCGCGCGCGGCGCCGTTATCGAAGCCAAGCTGGACAAAGGGCGCGGCCCGGTCGCCACCGTGCTGGTGCAGAACGGGACGCTCAAGCAGGGCGACATTGTCATCGCCGGCAAGACGGTGGGCCGAATCCGCGCCATGACCGACGACAAGGGCCAGAAAATTGAGGAAGCCGGGCCCAGCGTCCCGGTCGAGGTCATCGGGCTGTCCGAAGTCCCGGAGGCGGGCGATATCTTCCACACGGTCGCCGACGAGCGTATGGCGCGGGAGCTGGTCAGCCAGCGCAAATATCAGCAGAAGGACGAAGGGGCGCAGCCACCCGCCGCCAAGGTGAGTCTGGACGATTTGTTCGCGCAGATACAGCAGGGGCAAATCAAAGACCTCAACCTCATTGTCAAGGCCGACGTCCACGGCTCCTCCGAGGCGCTCAAGGCGTCGCTGGAGAAAATCTCAAACGAGGAGGTGCGGGTGCGCGTCATCCACACGGGCGTCGGCGTCATCAACGCCAGCGACGTACTCCTCGCCTCAACGGCTTCGGCCATCATCATAGGCTTCAACGTCCGCGCCGACGCGTCGGCGTCGCAGACCGCCGAGCAGAGCAAGGTGGATATCCGGTATTACCGCGTCATCTACGACTGCATCGAGGAAATCGAGGCGGCCATCAAAGGGATGGTCTCCAAGAAGTTCCATGAGGTGAAAATCGGCGAGGCCGAGGTGCGGCAAGTCTTCAAGGCGACCAACATCGGCACCATCGCGGGCAGCTACGTCCGCGACGGCAAGCTTGAGCGCAGCGCGCGGGTGCGCGTCATCCGCGACGGCATCGTCGTCCACGAGGGCGCGATTGCTTCGCTCAAGCGCTTCAAAGACGACGCGAAGGAGGTCGCGAGCGGGTATGAATGCGGCATCTCCTTGGAAAAATACACGGATGTGAAGGAAGGCGACGTCATCGAGGCGTTCGTCATGGAGGAACTCCCGTAAAATGGCCAATCAAAACCGAATCGGGCAAATCAACGGCGAAATCCTGCGGGTTCTGTCCGACCGCATCCCCAAATGCAAAGACCCGCGCATCGACGGGCTGGTCAGCGTCGTGAGGGTTGACGTGACCAACGACCTTTCCCTCTGCCGCGTCTATGTTTCGTCGCTGGGCGGCGGCGCCGATATGGCTAAGGGCCTGAAGAGCGCGTCCGGCTATCTGCGCCGCGAGCTGGGGCATGAGCTGAAGCTGCGCCACACCCCCGAGCTGGAGTTCATTGTAGACCGCTCCATTGAGGAAGGCGCAAGGATTTTAGAGAAAATACGAGAATTGGATTTATAGGAGCGGAGCAATGCAAAACATCGTTTCATTCCTACGGCAAAATGACAAATATCTCATCCTCACCCACCGCCATCCCGACGGCGACACGCTGGGCAGCGCGGCGGCGCTTTGCGCCGGGCTGCGAGCTTTGGGCAAAACGGCGTATCTCTGGCGCAACCCGGAGGTGACCGAGCGGTATATGCCCTACGCGCAGCCGTATTTCGCGCCGGAGGGATACGCGTATCAGACGACGGTCGCCGTTGACACGGCGGACGCGTCGCTTCTGGGCGAGGGCTGGGCCGGTACGGTGCATTTACGCATTGACCACCACCCGAGCGAGGGCGGCTTCGCGGAGCTTGAGTACACAGACCCTGCCGCCGCCGCTTGCGGCGAGGTCGTCTATACGCTATTGACCCTGCTCGGCGCGCCGCTGACGCGGGAAATCGCCGAAACGCTGTATATCGCCGTCACCACCGATACGGGCGGCTTTCGCTACGCCAACACCACCGCCGCGACCCACCGTCTTGCCGCCGTCCTGATGGACACGGGCATCGACGCGCACGCGCTGGAGAGGGCCATGTTTTCAAAGACGAGAAGCCGCGTCGCCGTTGAGTGCGTCATCCTCTCCGGGATGGAATACCGCGCCGGGGGGCTTTTGGTTCTCGGCGCGCTGACCTTGGCGGAGCGAAGGAGCGCGGGCGCGACGGAGGACGACCTTGTCAACATCGCCGGTCTGGCGCAGAGCATCGAGGGCGTCAAAATCGGGCTGCTGCTCCGCGAGGAACCTAACGGCTGGCGTGTCTCCTGCCGCACGGCGGAGCCGTATGCCGCCAACCTGATTTGCGGCGTTTTGGGCGGCGGGGGACACAACCGCGCGGCGGGGGCGCATATTGAGGAGCGCATCGCCACGCGGGAGGTGCGGCGGCGTGTCTTGAACGCGCTGTGGGAGATTTACCCCGAACTGAGGGATTGACATTGCTCAACGGAATTTTGCTGGTGGATAAAGCTCCGGGCTGGACGAGCCACGATGTGGTGGCCAAATGCCGGGGGCTTTTGCGGGAGCGTCGAATCGGCCACGGCGGAACGCTGGACCCGATGGCCACAGGGCTGCTGGTTCTTCTCGTCGGCCCCTCCACAAAGCTCTCAAGCCGCCTGCCGGGCGAAAAAACCTACGTCGCCTCCCTGCGCTTCGGGCTGGAGACGGATACTTACGACGCGGAAGGGCAAACGGTGCGGCGGTATGACCGCATCCCCGCGGCGGACGAGCTGAGGGCCGTTCTGCCGCGTTATACGGGGGACTTGCTTCAAACCCCGCCGATGGTGTCCGCGGTCAAGATTGGTGGAAAGAAACTCTATGAGCTGGCGCGGAAGGGCATCGAGGTCGAGCGCCCGCCCCGCCCGGTGACGGTGGAGGAATTTTGCTGGCTTGAGGAGAGAGACGGGGCGCATACCGTGCGGATACGCTGTTCGGCGGGGACGTATGTGCGCTCGCTCATCCATGATATCGGGCGCGAGCTTGGCTCCGGCGCGGTGATGACGGCGCTGCGCCGCACCCGCAGCGGCCCGTTCCGCGTGGAGGACGCCGTTCCGGTCGAGGCGGTCTCGCCGGAGCTTGTGAGGGAGTACGCGCTATGAAACGAGTCTTGGCGCCGGGGTTTTTCGACGGCGTGCATATCGGCCACGGGAAGCTGTTCAAGGCCGCCGCGGCACAGGCGGAGCGTATCGGCGCGCGCGCCTGCGCGCTGACCTATGACGCCCACCCGACGTCCGTACTCACCGGCCGCCCCATACCCCTCCTCTGCTCGGCGGAAGAGCGGGCCGCGCTGATTCAGTCGCTGCACGGCGTCCCGGAGGTCATTATGGAGCCGTTTGACCAAGAAACCGCCGCCATTCCTTGGCGAGACTATATCGACGACGTCCTAATCGGACGGCTGGAGGCCGCCTTTATTGTGGCGGGGCATGACTATACCTTCGGGCGCGGGGGAGAGGGGACGCCGGAACGGCTTAGGGAGCATTGCGCCGCGCGCGGCGTCGGCTGTGCCGTCATCCCGCCCGAACGCATCGGCGGCACGCGTGTCAGCTCGACCTACATCCGGGGCCTGATTGCCGAGGGAGACATGGAACGGGCGGCGCGGTTCCTCGGACGCCGCTACCGCCTCTCGGGCGTTGTGGAGCGCGGGCGGGGCCTTGGACGGCGGCTCGGCTTCCCCACCGTCAACCTACCGCTGCCGCCGGGGCGTCAAGCGCCCGAATGGGGCGTATACGCGACGGTCATCGTGTGGGACGGGCGGGAGTATCCCGCCGTGACCAATGTGGGCGTCCGCCCCTCGGTGGAGGACGGCGGCGCGCCGACCATCGAGTCCACCCTCCTGAGCTTTGACGGCGACTTATACGGCGAGCCAATCGGCGTGGAATTTGCGCGTTTCATCCGCCCGGAAATCAAATTTCCGTCCGCCGACGCGCTGGCCGGGCAAATCCGGCGGGACGCGGAAGCCGCGCGCGCCATCCTTAATGTAAAATAGTTGTTGCTTTATTTTGGGTTTGATGATATACTGCACTATACGCATTTGACATAAGACCGAATAAGCAGGGCTGTGGCGGTCATAATACAAACAATAACAAAACAGGCAGGTGCTTGGTTTTGACCCAATATGTTATCAACGGCGGAAACCCCCTTCACGGGACAATCAATATCAGCGGCGCGAAAAACGCCGCCTTGGCGATTCTCCCCGCCACCCTTTTGGCGGAGGGCGAATGCCGCATCGAAAACATACCCCAAGTGACCGACGTCGCCGTTATGCTCGATATTCTGCGCGGCGTGGGCGCTTCCGTCACCCAACTCGACGACCACACCGTCGTCATCGACAGCGGCGGCGTGCGCGCCGAGAGCGTCGCTCCCTACGAGCAGGCGCGCCGTATGCGCGCGTCCTATTACCTCATCGGCGCGTTTTTGGCCCGCTTCGGGGCCGCGCAGGTGGCGATGCCGGGCGGCTGCAACCTCGGCGTACGCCCCATCGACCAGCACATCAAAGGCTTTGAGGCGCTGGGCGCGGACGTGCAGGTCAAGGCGGGCTTCGTCCACGCCAACGCGAGGGGCGAATGTCTCAGCGGCTCCAACATCTACCTCGACGTGCAGTCCGTCGGCGCGACCATCAATATCATTCTGGCCGCCGTTATGGCAGACGGTCTCACCGTCATCGAAAACGCCGCGCGCGAGCCGCATGTCGTCGATATGGCCAACTTCCTGAACTCTATGGGCGCCAACATCAAGGGCGCCGGCACCGATCTGATTAAAATCCGCGGGACGAAACGCCTGACCGGCGGCTCCTACGCCATCATTCCCGACCAAATCGAGGCCGGCACCTACATGGCCGCCGTCACCTCCGCCGGCGGTGAAATCACCATCAACAACGTCATCCCCAAGCATCTGGAGTGCATCACCGCAAAGCTTGAGGAGCTGGGCGCGGAGACGGAGGAGTTTGACGAGGCCGTCACCGTCCGGCGGACGGGCAGTCTGCGTAAGGCCAATATCAAAACCCTGCCCTACCCCGGCTTCCCCACCGATATGCAGCCGCAAGTCTCCGCCTGCCTCACCTTCGCCGAAGGCACCAGCATGATTACCGAAAGTATCTCCGACAACCGCTACCGCTACGTCGATGAGCTGAAACGCATGGGCGCGCGCGTCCAAGTGGACGGCAAGGTCGCCGTCATCGAGGGCATCCGCCGCCTCTCCGGCGCGCCCGTCCAAGCCTGCGACCTCCGCGCCGGCGCAGCCCTCATCGTCGCCGCCCTCGGCGCGCAGGGAACCACCAAGGTCGGCGGCGTCTTCCACATCGAACGCGGCTACGAGGACATCGTCGGCAAGCTCCGAAACGTGGGCGCCGACATCCGCGCCGAAGACACCAACGACCCCAACCTCCTCGCCAACACCCAGACCGGGTAACACCCACCAAACCTTACAGCCCCAATCATTTGGGGCTGTTTTTTGTGCGTCAAAACCGAACATATAGAGCAGGAATCGACGTGTCCTTACTCTCGCAGTCGTTACAGCCGTTTTTCATACGAACGCACGTACTAAATAGTAACGAATATGTTACCTTTCACACATTTCGTTTTTCTTTGTGCTATGCTGAAATCACACCAAGGGCGCCGGCCCAATTTTAAGAAAGGGGGGTTTCCAAAATGAAGGAACCTACCGAAAAATGTAAAAACGCAAACACCATCCAAAGCGACGCGGCCCCAAAAATTTATCCGAAAGGAGAAAGAACCATGAAAAATCTCAGCAACGCACAAGACCATCTCAGCATCGCGACCCAAAATCAAAAAAAGAAAGAAGGAAACACCATGAAAACTCGCAAGACATCTCTCCGACGCGTGTTCGCGTCCGCGCTGGCCGTCACGACGGCCGCCGCCATCGTCATCGCCGGCACTTACGGCTGGTCGGCAATTTCCCAAATCGCCAAAGGCACCGCAGACGGAACCACCCAAAACGGAGGCGGTGGCGAAAACCAGACCGGCCCCGGGGGCCGCTTGCACTTTGACTTCGACCGCGAATCCGGCGCCGCCGAAGTCTACGCCGAAAACTTCGGCACCGAGCCTCTCTTCGTCCGAGCCAGACTCAACGTCACGACCGACCTCGACCCCAGCGAAGTCACCTACACCTACGGCGGCGACAAAATCTTCATGCCCACCTTCCTGAAAGACTCCACCAAGCTCTATTCCGACGTCACAGGCGACGCCATCGACCCTCTCCGCGAGGACGCGCCCGTCCCTGAGTACCCCGACTACATCGAAAACGAAACGAAAACCGACACCGCTTACTACACCGACCAAACGAACGCCCTCGCCACGCACAAAGCGAAATCCACCCTCACCGGCTCCGCCCCCGCCCCCATCGCTGACTGGGACGGCGACCCCGTCAACCGCTGGTTCCGCGACAGCGACGGCTGGTACTACTGGGGAGCGCCCCTCGAAGCCGGTGAAGCGACAAGCCTGCTGCTCAACGCCATCGAGTTCAAGGCTGACCGCGATGATTGGGAATTTGTCATCCTGCCCGAGGCGGAGTTCACGACCCTCGACGACGTTGCCGAATTCACCAGCACCACCCCCGACGCGGACGACCTCCTCGGCAGCATCGTAAACCTGCGCGGCATCCTCGCCCCGTTTACGACTGGCGCCGCCGCCGCCCCCTTCTGGCCCGCGAACGGCGCAGACAGCATCATCCCTAGGAACCAAGTGCTTTCCGTCACCGTTGTTGACGAAATTGATTTGACGGACGCCGTACATGCTTGGGACGTATCCGCGCTGGGCGACGGTTTGGTCATGGCATGGTACACCCCCGCAGGCGTGGCCGACAGGTTTAACGTGTTCCTCGGCGCCGAGGGCGGCGTAAAAACGGGCGAGCTCGCGAGATACTTGTTCTACAACTTCACCAATGCCGAAACAATCGACGTATCCGAGCTGGACACCTCCAACGCGACCCATATGACTTCTATGTTCTACAACACAACCGCCCTCACAAGCCTTGACCTGAGCAGCTTCAACACCTCGAAGGTAATCTATATGAGCAATATGTTCAACAAAACCGCCCTCACAAACCTTAACTTGAGCAACTTCGACACCTCGAACGTGACACACATGGTCGCTATGTTCCACAGCACAACCCTCACAAGCCTTGACCTGAGCGGCTTCAACACCTCGAATGTGACCAATATAAAGCAAATATTCCAGCAAACAACCAACCTCAAGCACCTTGACATGCGCAACGCCGACTTCAGCAAGGCTACGGATAAGAACGGCATGTTCCGCAGCAGCGGGCTGAACAGCGACGGCGTGATGTTCGTAAAGGACGCGGCAGCGAAGGCGTTCATCGAAGGCATCCCCGCTTCCGACGGCGGCCGCCCGTACACCGTAGAGATTGCGACGCCGTAACCCACGACACCACCCCGGCGCTACGCGCCACCCCTCCAAGGAGGGGAATAGGAAAGGAGTTGATGCCACGCAGCACCCCACCGCGATAGGAAAGGAGTGAGCGTCATCAAAAAAGAGTGAAGCCCCTGCTACGGCGGGGGCTTCGGGTTTGCGCGTCCCGACCGGGGTTTTTTTCGCAAAAAAACCCCTTGACAGGGGTTGTGGGGTTGTGGTATGAT
>WRKO01000017.1 GCA_009782215.1 Oscillospiraceae bacterium | reverse complement strand
CAAAACCCGAAGCCCCCGCCGTTGGCAGGGGCTTCACTCTTTCTTGATGACGCTCACTCCTTCCGCATTCGTTGGACGTGCTGCGTGGCATCAACTCCTTTCCTATTCCCCTCCTTGGAGGGGTGGCGTCCGCAGACGCCGGGGTGGTTTCGCGGGTTACGGCGTCGCAATCTCTACGGTGTACGGGCGGCCGCCGCTGGCGATGCCTTCGATGAACGTCTTCGCCGTTTGGTCTTTTACAATCATCGTGCCTGGGGTGGTGCGCAGCCCGCTGTTGTTGAACATGTTGGTCGAATTCATAACATTGCTGAAGTCGGCGTTGCTCATGTCAAGGGTTTTGAGACTGCTTGTGTTGGAGAACATATTTTGCGTAGTGACCAATTTCGGAATGTCAAAGCTGCTCAGATCAAGGTAGGTGAGTTTGTTTGCGTTGATGAACATCTGGAACATATGTGTCACCTTCGAGGTCTTCCAGCCGCTCAAGTCAAGGCTTATGAGGCCTGTGCCGTAGAACATATCATCCATACGGGTCACGTTCGAGGTGTCGAAGCTGCTCAAATCAAGGCTTACGAGGGCGGCTGTGCTGGCGAACATTGACCGCATATCGGTCGCGTTGGAGGTGTCTAAACACGGTACGTCAATCGTTGTGGCATTGGTGAATCTTCCGAACAAACGGCTCACGTTCGTACCTGTCTTTACCGTGCCTTCGGCGCCGAGGAAGAGGTCGTACATCGGCTCGCCTTGTTCGTTGGTTTCGCCTACGGCAAGGATGTACCATGCCATGACCGAGTAGTCGCGCGCTTCCGAGACGTCCCAGGAATGTAGATAGATGGGGTTGGTTTCTAAGTTGGCGGGGATGTAGTTAACGACTGAGATGGTAAGCACTTGTCTTCTGAGGATGATGCTGTTTTCGCCGTTCGCGGGCCAGAAGTTGGTTGTTTCGTCGCCCGTAGTCCCTATCGCGCGCAGTATCCTGCTGTCGCCGCGTACAATCGGAGCCGGTTCGGGTTCGGGGGCGAAGACGGCCAGCAACTCGTCGGCTTCGTCGGAGGTTCCGGTGAAGCTGCCGATGTCGTCAATGTCAACGAACTCCGCTTCCGGCAGGATGACAAATTCCCAATCATCGCGGTCAGCTTTGAACTCAATGGCGTTGAGCAGCAGCGAGGTCGCTTCGCCGGCTTCGAGGGGCGCTCCCCAATAGTACCAGCCGTCCGCGTCGATGAACCAGCGGTCAGCGGGGTCGCCGTCCCAGTCAGCGATTGCGATGGGGGCCGCTCCGGTCAGGGTGGACTTGGCTTTGTGGGTCGCGAGGGCGTTCGTTTGGTCGGTGTAGTAAGCGGTTTCGGTTTTCGTTTCGTTTTCGGTGTAGTCGGGGAACTCGGGAACAGGTGCGTCCTCACGCAGAGGGTCAATGGCGTCGCCGGAGACGTCGGAGTAGAGCTTGGTGCTGTCTTTGAGGAAGGTGGGCATGAAGATTTTGCTTCCGCCGTAGGAGTAGGTGACTTCGCTGGGGTCGAGGTCGGTGGTCACGTTGAGACGAGCGCGAACGAAGAGAGGTTCGGTGCCGAAGTTTTCGGCGTAGACTTCGGCGGCGCCGGATTCGCGGTCGAAGTCGAAGTGCAAGCGGCCACCCGGGCCGGTTTGGGTTTCGCCACCTCCGTTTTGGGTGGTTCCGTCTGCGGTGCCTTTTGCGATTTGCGAAATTGCCGACCAGCCGTAGGTGCCGGCGATGACGATGGCGGCAGCCGTCGTGACGGCCAGCGCGGACGCGAACACGCGTCTGAGAGAGTGGTTTCTGGTTTTCATGGTTTTTGCTCCTTTCAAATTATTTTTTGTGGCCGCGATGCTGAGGATGGAATTTTGCTCGCTTTGGCTTTTCATGGTTCTTTCTCCTTTCGGATTATTTTGGGTCGCGATGCTGAGATTGGAAATTTGCTCGCTGAGGTGGGGTTGTGCGTTTTGACTTTTTTTGGTCTCCTTCATTGGGAGTACCTCCTTTTTAATTCGGGCCGTGGCCCTTGATGTTTTTAGCATAGCACAACCGAAATCAAAATGTGTGAAAGGTAACATATTCGTTACTATTTAGTACATTAGTTCGTATGAAAAATCGCCGTAACCGTTGCGGGAGTACGAACACGTCGATTCCTGCTCTATTTGTTCGGTTTTTGGGGTGGTAGAGGGGGGTGAGACGCAAGTGGTTGTTGACATTTGGGCGTGTGGTGTGGTATCGTAGCATTACGGCGTCTCGGATTTCGCGGCGGGGCGTATGAAGGGGAAAAGAGAGGTTAGCCGGGTGATACAGTACGAGGAATATAAGCAGAGGCTGGCGGCCCTGCTTCCGCGTTTGGAGGAGCTTGAGCGGGGGCTGGGGCTTGCGGCGGCGCGGGAGGAGCTGGCGGGGCTGAACGCGGAGACGATGGAGGACGGGTATTGGAACGACCTTGAGCGTTCGCAGGCGGCGCAGAAGAAGATACGGCAGCTTGAGAACGTCATCGGGCGTCACGCGGGGCTGTGCGCGGCGCGGGAGGATTTGTTCACCCTCTGCGAAATGGCGCTGGAGGAGGGCGACGGCTCGCTGCTGGAGGAAGTGGAGCGGGGCTACGCGGCGCTGGAGGAGAAAATTTCATCGGAGCGGCTGTCCACCCTGCTGACGGGGCGGTACGACGGCTCGGCGGCGATTATCTCCCTGCACGCCGGGGCGGGCGGCACGGAGGCGCAGGACTGGGTGCAGATGCTGACGCGGATGTACACGCGCTGGGCGGAGCGGCACGGCTTCGGCTGCAAGACGCTGGACTTTTTGGATGGGGACGAGGCAGGGCTGAAGAGCGCGTCGCTGCTGATAGAGGGCGACAACGCCTATGGGTTTATGAAGGGCGAGCATGGCGTCCACCGCCTTGTGCGCATCTCCCCGTTCGACGCGTCCGGCCGGCGGCACACGTCGTTCGCCGCGGTGGAGGTGCAGCCCGACATGGCGCTGGACGGCGAGGTGGAGATAAGGGACGAGGATTTGAAGATAGACACATTCCGTTCCGGCGGCGCGGGCGGCCAGCACGTCAACAAAACCGAGAGCGCCATCCGCATCCAGCACGTCCCCACGGGGATTGTGGTGGCCTGCCAAAACGAGCGCAGCCAGCATCAAAACCGCGACGTGGCGATGCGTATGCTGAAGGCGCGGCTGCTCAAGCTAAAGGAAGAGGCGTTTGAAAACGAGCTGGCGGGCATCAAGGGCGTGCAGCGCGCCATCGAGTGGGGCAGCCAGATACGCTCGTATGTGTTCATGCCGTATACGCTGGCGAAAGACCACCGCACCGGGTTTGAGGACGGCAACATCAGCGCCGTGATGGACGGCAGGCTGGACGGGTTTGTCTCGGCTTTCCTAACCAGCTCGGCGACGGGGCGGTGGGCGGCAAGCGGATCGTAAGGAATGAGAGGTGGCGGGGTTGGTGAGCTTCAGCGCGGCGGTAAAGGGCGAGCTGAGCCGTATTCCGGTCGGGCGCGGGTGCTGCGCGGGCGCGGAATGCTACGGCGTGCTTCTGCTGGGCAATACCTTCCGCGCCGGTGAGATACGGATTTTGACCTCCCACGCGGCCTTTGCCGAACGGCTGCCGTTGCTGTTCGAGGCGGCGTCCGGGGTTCGCCCCGCCCCGCCCCGTCCCCCGGAAAACAGGGGCAAATGGCTGTTTTCCCTCACCGATTGCGGTGAGATTGGCAAAATACGCGCCGCTTACGGCTACGGCGCGGGCGACGACACCGTCCTCCATCTGAACAACGCCGTGCTGGAGGACGAATGCTGTCTGGCGGCGTTTTGGCGCGGCGCGTTCTGCGCGGGCGGCACGGCGACCGACCCGGAGAAGAAATACCTGCTGGAGCTTGTCACCCCCCGCCGCGTTTTGGCGCGCGAGCTGCTTGCCCTGCTGCGCGAGAGCGGGCTTGACGCCGTGCCGGGGGAGCGGGGCGGCGTTCAGGTGCTGGCGCTGAAATCATCGGAGATGATTGAGGATTTTTTGGTCTTGATCGGCGCGCCGGTCGCCGCGATGACCGTTATGCAGGCGAAGCTGGAAAAGGGCATCCGCAACAGCGTCAACCGCCGCGTCAACTGCGACACCGCCAACCTTGACAAGACCATCGCCGCCTCCGAACGCTTGAAGGGGGTAATCGCGCAGTTGGAGCGCTCGGGGCGGATAGACAGGCTCCCCGAAGCGCTGGCGGAGACCGCGCGGGCGAGGATGGCCCACCCGGAGGACAGTTTGGCCCAGCTCGCGGAGCGGCTCGGAATCAGCAAAAGCTGTCTCAACCACAGGCTGCGAAAAATAGAGCAAAGCCTTCCCGCCCCCGGCGGGAGACGGTAAACCGTAAATGCTGCAAAGGAAGCTGATGCTATGAAACACTTTATCCTTGTTCCCGACGGCTGCGCCGACAGGCCCGCCGCCGCTCTCGGCGGGAGGACGCCGCTTGAGGCCGCGCGGCTGACGCATATCAACGCGCTGGCGAAGGTGAGCGAGACCGGGCTTGTGAAAACCATCCCGGACGGGGTTGAGCCGGGGAGCGACGCGGCCAACCTCTCCATCTTAGGGTACGACCCCGCCGTTTGCCTCACCGGGCGCGCTCCGCTGGAAGCCGCGGCAATGGGCTTGCCGATGGCTGAAAACGACGTGGCGTTCCGCGCCAGTCTGGTTACGCTGGAGGGGAGCGGCGCGTTTGAGGATATGACGGTCAAGGATCACAGCGCGGGAGAAATCGGCGACGCGGAGGCCGGGGAAATTATCAGGATGATTGACAGAGAACTGGGCGGGGACGGGCTGCGGTTTTACCCCGGCGTGAGCTACCGCTGCCTGCTGATTACCGACCGTCTTGACGTACGCTGCAAAATGACGCCGCCGCATGACATACTGGGACGGCGCGCGGGCGATTATCTGCCGGACGACGCCGAGGTGCGCCGCTTGATGGCTCAAAGCGCGAAAATTCTCAAGGGGCGGCGGGCCAACGCCATATGGATTTGGGGACAGGGCAAAAGGCTGACCCTCCCCTCCCTTGCCGAACGGTACGGCGTGACGGGCAGCATGGTGGCCGCGGTCAATCTGCTCAAAGGCATCGGGCGCTGCGCCGGGCTGGACTGCCCGCATATCCCCGGCGCGACCGGGACGCTGCATACCAGCTACGAGGGCAAGGCGGCGGGCGCGATTGAGGCCTTCAAGCGCGGCGCGGACTTCGTGTTTATCCACGTCGAGGCGCCCGACGAATGCTCCCACACCGGGGACTTGGAGGGCAAGCTGCAATCCCTTGAATGGATAGACGAAAAGGTGTTTAAGCCGGTCGCGGACTATTTGGCGGGTTCCGGCGAGCCGTACCGCGCGCTGGTGATGCCCGACCACAGAACCCCCGTTGCGCTGCGGACGCACACCGCCGAGCCGGTGCCGTTTATCCTCTACGACAGCCAAAACCCGCAGTCCGCCGACGAAGCAAAAGCCTTCAGCGAAGCCTGCGGGGCGCGGGGACGGTTTTTCGGCAGCGGCAAGGACTTGGCCGATTGGTTTTTCAGGCGGTGAGGAATTTCACAATGAATCCGTTATGACGAAAGCGAATACCTGTTACGCCCGTCTCGTTTGGATTTATACAGCATTTCATCCGCCCGTTTTACATAATCGCTTACGCTTTGCGTGTGTTTCACTCTCCCGGTCGCAACCCCGATGGAGATCGTGACATAACTTGCGGCGTCGCTTTTTCCGTGGGGCATACCCAGTTTCCGTACGTTGTCAAGCAATTTTTCCGCAATGACGCTTGCGCCGCTCGCGTCGGTATTCGGCAGTACGACCGCAAATTCCTCGCCGCCGTACCGCACGACAAAATCATCCGTCCTTGTGATGCTTTCGGAGAGGGTTTCAGCGACAATTTTCAAGCAACGGTCTCCCGCGTCGTGCCCGTAGGCGTCGTTGTAGCTCTTAAAGAAATCGACATCAATCATCATAAGGCTGAGAAAACCCCCGGAACGGGACAGTGTTTTCAATAAACGGCTCAGGGCTTCGTCGAAGAAACGCCTGTTATAGATGCCGGTCAGGGCGTCATAATAAATCTTCTGCGCCTCCGCCTCAAGCCTTACGCTTTCGCGTAAATCTTTTGTGTGCGCGACGATGACAAAATCCCCCTTGTGGGCTACGCGTACAAGCGTGATTTCCGCGGGTATGGGCGTGCCGTCGGGCATCTGATGCGTCCAGCCGAAAACACAGCGCCCCTCCGAAAACGCTTTGTCAATCAGCATGGAGGCCTTTTCATCGGAACGCTGACCGTCCGGCTGATATTCGGGCGAACAGTCCTTGGAAAACCTTTCGCAATATTCCTGTTTTTCCTTAAAGCCGTAAAGCTCAACGGCTGCCGTGTTGCAGCCTATCGTATCGTGATTTCTGTCAATCAGTTGGATGCACAGCGGGGATGTATCAAGCATCAGCTCCGACAGCTCCGCGATTTCCAACCGCCTGTGCTCGGTGATATCGAACATATACCCTTGAACCGAATACGGCGTGCCGTCCGGGTTCCTTTCGTAAGCGGTGCTGCGATCCATAATCCACTTGACCGTGCCGTCCGGCATGATAATCCGGTAGGCCTGTTCATGGGTCAGACCCGCTTCAATGGCTTCCTCGAACTTACTTCCTGTATCTTCTATATCGTCGGGATGCATCATGGCTATAAATTTATTCACGCCGCCGACCAAGTTGTCCTCGCCGATAAGCTCCTCGGGCGTATATCCTATGTACTCCTTGCTGCCTTCGCTGACATAGGTAAGGGTGCATGAGGGGAAATTATAAAGGTGTACATACGCCATTCCGGGCAGGTTGCCGATAATCGTTTCGGTTCTTGCCGTAATAAGCTCTTTTTCATGCCGGACTCCGGTTATGACCCCTATGGCGTATTTCCCTATAACGAAAATGAAACCATTTAGGAGGATCGTTCCGGCAAACCGAAAAACATCATATTCAAACGCATATGTTTGTCCCATCAAGGCGCCCCCGAGAGTCATCAGGTAAAACGCGGCCGCCGCGGAAGCGGATATCGCCGTTACGGCAAGCCCGAAAACATTTACGAACATAAAACTTAAAAGGGTGCAGCCGATAAGGAAGAAATAAAACATCTGATCCCCGTCTGTAAGCATAACCCCTACAGTTTCCAATAAAATAAAAGAAACAGGTATCATCCATGACACTCTCCGGCTGGTTACTCTTTTGCCGCGTGTCATAACGAAAACCAGCGTCACCAATACGGCGCTCACGATACCTCGCGTCACCCAGTATTCGGCGTTCAAAAAAGCCATGAAAAATAATTGTTTTACAATCGCGTACACAATCGCCGTGACGACGGCAATCCGTTTTGCGTTTGAAAAAAGCTGACCCTGACTTGTTTTATCCATGTCCTCTACCTCGCGTCTGATACAAGATCCCCGCGCCGCCGTCGCTTGCCCCTATCGGCGCGGAAAGCGGTTTCCCCCATGACAAGGGAAAACCGCCTTCGGTCAACGGATACTCCGGGCAAAAAAAGGACGCGAACTTATTCGTTCGTTCGTAAGAATTATGGCACACTTCGGCACGTTTGTCAAGCCCCTTTTGTGGGTTTTTCAAGATAGTTATTTTATTATATCACAGCGGAAGCGGTTTGAAAAGAAAAATTTCCCCGGCAAACACACGCTTGCGGAAGCGTGAGAAAATAGATGTTGACTTTCCTGTGGGGGCGGTGTATACTAATGTTGCGGTGTTCGCCGCGCTATTTGGGAACAGGGCGAGGAATCGTCCTGTTTCGTTTTACCTCAAACGGACGTTGGCGAAAGGGGCGTTTCCATGAGCGGTTTTGCGCATCTGCATCTGCATACCGAATACAGCCTGCTGGACGGCATGTGCCGGATTGACGGGCTGATGGAGCGCGTCAAGACGCTGGGGCAGACGGCGGTCGCCGTTACCGACCACGGCTCGATGTACGGCGTCATTGAGTTTTACAAGACCGCAATCAATGCGGGCGTCAAGCCGGTTCTCGGCTGCGAGGTCTATGTCGCGCCGCGCACGCGGCATGATAAGACGCATGAGCTGGACTCCGACCCCTATCATCTGGTGCTGCTGTGCGAGAACGAAACGGGGTATAAAAACCTCTGCCGCCTTGTCTCCTTTGCCAATACCGAGGGATTTTATTCGAAGCCGCGCGTTGACCGCGAGCTTTTGGAAAGGTACCATGAGGGGTTAATCGCCCTCTCCGGCTGTCTGTCGGGGGAAATCCCGCGCCGCCTGTCCGAGGGAAAGCCCAAGGAGGCTGCCGAAACGGCGGAATACTACGCGGAGCTATTCGGCAAAGACAGATTCTACCTTGAACTGCAAGACCACGGCATCCCGGAGCAGAAAAGCGTCATGCGCGCCCTGCTGCGCCTTGCGGAGGAGACAAGCCTCCCCCTCGTCTGCACTAACGACGCCCACTACCTCACGCGTGAAGACTCGGTGGTGCAGGACACGCTGATGTGCATACAGACACAGACGACCGTGGATACGCCGGATCGGATGAAGTTTGAAACGGACGAGTTTTACATCAAAAGCGAGGAGGAGATGGCCGCGCTGTTCCCGCGCGAGACGCTGGACAACACCGTGAAAATCGCGGAGATGTGCAATGTGAGCATCGAGTTCGGCCAATACCGGCTGCCGCGCTATACGCTGCCGGAGGACGAAGGGGACGTGGAAACCGTCCTGCGGCGTCTGTGCGCCGAGGGCTTCCGAAAACGCTACCCGGACGACCCCGAGGGATACCGGGAGCGGCTTGAGTTTGAGCTGGACATGATTGTCCAAATGGGGTTTGTCGATTACTTTTTAATCGTCGCCGATTTTGTGCGCTACGCGCGGGAAAGCGATATTCCGGTGGGCCCCGGGCGCGGGAGCGGCGCCGGGTCGATGGTGGGCTACTGTCTGGGCATCACCGACGTGGATCCGATGAAATACAATCTGCTGTTTGAGCGGTTCTTAAATCCCGAGCGTATCAGTATGCCCGACTTTGACATCGACTTCTGCGTCCGGCGGCGGCAGGAAGTGATTGACTATGTCATCGCCAAATACGGGTATGTGGCGCAGATTGTCACCTTCGGCTCGATGAAGGCCAAGGCGGTGGTGCGGGATACGGCGCGGGCGCTGGGCTGGACGTACGCCGAGGCCGACGCGGTCGCCAAGGCCGTCCCGTTCGATTTGCACATGACCCTCGACAAGGCGCTGGACGTCTCCCCCCGGCTCCGCGAAATGACGGAGGGAGACGAGCGGACGAGAAAGCTGATTGACATGGCGAAAAAGCTGGAGGGAATGCCCCGCCACGCGTCCACCCACGCGGCGGGCGTGGTCATCACGTCGGAGCCCGTCTCCGAATATGTGCCCTTGGCGAAAATCGAGGATTCCGTCGTCACCCAATACCCGATGACGCAGCTTGAGGAGCTGGGGCTGCTCAAGATGGACTTCCTCGGCCTTCGCAACCTCACCGTTTTGAAGGAGGCGGAGGAGCTGGTCAAAAAGCGCGACCCGGCGTTCAACGGAACCTTTCCCGAGGACGACGCGGCGGTGTTTGATATGCTTTCGCAGGGCAGGACGGCGGGCGTGTTTCAGCTTGAAAGCGCGGGCATGACGGGGGTCTGCACCCGTCTGCGCCCGCAGTCGATTGAAGACATCACGGCGGTGGTGGCGCTCTTCCGCCCCGGCCCGATGGAGTCGATCCCCCGTTTCATTGACAGCAAGCATCACCCTGAGCGGACGACGTATAAGCATCCGCTGCTCAAGCCGATTCTGGAGGTCACATACGGCTGCATCGTCTATCAGGAGCAGGTGTTGGCCATTTTACGGCAGCTCGCCGGCTTCTCGTTGGGACGCGCCGATATTGTGCGCCGGGCGATGAGTAAGAAAAAATACGACGTGCTGGCGGGTGAACGGCAGGCCTTTCTGGACGGCTGCGCGGAAAAGGGCGTCTCCAAAAATACCGCCAACAGCCTTTTTGAGGAGATCATGGACTTCGCAAGCTACGCCTTCCCTAAAGCCCACGCCGTCTGCTACGCGGTCATCGCTTACAGCACGGCGTACTATAAGTACCATTTCCCCGCCGAATATATGTCCGCGCTGCTCTCGAGCGTGCAGGGGAACGCCGGCAAGGTGGGAGAGTATATCGAGGTGTGCCGGGAGCAGGGGATAGGGGTGCTTCCGCCGGACGTAAACACGTCGGACGACGGGTTTACGGTGGTCGGCGCGGACGAAATCCGGTTTGGGCTGGGCGCGATTAAGAATTTGGGGCACGGGTTTATCGCGGCGTTGCGGAGAGAACGGGAAGCGGAGCCGTTTAAGAGCTTTGAGGACTTTTGCCGCCGTATGCAAAAGCATGACATGAACCGCCGGGCCTTGGAATGTCTGATTCAATGCGGGGCGTTTGACTCAATGGGGTATAAGCGGCGGGCGCTGATGGACGTGGCGGGGGCGCTGATGGAGGATATCGCGGGGGGACGGACGATTGAGGGACAGACCGACATCTTCTCGCTCGGCGGGGAAACGAGGGAAATCCCCATCCCCGACATTGAGGAATGGAGCGCCAAGGAAAAGCTGCAAATGGAGCGTTCGCTGACCGGGCTGTACCTCTCCGGGCATCCGATTGACGCGTACGCCGCCGAAATTAGGGCGGCCAAGGCCCAGCCTATCCTGCCGCTTCTTGAGGGGCTGAAGGACGAACGGGTGGAGGACGGGCAGCAGGTGCGGCTGGCGGGGCTGCTCTCCGGCGTGAGGACCAAAACAACGCGCAACGGCAGCCTGATGGCATACGCCACGCTGGAAGACCGCGCGGGGACAATCGAGCTGCTGATTTTCGCCAAAACCCTTGAACGCTGCGGGGGACACATCAAAAACGACAACGCCGTGACGGTGACCGGAAAGGTGAGCGTCCGCGACGACCGCCCGGCGCAGATACTGGTAGACGAGCTTCGTCCGCTGGGTGAATGGGAGCCTTTGCCGCCGATGACCGCGGAGCAGGAAGCCGACGCCGCGCGCAAGCTCTATCTCAAGCTGCCGGAAACCGGCGGGCGCGAAGCGCGGCGGATTTTGGCGATGATGCAGCTCTTCCCCGGCGTCACGCCGGCCACGCTGGTTTTCGCCGACACCGGCAAACGCCTCGGCGGCGAATGTACGCCGGATTCCCGCCTGCTGGACGAATGTAAGGCTCTGCTGGGAGACGGAAATGTTGTCTTGCAGGGTTGACGGGGTTGTGATATAATATTCTGAAGGGGGAGATAAGGTTGACTGCTAAACGAATCGGGCTGCTGACTTCGGGCGGGGACGCGCCGGGGATGAACGCGGTTGTCCGCGCGGTGGTGCGTACGGCGCGCGCGTCCGGCGCAGAGGTGCTGGGTATCCGGCGCGGATATAACGGCCTAATCAACGGCGACGTCGTCGAACTGGGCAGCAATGACGTCAGGGGGCTGAACAGCCGGGGCGGCACCATCCTCTTCACGGCGCGGTGCGCTGAGTTTCAAACCGAAGAGGGGCAGCAGCGGGCCGCGCAGACTTGCAAATATCTCGGAATCGACGCGCTCATCTGCGTCGGGGGCGACGGCACCTTCCGGGGCGCCCTTGATTTGTCCAAGCACGGCGTGCCGTCGGTCGGTATCCCCGCCACCATCGACAACGACATCGCCTGCACGAACTATACCATCGGGTTTGACACCGCCTGCAACACCGCCATTGAGGCCATCGACAGGCTGCGCGACACGATGCATTCCCACGAGCGTTGCTCCCTTGTCGAGGTGATGGGGCGGAAGGCCGGGCATCTGGCCGTCTATGTCGGCATCGCCGTCGGCGCCAACGCCATCCTCGTTCCCGAACGCCCCTATGACTTCCAAACGGACATTGCCGACAAAATTCGCCGTACGCGAATTCAGGGGCGCAGCCATTTCGACGTCATTGTGGCGGAGGGCGCGGGCAATATCCATGAAATCGCCGGTCAAATAAAAGAGGAGACGGGGCTTGACCCCCGCGTCACCATTCTCGGACACATCCAGCGGGGCGGGGCACCCGGCGCGCGCGACCGCGTCACCGCCGCCCGAATGGGCCGCCATGCCGTGGAATTGCTGGCGCAAGGCCGCCATAACCGCGTCGTCTGCCTCTGCGACGGTCAGTTGAAGGATATGGATATCGGCGAGGCGCTGAAAATGAAAAAGGATTTGCAGGAGACCATGTATGAAACCGCCAGAATTTTATCGTCCGGCTAGGAGGAAAGCCATATGCAAATGACGCTGCGCTGGTTCGGCAAGCTCGACCCAATCCCGCTCAAGCACATCAGGCAGGTTCCGGGCGTCACCGGGGTGGTGACCAGCCTGATGCACATTCCCGCCGGGGAGGTATGGCCGCGCGGCGAATGTGAGGCCATGCGCGATGAAATACACGCTGCGGGGCTGTCCGTCGAGGTTATCGAAAGCGTTAATATCCATGAGGACATTAAGCTGGGCGTCCCCGAGCGGGACGGCTGGATAGAGAAGTACATCCAAACGATGGAACACCTCGCCGCCGTCGGCGTCAAGGTGATTTGCTACAACTTCATGCCGGTGCTGGACTGGGCGCGGAGCCATCTCTTCTACGATTTGCCCGACGGCTCCAACACCATGTTCTTCTCCCGTGAGTTTATCCAAAACACCACGCCGGAAAAGCTGGCGGCTCGGTACGCCGAGCAGTCGGGCGGGATTGATTTGCCCGGTTGGGAGCCGGAACGGCTGAAGCACATCGTCGATACCGTCGAACGGTATACACATATTTCGCAGGAGCAATATTGGGACAACACGCGGTATTTTCTTCACAAAATCATCCCCCACGCCGAGCGTCTGGGCATCAAAATGGCCATCCACCCCGACGACCCGCCGTGGCCGCTGTTCGGTCTGCCGCGCCTGATTAACAGCCGGGACAACATCAAGCGGGTTTTGGAGCTGTATCCAAGCCCGAACAACGGCCTGACCCTCTGCACCGGCTCGCTGGGGGCCGACCCGGACAACGACATCCCCGCCATCATCCGGGAGTTTTCGGACAAGATACATTTCGCCCATATCCGCAACCTCAAGTTTTTGGAGGGCGGCGACTTCTATGAATCGGCGCATCCGACGCAATGCGGCTCGCTGGATATGCTCGGCATCATCCGGGCCTTCGCCGAATCGGGGTTTGACGCGTATATCCGGCCCGACCACGGGCGGATGGTGTGGGGCGAGACAGGCCGGGCGGGATACGGACTCTATGACCGCGCTATGGGAGCCGCGTATATACTGGGGATATGGGAGGCATTGACAAAATGACGAAAATTGCGATATTGGGATACGGCGTCGTCGGCTCGGGTGTGGCGGAGGTGCTGCACAACTCGGCCGCGATGATTGAGGCGCGGCGCGGAATTGCGCTGTCGGTCAAAAGCATTTTGGACATCCGCCGGTTTCCGGGGGATCCCTTTGAACACTGCTTTGTGTCTTCGTTCGACGACATCGAGAACGACTTGAGCGTCCGGGTCGTTGTAGAAACCATCGGAGGGACGGGCGCCGCGTATGACTTCACCAAGCGCGCCCTCAAGTCCGGGAAGCATGTGGTGACCTCCAACAAGGAGCTGGTGGCCGAGCATGGGCCGGAGCTGCTGGAGCTGGCGCGGGAAAAGCAGGTCAATTATCTGTTTGAGGCGGCGGTCGGCGGAGGCACCCCGCTCATCTATCCGCTGGCGCAATGCCTGTCGGCAAACCGCATTTCCTCCGTCTGCGGCATCCTGAACGGGACGTGCAACTATATCCTCACCCGCATGAGAGACAACGGCTTTACCTTCGACGAGGCGCTGCTGGAAGCGCAAAAGAGCGGCTATGCGGAGGGCGACCCGTCCGACGATATCCTTGGGCATGACACCGCGCGCAAAATCAGCATCTTGGCCTCCTTGGTCATCGGACGCCAAATCTTCCCCAAGCACGTGCAGACGATGGGAATCAACCGTGTTACGCCGGAGCATCTGCGGGAAGCGGCGGACAACGGGTATGCCATTAAACTGATAGGCCGGGTGACCATCTGCGAATCCTCACCGCCGGTGATTTATGCCGAACCCCACCTGCTGAAGAGGGGACATCCTCTCTTCGCGGTAGACGGCGTGTTCAACGCCGTCCTGATTACGGGCGACGTCGTGGGGGATGTGCTTTTCTACGGAAAAGGCGCGGGCAAGGAGCCAACGGCGTCCGCCGTGGTAAGCGACATCGTGGCCTGTATGCGCGCAAACGACCCGCTCGGCGGCCTCGCGTGGTATGAAATCCCCGTCCGCCTTGCCCAGCCGGACAGCATTCACTCCGCCCCGCACCACACCTTCACCGACGGAACAACGCTGCGGGTGATGTAAACGCCGATAGGAATATCAGAATACAAAACAAAAATTGCCGAAGTCCTTAATTGGGAATATTGCGGAACGCTTATTGAAAGAACCGAGGTATTTTTAACATGGATAAAGCAACAGCTTTAGTCATTGCCCGGAAATACGCCGATGCGGTTGTCAAGGAAATGTCACCGAATAAGGTTATCTTATTCGGCTCGTGTGCTAAGGATACTGCGATTGAGGCCAGCGACATTGATATAGCCGTTATCTTTGACGGGTTCACGGGTGATTGGTTCCAAACCTGTGTAAAGTTATCCGGTCTTACATGGGATGTAAATACGGCTATCGAACCGATTTTACTAGACAGCCAAGAAGATGAAACGGGGTTTGTTGAGGAAGTTATGCGAACAGGAGAGCTTGTATATCAGCATTGACTCAAAGATACACCATATCACCCCGCACCACACCTTCACCGACGGAACAACACTGCGGGTGCTGTAAACATAAACGAAAGGATTGACTTTGTTGTCCCTGATTGTGAAAAAATTCGGCGGCTCGTCGGTGGCGGATGACGATAAGCTGAGCAACGCGGCTCGGATTATCGCAAACAGCCATGTGGCGGGCCATCAGATTGTCGTCGTCGTGAGCGCTCAAGGCGATACGACGGACGACTTGCTGGGCAAAATCGCCTCCATCAATCCCGGCGCGTCCCGGCGCGAGACAGATATGCTCTTGGCTTGCGGGGAGCAGATGTCCGCGTCGCTGCTGGCTATGACGGTGGAAAAAATGGGGTTCCCGGTCATTTCGCTGACCGGCTGGCAGGCGGGGATGCAGACCGACTCCAACCATTCCGTGGCGCGCATTCAAAAAATCGACCCCGAGCGGGTGCGGATGGAGCTGGATAAAAACAACATCGTCATCATCGCCGGGTTTCAGGGAATCAACAGGTTCGGCGACGTGACCACCATCGGGCGGGGCGGCTCCGACACCACCGCCGTGGCGTTCGCTTCGGCGCTCAAGGCTGATTTGTGCCAAATCTACACCGATGTGGACGGCGTCTACACCGCCGACCCGCGCATTGTCCCGGAGGCGCGGAAGCTGAAGGAAATCAGCTTTGACGAAATGCTGGAGCTGGCGTCGCTGGGCGCGCAGGTGCTGGCAAGCCGCTCGGTGGAGATGGCGAAGCGTTTCCGCGTCAAGCTGGAGGTGCTGTCGTCCTTCCTCAATCAGCCCGGCACCATTGTTAAGGAGGTTGTCAAAATGGAAAATATGCAGGTTTCGGGCGTCGCCCGCGATAACAATGTGGCGCGCATCGCCTTGGTGGGGCTTGCCGACGTGCCGGGCGTGGCGAGCAATATATTCTCGCTGCTGGCGCGGCAGAAAATCAATGTGGATATCATCCTGCAATCCATCGGGCGGCACAACACCAAAGACATCAGCTTCACCGTCACCAAGAGCGATTTACCGGAAGCCCGCTCGCTGATAGAGGAGCATAAAGACTCCCTCGCCTATGAGACGCTGGTGGTCAGCGACCATATCAGCAAGGTGTCCGCCGTGGGCGCGGGCATGGCCAACAACCCCGGCGTCGCGGCGCGGATGTTCACCGCGCTGGCCCGGGCGGGCGTCAATATCCAAATGATTTCCACCAGCGAGATTAAAGTAAGCGTCCTAATCGACCTCGCCGACTCCGACCGCGCCGTGCAGGTCATCCATCAGGAATTTTTCGGGTAGGCGGCAAACGGCGGGTTCTGTGTGGAAAATTTATTTTTGCGGAGGGAACGGAATCAACCGCTTGACAATGCGTGCAATATATTGTACAATAATAAGTACAATATGGAAAAGGATTTGATGTTATGCTGGCTGTAAACTATTCCACTATCCGTAACCGCTTGAAAGACTATTGCGACAAGGTGACAGACCATTATGAAACGGTTATCGTGACCCGAAAAGACGAAAAAAACGTAGTCATTATAAGCCTTGACGAATATAACGCACTGATGAAAGCCGCAAAAAACGCGGCTTACTTGGATATGCTCGACCGTTCAATGGCGCAAATCGCAAGAGGTGAGGGAAAGATACATGACCTCATAGAGGTGGACGATGAATAAAATTTGGTCTGACAAAGCATGGGACGATTACCTTTCATGGCAGACAAACGATAAAAAGACACTGAAACGCATTAACGAGCTTATAAAAGACATCGAACGAAACGGGCTAAATAAAGGCATTGGGAAGCCGGAGCCCTTGAAATACCGTAAGGCTTGGAGCAGACATATAGACCACTCAAACAGACTTATCTATAATTTTGACGAAAAGAAAAATCTGCTGGTTTTCGCCTGCAAGGGACATTACGACGATACATAGCGGCAGTCGGCGGTTTTATTCTATTGTACGCCACCGCGCTGTATGCGCCGTGCAGGTCATCCATCAGGAGTTTTTTGGGTAGGGACGCGGGGGCACGATATATATCGTGTCTGTTGCGTAAAGTAAAAAGCTGTGCCCTGCCCCCCTGAAAAGGGGGGCAGGGTTATCTCTTCGTTATTCGGTCATCAGCAATTTATACGGTTCTACGTCCAATGCTTCGGCTATCTTATAAAGCGTTTTTAGACTTATCGGCTTGTAACAGCCTGCCGCTTCTATTTGCGAATAGTACGATATGGAAATATCCATTTTTTCGCAAAAGGTTTCTTGTGTATATCCCCGTAATTTCCTAAAGTACGCGATTCTCAGCCCAAGCTGCCGGAACCGTTCCTCATACGAGCTTCCTGTCATAAAACCACCCTATTTTATTATAAAGGCTTGACAGGGAGAATATTACTGACTATAATATAAATGAATACTACTACAAAGGTAGTGAAACAGAAAGGGGAACACTGAAATGAAAAACCGTATTCTTTCTCTTGCGCTTGTGCTGTCCCTCGCGTTATCCGTTGTCGCCTGCACAGTTGCGGATGTGCCACCAAGCGTCTCAAATCTCAATCCCCCCGCAGACAACGCATCCCCCAACAACCCACCCGCCGCCGATATGCCTGTCGTAGGATTAAGTCCGTCAAGTAGTGACGCGGAGCGTTGGGAATATAAGTGGATTTATTGTTTCGATCCCGTGCGGAATGAAGCCGATAATAGCGGAGGTTATCTGGACATTAACACTGGTGAACTTAATCGTCTTGGTGCTGAAGGATGGGAATTAGTAGCGATTAGCGGTGAGGACTCTAACATGAGGGTGATATTCCTCTTCAAGCGTAAACTGCCGTAACCACAAAGAATGGCGGTTCAACCTGTTGTCCGCCGTTTCTCCTTTGCCACCAGATAAATATTCCCGCATTCGTCCCGTGTGAAGATGAAAGCGTCTTTGATGGCCGTCACGCCGCGGGCGGCCAGTTCGCGGCGCAGCCATTGCTCGTTCAGGCCGAGGGTTTTGAGCTTGTTTTTCATCACCTTGCCGTCGGAGATCAATATTTGCGGCATTCCCGGCTCTTGTACCTGCGTGGCGGTGACGGCGGGCGTGACCGGCTTGTGGGACTCGTAGGGGATGACGGAGAGCAGCCCGTTGCTCTCGAAAATGGCGTACCGTAGCTGCGATAAATCGGTGTAGCCTTGCAGTCGCAGCATTTCAAAGAGTTCCGTCAGGGTGATGCGGTTGCGGCGCATGGCCTTTTCGTTGAGCCTGCCCTGTTCAATCAGAATGGCCTCCTTGCCCTCGAAGACACGCCAAAGGAACCGCGACTTCAGAAAGCCGAAGGAGAGGGCGAGATTGAATACCAGCAGGACGACGATGGGGATGATGCCGTTGATTAGCGGCTGCTCCGGGTCTTGCATGGGGATGGCCGCCAGCTCAGACACAAGGATGGTCACCACCAGCTCGCTGGGCGGCATGTCGCCAATCGAGCGCTTGCCCATAATCCGCATGGTGACGATGATGACCAGATACAGTATAACGGTATGCCCAACCGAACGGGCAAGCGATTCCATAGCGATACCCCCCTCAGGCGCGCGCGGCATACGCCTATTGTGCGCCGGACAGGGGAGACTTTATGCGCCGCCCGTCAAATCCATCACGAAGCAGATAATCCGATTCTCCTCCCGAAAGCCGATTTTCTCATGGAACGCCCTGCTCGCCTCGTTGTGCAGCTCGCAGTCGGACGCAAACTCGGAGCAGCCGCGTTCCCTCGACCACGCCTTGGCAAACTCGGTCAGCTCTCTGCCGACGCCTTTTCCCCGTGTCCCCGGTTTGACGTATATCCCTTCGAGATAGCCGACAGGGCTGGAATCCGTACCCTCCACGTAGTCGCGCCGCAGCGACAGGCTCAGGAAAGCGACCGCTTCGCCGCCGTCCATATAGAGAAACTCGTTTTGCAGCAGCCTTCCGCCCGAACGCTCCCGGAATATATCCTCCACGGTGTTTTCCGGCCACAGCGCGACGCACAGCTCCGCCCACGCGTCTTCGTTTTCTTTGGTTACAGGGACAATCACAGACAAAGCCTCCCCCGCATCACCGTATACCGTACTTTGCCTTCTGATCCGCCACCATTTTCATAATGGAGGGAATCTCTTCCTCCATCAGCTCCTTGTAAAAGTCTTCGTAGTTATACGTCAGGTCTGCCCTGTCCCGTGTTTGGATACCGCTGATGTAGTTGGCGAGAAGCTGGAAATCCTTTTCATAGCAGTGCATGGAATTAGACCGATGGCAGTAGGAACCCACGGGAACGTTCAACTCGGCCGCCACCTTCTCCTGCAAACGGATGAGGGCAAACGCGTTGTAGAAGAACGCTTCGGGCAAATCGTTGCTGCGGAACAGTATCTTGCTGTGTAATTTCCCGTCCCTAAAGAAAAACTGAATCGACTGCAGGCAAGCCGGGTCTTTGTTTTCAGAATCCACAGCAAAATCGCGTATGCTCATAATCGCCCTGCGGCTGTAGAGGTTACGCTTCAGCTCTTCGATGATAAAAGGCAGTTGGCCGGCGTATCGGTTATGATACGTGTACTCCCAAGTGTGTTCCCCCGCGCCGATCATAAAGTCCAGAATCCCGTCCAGCACTTCCATTTCGTATTGCTGGAGCTCGTGGGCGCCGCCAATAATCAGGCGGCTGATTCTGGGTTCGGCCGTGGGCTCCTCCACAAAAACAGTCATGCTTGATTCTTTTTGAAGCTGGTCATAGTCGGGGCAATCGACGATATCCCCGTTTTCATGCAAATCAGTCAGCGCGTTATGATATGCCTCTGGAAGCGTTCTCCCGGCAACAAAGCTCTCTCTCATTCTCCCCATTCCTCCTTTTTTCTCAGTGTATCACGCGTCATTTCGCAAGTCAAGCGCGGGGCGCGCCGCGATGGAAAACACTCCGTCTCAAGCATTCAATCATCGTCATCATCAAGACGGCGAAAAGCAGCAGGAAATAGGGGAGCAGCCTCAGACCGAGCCATCCCGACAGGAAACCGAACAGCGGCGGCATGAAGGTCGAGCCGGTATACGCGCTGGCCATTTGGACGCCGATGATGGCTTTTGATTTGTCCGCGCCGAAGTTGGCCGGGGTGGAATGGATGATGGCCGGATAAATGGGCGCGCAGCCGAGGCCAATGACAATCAAGCCGTATAGGCAAACCGTGTTTGACTCAAACGGCAGAAAAACAGCCGTGATTCCAAGCAGGGTGACGCCGCATCCAATGCGAATCATGGCGTAATCACCCAATGTCCCGGCAATAAACCCCGACACAAAACGCCCCGCCGTGACGCCGACGACAAAGAAGGCGGCGTACGCCGCCGCCGCCGCGCTGTCAACGCCCCGCACATCCACAAGATAGGTGGGCACCCACAAAATAGCCGTCATTTCAATGGCGCAATAAGAAAAGAAAGCGGGAAGCACAAACCTCACGCCCCTAATGCGAAGGATTTCAGCCAGCTTGAGCGGGGGCGAGGAAGACCGTCCGCCGTCCTCTCCGCCGGGCTTTTTCCACATGGGCAGGGTGAAAAAAAGCGCGCCGGCCAAAACAAGCTGTATCACCGCCACAGCGCGGTATCCGCTGTGCCAGCCCAGCTCCCGCGTTAAGTAAAACCCCATAATGGAGGGGCTGATTGACGCGCCCAGCCCCCAGCAGGAGTGGAGCCAGTTCATATGCCGCGCCGCGTAGTGCAGGGACACATAGTTGTTCAGCGCGGCGTCAACCGTTCCCGCCCCAAGGCCATAGGGGAGGGCAAAGGCGCAAAGCATCCAAAAGGATGATGAAACGGAAAACCCAAACATCGCCGCCGCCAGCGCCGCAATCCCAAGGCAGACCGCCGGCCCGGCGCCCAGCCTCTTGGTCAGCCGGTCAGACGACAAGCTGGCGACAATCGTCCCACCCGCAATCAGCATCGACACAAACCCGGCGTATGAAGACGGCACGGCCATTTCCCCGCGCATAACAGGCCACGCCGACCCCAGCAGGGAATCGGGCAGCCCCAAGCTGACAAATGTGATGTAGATGATGACAATCAACAATGCCGCCATGAATCAGCCTCCACAAGACGCAGCCGGGTGCCGGAGTACCGTTTTCAGCTTTTCCGGGGCGGTTTTGCGCGGGTCGCTCAGATAAATCTCGTGGTGGCGGCGCGTGCCGCTTATATCGCTGACGTATCCGTTATCGGCCATAAACTGTACGATAGCGGCGTTTGTCCTCGGCTCATCGTTATACGGCCCGATGTGCATCGCCTGAACGCAAAGCCCCTCGGTCAGTTTTTCAAGCCGCGCCCGCGAGAGGTCAAGGTGCGGCTTTTTCTTGGACAGTTCAGTCTTGGCGGCTTCAAAGACCGCCGTATCGACAAATTCCGGCTGGCGCATCATCGAAGTCCAGCAGTATTTGTCCTTGTCTTCATACCAAGCCAACGAGCCGTCGCTCAGCCACCACAGCCCTTCAAGCGGCGGCACGACATAGTCAAAATAGCCCGGCGGCTGTGCGCCGCGCATCTTGCTCATTTTGACGGCGTAGGAAAGCCCGTAGAGCATCTCAACGGCTGATTGATAGTCCTCGCTTGTGTTCGGGTTGCCCTTGCCGTCCACCATGATAAACAGCATCTCCGGCACGTCAACCACTCCCGGCGCCGCGGGCGGCGAATATAAATTCCTGTATTCCTTCTTAAAGTCAAACGCCCCAGCCATCCTATCCGCTCCTTATGTCTATTTTCTGTCAACAAAGCGTCTCGTTGTCAAGCCATATCTCAATATCCCGTTTCATATCGACGATGGAATCATCCAGCGGTATGCGGATTCCCTGACAGCCGCCCTGACAGCGTTCATTTCGCAGCTTCCTGTCACAGCCATACCCCTGCGTGATTTTTTCCTGTAAATACGCGGGAAAGCTTCCGATAACCTCCGCGTATACGGCTGCTCTTTTGGCCCTTACAACCAAGCAATAGCCGTGCCTGACGGACACGGCAAACTCCCATACCCTCCGGTCGTATACATCCCGAGGGGATAAGGCTCGCCGGCTCTTCGGCAGGTTGGCGTAAGCAATGTGAATCCCGTCTCTTTTGTTCGCCGCGCAGGTTATTCCCATGCCGGTATAGCGCTGATGCAGGTCTAGGGCGAACCGCCGGACGTTTTCGGGCAGCGGATGGATATAATCCTTCAAGATGTCGAGCGCGTCCGTTTCGCCCGCTTTGATGAGCCTGTAATCGCACCGCAGGAGATTGTCGTCATTGCTATACCGTCTCTCCGTCCGCAGCTCCATCTCCGCGACCGACAGGGCCTTTAACCCCGCCGGCAGAACGGGGCGGCTCGGATAGGACACTTCCAGCGGCCGCGCTTCCGAGATATTCGGCGTCTTTGCGTCTAAGTCCATCCCGGCAAAGGCAAAACCGCAGAGGGCTAAAAACCGCAAGCATTCGGCCTGCTGGGAAACGGGGATTTTATTCTTTGAAACGGTAAACGACGGAATATCGGTTACCAGCAGTGAATCGCCGCTTTCAGCCAGCCTGCCGTGATAGCCTATATCAATCAGCAGGTGATTCATATGGTGTAAAAACGGATAGTCCGCCGGACTCCTCGTTTTTCGCGGCTGGGCATATAAATGCCCGTCTGAAACCAAGCGGTCGCAAAACAGATATAAAAAATCCCTGAAAGCAATGACGCCGTTTCGGATATCCTCCCCGCCCGCGATGTTTTCAAATACGGGGTTCAGCGCGTACGTCTCAGGGATATGCGCCGGTATCAGGTTTTTCATGTATCCGGCGTACTCGCTGATGGGCTTCTGCATGACCGGCTCGCCGTGATTTGCGCTCATGGATGTCTCTCCTCCGGTTTTTGTTTTCCTGCCGTCTCCAATCACAAAACGCCCCGAACCAAACCCCCCGCCAGTACAGACGGGGGGCGGACTGTTTTAACCGGAGAGCTTCGCCGTGCTGACCTTGATACCGGGCCCCATCGTCGCGCTGATGACGCAGGAGCGGATATACTGGCCTTTGGCGGCGGCGGGCTTGCTTTTGATGATGGCGCGGAGCAGGGTGTCGAAGTTTTCAATCAGCTTCTCCTCGCCGAAGCTCTTTTTGCCCAGAGGGCAGTGAATGATGTTGGTTTTGTCAAGGCGGTATTCCACTTTACCGGCTTTAATGTCGGCGATGGCGCGCGTCACGTCGGTGGTGACGGTGCCGGCCTTGGGGTTGGGCATCAGACCTTTGGGGCCGAGAACCTTACCCAAGCGGCCCACCAAGCCCATCATATCGGGCGTAGCGACGATAACGTCGTAATCAAACCAGTTTTCGGACTGGATTTTGGTCACCATCTCCTCGGCGCCCACAAAGTCCGCGCCGGCGTCCTCGGCGGCCTTGGCGGCGTCGCCCTTGGCAAAGACCAAAACACGCATGGTCTTGCCGGTGCCGTGGGGGAGGACGACGTTGCCGCGCACCTGCTGGTCGGCATGGCGCGAATCGACGCCCAGCTTGACGTGAACCTCGATGGTCTCGTCGAACGCCGCCTTCGCGGTTTGGATGGCAAGCCGGAAGGCTTCGTCCATGTCATACAGCTTTACCCGGTCAATCAGCTTTTGGCTGTCGATATATTTTTTCCCTCTAAACATACCCCAACCCCCTATTCTTCGACGGTAACGCCCATGCTGCGGGCGGTACCGGCGACCATGCTCATTGCCGCTTCGACGCTTGCGGCGTTGAGGTCGGACATTTTCAACTCCGCAATCTTGCGGACGTCTTCCTTGCTGATTTGGCTCACCTTGTCCTTGTTGGGCACCGCTGAGGCTTTTTCCAGCTTGCAGGCCTTTTTGATGAGGACGGCGGCGGGCGGGGTTTTGGTGATGAAGGAAAAACTGCGGTCTGCGTAGACGGTGATGACCACGGGGATGATTAGGCCCGCGTCATTCTTGGTGCGCTCGTTGAAATCCTTGGTAAACGCCATGATGTTCACGCCGTGCTGTCCGAGCGCGGGACCCACGGGCGGCGCGGGGGTGGCCTTGCCGGCAGGAATCTGCAGCTTGATAAGGCCGATTACTTTCTGTGCCATACGGGTTTCCTCCTAAATATAAAGTGGTGAATAGCGGAGCGCCGAAGACGCTCCTCCCACGGGGGACACAAAGCTCTGCTAGGCGAACCGCGTTCGCCCCCGGGCGTGGAATGCTCGCCCTTATACGACCAGCGGTTCTACCTGATCCAGCTCCAGCTCGACCGGCGTTTCGCGGCCGAACAGGCTGATGACCACGCGCACGCGGTTTTTCTCCGTCTCGATTTCCTCCACGGTGCCGATAAAGGTGGTGAGCGGGCCGTCGATAATCTTCACGCTGTCGCCGGAGCTGTAGGGGACGATAATCTCGCGCTTTTCAACGCCCAGCGCCGCCACCTCGGCTTCGGTGAGCGGGATGGGCTTGCTGCCCGGCCCGACAAACCCGGTGACGCCGCGCGTGTTGCGGACGGCGTGCCAGCTCTCGTCGGTCATCACCATTTTGATGAGGACATAGCCGGGGAACATCTTGCGCTCAACGGTTTTTTTCTTGCCGTCGGCGGTAAGCTCGGTCACCTCTTCGGTCGGCACGCTGACCTCAAGGATGAAATCGTGCAATTTGCGGTTTTCCACCGTTTTATCAATGGTGGCGGCTACCTTTTTTTCGTAGCCCGAATAGGTATGGACAACATACCACTTTGCGTTTTCGCTCATGTCCTACCCTCAAAAAAGGTCGAAGACAAACGGGAAGAACCTATGGATAACCATGAGGAACCCCGCGTCCAGCCCCGCCATAACAATGCCCACCGCGATAACCGCGCACAGGACGATGGCGGTGTTGTTGATTAGCTGCTTGCGCGTCGGCCAAACGACCCGCTTCAGTTCGCTCCTTGTCTCACGGAACCAGCGGGCAAGCCGCGCGATAATGTTGGGCTTTTTTTCGCTGCTCATTTTATTTCGTCTCCTTATGGGGGGTATGTTTGCGGCAGAAACGGCAGTATTTGCTCATTTCAAGGCGTTCGGGGTCGTTCTTCTTGTTTTTCATGGTGTTGTAATTTCTCTGCTTGCATTCGCTGCAAGAGAGGGTGATTCTCACGCGCATGATGGCTTGCACCTCACTTTTATCTCTACAAAAAAAGAACCCTTTGCAGGCAAAGAGCAGTCTATCACAAAGACCTAGGGCTTGTCAAGCGTTTTTTTAATTTTTTCGCTTATTTTCTCCGTTTTGGCCGAGGGGTCTCCCGCATCCCCGAGAGCTTGCTCTCCGAATCGGACATGAAAGCCTTGAGCTTATCTTCAAAGGTGGCGGGGCCGGCCTGCGGCTGACGGCGGGCGCCGGCGAAGGAGGACTCCCTGCGGGGCGGGGGCGGCAGGGCTTTTTTGATGGAGAAATTAACGCGCCCCTCGGGGCTGACGCCGATGACCTTGACCGTGACCTCCTGACCCTCGGTGAGGTGTTCGCGAATCTCGTTGACGTAGGTGTACGCAATCTCCGAGATATGAACCATCCCCGAGCGTCCGTCGGCCAGCGCGACAAACGCGCCGAACTTGGTGATTCCCGTAACCTTGCCGGGATGAATGCTCCCGATTTCCATACTGCGCTTGACGCCCTCCTGTTTATTTATCTTTTGCAAACCCTAAGGCGTTCTGTTGACGATGATAATCTCTTCCGGCATAACCAGCCCCAGCTTGTCCCGCGCGATGCGGGCAATCCTCTCTTCCATGTTGTCAGACTCGATATCCTTTGCGAGCATCGCTATCTGAATTTGCTGCGCCGCCAGCTCCAGCTCGAGCGCGTCCCTTTCGGCCTTCTTTTGGTTGATTTGTCCCTGAAGGCTGACGAGGGTGATGGCCGCCCACACGGCGAATATGAGGATTACCAGTTTGCCCGGCAACCCCCTCTTGGGTTTGGCTTTCCGTTTCACGCGATCCATGCGTATCTTTCCTCCGTTTTGCGCGTTCCGTCTGCGCATGAGTGCGCCTTTTATTTAGTATATGACATTTTGACAAAAAAGAAAAGCCTTTTGTGAAAATTTTATGAATTTTTTTTGTCATAGCGATGAACGGGCGCAGAATGACCGAAAACAACTCAATCGCCCCGTCGGCAAGAACAAAGCCCACAGCGCGGACAAACGCGGACAAAAAGCAAAAATAAGCGATGACGCCGAAGACAATGGCGATGACGGAACTCAGGCGCAGCTCGCCGCCGCCCAGACTCATGGCAAACCAGAAAGCCGCCCCCGCGCAGACCAGCCAAAACAACCCGTCAAGAACCGCCGTGACGGCCCGCAAAGGAAGCCTCCCGCGCACAATCCGCATACAGTCATACACAAAGCCCAGCCCCGCGCCCAGCAGCATGGCGAGCGAAAACTCAAGAACCTGACCCGGCAGAGACACTTCCATATCAGCCGAAAAGACGGGACCACAGCCCGCCGCTCTGCGCCGCGTCCTCATACACAAGGCTGTCTACCAGCCCCTCGACAGACAGCTCCCCGCCCTCCAGACTGAGCTTATCCACCCGCAAGCCCGTGCCGCGCACCAAAAGCGTGCCGCGCCCCGTCTTGCAGACAACCCCTTCCTCGTCAAAGCTCTCCACATCCGAAACGCCCGAGATAATCAGGCGTTCGCGCCCGTCAAGAATCAACTGGTGAGGTTTTTGCGTCTTCATATCCAAATTCGTCCTCCCCCTTTGTCATCAGTCTATGCGGGGGAGGGGACAGGTTATGACAGTTCCTTGTACAACGCCGCCGAGCCTTCCTTCGTCGCGTGTTCGGCCACCGACAGCACCTCGACCTTGGTCAGCCTCGCGCCGAAACGGATTTCAATAACATCGCCGGGCTTGACGGCATAGGCCGCCTTGGCCGGCTTCCCGTTGACGGAGACCCGCTCGTGATTGCAGGCCTCGTTTGCGGCCGCGCGCCGCTTAATCAGGCGCGACACCTTGAGATATTTGTCCAAACGCATCGTATCCCTCCGTCTTTATGCCAAACAGCCCCCCTAAGGGGGGCTTCGACTCAGACCATACTCCCATCCGAGCCTTTTCCGCCAAAGGCGGAAAAGGCGGAGGGACAGAATCGTCTTCGGTTCGGCAAACGCTTATGCGAATCATCCTCGCCGGCGCCCGGCGAAGCGGCCCTTTTACTTGTTGACGGCTTCCTTCAGCGATTTGCCGGCCTTGAAAACAGGGCTCTTGGACGCGGGAATGTTGATGGATTCCTTGGTTTTCGGGTTACGGCCAACGCGCGCCTCGCGCTTTTTAACCTCGAAGGAACCGAAGCCCACGAGCTGGACCTTGTCGCCTTCCGCCAGAGTGGTCGCGATGACGTCGAATACCGCCGAAATGACCGTGTCCGAGTCTTTCTTGGTTGTGCCGGTCTTTTCCGCTACCGCGTTGATGAGTTCTGCTTTGTTCATTTTGTTTTCCTCCTTGATTTTCTTGTGTATGCTATAGGCAGATGATAAATCACTTGCCTGAGTAGCCTTCAGCCGGGCGCTCCGTCCGTCGGAGCGCGGGTCTTTTCCTTCGCTTTGGCTTCTTTCCAGAAGGTCAGGGCTTCCTCGGCGTTCCGGGCCTTGTCCTCTCCGAAAACATGCGGGTGCCGCGTGATGAGCTTTTCGCATAAGCCGGTCAAGACATCGTCTATGGTGAACCGGCCTTCCTCCCCGGCAATCTGCGCGTGGAACACCACTTGCAGCAGTACATCGCCCAACTCCTCGCGCATCAAGGCGTCGTCCGCCGCGTCAATGGCTTCCAGCAACTCTCCGCATTCTTCCGAGAGATTGCCGCGGATGGAGAGGTGGGTCTGCTCCCTGTCCCACGGACAGCCCTCCGGGGAGCGCAGACGGCCCATCAGAAAGAGGAGCCTCTCCCAAGGAAGAAAATTGTCATATAGAGAATTTAACATAGTTTGCTCCATTACACAAGCCCTTTTTGCAAAAAAACGCAAATTTATCTGATTTGTAATATTTTGGCCAGTCTCGCGCCCCCCGGAAGAAGCTCCACATCGCGTTTGGGAATCCCCCGGATGAGGATGAGCAAAATCCCGTATGACAGGAATCCCACGCCCATCGCCAGCGCCACGCCCGCCCTCTCGCCGAGAAACCGGGCAAAGAAATAATAGCATCCCAGCGCGATGAATCCCATGCCCGCGGCGGCGAGGAACGGCTTGCCCAGCTCACTCAGCAGGGCGACGCCCGAGCCGGTGGCGCGGATGACGACAATCAGGTTGAGCGAGGCAATCAGCCCGAAGCAGACGAGGGTGCCGATAGGGGCTCCGCTGATGTGGACGGCGGGATTGCCGACCAGCAGATAGGTGCAGACGAGCTTGACGGCGCAGCCGACGGTCATGGTAACAATGGGGATGCTCACCATGCCGAGGGACTGCAAAATGGCGTTGGTGACGGTGACGATGCTGACAAAGATGACGGCGACGCCCAACAACCGGAGCAGCGGGGCGGCGATGGCCACCCCCGCGGGGTCGGAATACAGCAGCGTCAGAATCGGTTCCGCGAGGACAAAAAATCCGACGCCGGCGGGCATCCCCAGCAGGGCGGTCACGCGGATGGCCGAGCGGGTGGTGCGGATGACGCCCTGACGGTCGTTCCGTACGCGGAACGCCGCGATGGCGGGCAGCAGGCTGACGGCAATGGTGAGGATAAACGCGGTGGGCAGGGTGTATAGGGTGGTCGCCCACGTATACGCGCCGTGATACGCGTTGCGCGCACTGTCCGAGAAGCCGGCGCCGCTGACCAGCAGTCCCCTCGTCAAACCCGCGTCAATGAGGTTGGTGATGCTGATGACGGCGGAGCCGAGGGTAATCGGGACGGCGAGAGAAACCATTTCCCGCAGAATGTCCCCGCGCCGCCGCCCGGGCAGCTTCCGCGCCTCGGAGAGCTTATGCTTCCGGCTGCTTACGATTAAATACAGGGCGGAAAGCAGAATCCCGACGCTGACGCCCAATATGGCGGCGGCCGGACCGTAGGTGTTCCGCGCCAACTGGTTTGCCTCAGAGCCGTCAGACGGTATTATAACCGTCAGAGCGATGATTGTCAAGCCCGTTCCGAAAATCAGTTTTCCCACGGCCTCCAGCACCTGCGAAACGGCGGTGGGCGTCATGTTGCCGTGACCCTGATAGTAACCCCGGTAAGGACAGACAAACACAATCAGGAAGACGCTGGGGGCGATGGCGCGGATGGCCCAGACCGCCTCCTCCGCATCCATCATCGCGGCAATGCCGTCGGCGAACAGAAGCATGATAAGCGCCCCCGCCGTGCCGATGACAAGAAAGGGGATAAACGCCGCCGACACAATGCGCGCCGCGTCGTTCCGCCCGGACGCGTGGCTTTCGCTGACCATTTTTGAGATGGCCACCGGAAGCCCTGCGGTGGCTAAAACAAAGAGCAGGGTGTAGATGCTGTACGCCACGTTGTAAATCGACGAGCCTTCCGTTCCCAGCAAATTCTGAATGGGAATCTTGTACAGCGCGCCGATAACCTTCACCGCCGCCGTGGAGACGGAGAGAAAAAACGCCCCGCGCAGAAAATTCTGGCTTTTACCCGGCAAGGGTCATCCCCTCCTTTGCGTGGTGTGCGGCCGCAGGCCGTCCTTAACAAGGCTATGCTGCGCCAGACTAGAAAATACAAGCCGCCCTGCGGGCGTCATAGAGGATTCGTTCACGGTCAACGGTCAGGAATTCCCCGTTTTGATACAGCACCCTGCCGCGCACCATCGTCAGCGCCACATCGGAGCCGTGCGCCGAATACACAAGCGAGCTGACGGCGTTATGCAGAGGCGCGAGATGGGGTTTGTCAAAATCGACAAGGACGAGGTCGGCGTCCATCCCCACGGCAATCCGCCCCATTTCGGCCGCCCGCCCCTGCGCCGCCGCGCCGTTGCGGGTGGCAAGGCGGAGCGCGCCCGCGGCGGTGAGGGGGTTGTCTCCGCTGTGCAGAATGGCGGCGGTTTTCATCTCCTCAAACATATCAAGGCTGTTGTTGCTTGCCGAGCCGTCGGTGCCCAGCGCCACGTTCAGTCCCTTGTCCCGCATGTCGCGTACGCGGGCTATGCCGCTGCCGAGCTTGAGGTTGCTCACCGGGTTGTGAACCGCCGTAACGCCCCGCGCCGCTAAAATATCCATATCCCCGTCGGCAAGGTGGACGCAGTGCGCCGCCGCCGTCCGGGTGCCGAACAATCCGTGCCGGTCTAAAACCGCCGCCGGGGTCAGCCCGTATTTCTTCACGCACTCGTTATGTTCAAACGCCGTCTCGGACAGATGGACGTGCATCCCCAGCCCGCGTTCACGCGCCAGTGCCGCCGCCGCTTCCCACACCGGGGCGATGGAGGTATACTCGGCGTGAACCGCCGCGTCCACGAGGATGCGCCCGTTGTCGTGCCCGTGGTATTTGTCAATCAAGTCCAGCGCGTCCCTGATGCGGATGTTGTCCTTGGGGTCAAAATCCTCCCCGCCCATATAGGGACGGCTCAGGTTGGCCTTCATCCCGCTCCCCGCGACGGCGCGGGCGATATCGTCGCAGAAAAAATACATATCGCTGACCGAGACCGTCCCCGACGCCATGCACTCCATCAGCGCGAGCTGCGCGCCGGTATAAACAATCTCACCCGTCAGCTTTTCCTCGGCGGGGAAGATATGCTCAAACAGCCATGTCTGCAAGTCCAAATCGTCGGCAAAGCCGCGCAGCAGCGCCATCGGCAGATGGGTGTGCGCGTTGACGATGCCCGGCATCAGCACCTTGTGCGTCCCGTCAACGACGCTCTCCGCCGCCCCTTCGGGCGGCTCTGTCCCCACATAGGTAATCTTACCCGCTTCCACGCCGACATAAGCGTCCTTGAGAACGGTGTTTTCATCGTCCATCAGGACGGCTGTGACGGCTTTGAATAATGTGTCCATATTGACCAGCCTTTCTGTAGGGGCGGCGTTTTGCCGCCCGCCGCCCCCCACGTCCTACGTCCACGGGCGGAGTTCGCCCCTACATGTCATATCCGAGTGCTTTTGCTGTAAACGGGCAGTTTGCGATGCACAGCCCGCATAAGGTTTCGTTTTGCAGTCCCAGCAAGGCTTTTGCGCGGGCGCGGGCGGCGTCGCGGCAGGCGCGGGCGTTGAAAAACGTATCCCTGTCCGCGCCAACCTCCCATAAGCCGCCCAGCGGGGCGTTACCGGGGCATACGTCGGCGCAGACCGCGCAGTTCGGCGGGCATTGGGATGTTGTCATCGGCGTACCGCAGTCCAGCGGGGCGTTTGTAAGTACGGCGGTTATGCGCAGCGCCGAGCCAACTTCATGCGTCACCAGCAAGGCGCATTTTCCAATCCAGCCGATACCCGCCAGCGTCGCCACCGTCTTGTGCGGCAAAACCGTGCGCATATCCTCGTCCTGCACCACCATTGACGGTATTTTCGCAAGAGCCTTATACCCTTTGCCGGTCAAAAAATCCGCCGTCAGCAACGCAAGCTCCGCCAAGCGCGGGTTCATCGGCTTCCACTCGTCATGGTATCGCCGCATCGAGCCGCTTTTCAGCTCCCGCATCGCGTCTTTGGTGTATGCCAAAGCAATCAGAATACCAGTATCGAAATTTTGCCGCGCTTCCTTCGGAAGACGGCGCAAATCAGCAAAACCAACGATATTGCAGCCTTCTTGTTGCAGCAGGCCTTTGATTTCAGCGTTCAAACTCATTCCATCATCTCCAAGCACCTCAGCACCAGCCGCGAGAAAACCCCCTTTGACATCTCGGCGGTATCCAGCACTTCCTGTTCGCTCAATTTATGCGTCTGCAAGCCCGCCGCCATGTTGCAGATGAGCGAGAAGCCCAGCGTGTTCATCCCGGCGTGGGCGGCGGCGATGACCTCGGGGACGGTACTCATACCTACGGCGTCGGCGCCCAAGGCTTTGGCGGCGCGGATTTCGGCGGGCGTTTCGTATTGCGGGCCGGGGAAGTACATATACACGCCCCGTTTCAGCGGGACGTCCAGCGTTCGCGCCGCGTTCACGGCGACCTCGCGCAGGGCGGGCGTGTAGGCGTAGGACATATCGGGGAAGCGCGTCCCCAGCTCGGGGATGTTCGCGCCGCGCAGGGGGCTGTCATCGAAAAACTTGATGTGGTCTTCAATCAGCATGATGTCGCCCGGGGCGAAGCCGTCGCCCAAACCCCCGGCGGCGTTGGTCACCAGCAGGGTCTCCGCGCCCAGAAGCCGCAGCGCCCGCACGCCATAGACCGACTCGGCGAAGCCATAGCCTTCGTAATAATGAAACCGCCCCTGCATCACGGCGACCTTTTTGCCCGCCAAAATTCCCAGCACCAGCCGCCCGGCGTGTCCCGGCGCGGTCGATACGGGGAACTCCGGGATATCGGCATAAGGCACGGTCACGGCGCACTCCACCGCGTCGGCCAAAAACCCCAGCCCCGACCCGAGAATAAGAGCAACCTCCGGCACAAACCCCGGCGCCCGGCCTTGAATAGCCTGCACAGACTTACGCAGCCGGTCAATCATGGCTGTTCCTCCTTTAGTTAGACGGATAAATGGTTTCTCCTGTTTTTATAACGTGCGCAACAAAGCCGCTCGGGTCTCGTGTCTCATCCAATAAATGCGGCTCAATGTCCAGAAAGTATCTGTTCCAGCGTAAATGCTGCAATATAATACGGGTATTGTACCAAGTTTCATTATCTAATCCGCGTACAAAAACAGCAATATCAATATCGCTTTCCGCATGGGGTTTTCCGTTGACATAAGAACCGAAAAGGATTACTTTGTCGGGCTTGATTGCTTTGATTACTTCCATTGAATAGTCATGCGCTATTTGTCTAACCGTTGCTTTATCCAACATAAAAACCCCTCCGTTTCTCTAAAGAGTTTTACGGTTTTTTCAGGTGTTAAGATGCTTGTGATGCCCACCCTATAATCGGGATAACGGGCTTCGATATTCAGCGGGTTCAAATCCTTCAAAAGGTTTGTCTGCTGTTCGGTTAAGTCATCGAAGATGCCTGCCAATTCCGAAAGTTTAGCCAAGTCATGTGTTTTAGACGGGAGTTCTGACGTAATACTCGCAACCATTGCCTTTAATGCTTTCTCCGCAATTAAATGGCAGAAAAAACCTACCTGCAAATATTTTTTCCCGTTTAACAATACTTCAGCAACAGAAACATCTTCGTCGGCCGAATGAAGCCAGTATTCAACCTTATCAAGCATTTTCTTAACCCCCATTCAAAATATAAATTTTCCGACACAACTGATTTTTCAGTCCGTCCCAGCCGGCGTTTCGTTGTGTCCGATAAATTCTCTTATCATGGCTGTTCCCTCCGCTTTCCGCAATTTTTACATTTGTAATGGTCAGGCGTTAAAGAATCGTTGTCAAACCATTTTTGAGCTTCTGGACTCCATGTAGGCGGGTTTTTATTCCAATGAGCCTTTATGTGTACCCAATCATGCAGGATTGAACCGCATTTTTTACATCTCTTACATTTACTGTCGTCCCAGACGTGTTCCGTGTCACGGATTGCGAAGCATTTCTTGCATTTACACCCGTTCCAGTCATGTTCCGCATCGCGGCTTGTGCCGCACTTCTTGCATTTACACCCGTCCCAGTCGTGTTCTGTGTCACGGATTGCGCTGCACTTCTTGCATTTACATCTGTCCCAGACGTGTAGGGTCTTATGACACTTGACGCACTCACAACTGTTCCGATTAAAATCATGTTTAATTTCGCATGATTTACCGCATACGCCACAAAGCCCGCGGCACCTATCCCAAGCGTGCTGTGTATCGCGGGTCTTTCCGCACTTTGAACATTTACAGCCGTTTTTCCATTTATGCCCAAATAAGCAAGCCATAGCAACCTCTCCTAATGCAAAATTTCCTATTCTGTTCAGTGGGAAGCCATAGCAACAAGCAATATAACTTGCCACAGCACGATCAGCAAAGAGATTGCCGAAATGGCGATAACCCATTTCTTTTTCTTCTTAATGCCGATGGCTAAAACAATAACGCCAATAACCAACAATCCCGCTATCTGAAAAATAGTCATTTATTTCCACCCCTTCCTCAGTCCGTTTCCGCCGCGTTTTCCTGTCCGATAAATTCTCTTATCAGCGCCCGTTTGCTCACCAAATCGCTTGGGAGGGAGGGGAATTGCTCCAGCAGGGGGGCGATTTGGCTCAGTTCGCCGTAGCGTTCGGCGTCGGCGGGGACGTTTTGGAATAGGTCAAGCGCGAAATCGCGCAGGACGGGGATTTCGTAGGCCAGCGCGGTATCGATGGTGATGTCGGCGGAGCCTTTGTAGGGGGAGATGTGCTTCTTCTCGCCCCGGCGCACATTGGCCCACACCTTCATGGTGGTGCCGCCGTCCCAGCCGCGGAACTTGGCGTCGCGGATAATCCGCCGCGTCAGGCGTATCCATGTCCCCTTATACATCAGCGCCGAGCCGTCGCGCACATTGGCGCGCGCGCTGACATACACCCGGCATTTGGTTTGCGGGCAGCCGCCCAGCAGGAGGGGGTTGAGCGCGTGGATGCCCTCAAAGATAGCCACCTCGCCGGATTTCAGCCGCAGCGGCTTCGCGCGGGCCATATCGCGGCTCTGAACGGTGAAGTCGAAATACGGCACATTGACCTCCTCTCCGGCGGTCAGCGCGTCAAAATGCCTGCTGAGCAGCGGGATGTCAAGGCAATCAGGCGATTCGTAGTCAATCTCGCCCTTCGCGTCGCGGGGATGGGTGTCCTTATCGACGGTGAGGAAATAATTATCCATGCTGACGACGCGCGCGCCCACGCCAATCCATTCCAGCTCCTCCGCCAGCTTGTGCGCCGTGGTGGTCTTGCCCGAGCCGCTCGGCCCCGCCAGCAGAACGACCGGCCTCTGCGCCTGTCCCGTGGCAATCGCCGCCGCGGCGCGGGTCAGCCGCCCGTTCAGCACATGGTCGCACTCGGCGATAAAGCCGCGCGGGTCAGCCTCGCATTTGTGCCGTATGTCGTTAAAATCAAAAAATCCGCTGCTCATAGTGTTGAACCAACCCTTTCCGGTGAAAGCGCGTCCGCAAACGCGGCTAATTTAGTCTCTATTGTATCACGTCTCTCGATATATTCCAAGGGGTATTTGCAATGGGCGATTCGTTCGATTCTCCGGCCCGTGATGGCCTTGGTCACGCCGCCCGCGCCGAGCGCGAGAACGGAGGACAGCTCCTCCATCATGCAGAGGTTGTAGACGCACGTATGCCCCGGCTTGGTCCAGCCCGTGTTTTCAAAGCCGCCCTCCGAAAACTTCTGGCGATAGAGATAATACGGCGCATACCCAGATTCCCGCAAACGCGAAACCGCATAATCCAGCATAGCTTCCACCGTTTCCGGCGGGCATACGGCGGCTTGCTCGGCGGCAAGGCGCGAGGCCCGCTTCCTTGCCAATGTGTGAACGGTGACGTTCTCCGGCGCGAGAGACAGAATCCGCTCCAAGCCGGAGGCAAACCCCTCCGCGCTGTCCCCCGGAAGCCCCGCGATTAGGTCTGTGTTGACCGAGCGGAAGCCCGCCGCCCGCGCTAGGGAAAAGGCGGTGAAAAACTGTTCGGGCGTGTGCTTTCGCCCAATCGCGTCCAAAACGGGCCGGCTCAGCGTCTGCGGGTTGACCGACACCCGCGTCACGCCGCCCTCGCGGTACGCCGCCAGCTTTTCCTCCGTCACGGCGTCCGGGCGTCCCGCCTCAACGGTGTGTTCCTCAAGGCCGTCAAGCGAAAAAGCGTCCCCCACCGCGCCGAGCAGCCGCGCAAACTGCTCCGCCGTCAGCACGGCGGGCGTCCCGCCGCCCCAGTAGAGGGCGCGGACACGCAGCCCCAAGCTCCGAACGGTTTCTCCCGCCAACACCGTCTCCCCATGTAAGACCTCAAGGTAGCGGTCAATCAGTCCCGCGTCGCGCCCCACCGACTGCGAGACAAAGCTGCAATACGCGCAGCGGGTAGGGCAGAAGGGGATGCCAATATACAGCGCGATATCCCGCCCGTCCAGCCTGTCCCGCAGAGCCGCGCCGGCTTCGGCGCAATCGGCGGCCATTCGGGCGCGAACCGCGGAAACGCCGTAGAGCTGCTGCAATCCCTTGACGACGTCCCGCCCGTCCTCCAAAAGCGCCAGCGCTTTTTTCACCGGGCGCACCCCGGTCAGCGCGCCCCAAGGCGGCGGGGCTATGAGCTGTCTGGCGGCGCGGTAAAAGGCCATGCGGAGCGCGTTGTCCGGCGGCGCACCCTGCGCCGCCCATGCCCGGCCCCGCGCCGCTTGCCCGCCGTATTCAATCAAAACGGACGCCAAGCGCCCGCTTTCAGACAGACGGACGACGGCGCTGCCGCCGTCCCTATGCGGAAAATAATTCAATACAGCCTGTTCAACGGCAAACCGCCGCCCGTGGCCTATCAGGGTGAGCTTCATCAACGCCTCCCGCTCACTCCCGCCGCACCGACTGCACGCCGCTGACGCGCGCCAAGTCGTTTCGCAGGGAGGCGAGCTGTTCGCCGCCGCTAACCTCGGCGGTCACCTTGATGAGGGCGATGCCATTTTCAACCGACTTTGCCGAATAGGAGCGCACGGGCAGACGCGAGGCGCCGAGCGCCGCCATGATATCCACCAGCAGATTCTGCCTGTCAAGGGCGGTGACGGTCAAATCGGTCAGGTATGTCTCCTTGATGTCGTCGGCCCATGAAACCTCTACCCATCTGCCGTGGTCGCCCGCCTGCTGCATTTGCAGGGCGTTGGAGCAGTCGGCGCGGTGGATGGAGACGCCGAAGCCGCGTGTGATAAACCCGACGATATCGTCGCCCGGCACCGGCATACAGCAGCGGGAAAACTTAATCAGGCAGTTATCCAGACTGTCAACGATGACGCCGGAAATCGCCTTGCGCGGGCGCTTAGGCTTTTCGGCCTTTTCGGGCGGCTCGGTTCGCTTTTGCTTGTTAATCCGCACCAGCTCGTCGCGGAAACGGTTGATGCAGCGGGTTACGGTCGTTCCGCCGTAGCCGACGGCGGCAAACATATCCTCGATGCTGGCGAAGCTCATCCGCTTGAGCGCCGGGGGCAACACCTCGTCCTGAAGGATAGTCTGCATGGAAATCCCGGTGCGCTTCAGCTCCCGCTCAAAATCAGCCTTGCCCTGCGCCACGTTTTCCTCATACCGTTCTTTCTTAAACCATTGCTTGATTTTATTCCGCGCCTCGCTGGTCTTGGCCATTTTCAGCCAGTCGCGGCCGGGGCCATGTGTATGGCCGGTGAGAATCTCCACAATGTCACCGTTGTGAAGCTGATACTCCATGTTGACCATCTTGCCGTTGACCTTGGCGCCCAGCATACGGTTGCCCACCGCCGAGTGTATGGCGTAGGCAAAGTCAATGACGCCCGCCCCGGTCGGCAGGTTGATGATGGCGCCCTTGGGGGTGAAAACATACACCTCGTCGGCAAACATATCCACCTTGATGGCCTTGATAAACTCCTCCGGGTCGGTGTCCTGCTGCGCCTCCAGAAGGCCGCGCACCCATTCCAAGCGGCGGTTGAGGTCTTTGTCGCCCGTCTCGCCCTCTTTGTACTGCCAATGCGCGGCGATGCCGTATTCGGCGATGCGGTGCATCTCCCATGTGCGTATCTGCACCTCGAAGGGCAGCCCGTCGCGGCCGATAACGGTGGTGTGGATGGACTGATACAGGTTGGGCTTGGGCGTGGCGACATAATCCTTGAAGCGCCCGGGTACGGGCGTGTAAAGGTCATGCACGGCCCCCAGCACGTTATAGCAGTCCGCCACGGTGTTGACGATGACGCGCACGGCGTAGAGGTCGTATATCTCCGAAATCATCTTGTCTTGGGTAAACATTTTGCGGTAAATGCTGTAGATGTGCTTGACGCGCCCCTCCAGCAAGGCCTCAATGCCCTCCGCCCCCAGACGCGTGTCGATGATTTCCCGTATCTGGCTGAGAAAATCTATGTGCTGGTCTTCCTTCTCCGCCAGCTCCTGCATAATCTCGCGGTAAGCCACCGGGTCAAGATTTTTTAAGGACAAATCCTCCAATTCCCACTTGATGCTCTGGATGCCCAAACGGTGCGCCAGCGGCGCGTACAGCTCCATCGTTTCCAGCGACTTTTCCCGCCGCTTCTGCTCGTTCCAGTATTCGCTGGTACGCATGTTGTGCAGACGGTCGGCGATTTTAATCAGGATGACGCGGATGTCGCGCGCCATCGCCAAAAACATCTTTCGCAGGTTTTCCATCTGCTGCTCTTCCTTGGTGGAAAACTCCGTCTGCGTCAGCTTGGTGACGCCCTCCACAAGGTCGGCGACCGCCGTGCCGAAACGGCTTTTGAGGTTGTGGTAGTTAAAGCCGGTGTCCTCGATGGTGTCGTGCAGCAGCGCCGCCATCACCGAGTCGGCGTCAAGGTTCATCCCGGCGACAATCAGCGCCACCTCCACAGGATGAATGGCATAAGGCTCCCCGGATTTACGGAATTGCCCCTCGTGGGCGAGGACGGCAAACTCAAAGGCCGCCCGCAAACGCTCCGTGTCCGGCTTGGATACGGACTGTGAAAGCCGCTCGACCACCCCGGCGTAGCATTTCTCCAAGAGGGCGCCGTAATCATTCGGCTCCGGCATCAGACGTCACCCCCCGATTCTTTGATGTCGATGATTTTAAGCTGAAGCAGCTCCTGCCCCCGGAAATGGTTAATCTCCGGGCGGAAGGCGATGTCCAGCAGCGGGGAAGCGGGCAGCCGGTTTTTGTGAAACCAGACCGCGTCCAAACGCCGCCCGCAGTGGTCGAATACAAGGCGCATATGCCGCCCGCCGCCCAGCGGTATGATGCTCGTTACCGTGACGCCGCGGACGGTGAACACCGGCTGGGGAAACCCGGGGCCGAACGGCGCCAGCGCCTCAAGGGCGTGCAGCCCGTCCAAATCCACCCATTCCGAATCAATTTCGGCGTCAACGTCCAAAACCGTCTCTCCAAACGACAGGGACGCGCATTCCTCAAGAATCGCCGCCTTCAAGGCGTCCATGTTTTCCCGAGGGGCGGTGAAGCCCGCCGCCTGCCCGTGCCCGCCGTAGCCGTCCAGCAGATGCGCCAGCTTGCCGAGCAGCTCGACCAGATGGATGCCGGTCGTCGCCCTCGCGCTCCCGCGCGCCATATCGCCGTCCAGACACGCCACAAAGACGGGACGCTCAAACTGGTCGGAAAGCCGCGCCGCGACGATTCCGGCGACGCCCGCGGGCCAGTTGTCCCCGGACAGAACCAGCGCCGGCTCATCGAGGTTGACCATGTTTTTAGCGCTCTCGATGATGTCGTTCTCCCGGCTCTGCCGTAAGGTGTTCATCTCGCACAGCGTCCGCGACAGCTCGCGCGCGCGGGCCGGGCGGTCGGTCAGCAAAAGCTCCAAAGCCGTGTCGGCCCGCCCGACGCGCCCCGCCGCGTTGATGCGCGGCGCGATGATAAACGCCACCGTGTCCGACGTAACGGGCTTTTTTCCGTAATCCGCTTCATGGAGCAAGGCTTGTATGCCGAGAGAGGGCTTTGCGGTCATGGCCTTCAAGCCCTGCGTAATCAAAATGCGGTTTTCTCCGGTCACCGGCATCAGGTCGGCGATGGTGCCGAGCGCCACCGTGCCCGCGCAGCGGATAAGCGGAACGCGCCAGCCGCCGTATAAAGCGCAGGCGAGCTTGAAAGCGACGCCCACGCCGGCCAGCCCGTTAAACGGGTATGTACTGTCCGGGCGGCGCGGGTTGATGACGGCGAGAGCGTCCGGCAGGGTGGCGTGACATTCATGGTGGTCGGTGATAATCACATCCATGCCGAGCTGCTTGGCCATCTCCACCTCCCGGTGCGCCGTGCAGCCCGTATCCACCGTAACAATCAGCCGGATGCCGCGGCGCCGCAGGGTCTGCAAGGCCTCCTCGTTGAGTCCGTAGCCGTCGCGCTCGCGGTCGGGGATGTGGTGGACGCATTTGATGGCCAAATCCTGCAAGGCGCGGATGACGACGGCCGTCGCGGTCACGCCGTCGGCGTCATAGTCTCCGTATACCGCCACCTTCTCCCTGAACTCGGACGCCAAAAGCAGGCGGTCAACCGCGATTTTCATATCCGGCAGGAGAAAGGGGTCGTGCAGGCCTTCGGGCTTCAGGGTGAGAAACGCTTCGGCGGCCTCGGCCGAATGGATTCCGCGCCTCTCCAGCAGCCGGGCCGCGAGCGGGTGATACCCCGCCTGCTCCAAGCGCGACACGACAGCCATATCAGGACGCGCGACGTCCCAGCGGTTATAGGTCAAGGCAGCCACGCCTCCCTTCTACGTACTCTGTATATTGTATCACAAATGTCAAGCGGGCCGCCAACGCCCCGGCCGGCGCTGTTTCCGGGGAAATTGCGAATTGCGCGGTCGCCCGCGCAATTTTCCACACTACTATTATACCACAGATTGAACTATGTTAAACTATCGTTTTTTTTGACCCGTTTTTGACGCCGCCGCCCCGCAAACTCGCCGCTATCCCACGCCAAACGCTAAAATTGCGAACAATCGTACTCGAAACGGCCGTTTTTTGTTGTGTTCGATATGTTACAAAAGTATTAAATATTTCGCCGGACTACCGCTCCACCCGCGCCCCCGCGCCGCCCATCAGCGCCTCGACCTCGCTCTGGCGCGCCATCGAGGTGTCGCCGGGGGTGGTCATGGCAAGCGCGCCGTGGGCCACGCCGTAATTCAAGGCGGTTTGGACGTCTTTGCCGGTCATCAGACCGTAAATCAGGCCGGAGGCGAAGCTGTCGCCGCCGCCCACGCGGTCATAAATCATCAAATCGGGCAAATCCATTCCGCGGTAAACCGTCCCGCCCGCAAGGCACAGCGCCGACCAGTCGTTGACGGTGGCGGTCTTGACCGTGCGCAGGGTGGAGGCGACGGCCTTCAGCCCGGGATAATCCCCGCTCACCCGCTCCACCATCGCGCGGTAGCTCTCGACATTGAGGTCGCGAAGGCTGCTGTTTTCCAGCTCATAGCCCAGACAAGCGGTGAAATCCTCTTCGTTGCCGATGCAGACGTCGATGTATTGGACAATCTCGCGGTTGACGTCAACGGCCCTTTGGCTTCCGCCGATGCCCTTCCAGAGAGACGGGCGGTAGTTGAGGTCGTAGCTGGTGACCGTCCCGTGCTTTTTCGCGGACTTGAGCGCCTCGATAATCAGCGGCGCGGTCGCCTCGCCCAAAGCGGCAAAAATGCCGCCGGTGTGGAACCACCGCACGCCTTGGGCAAAGATTCCGTCCCAGTCAATGTCGCCGGGGCGGAGCTGCGAGGCGGCGGTGTTGGCGCGGTCGGATACGCCCAAAGCCCCGCGCGCGCCGTAGCCGCGCTCGGTGAAGTTCAGGCCGTTGCGCGCCGAACGCCCCACGCCGTCGTAGGGAACCCATTGAATCAGCGAGGTATCCACCCCGCCCTGCAAGATGAAATCCTCCAGCAAATACCCCACGTCGTTCCGCGCGAACGCCGTCACAATCGCCGTGCGCAGCCCGAAGCAGCGGCGCAGGCCCCGCGCCACATTGTATTCGCCGCCGCCCTCCCATACCCGGAAGCTCCGCGCCGTCCGCACGCGCCCGTCGCCGGGGTCGAGACGGAGCATCACCTCGCCGAGAGAGATTTGGTCGTATGTACATTCACCCGCAGGCTTAACGGTCAGCATATGCCCAGCCCCTTCCGAAGATTTACGGCGTCCCGCGCCAGCCGCTCAACGGCGCCGAAGTCGCCCGCATCTATCAGCCGTTCGGGCGCCATCCATGTCCCGCCCACGGCCAAGACCTGCGGGAGCTTCCAATAGTCCGGCGCGTTGCCTTGGTCAATGCCGCCGGTGGGGACAAATTTCATCCCGGCAAACGGCGCCGCAAGAGCCTTGACCGCCGCCGCCCCGCCGTAGATTTGCGCGGGGAAAAACTTCACCGCCGTCAGACCCAAGCTGAGCGCTTGGCCTATCTCGGTGGGCGTCACGGCGCCGGGGATGACGTCCAGCCCGTCCGCCAGAGCCGCCCTGACAATGTCCGCGTCCAAGCCGGGCGAGACGATAAACGCCGCTCCGGCGTCCTTCGCCGCCCTGAGCTGGCTCAGCGTCAGCACCGTGCCCGCGCCCACCGTCATGCCGGGAACCTCTTTGGCAATGGCGGCGATGGCGTCCGGCGCGGCGGCGGTTCGGAAGGTAATCTCAATCACGTCCACGCCGCCCGCCAGCAGGGCCTTGGCCAGCGGCGGGGCCTTGGCCGCGTCGCTGAGCTTGATGACCGGGACGATGCCGCAGGGAAAGAGCGGCGCGCCGGCGCCGCTTCCGTCTCCGTGCTGGACGCGGTGTTCCGGCATTTACAAGCCCTCCCCGGCGGACTTCATATCGTTGATGGCGTCGTCAGCCGTGTCTTTTTGAAGCCGCGTGCTGTTCGGGTCAATCTTGACCTTGTAGAAGAAGTCCCGCGCCGTGCGTACGTCGCCGATTTTCACGCTCAACAGGCCGATACGCAGGTTGAGGGAGGGGAACTTCATCGGCGGGATACGCAGGGTCTGAAAAGCCGCCAGATATAGCTTCTGCGCCTCGCCCGCGGCATACGCCTCCATGTCCGCGTCCTCTGCGTCGGCGTAGATGTTGCTTAGCTTCAGCCAAATGCCCGCCTCCATCAGCTCGCGGTCGGCAAACGCCGTGCCGTAGCACAGCAGGGCGAGGTAATACCGCTCGAAGACGGCGTCGGAGGTAATCGCGTCGCTGAAAGGCGCGAGGTGGGGTATGTACGGGGTGAGCTTTTCGCGCATCATTTTTTTCCGTGACGTCAGCAGCTTGTCAAACAGCGGCGTCTGCGCCGAATAACGGCAGTTGGGGCAGCTTGTGATTTCGTAATACAGCGGTTCAACGTCTTTATACTGCGTGCGCAGCTCCCCGACCTTGAGCGGAATGAGCTTGACGTCGCGTATCTTGAGCGCCTTGAATGAGCCGCCGCAAATGGGGCAATGAAACGACCCCGGCGACATATACGCCGAATCCTCCTTGAGCTTGAGCTGGTAACCGCCTTTATGGCCTCCCGGATAGATGCTTGACATATCTCTCCCCCCCGATTCCTCATCATAGTGCTTATAGTATACAGGCATACGCCGGCATTGTAAATAACCGTTGTGTAAAAAAGTGTAAATTAACCCGCCGGACACAAGGCGGCGGCGTCCCCGCTACCCCCCGTACATCTCGACCAGCTTTGCCGCCGCCTCCAGCACGCCCTCGCCGCTGACCAGCTTGAGGGAGAGGTGCGGCTCGTTGCCGGCGGAGAACATGATTCTGCCCTTATACTCCGCCGCGCCGCAGACCCGCGCCACGCGGGTGAAATCCGGCTCGGGCAGCTTGGCCAAAAGCCGCCCGCCTTTTTGCGCCAGCTCGGTAAACCCCCGCTTTGCCGCCGCCGCCCGCACCAGCGCCACGCGCAGAAGGGCGCGCGTCTCTTCCGGCAGGTCGCCGAAGCGATCCTCCAGCTCGTCGGTCATGTCGGAGGCTTCGGCGTCGGTGGTGATGGCGGCAATCCGGCGGTAGAAATCCATGCGGATGCCCGCGTGGCCGATGTATTTCTCCGGCAGACCGGCGCGCACAGGCAAATCGGCGAAGCAGTCAATCTTCGGCTTGACCTGTACGCCCTGCTCCTCCAGCACGGCCTCCTCCAAAAGCCGCAGATACATCTCATACCCCACGCTCATCATATGGCCCGACTGCTCCGCGCCCAGCAGGTTGCCCGCGCCCCGTATCTCCAAGTCGCGCATGGCGATTTTCAGCCCGGAGCCGAATTCGGCAAATTCGCGGATGGCCGCCAGCCTCTTGGCGGCGACTTCGGCCAAAACCTTGCCGCGCCGGTAGGTCAGGTAGGCAAAGGCGCGGCGGTTGCTCCGCCCCACGCGCCCCCGTATCTGGTGGAGCTGCGCCAGACCCAGCTTGTCGGCGTCCTCAATAATCAGGGTGTTGACGTTGGGGATATCCAGCCCCGCCTCAATAATGGTGGTGCAGACCAAAATCTGTATCTCCCCGTCAACCACCCGCCGCATGATGTCGGACAGCTCCGCTTCTTTCATCTGCCCGTGCGCGGCGGCCACCGTCACGTCGGGGAGCGCGGCGGCAATCTCGGCGGCGGCCCGGTCAATCGTCTCCACGCGGTTGTGCAGGTAATACACCTGACCGCCCCGCCCCACTTCCCGCCGCGCCGCGTCGTGAATCAGCGCGCGGTCATACTCAAGCACATACGTCTGAACGGGCGTGCGGTCACGCGGCGCCTCGTCAATGTGGGACATATCACGGATGCCGCTCAACGCCATATGCAGGGTGCGCGGAATCGGCGTCGCCGTCAGCGTCAGCACGTCAACCTGACGCGACAGCTCCTTCAGCCGTTCCTTGTGCGTCACGCCGAACCGCTGCTCCTCGTCTACCACCAGCAGCCCCAGATTGGCAAATTTCATGTCCTTTTGCAGCAGCTTATGCGTCCCGATGACAAAATCCAAATGCCCGGAACGGATTTTTTTCTTCACCGCCGCCGCCTGAGCCGGGGTGCAGAACCGGCTTAATACGTCCACCCGCACCGGATACCCCGCGAAGCGCCGCGCCGCCGTCTGCCCGTGCTGCTGCGCCAAAACCGTGGTCGGCACAAGCATGGCGGCCTGCTTGCCGCCCAGAACGCACTTCATCACCGCCCGCAGGGCAATCTCGGTCTTGCCGAAGCCCACGTCGCCGCAGAGCAGACGGTCCATCGGCGTCTTCCGCTCCATGTCGGCTTTGATTTCGGAGGCGCAGCGAAGCTGATCCTCCGTCTCACGGTATTCAAACGCGTCCTCAAACCCCGCCTGCCAGTCGTCGTCGCCCGGAAAGGCGAAGCCCTCCCGCCGCTTGCGCTCGGCGTAGAGCTTAACCAGACCGGCCGCCAGCTCCTTGGCGGCGGCCTTGGCGCGGGCCTTGGCCTTGATCCATTCGGTTCCGCCCAGCTTGTTGAGCTTGGCCACCGTTTCTTCTCGTCCGCCGATGTATTTCGCCACCAGATGCAGTTGGGTCACCGGCACGTAAAGCACGTCGTCCCCGGAATAGGTCAGCTTGATGTAGTCCCGCTTCAAGCCGTCCACATCCATCGAAACGATGCCGGCGAAGCGGCCGATGCCGTGATGCTCGTGGACGACCAAATCGCCCGGCTCCAAGTCGGCGTAAGACACCAGCCTCTTTTTCGCCGAATCGCGCTTGGTTGAAACCTTCTTCGCCGCGCCGCCGCGCGCCGTAGTCTGCCCCTCGGTCAGAACGGCAAATTGGATGCCGGGATATTCCAGCCCCGAAGACAGCGCGCCGGAGCAGAGGAAAACGCCCCCCTCGTCCAAGGAACCGGGCAAGCCTACCGCCGCCGGGAGCCCCTTGCCGCGGAGCAGCTCTTCCAAATGTCTGGCCTGCCGCTCGGTGGGGACGAACACCATCACCGTCGTGCCGCCGCCCCGGTAATGGGCGATGTCGCCCGCCGCCGTTTCCAAGCTGGCGCCGAAGCTGGGGAGCTGCTTCGCCGTGACGTTCATCATGGAGTGCGGCCGCAGGAAATAATCCTGCGCCAGAAACAAATCCAGCATCACACAGTCAAAGCGTTTGACCGCCCGCCATAAATCCACGTCGTCAATGCCGAACGGAGGGTATTGGCCGCCGCGCTCCAATATACGCTCCGCTTCCTCGCTCCACATCCACAGCGTATGCTTAATCCGTTCGCCCACCCGTCCCTGCTCGGCGATGAAGACAATGGTGCCGCGGGGCAGATAGTCCAGCGCGGTGAATATCTCCTCCGAGGACGTGCCGGGGCCGATTTCGCGGCAGGGGAGAAGGGTGCATGAGTCAAGCGGCGCCACGCGAATCTGGCTTTGTACGTCGAACGCGCGCAGGGTGTCGATTTCGTCGCCGAACAACTCAATGCGCGCCGGGGCGTCCATTCCGGGCGAGTAGACGTCAATGATGCCGCCGCGTGAGGAAAACTGGCCCATCCCCTCCACCTGCTCGGAGCGGGTGTAGCCCAGCTCGACCAAGCGGGCGGGGAGCGCGGAGATGTTGGCGCCCGGACGGAGGTGGAGGGAGTTTTCCCGCAGCTCCCGAGGCGGGAGGGTGGCTTGCATGAAAGCGTCCGCCGTCCCGATTAAAATGGGAGCGGCGTTGTCCGCCACGCGCCGCAGGGCGTTCAGCCGCGCATACTCCCATTCTCGCGACATGGTGTCCGCGGCGGAATAGGAAAACTCGCGGCAGGGGAGGGTCAGAGCCTCCTCCTCGGCAAAGACGGCGCAGTCGAGCGCCAGACGGGCGGCCTCCGCCTCGTCGGGAACCAGCACGGCGACCGGACGCCCCGTTTTGCGCCGCGCCGCGGCGATGAAGTGCGCCTTATGGACAGCGGAAAGCCCGCCCAGCGCCACGGGGCAGCCCCCGTTTCGGATGCGCGAGAGAAGTTCCTGCGCTTCAGGCAGCGCCCAAAGCGCCTCACAGAGGGCAAGCAAAATCAAACAACCTCCGCATTAAATTGATTCATCGCCGCTTCAACGCCGTCGAGGATGATGCGCTCAACAGCGTCTGCGGCGCGGGATACGGTTTCGGCAAAGGCTTTGCGGTCGGCCAGAGAAACAGGCGTCAGCACCCAGTCGGCAAGCTCCGTATCGGGATGCGGCGGGCTTCCTATGCCTACGCGGACGCGGGGGAACTGGTCGGTTTGGAGATGATAAAGGATGTCCTTCATCCCGTTGTGTCCGCCGTCGGAGCCGGATGCGCGGATACGCAGCCGCCCCGCCGGCAGCGCCGCCTCATCAAAGACGATGATGGTTTTTTCGGGCGGTACGCGGTAAAACGCCGCCGCCTCGCGCACCGCCAGACCCGAACGGTTCATAAAGGTCTGCGGCTTGAGCAGAATGAGATTGTCTGTCAGGGCGTACGTGCTGTGGTGCTTGATTTTTTTTATCTTCACGCCCGCGCGCCGCGCCAGCTCGTCCAGCACCCAAAAGCCGGCGTTGTGACGGGTGTTGTCATAGGGCTTTCCGGGGTTGCCCAGCCCGGCGATAAGGTATTCAACCACGTTTCTTCGGCCTCTTCCAATTTTCTTTGTTGACCTGCCGTTCCCTCGCGACGGCAAGGGCATGGGGCGGGACGTCCTCGGTAATGGTAGACCCGGCGGCGGTGTACGCCCTCTCGCCTACGGTGACCGGCGCGACCAGATTGGTGTTGCAGCCGATGAACGCGCCGTCCCCGATCACGGTGCGCGGTTTATTCGCGCCGTCGTAGTTGACCGTTACCGTCCCGCAGCCGAAGTTGACGCCCGCGCCCACGTCGCTGTCGCCGATAAACGTCAGGTGCGCCGCCTTGGTGCCGTCGCCGACCGAGCTGTTTTTGATTTCCACAAACGCGCCCGCCTTGACCTTATTGCCCAGCGTCACGCCGGGGCGGATGTGGGTAAACGGCCCGATTTCGCAATCCTCGCCGATAGAGACGTTTTCCTGTATCACCACAAAGGGCAGGATGACCGTGCCCCTGCCGACGGTTACATCCGGGGCGATGAACGTGGTCGCCGGGTCGGCGACGCTCACGCCGTTTGCGATATGCTTTTGTATGATGGCCTCACGGTCTGTCATGTCTTTCACCCTCCGTTTGACGCATGTTGTGTTCAAAGCTCCTTCATCTGCCTGTATTGCAAGGCCTCGGCCAAGTGGGACGGGGAGATGTGTTCGCTGCCGGCCATGTCGGCGACCGTGCGGGCGACCTTCAGCACGCGGCTGTGGGCGCGGGCGGTCAGGCCAAGCCGGTCAAAGGCGCTTTTCATCAGCTTGCCGCCCGCCTCGTCAAGGACGCAGACCTCGCGCATCTGCTCGGGGCTTAAATGCGCGGCCGGCGGGCCGTCTCCGCCAAACCGCGCCCGCTGGCGTTCCCTCGCCGCCCGCACACGCTCCCGTATGGCGGCCGAGTCTTCGCCGGAGGCTTTGCCGGATAATTCTTCATATGACACGGCGGGGACTTCGATGACAATATCCATCCTGTCCAGCACCGGCCCGGAGATACGCCCGTAATACGCCCTGACCGATTCCGGCGAACAGCGGCAACGGTCGGACAAATGCCCGTGCCAGCCGCAGCGGCAGGGGTTCATGGCGCAAAGCAGCATAAATCTGGCGGGATAGGTCATCGTGCCTCCGGCGCGGGATATGGTCACCTGCCCGTCCTCCATCGGCTGGCGCAGGCTTTCCAAAACATCGCGGTGAAATTCGGGCAGCTCGTCTAAAAAGAGGACGCCGTTATGCGAAAGGCTCATCTCGCCCGGACGGGGCACACGGCCGCCGCCCGCCAGCGCGGCGGCTGAAACGGTGTGGTGGGGCGAGCGGAAGGGGCGGGTTTTCAAGAGCGGCTCATCGCGCCCGGTCAGCCCGACGACGGAGTGGATGCCGGTGGATTCCAGCGCCTCGGCGGTTGTCATTTCGGGAAGGATGCCCGGAAGACGCCGCGCCAGCATACTCTTTCCCGCGCCCGGAGGGCCGGTCATCAGCACGTTGTGCGCTCCGGCGGCGGCCACCTCCAGCGCCCGCTTGACATTTTCCTGTCCCCGCACATCGGCGAAGTCGGGAACGGCGGCGACGCCGGCCTCGCTTTGATAGGGCGGCGTTTTTTCAATAAGCTCGCGCCCGGAAAGGTGGGCGATTAAGTCCTGCACATGGTAAACGGGGTAGACGTCCAGCCCCTCGACCAGACTGGTTTCCCGCGCGTTGGCCTTGGGGACGAAAATCGACGTGACGCCCGCGGCGCGCGCCGCCATAGCCATCGGCAGCATCCCGACCACCGGGCGCACATGGCCCTCCAGCGACAGCTCGCCGATAAACGCCGCGTCCTTGGGCAGGGAGGAGATATGGCCGTCGGCGGCCATGATGCCCAGAAAAATGGGTAAATCGTAAACAGGGCCTTCCTTCCGCACGTCGGCGGGGGCAAGGTTGACGACAATCCGCCGCACCGGAAACTCAAAGCCGCAGTTTTTCATCGCGGCCCGCACCCGCTCGCGGGACTCCCGCACGGAGGCGTCGGGCAGCCCGACCACTTCAAAGGCGGGCATCCCCTGCGAGAGAAAACACTCCACAGACACATCAAACCCGTTGAGCCCGAAGAGTCCCATTGACCGAATGGCACAGACCATAGTATGTCTCCCTTTACTTAAAAATCCCAAATATCCTCGACCAACAAGTGATCTAGTGTTTTGATATGCCGGTTCAGCAGGGCGTCGTTTCTCATAACTGGGCGTATGTCGCAATAATATATGCCGTCCAATGGGTTTAATTTTATGGTATAGCCCTTGAAACGCCCTGCAAGGAATGTACTGTTTACTCCATAGCGCGGTTCCCTGCCTTTTCGCTGCACGTCATTGAGGAATACAGCAAAATGGGGAGTATCAATACCTGTCAGCCGGTTGTGAAGGAATTTATCTATAAAAACCTTGTCCAATCTATCTTTGCTTGAGGTTTTTACCGACCCGATTGCCCGCAGGCTTTCGTTTTGCTCAATAATCAAATCATGCTGATAAGACATAGAAAACAACTCGTCGCCATCAACAACGACTGGAATTTTGACAGTTCCATCACGCACAGAAATCCCCATCTCAGAAATGATTAGACGAATAAACCGTTCAAACAGGTCTCCGTTTAGTTTTCTCGCGGCATTGCTCCCGCCTGAGGGCAGGGCGTCAAGCGCTGCGCCAATAGACTGTTGGCAGGTATAGACGAAATGATTGATACAGTTCCGGTTTTCCTTGTTTTCAGCAATCTCTTTTATGTGGGACAGCGCATATGTAAAAACCCTGACAGTCTCATCAAACGCATCAATAGGAATCATAAGGTTGTTATTGATTGGACGAGTCACGTTATATGAACCGTCAGCTCTGTATTGATAAAATCTATAATGATTCTCATTTTGGGATACAATCACCGCTTGCAACCCGTCGCGGGCAAAAGCAAGATATTCCCGGCAAAAGTCAGCGTAGTCGGATATTGCGGTAAATTTTGTTTTGTCAGACGCCCATTGGAGTAGTCTTGACAATTTCATCGTATGGATTCCCTTCTTTTAGCATTATTGTGGTCAAGCGCAATCCATTCCTCCGCAGAGCGATAAGCGATATTTTCCAATCTCTCAACAGCCCAACTGTTATATTCTGCGTTAATGTCGCAGCCAATCCATTTCCGTCCTAGTTGCTCGGCGGCAACTAGCGTTGTTCCCGACCCTGAAAAAGGGTCGAGGATAATATCAGACGGGCTTGATGAGGCTAATAGGATTTTTCTAAGCAGTTCCTCTGGTTTTTGCGTGGGATGCTTGGTTTTTTCAGACATTCCGTTGCATAACGTCGGGATGTCGAACACATCTTTTGGTTTGGCGCCTAAAGGGTTCGGCTCCCATATTTGAGAACCGCCGCGCCCGTTTCCGTACTGACTGCTTTCCGCTTGAGGGTGTGACGGATATTTTAGTGTGTGCGCTCCATATGGAATTCTCACATCGTCAATGTTGATTTTGCGCGCTTTCGATTTGCGCAAGTGTAAAATGCTTTCGTGCGAACGTCCCCAGTCATTGCCTAAGTTGGCTTTGTTTTTATAGAACCATATTAGCCATTTGCACGAGGTAAAATATTTCATTGCGGGATATTTGAGGTCCGCTAAAATTTCGCTGAACCCGCAGATATACAAAGACCCTGTAGGTGTTAATATCCTTGAAACCTCTGAAATCCACCGCAATGACCAATCAATATACTCCTCTTGGGATTCAAATCGATCCCATTCGGCCTTGTTGATGTTGTACGGCGGGTCGGCGAAGACCAAATCAACGGATTCATCAAGGATGGTTTTCAGCCATTCTACACTATCAAGCGTAAAAACAAGACCATTTCTGTGACAGTAGCACGGCTGAGGAGTTTCTGGTGCGCAGATGTTAAATATTTCCGGGTATAAGGATGAGTCTTCCAAGGGGATTTCATAACGGTGGGACATTTGCAAACACATTTGGTGGCTGTCGCGTGCAGCGTTTATCGGCATAACCCATCACCCCCTCTTATACGTCGCCGTTACGGCTTTGAGCTGATTTGCCACGCCGCCGTTGAAGGCTTCCTCGCGGACGCGCCAGCGCCAGTTGGCGCCGCCGATGGTCGAGGGGATGTTGATGCGCGCGTCGCCGCCAAGGCCCAGTATGTCCTGAAACGGCGCCATAGCCAGCATGGACGGGCTTTGCCACGCGCCCTTGACCGCTCCCCAGCCCATGCCCTCGTCCTCCCGCAGGCGCAGATAGCTTTCCGCCAGTTCCCGCTCCTCTGGACTCGCGTCGCCGCCGAGCCAATCCAAAAAGGTGGGGGAGTCGTGGGTGGAGGTGTAGCAAACGCTGTTTTTCGGGGCGTTGTGCGGCAGATAATCGGAGTCGTTATACGGGTCAAAGGCATAAACCAGCACCTTCATGCCGGGAAGCCCGGTATCGGCAAAAAACTGCTTGACCGTGCCGCGCAAGTCGCCCAAATCCTCGGCGACCAAGCTGCCCGGCGGAAGCGCGGCCTTAATTTTGTCCACAAAGGGCAGGCCCGGGCCCTTGACCCAATGCCCCGACATTGCCGTTTTGGCGCGCGCGGCGACCGACCAATAGGTGTGGAACCCTCGGAAATGGTCGATGCGGATGATATCATAAAAGGCGCGGGCGTGCTTCAGGCGCGCCAGCCACCATTTGTAGCCGGTCTTTTCATGGGCTTCCCAGTCATACAGCGGGTTGCCCCAAAGCTGACCCGTCTCGGAATAAAAGTCGGGCGGTACGCCGGCGACGCGTGACGGGCGGGCGGGGGCTTTGAGCTGAAACAGCTCCGGCCGCGCCCAGACCTCCGCGCTGTCCTCCGCCACATAGATGGGCAAATCGCCCATAATCAAGACGCCGCGCTCCGCGGCATACGCCTTGAGGGCGTTCCATTGCGTGAAAAAGAGATATTGCACGTACATATGGAAGCGCATTTCATCGGCCAGCTCCGCCTTGGCTTTTTGAAGCGCGTCGGGCCGGCGGGCGACGATTGCCTTGTCCGGCCACGCGGCAAGCCCAATCATGCCGAAGCGCTCTTTGAGCGCCATGTAGAGCGCGTAGTCGGGCAGCCAGCTCTTATGCGCCGCGCAGAACGCCTCCGCGCCCACGTCTCCTTTGCCCCGCTCATACGCCTTTCGCAGCAGGGGCAGGCGGTGCTGATAAATCAGGCCGTAATCCACGCTGTCAGGGTCGCCTCCGAAATCGAGGGCGTCAACCTCCTCCCGCGTGAGCAGCCCGTCCTCAATCAAGGTGTCCAAGTCAATCAAATACGGGTTGCCCGCCATCGCAGAGCAGGACTGGTAAGGCGAATCGCCGTAGCCGGTAGGGGAGAGGGGCAGTATCTGCCACACACTCTGCCCGGCCGCGTGCAAAAAGTCCACCCATTTCCTCGCTTGCGCTCCCATAGTCCCGATGCCGTAAGGCCCGGGCAGGGAGGTTATATGCAGCACAATTCCCGAAGAACGCCGTTGCAGCATATCTCCATCATCTCCTTAGTTTATGAGTATATCACATTTTTCAGCGGGTGCATAGGTATAAAAGCAAATTTTTCCGTCGATAATAACGCCACTACATCCCGATAGACGGAAGGGGGGTGCAATCGGTGGCGAAGAAGAAAAAGAAACGCCCGGACGGCGACAGGCCGCACGCTCAGATGCAGCGCGGCGAAGGCAGCCCGGCAACCCAGCAGGTACAGTAGTAAAGCAGCGGAGCGCCGAAGGGCGCTCTGCTGCTTTTCGGGGGCGGCGTCAACAAAACCGGCAGTCCAGCCGGAACATCCGCCTCGGCGGGCCGAAGCCCAGCCGTTTGGCCCAGTCGGACTCCAAGTCCCGAAGCCCGGCGTTTCCAAACGCGGTTACGCCTTGCAGGGCAATCCCGGCGGCCTTATACCGTTCGGCCAGCCCGAAAAAATGGTCTTCCGACAGCCGGGGCAAGCCGCGCCGTTTGATTTCCGCCGCCTCGCGCAGCTCGTCATAGCCCACCCAGACGGTCAGCGCGGCGCCGGGCTTTCCCGGATTTCTCAAACCGCCCAGCACGTCCGGGCTTGCCTTGACAATCCCGTCGCGCAAGCTCCCCCAAGGCAGACATACCGTGACGGCGTCCGCAATCCCGCTTAATTCCGGCGGCATTCGCTCGGCGGACGCGGCGACAAACAGGGCGTTGGGCAGCTTTTGCCTAGCCGCCTTGGCGGCGTTCTCCGCCATCAGCGCGGGGACGGGGTCGACGCCGATATAAAGTCCGGCGGGGTCGCGCAGAGCGTTTTTTAAGATAAACCGCCCGCTCCCGGTTCCGACGTCTATGTGGATGAAACGGAACGGCTCCGCGTATCTTGTAAAGCCGTCACAGTGGATAACGGCGCTTTTTTTGCCAGATATGATAATCAAAACCCTTCTCCTTTCCCTGTTTTGCAAACAGGGAAAGGAGGGGCGCGGGCCTAGCCGTACTCAGCTTTCCGAACATGGAAACAACGCCTTGAGTCTAAAGGGTTTTCAAGGCGTTGTTTGTGTTTAATGAAGTCTTAGCGGGGCCAAGTCATGGCAATGCTCACCTTTTCTTAATACTTCCCGAATTCGCCGCCGTTAGGGGTGTAGGCGGAGGCTTTGTCGGGCATGGCGATGGTCTTCTTCGCCGCGCCGCCGAGTCTGCGCTGACCGTCGTTCTTTAGCTTGAACTGCGCGATGAGGTCTTCCAGCATGTTGGCTTGTCCGCTCATTTCCTCGCTCGCGGCCGCGCTCTCTTCAGCCGTCGCGCTGTTCTGCTGAACCACCTGCGCCACTTGGTCGATACCCTTGTTGATCTGCGCGATGCCCAGAGACTGCTCCTCGCTGCTCTTGGCAATCTCCCCGACAATCAGGCTGCTCTCGTTGATGCCGCTGACAATCTCCGTCAGGCTGGCGGCGGTCTCGTCGGCGATGCGCGCGCCCAGCTCGGCCTTCTCCACCGAGTTTTGAATCAGCACGCCCGTTTCCTTCGCGGCGTCGGAGGATTTGCTGGCGAGATTGCGCACCTCTTCGGCGACGACGGCGAAGCCTTTGCCGTGCTGTCCCGCTCTGGCGGCTTCTACCGCCGCGTTGAGGGCGAGGATGTTCGTTTGGAACGCGATATCGTCGATGGCCTTGATGACCTTGCTGATGCTCTGGCTGGCGGCGTTGATGTCTTTGACCGCGGCCATCATTTCGTCCATCTGGTGGCTGCCCTTCTCGGCGCTTTGCTTGATGTTGTTGGCCAGATTTGCGGCCTTGTTCGCCATTTCCGAGTTCTCCTTGGTCTTAACCGCGATCTCGGAGATGGAGGAGGAGAGCTCCTGCACGGCGGCGGCTTGCTGGGTGGAGCCTTGCGCCAGAGACTGGGAGCCGTCGG
>WRKO01000016.1 GCA_009782215.1 Oscillospiraceae bacterium | reverse complement strand
AAGACCGTCTAATCGACCTTGCAGCACAGGGCGAAAAAGCGGTATCAATCAACCTATACGGGCAGGAAATTAACCCCGAAACCTACGCAATAACTCGTGCCGATATGCTACTCAAAGGCGAAGGCGGCAACGTAGAGAATATCGCCTATGGCAGCACACTAACCGATGACCGTTTTCCCAGCCGTCAGTTTGATTTTATGCTCTCAAACCCGCCTTACGGCAAATCATGGAAAAATGATGCGGACAAGCTCGGCGGCAAGAAAGGTATCATAGACCCGCGCTTCGTGACTTCGTTCGCGGGTGAGGGCGAGTTCTCAATGATACCGCGTGTAAGTGACGGGCAACTCCTGTTCCTGCTTAATAATGTAGCCAAAATGAGAGAAACCACCGAACTGGGTAGCCGTATCGCCGAGGTTCATAACGGTTCGAGCTTGTTCACGGGCGACGCGGGGCAAGGCGAGAGCAACGCTCGCCGCTATATGATAGAGCGTGACTTAGTAGAGTGCATTATTGCCCTGCCGAATAATATGTTTTACAACACGGGTATCGGCACGTTTATTTGGGTGCTGTCTAATCGAAAAGAACCCTGCCGCAGAGGGGAAATACAGCTTATAGACGCAACCACGCTCAAATCCCCGCTTAGAAAGAACCTCGGAAACAAAAACTGCGAGCTGACACCCGAAATCCGCGAGCAGATATACAAACTCTACACCGACTTCGAGGACAACGAATACAGTAAAATCTTCGATAACAGCGCGTTCGGGTATTGGAAAGTCACCGTCAACCGCCCGCAATACGGCGAGGACGGCAAGCCGCTCCGCGATAAAAAAGGCAAGCTGATACCCGACAAAGACCTCATCGACACGGAGCAAATCCCTCTCGACCACCCCGGCGGCATTGGAGCATTCATCAAAGCCGAGGTGCTGCCCTACGCGCCCGACGCTTGGGTTGACGAAAGCAAAACCCAAATCGGCTATGAAATCAGCTTCACCAAGCACTTCTACAAGCCCGTGCAGCTTCGGGAGTTGTCTGAAATCATCGCCGACATACGGGCGTTGGAAGCCGAAACCGAGGGGTTGTTGGAGGAGGTGTTGGGGAGTTGAGCGAGAACAAGATTAAACTTTTTGAAGATAAACGCATCCGTTATAAATGGGACGAGGAAGCCGAAAAATACTGGCTCTCCGTTGTTGATGTGTGCGCTGTTCTGACCGACAGCGATTATCAAACCGCCCGAAAATATTGGAAGGTCTTAAAGGGACGCTTGGCAAAAGAGGGCAGTCAACTGGTAACAGCTTGTTACCAGTTGAAAATGCTTGCGCCGGACGGCAAAATGCGGGACACCGACGTCGCCGACACAGAACAGGTCTTGCGCCTTATACAGTCCATTCCGAGCAAAAAAGCCGAGCCGTTTAAGATGTGGCTGCCAAAGTCGGCAGCGAGCGTATCGACGAAACCGAGGGGTTGTTGGAGGAGGTGTTGGGGAGTTGAATAAAATCTCCATCCGTTTTTTTGACGACAGAGAGGTTCGCGCCATTTGGGATGACACAAATTCCAAGTGGTGGTTTTCCGTGCTTGATGTAGTCGGTGTTCTTCGTGATGTCGATGATTATGAGAAAAACCGAAATTACTGGAAATATCTCAAAGCAAAGCTGAAAAAAGAAAATCCTCAGTTGGTTAGCGCCGCTACCCAACTGAAACTTAAAGCAGCGGACGGCAAAAGATATTTGACCGATACATTCGATTATAACGGTATTATTGCGCTTGCCAAAAACTTCCCCAGTAAACAGGCAAATCGTTTTATCCAATGGTTCACATACAGCGATGAAACCATTGACGGCAAGAGCAAATCCAAAGCCTACGCTCTTTTTGACAGCTCATTGCTTGACACGATAGAAGTCGGTACGACCAAAAGCTTGCAGCAAATCCACGGCTACCTGTTCGGCGGTCTGTATGACTTCGCAGGGCAAATCCGAACACTGAACATCGCAAAGGGCGGTTTTCAATTCGCTGTTGCGCGATTCTTGCCCGCAACGCTTGCAAAAATAGAGAAAATGCCCGAAAGCGCCTTAGATGAAATCGCGGATAAATACGTTGAAATGAACGTGGCGCACCCTTTCATGGAAGGCAACGGCAGAAGTACGCGCATTTGGCTGGATATGATGCTGAAGAAGAACCTGAAGCTGTGCGTTGACTGGAGCGCGATAAACAAAAAAGCCTATCTTTCCGCGATGGAAAAAAGCGCCGCCAACCCCGCACAGATTAAAGCCCTGTTGCCGTCCGCGCTGACGGATAAAATCAACGACCGCGAGATGTATATGAAAGGTATTGACTACTCTTATTATTACGAGGAAGAAGATATCGCCGTGACCGGAGGTGACGGGGAGTGAGATGGGAAACCCGCCGATTAAAAACTTTCTTAACCGAAACCAAAGAAACTGTCGGCACGAACTCTGCCAATTATACGTTATTGTCTCTCACAAAAGAGGGAGTGATTGTCCGTGATATGGATGGCGGCGGTAAATTCCCAAGCGATTTTGGCACATACAAGATAGTAACGAAAGGGCAAATTATCTTTTGCTTGTTTGACGTTGACGAAACACCCAGAACGGTTGGCTTATCAAGACATGACGGCATGATAACGGGTGCTTATGATATTTTTAACATAGACAATATTGAACCGAAGTTCCTCGAATATTATTTTATCGCCGTTGATAATGTAAAGGGGTTGCGTCCGTTATATACTGGGTTGAGAAAGGTTGTAAGCAAAGACACCTTTATGCAAATAAAAATCCCCCTCCCGCCACGTGATGAGCAAGGCCAAATCGTGCGTTACCTCGACTGGAAGGTGTCGCAGGTGAACAGGCTCATCAATGCAAAGCAACGGCAGATTGGGTTGTTGGGGGAGCAAAGACGAAAAGCAGTAGACGACACCATCGGCAACACCAATGGCGAACAATACAGGTTCAGACACTTGTTTTCGTTAAGCAAGGGGTTAGGAATTACCAAAGCCGACTTAAAGGAAGACGGTATACCCTGTGTGAGTTACGGTGAAATTCATTCAAAATACGGGTTTGAGGTAGACCCAGCCATTCACCCGCTTAAATGTGTCGATGATAGCTACCTGACATCATCGCCGAAGTCGTTGCTTCAATACGGAGCCTTCGTGTTTGCTGACACCTCAGAAGACCTTGTCGGGTCGGGGAATTTTACATACCTCAATAGCAATATTAAGGCGTTCGCCGGGTATCATACGATTATCGCACGAGCCAACCGCCCGTTTAAGCCTCGCTATATCGCGTACTATTTCGCCTCAAACCATTATCGCTCACAAATCCAGCAGAAAGTGAACGGCGTTAAGGTCTATAGCATAACGCGCACGATACTTAACAGCACCCATGTTCATTTGCCTGATGAAGCCGAGCAGGCGCGTGTTATCGCAGTCTTAGACAAACAATGCTCGCACATAGACCGAGCCATCGCCTTGCTACGCCAAGAACTCACCCTGTTCGCCGAATACCGCACACGCCTTATCTCTGATGTCGTTACAGGCAGGGTTGACGTGCGTGATATAATGGTACCGGAGGGGGAGATTGTGGGGGATGTTGCGGCGAATGGGGATGCAGATGATGACACAATAGAAATGGAGGATGAATAAATGGGACGGCTTAACCTGTATAAAATTGATGCACAAAAACACGATGAGTTTAATGCGGTGATTAAGGAGAATTATTCTCCGGTGGGAGCTTTGCAAATAATAGAAAAAGTTGTTGACACCCAACCATGTCAGTTTGAACTGGCATTATATAAAGATGTTCCCGACAATAAAAATCAAATTGATTGGAATTGGCTACTTAATCATTTTGGTGAAAATGGCTTAATCTCTTGTCCTAACCCGAGAGGCATATTGATTATCAAAGAAAATGACGATGTGTTCGCATGTACATACGGCTTTTCGTTTTTTACTGTAGATAAGTATTGTGACACCGATTTTGCCTTTGAATTTGCAAAAAGGATTAAATACAAAGAAGTAAAAACGACCACATTGTTATCCCCAAATTTGAAAAAGAATAAAGTCGTTAATACATATATTAACTATAATAGTTTTGAGTTCGATAGTGGCGAGTCATTTGCAAAACTTAAAGTAAAAGTAGACCTGCCGGAAGATTTTGAAATATTCGCGTCTGGTGTTGAAACTGGACATTCCATAAAATTTGAAATTCCCCCTGACTCCGTTGATGCTATCCTTGACGTTCTCATATATGTGCGACAAACGCTGGTTAATGAGCAAGTAATTAATAAAATTCCTGCGTTTAATAAAGTCTCTAATAAAGATATTATAGCCAATCTTAATCGAAAATTAGCGGAAGACCTCGAACAAAACCCACTCGCCATAAACTTATCCGAATTAGATATTATTGGCGTAACCGAAATATTTAATCGAAATGATGCCACCTTTACAATTAAATATGGGCGACGTGAAGTTTCAGTTAGTCAGCTTACCTCAGAAGTAATAACGGAATTTATACTCCAGAATGACCTGACCTTATATGCGGGACTGGACAAGATTTCAGTAATTAGTTTATATAACGGCGTATCCGTCCGTACTGACAAGTTGTATAATTTGATTGACTATACTGATGAAGAACTACGCTGTGTCTTATCAAAGGGAAAATGGTATTATTTCAATGATGATTATTTAGGTTATTTGGCCGATTCGCTCAACGAAATAGAGGCTTATTATAATCCGCAATATGACTTTACGACAGCGTTACATGAGCAATTTATTGCTAGCAGATACGATGTCGAAAAGGATGAACCAATTTATCAAGGACTTGGACAAGATGAAATCAAAGCAAAGTTCAAAAAGAAATATTATAGAGAGCGTGCGTATAATCTCTATTTAAGCGAAAAATATGGATTTAATTGCCACGACCGCGAAGAAAACCGAATTGGAGGTTCAAAGGTCGAATTGATGGATTTATCAAAAGAAGGGGCTTTATATGCGGTTAAAATTGGTAACGCATCTTCTGTATTGTGTTATGCACTTGACCAATCAACAAGCACACTAAAATTATATAAGCACAACGCTTTACCAAACCTTCCTGCAGCAAGGAACATTGGGGTTTGGTTTGTACTCGATAGGCGAACTCATTTGGACATTGCAGATGAAAAACCCATTATTAACCAGCTTGGAATGCTCATGCTTAAAAACAGAATTGATGCATGGAAGAAGGAAGTGCGGCTTCTCGGCTATAATCCTGTAATTATGATAAATTATTTCAATTAGTGAGGTAAACCCTATGCCTACTATCACAAGAGAATCCAGTCTCGAAACCCTCATAATAAACTGGCTCACCACCCAAAACAGCTTCGAGCAAGGCGCAAGCGCAGACTACACCCGCGATACGCCGTGGACGAGCCACGCCTTATCTTCGATGTCGTCACGGGCAGGGTTGACGTGCGTGATATAATGGTAGCGGAGGGGGAAACGGTGGGGGATGTTGCGGAGAATGGGAAAAATACAGAAGACATGGAGGATGAATAAATGGGAGAAACAGCCAACAAACTCATCGGCATTTTTACAGAAGCCGCTGTTGATGCGGTATTTGATGAAGTCAAGTTATCCGAGTCCGAGAAAGTTGATAAGGCAATAAAGGCAGTCAAGGGAACTTTGGATAAAGCACATACGGGGACGTTAGCAATTATGGAAGCAAAGCCTCTCCACAATATCTTGTCTAGCTATTGTCGTGAAGATGCCATATCGCTCATAGACAAAAAAGTTAAAAAGTATGAGAAATTTATCAACGCAACTACTCCAATTACAGGTCGCCGGGCAATTTACGCCGAGAACCCATATGCTGACAAGTCCGATGAGCATATAAAGACCGATATTAAGTTCACAATTCTTATCATCTACTTTGCGGCGATTACCGAAGAAAGCGTGAAGATGGTCATAACTAAGGCGTTGAAAGGGATTTTTGGGATTTTAAAGAATACCGATAACAGGGAGGGTAAGTAAACATGGCGTTAATTGATACATACAGGAGTAATATGGCGCGAAAACGGGATGAATTAGCCAAATTGTCTGCCGATAAAGCAAGGGAAACGCACAAAGTCCCTGCATTGAACAACAAAATTGCTTCTGCCAAAAGAGCCATATCGCAAACAAAATCAACATCGACTGCCAAGTCAAAGATGAATGAAATAGACCGTGCAATCAAGGCTCTGGCCGACATTGATAAGAAAGTTGCTGGCATCGACAAAAAAATTGCGGCAAAAGAAAAGGCATACGCCGCAGAAGAAAAGAAGTATCGTCAGGAAGAAGACCGACTAAACAAGAAGCATGAGCAGGACGAAAAGAAACGCTTACAGGAAAACGAGCATCAGTTAAGAAGTATTAACCAGTCACTTCAACAGCAGAGTGCCGTTCAGCGACAACTGTCTGCCGAGGTTGACAGGCTTAAATATGTGCCTGAGAAGATAACTGTTTTGTTTTTTGCCACAAACCCTCTTGATACAGACAAGTTACGATTGGATCAGGAAGTACGGTCAATTCAGGAAATGATTAGGAAATCAGAACATCGTGATTCTATTTTGTTTGAGAGCCGTTGGGCTGTTCGCCCATTAGATATATTACAAGCAATAAATGAACTCAATCCCGATGTCATTCATTTTAGTGGTCATGGCGCAGACACCGGCGAACTGGTGCTTGAAAACACCGATGGAAGCTCGAAGTTCATAACGAAAGAAGCCATAACTCAAACAATAACTTCGGCTTCGGATAAAATACACTTGATGTTCTTCAACGCTTGCTTTTCTTGTGAGCAAGCACAGGCTGTAGTAGAACACGTTGATGCTGCTATCGGTATGACCAATTCTGTAAGCGATACTGGTGCGTGTACCTTTGCCGCTCAATTTTATTCCTCCCTTGGCTTTGGATTGTCACTCAAGAGAGCGTTTGAACAGGCTAAGGGAACCTTAATGCTTGAAAGTCCTGCAGAACAAAACACACCGAAGCTTTATATTAAAGAAGGCTTTGAGGCTGATGATATATACATCGTAAAACCTAAGGAGGACGCTGTGTATGCCAACCAACACACACGAATCGGGCCTTGAAGCCTTAATAATTAACCATCTCATAGATATTAACGGCTTCGAGCAAGGTACAAGCTCCGACTATAACCGCGAGTGTGCCGTGGACGAGCCGCTCCTTATCTTCGATGTCGAAGACAAGGAGGATATGGAATGAAATTTACTGAAACACAGTTGCAGGCATATGCAGCTCCGATGAGTGTCACAGAAGACCAAAAATGTCAAAATGCTATTGTTATGGTTCGTGATGCCTTAAAGATTTTTGGCTACACAGATGATTATAAGCCAATTACGCGAATGTTTAACGGAACCTCTGCATATTTACTCGAAATGAGAAACCCTGCAACAGGGCGTCGGATTAAAATGTTTGTTCAAGGCTCATATGCTAATAACACCTGTGTCCGTATGGAAAGCGATGTAGATATTGCCATCATTCAAGAGGATGTCTTCCAAACCGAGTACCGCCCTGGAATAACAGACGAGCATTATAGGTTTACCGTCGTTCCATCGCCTCAAAAGTCATTCAAAGATGAAATCCAAGAGTGCTTATTATATACGTTCAGAAATGATGTGGAGCGAAAGAACAAATCAATAAAGGTTCACGGTAATGCTTACCGAAAAGATGCAGATACAGTTCCATGTATTCGTTTACGAAATTACCTCAATGACTACGCGACAAATGAAACTAACCGCATCGAAGGAATAGTCATCAGAACCGATGACAACGAAAGGATAATAAATTACCCTGAGCAACATATTGAAAACGGAGTGAGAAAAGACAACAGCACAAGTTGCGCCTATAAACGCATGGTGCGTATCATTAAAAAAATGCGTCACATTATGGAAGGTACTGGCTTCAACTCAGCCAAGAAAGCGACATCTTTTACGCTGGAGTCTTTACTTTGGAATGTAACCGACACCGTGTACACAGAGCATTCTACCGTTCTATGGTACACATTCAATAAAGTCGTGAATTATCTGTATTATGATTTAGATAACTACGGAAGTTATTTAGAGGCAAACGGAATAAAGCCTTTATTTACCAACGAATCCGACAAGGCCGTACACAAGCAGTTTGTTTCTGACTTGTATTCCTTTTACGAGTATGAGGTGTAACGAGATATGGGTATGAAGGGGGCTGTGAAGAAGTTTCTTGTAATCGGTCTATTTTTAGCGATTGGGTTGTTTATTATACGTTGTCTAATTACAAAGCCAACAGGATTATACGACGCTTTCGGTCACATGGGACAAGTGGTAAGCATAACGCTTGTGTTTATGGGTCTATACGAGCGTATTTTTTGGCGATATAACCCATTTGATAAAACTCCTCTAATATACGGTGCATATTCAGGGACTATCGAATACGAGCATAAAGGTAAGCGAGGCAAGAAGAACACAAACATCGTTATAAAGCAGTCTCTATTATCTGTAAGTGTTAAAATCACTACCAACGAAACCATAAGCTACACCATCACGAGCAACTTAATCGAAGAAAATGGCGAGTATGTACTGTATTATACATACATAACTAATCCCAAAAGCAAGTTTAGCGATGAGAACCCGATGCACTTCGGAACGTGTCGGCTCGATTTGTCAAACACCACTGACTTGCATGGGATATATTGGAATTCACAGTCAAACAAAGGCGATATATCATTGAAAAGGAGCGTGAAACCATGCCCACCAACACAACCGAAGCCACCCTCGAAGCCCTAATCGTCAACCACCTCACCACCCAAAACGGCTTCGAGCAAGGCGCAAGCGCGGACTACAACCGCGAGTACGCCGTGGACGAGCCGCGTCTGTTTCGGTTTCTCGAAAACACGCAGCCGGAGCAGATGGCGAGGCTCGGTATTGCGGGCAGTGACTTAAAGCGGTTGCAATTCCTTGACCGGCTGCGCGGTGAAATCGCCAAGCGCGGTGTGATTGACGTGCTGCGGAGAGGTTTTAAGGTATACCCCGCCGACCTTGTGATGTTTTATGTGACGCCCTCGGAGAAGAACCCAACGGCGCAAAAGCAGTTCGCGCAAAACATATTCAGCGTCACACGGCAGCTTGCGTATTCCACAGACAACACTAGGCTGGCGTTGGACTTCGCAATATTCATCAACGGCTTGCCCGTCATTACCTGCGAGTTGAAGAACCAGCTCACCAAACAATGCGTGGACGATGCGGTGTACCAATACCAAACCAACCGCGACCCGAAGGAGCTGTTGTTTCAGTTCAAGCGGTGCATGGTGCACTTCGCCGTGGACGATGCGCGTGTCAAGTTCTGCACCAAGCTGGACGGGAAGAAGTCATGGTTTTTGCCATTTGATAAGGGCTACAACGACGGCGCAGGCAACCCGCCGAACCCGGACGGTATTATGGCAGACTATCTTTGGAAGGAAATCCTGACCAAGACCGAGCTTGCGGGCATCATTGAAAACTACGCGCAAGCCGTCGAGGAAAAAGACGAAGACACGGGCAAGGTCAGCTACAAGCAGATATTCCCGCGTTACCACCAGTTGACGGCGGTGAAGTCCTTGCTCACTCATGTGCGGGAGAACGGCGTCGGGCAGAAGTACCTGATACAGCACAGCGCGGGCAGCGGCAAGTCGAACAGCATCGCGTGGCTCGCCCATCAGCTCGTCGGGCTTGAAGTGGACGGCGCAACCATCATAGACTCCGTTATCGTCGTCACCGATAGAGTGAACCTTGACAAGCAAATCAAGAACACCATCAAACAGTTCGCGCAGGTGGGCAACATCGTTGCGTGGGCGCAAGCGTCAGGCGACCTCCGCAGCGCGATTGCAAACGGCAAGAAAATTATTATAACAACGGTGCATAAGTTTCCGTTTATCCTTGATGACATCGGTACCGCTCATAAAAACAGCAGATTCGCCATTATCATAGACGAAGCCCACAGTTCCCAAAGCGGCAGTATGTCGGCTCAGATGAACCTCGCGCTCGGCGGCGATTATGACCCCGACGCGGACATTGAGGACAAAATTAACGCTTTGGTCGAGGGGCGTAAAATGCTCACCAACGCCAGTTATTTTGCGTTTACTGCAACACCGAAGAACAAAACGCTGGAGATGTTTGGGCGGCGAGGCGTTGCTGCAAACGGCGAGGATGAGGGGAAGTTTTACCCGTTCCACAATTATTCCATGAAGCAGGCGATACAAGAGGGCTTTATCAGGGACGTTTTGCAATACTACACGCCGATAAAAAGTTACTACAAGCTAATCAAAACCCTTGCGGACGACCCGAAGTTCGACAAAAAGAAAGCACAGAAGAAGCTCCGCAAATTCGTCGAGAGTGACGCTTTCCCGATAAGCGTCAAAGCGGACATCATGGTAACACACTTCCACGAGCAGGTCATAGCCCGTGGCAAAATCGGCGGTAAAGCCAGAGCTATGGTTGTCACAGGGGGCATCGACCGCGCCATAGAATATTACTATGCTATAAGCCGATGCCTTGAAGAACGCAAAAGTCCGTATAAAGCTATCATAGCGTTTAGCGGCGAGAAAGAGTACAACGGGGAAAACGTAACCGAAACGTCCATAAATGGATTCCCCAGCAACCTTATCGAAAAGACGTTCAAAAAAGAGCCGTATCGGTTCTTAGTTGTTGCCGACAAGTTCCAAACAGGGTATGACGAACCGCTGCTGCACACGATGTATGTTGATAAAATCTTATCCGACATAAAAGCCGTGCAGACACTCTCGCGCCTCAATCGGGCGCACCCGCAGAAGGATGAAACATTCGTGCTTGACTTCGCCAATGACCCTGAAGATATACAGGAAGCGTTTTCGACTTACTACCGCACCACCATTTTGTCGGGCGAAACCGATCCGAATAAATTATATGACCTTATAGCGGACATGGAGAAGCACGAGGTCTACACGCAGCACCATGTTGACAGCTTGGTGGAACTCTACCTCGGCGACGCCGGGCGTGATAAGCTCGACCCGCTCCTTGATGTCTGCGCCAACCTGTATAAAGCCCTTGAAGAAGACGCACAGATAATATTTAAAGCATCAGCCAAGGGTTTTGCGCGTACCTACGCCTTCTTGGGCGCTATTTTGCCCTATGGTAACCCGGAGTGGGAGAAGCTGTATATTTTCTTACGCTTACTCCTGCCTAAACTGCCGTCGCCGATAGAAGAAGACTTGTCGGCGGGTATTTTGGAAGCCATCGACCTCGATAGTTACAGAACCGAAGCGAAAGTTCAAATGTCTATTATACTTGAAGATGCGGACGCGGAGGTTGACCCCGTACCCACGGGAGGAATCGGCGGCAAGAGTGAAGCCGAGCTTGATTTGCTTTCGAGCATACTTAACGTGTTCAATGAAAAATATGCCAAATTTTTCACCGACCCGGAGAAAACGCAGCAAGACATTCGATATGCCGCTAAAAAGACATCACAGGATGAGAAATATCAAAACGCCATGCGCAACTCTGACAAACAGGAAGCCCGCACCGAAAGCGACCGTGCATTGCAGGCCATAATGTTCAATATGCTCTCTGACAATATGGAGCTTTTTAAGCTGTTTAATGATAACCCGGAGTTTCGCAAAGAGCTTGCCGATATGGTGTTCAGCACAACGTATAATGTTGAAGGTAAGCCATTGGAGAATGATGCGGTCATATAATCAGCTCTTCCCGCCGTTTAGTTCGCACCTTTTTTGTCGGCTGAAACAATTACAAATTAGCGGATGTTCCCCTTGCAATTTAGCGGATGCTATGCTTGATGAGGGTGCCGCCGAAGGGTTGCGTTTTGTCAGCGATTATATGTCGCTGATTGCCGAAGTGGATTTGAGCAAGGTGTCCGACAAGCGCCGCGACCCATATAAGGTGACGCGCCTGCTCCAATCGCTTGCGAGAAACATATCCACCGAGGTTACTCTGACCGCGCTTGCGAAAGACACCGGCGGGAGCGACAGCGGCTTGGACGACGAGACGGTCGCGGATTATTTATCTGCGCTCGAAAGATTGCTGGCGGTTGACAACCTTCCGGCATGGAACACGCACATCCGCTCATCCGATATGCTCCGCAAATCTCCGAAGCGGCACTTCGCCGACCCGTCAATGGCTGTCGGTGACTGGAAATAGATGCCGTCGTTGAATACGCGGACGGCACGTGGAGCGCCTTTGAAATCAAGCTCGGCATCGGTTCGGTTGATGAAGCGGCGAGTAATCTCTTGAAGTTCGCGGCGAAAATTGACACAGACAAAGTCAAACCGCCCGCCGCACTGACGGTCATTACCGGCAACGGTTTTGCGTACAGGCGACCCGACGGTGTGAATGTTGTGCCGTTGGCGACGCTGACGATATAAATATTATCATCCCATACTGCCGACCATTTTATTGATATCGCCATCGCTGTCGATATGCGTTACCACAACCTCACCCGGTTTGACCCATCCGAACACCGGGTCATAAAACTCGCCGTTGTTGTTTGTGCTGCCGGGGACGGGTGCGCTTGACTGCGGAGGCGAAGGCGAGGGCCTGGTCGCCGGTGGCGTTGTCTGTGGCGGCAGGGATTCGGGTGATTGTAGCGCGGGCGTTTCGCCGGAAATGGTGTCGGGCATTTCGGGAAGTGCTTCCGACGGTGGTTCTTCAAATGTGTCTGGTTCTGTGAGATTGATTATGACTTCGGCTTCGGTTTCCTTGATGATTTTCGGGGATTCATCCAAGGTATTCTCAGGAGGAGAGTTTGCTACCTCGACTAAGGACGGAGGCGTTGGGGGTAATTCCGGTTTTACGTCATTGCTCCGTAGAATGTAGGCTGTCATGATGATAACGCATAGCATTGTGAACGCTGCCAAGATGGGTGCTTTTGATTCAGAAAATTTTGCCATAATCGTTCAACCCCTTTATTTTCAGTATTTTGTAGAACCCTCCCGGCGCACCGGTCTTTCGGATATGGTCCTATTATAACACTGGCCGGGGCCATGGCCGCGCCCATATACGATACGTCGGTGGTTCCCATGTCAATCATCCTGCCAAACGTAACATGCGACACATGTGGGGCTGGCCCCGCGTCCGCGTCTAGGATGACCGCGCCCGCGCCGGTGACCGTCCATTGCGCGGTGGGAGGGCGCTGACCGCCGTATTCCAGCGGCAGGCGGAACTGCTTTTCGGAGCCGCAGAAGTGGCTGGACGTCACCGCCGCCACCCTTTCGGCAAAGCCGCCGTCTATCAGCATCGCGCCCAAGCCCAGCCCTTCCGCCATCGTCGAGCAGGCGCCGTACAGCCCGATGAACGGCACGGCGCAGTCCCGCAGGCCGAACGCGCTGCCGATGCACTGTCCCAGCAGGTCGCCCGCCAAAATATACCGAAGCGAGCTTGCGGCGTAGCCGCCCTTGCCCAGCGCCAGCTCAAGCGCGTCCTTCTGCATGGCGGATTCCGCCTGTTCCCAGCTTTTCAGCCCCAGCAGCCCGTCCTGATAAACATTGTCTATGCTGTCCCCCAAAGGCCCCAGACCCTCTTTTTTGCCCGCCACGCACGCCGCCGCCCCGATAGCCACCGGGTTTTCCAAACAAGCCGTCTGCCTGCCGCACTGCCTCATGTCTTGCTCACATCCTTTGTATGTGATATCATGTCCCGGCAGGACATGATTTATGATAAGCAAAAAACCCCCCGTCCCTATCCGGGCGGGGGGTTTGGCGCCGGTATCCCTAGTTGCAGCAGCAGCAAAGCACCACAATAATCAGGATAATCCAAATGCAGCAGTTATCGCCGCCGAAGTTGCCAAAGCCCACTATGTTCACCTCGCTTTGCCGTATTCTGCTTTATCGTATGCAGAGACGGCCGGCGGGGTTACACCCCTACGTGTACGATTTTCAGGTCGGCTGCGCGGATGGCGCTCTCGGTGACGACAATGTCGGTGATGACTGCGGCGTCGGCGGCGGTCATGCCGCCGGACGGCTCGGCGACGATGACGCTGATGCCGTCGGCGCCGATGATGGCGACGCACTCGGCAAACCCCTTGGCAATCACAAGGTTTTCGATGTTGGCCTCAATCAGGGCGTTCTGCGCCATGCGGGCAATCTCGCCGCTGGCGTTGTCTCTGATGTCCTGCGAGACGCCCTCGCGTTCGGCGGCCTCGGCAAGGATGGACAGCGCCGTGTCACGCGCCCTGCGGCGCGACAGACGCGCCTCGTCAAAATACGAGCTGACCGGCGCGCCGGCAATCTCGCCGCCGTCCTCCGTTCCCGAGGACAGATGCCCCGCCGGATTCGTCTGCTCCGAGGCAAAGCCCGAAACCGGGTCGAAAACAGGGACGTCCTCCTCCTCGCGCCCGTAAGACCAGCTCAGATACAGCGCGACGCAGACGAAAAGGACAATGACCGACACGACGGCGTTGCGTTTCCAAATTTGCATGATAGTTGCTCCCCTCTTCATAATTTTCACCGGCGATTCGGCGCTCGCTGGGCGATGGTGACGCGGTCTGACCTCAGCCCGGTCAGCGCGGAAACGGCGTCTAAGACAGCGGCGCGGACGGAAGCGCTGCCCGCGCCGTCGCATACGACCAGCGCGCCCTGGAACTCCGGGTATACGCGTTTGCGGATGATGGGGGCGGCCCCCGCCAGCACCGTTTTGGTTCGATGCTCCTCGTCGCTTGACGTCACGGCCCCGTCCTCCGCGTCGCGGCGGCTGCGGGCGTCAATGTCCTGTACCACCACCACCTCCATGTCGGTCTTGAGCGTCAGAAGAACCTCCGTTGTGCCCGCTCCGCTGATGGCCGAGAGGATTTGCTCAAGCCTCCGCTCCAGCCCCGCGAGGTCAAACGTCTCCCCTTCCGTCCCCGGCGCCGCCGACGCGGGCGGCCCCGCGCCTCTGGGCCACATCAGAAGGAACAGACCGGCGGCGGCGACCAGCAGCAGCGCGCCGTATTTCCTCAGCGGTTCCGGGAGCTTGAGCGTCTTCATGGGCCTCCCCCCTTCTGTACATAGGTTTGTCTCTCCGCCGGGATGCCAAGGTCTTTGGCAATCATTGCGCCCAGCGCGCTCCTCGCGTGTTCCGGCCTGTCTGAGGTCACGGTGACCGCCCACGGCACGGGGGTATGCTCCCCCCTCCGGCACCGCGCCGAGACGCCGACGGTTAAGCCAAGGGCTTGTGCCTTGGTCACAATATATGCGGCGGTTTTCTCCGCTATGATAACCGACAGCAATTCGTCAAGGGATTCGCCCGCCGCCGCCGCGACGCCGCTCTCCCCCGCCCACGCGCCAAGGTCGGGCAGCGCGCTCCCGTCCCAGCCCGCCAGCGGGCGCAGAACGGCGATAACCAACAGAAGCGACGCGGCCATCCGCACCACCCGCTTGACCGCGCCGTCCGGCGTGACGGCAAGGGCAAACACCCCAACCGTCGCCGCCCCCGCCATCCCAAGAATCCAGCCGCGCAAAAAATCCATAAAAATCCCTCCCCAGATTGTAGGGACGCCATATATGGCGTCCCTACAGGCCGGCTGAAATGGTGGAAACGACCGAGATAATCAGCAGGAACGCCGAGGCGGAGACCAAGCCGAGCATCATCGAATACAAGCCGGTCAGGCTATCTATATAGTCCGCCAGCGCCTCGCCGCCCAGCGCGCCCGCCAGCGCCGCGCCCAGCTTGAGGCAGACGGCGCGTACGGCCAGCAAGAGGCAGGGCTGGAGCGCCACGCCCAGAACCACCAGCAGCCCGAACACCCCGACGGCGTTTTTCACAACGGCCGCGCCCAGCAGAAGGGTTTCCGAGGCGTCGGCGATGATGCCGCCCACCACGGGAACCATCCCGCCCAGCGCCGTCCGCGCCGCCTTGACCGACACGGCGTCCGCCGACCCCGCGATGGCGCCGCCGATGGAGAGATAGGCGGTGAAGACGGCCAGCGAGACGGTCAGGATACCCGCCACCGCCCATTTGACCAGCCCGGCCAGCCGTTTGACGATGTCATGCGGCAAGGCGGCGTTGAAGGTGACGAGCGCCGCGTAGACGAACATCAGCGGGATGAGCAGACGGTCGTACAGCGTCAGCAGCAAATCGGAGGCGAGCGCCGTCCAAGCGTGCCGGAAGAACGCGGCGGAGACGTTTCCCGACGCGGCGGCGGCGGCGGCCAGTACCGGCAGGAGGGCTTTGGAATAGACGTTCATCTGCGCCACGGCCTCCCGTCCCGCCGCCATAGCGCCGGAAAAGCCCGCGACGGTCAGCGCGGCGGCGGCCAGCACCCCGGCAAGCTGAACATACCGGAGCGTCTGCCCTTCGGAGACGCCGGCCGCGACGGCGCACAGCGCGGCGACCGCCGCCACCGACAGAGCCGTGCGGAGTCCCGCCCCAAACGCGCCGGGAAAAAGCTCCGCCGCGCGGTTCAAAAGCCCGAACAGCCCGCCCTCAAGGCTATCCCCCGCGTTGTGGACGGTGACGCCGTCCAGCAGACGCAGCACGTCGTCCGGGGCGGCGCGCTCAAGCTGTTCGGTACCGAGGATATCGGAGATGTTCATAGCAGCGACCTCATCAAATCAAAGAGCGACGCGAAGAGCGGCAGGACGGCATACAGGCCCAGCGCCGCGCCCGCCGTCTCCACACCGGAGGCGAGGGCGCTTTCCTGCGCGTCGCGGCACAGCTCCGCCGTGATTTTGGTCACGACGGCGATGACGCAGGTTTTCCATACCGGGAGCGCCGCTTCCCGCGCAACGCCCGTTTCGCCGAGGGCGGCGTCCAAAAAGCCCTTGACCGAGCGAAAGGCGTCAAGCCCGGCGGCAAAGACGGCGGCGGCGGCGAACAGCCCCAGCATCAGGCCGATTTCCGGCGAGTTTTTCTTCACCAGCGCGGTGAGCGCCAGCGCGGCGACGGCGACGCCGGTGATTTTGAACAGCGCGTCCATCCTCAGAACCCGAACAGGTCTTTGACCATTTGAAACAGCCCGTTGATTTCACGCAGGAGTATCATCAAAACGACAATCAGCCCGGCCAGAACGGTCATCATCGCCTGTTCCTCCCGCCCGGAGCGTATCAAAAGCTGGTTTAAGACCGCCACAAGGATGCCGATGGCGGCGATTCGGAAGATGAGGTCTACCTGCATACGGTCATCCCCTACAGAAGTATCACGGCCAGCATCAGGCCGCCCAAAACCCCGGCCAGCGCGTATAACCGCCCGCTGGCTTTCAGCTTTTCGCGCGCGTTGCCGAGGGATATGTCAAGCTGTCCGCGCAGGGCCAGCAGCGCCGCCGTCTGGCTTTCCGCGTCATACCGGCCCAGCACCTCGCCCATTTCGCAGAGCAGCGCCCGGTCGATGGGGGGCAGGTCAAGCGCGTTGGCGGCGCGCCGCCACGCCTCGCCGAAGCTCTCCTCGCCGTAGGGCGTGTAAGCCATTCTGTCCCAAAAGGGGCCGAGGGCGGGCAGGCGTCCGGGCAATTCGGAGAGCGGGGTGAGCCGGAACCCGATTTCACAGCACAGGCGTCCCGCCAGCATGGAAAACGCCGAGAGGAGCCGTACCCGTGCGTTCAGGCGGGAGAAAGCGAGAAAACCCAGTCCCCCGCAGCCTACAACGATACAAAGGAAGCCGATTGAGGCAGACACGGTTCCCGCACCTCCAAGATATCATATTTGCGCGCCGAGCCCGACCCCGTGATGGACACGAGACGGTCGAAGACGTCCAGCAGCCCGCGGTATACCGGGCGGCGACGCAGGTCTTCCGTCCCGCTTGCGTGGGCGGTAGAGAGGACGGTCACGCCGCAGCCGGCGCAGGCGGTCAGCACGGCGGCGTCCTCCGGCGCGGTGATTTCGTCCAGCGCGAGGATTTGCGGGGCCATGCCGCGCAGCAACATCATCGCCGCCGCCGCCTTGGAAACGCCGGTCATCACGTCGGTGTTGCGCCCCACGTCAAGCTGGGGCAAGCCGTTGTAGCACGCGGCGACCTCCCCGCGCTCGTCGGCGACCGACACACGGCTGCCGCCGTTTGAGGCGGCGCGAACTAAATCGCGCAGCAGGGTGGTCTTGCCCGCGCCGGGCGGCGAGATAATCAGCGTGTTGGGCAGCCTGCCGGAGACCAGCAGGGCGGGCAGCAGCTTGTCGGCAATGCCCTTCTTTTCCCGCGCGATGCGGATACAGAGGGAGGAAATATCCCGGATGTGGGCGATTCCGCCGTCACGCATGGCGGCGCTTCCGCACACGCCCAGCCGGTGTCCGCCCGGGAGGGGGATGAAGCCGTGGCGCAGAACGTCCAGCACCGTATGCAAGGAGCCGTGCGACACGCTTTCCAGCGTTTTGGCGAGGTCGTCGGCGTCCACCGTCGCCCCTGCCGCGTGGGCGGACGGCGCGTGGACGGTCAGAGGCTGCTCGGCGCGGAGCCGCACCTCCTCGGCATTTGCCCTCACCGATTCCGGCAAGGCCATAGCCGCCGCGCGCAATCGCTGCGGCAGGGCGCGGACGGCGGTTTCAAACGGTTGCATGGGTCATCACCTCGCTCAAAGCCTATGAGGGTTTGTCCGGGTTTAGAACAAAAAGAACCCCCCAACGCTTGTTGGGGGGATGCCGCTCAGTATTTATTTTGGCGGTAATATGTCATCGCAAAACCGCAGGAGGCCCGGGATATCCTGTATGGCTACGTCCCAAACCACTTTTTTATCCATTCCGGCGTATGCGTGCGCGAAAAGGTTTCGTATTCCGCGAATCGCGCCCCATTGCATCCGGTTTCTTGTCTGTTCGCGGAAATCCTCGGATAAGCCCCCGGCCAACTCGCCAATCTGCATGATTTTCATGGATATCGAGTCAAAGTAGTCGCCGTCTGTGTTGAATATGTCATAGTCGAGGCCATACCGCTTAACCGTCTGCGCGATGCGCTCGCAATATTCGCGGATATGCCGGATGCGCTGTATATCGGGGCTAATCATAAATTTTTACCCTCTCCCTCAGTAAACTTTCATAAAACCACGGCGTTCTGTTTTGGGCGTCGTGCTGTTCCAGCGATTCTTCCGTCAGCAGGTCAATCCCCTTGCCGATGCTCTCGGACAAATCTTCATAGAGCGCGCCCATGACAAGGCCGCGAACCTTTGACCCCTCCCGTTTGAACAGCACGTCCACATCGCTCTCGTCGGTGGCGTCGCCGCGGGCATAGGAACCAAAGATATATACGGCGGGGATATCGTACTTTTGAGCTATGGGCGATATCCTTTCCCGCAGCTCCTCGATCGTGTATACCATTCGGGACACCTCGCTTTCACCGCCATTATACATTGAAATCGCGGGCAAATCAACCATTGCCTTGCCGCGGCTTCAGTCTATCCGCACACATCCGTCGCGGACGCAGTGACGAATCAAATTGTACAGGGCTTCGACGCGGGTTATCGAGGCCGGGTCTTGTCCGACGGCCTCGCAAATGCCCATGAGGATAAACGCGCCGAATTTATGCATCAGCAGATGGCCGGTCAATGTCCTGTAAAACATCTCGTTTTGATAATCGCCGAAATAAGCCTCCATCATCTCCCGGTCACACCCGAACAGCCCGAATACGATGAAAGGCCATTCGTAGGCGGCCGGCGCGGTGTGGCTGTCGGCAAAGTCAATGACGGTGATTTCGTCTCCCCCGCCGATGATGACATTGGCGGCCTTTAAGTCCCCGTGTACATAGACAGGGTCGTCAAAGGACAGCCCCCGTATGGCGGAGAGCCGGTCTTGGCAAAAACTTTCAGGAAAAAGCCGCCACCGCTCATTTGCGGCGCAGCCGTCCGGCGTCACACGGGGAATATGCGCCTCTGATATGGGTACATTCATCGCGCCTGTGAAGGCCTTGATTTGGGCGGCAAAGGCTCTTTTTTGCGCGCCTGTATATGTGTCGCGTATGTTGATAAACTCCAGACCTTCGACACGCTCCATAAGGATATACGGAAACTCATAGCGGTCGCGCATGACGCCGGAATACAGCATTTTGGGCGAAGGAACGGTGCGGTTCGCGTGTTCCAGCGCCGCCTTTTCCACATAAAACCCGTCGCCGGAGGTAAACCCGGCTTCAACGGGCGCGAACAGCTTGACGACCAGACTGCCCGAACGAAAGACCGCGTTTGAACCCGGCGTCAAGTTTTCAAGCCCGGAAAAGCACAGGCCGTGCTTGGCGAAGATGGCCCCGACCAAGGGCGCGAACGCCTCTGTGGACTGATAAATCCCCGCCCATGTGTCAATGTCCCGTATCGTTTCCTTAAAAAGCATCAGTCATTCCTCAGGCCTTCAAGCAGCGTCCCGTCCGGCTCCGCCAGCAGGGTTTTGAATTTATCGTAGACGACCATGCCCGGCTTGGCGCCCGGAGGCTTTTTGACAAACTTAACGGCCGTGTAGTCCACCGGCACCTTGGGGCTTGCCTTCGCGGCGGAAAACCACGCGGCGGCGGACGCGGCCTCGTAAAGCGTCCGGTCGTCCGGCGGCGCGCCGTTTGTCTCGATAACCACATGGCAGCCGGGGATTTTTTGCGCGTGGAGCCAGACATCGTTTTTCGACGCCAGCTTCATCGTCAGCAGGTCGTTCTGACGGTTGTTGCGCCCGGCGCGGAAGGTCATGCCGGCCGACGAGCGAAACCGCATGGGCTGGGACAGCTTGGGCGCTTTGCCGCGCGGGCTGCGGCTCGGCGAAATCTCGGCGCGGATTTCGTCCAAATCGCGGTCGCCGGACACGCGGGAGAGCTGGTCGAGGACACTTTCCCAGTATTCGGCGTCGCGTTCCGCCAGCGTGATTTGCTCGGACAGCGCCGCTTCGGCGTTCTTGGCCTTGGCGTACGCCTTATACAGCGCGGCGGCGTTCTGCTGCTGCGACTTGGCCGGGTCCAGCCTGATGGTCAGGGGCTGCCCGCCGTTGTAGAAGTCCTCGACGGTCACGGACGGGTCGCCGCGTCCGACGCGGTGGAGATTGGCCATCAGCAGGTCGGCTTTCTGGCGAAGTGGCTCGCGGTGCTGGGCGTCGTGCAGCTCTTGGCGGAGAATCCCCGCCTTGCGGAGCAGCTTGTCCCGCGTGGTCTTGGCTTTTTTGGTCAGCGCGGACGACCGTTGGCGAAGCTGCTCCTCCAAATCACGCTTTGTATAGAGCGCGTCAAGGGCTTCCGACACCGGCCCCTCAACCGGCTTTCCCTCCGGCGGCGGCGTGCCGCGCTTGGGCGGGTCGCGGTAAAACAGGCCGGGCAGCACGGGGCGCTCGGGCGACATCTCCGCGTCCACGCGGCGCAGGCAGTCTATCACGCGGCTCTCGGCGTCAACGAGGATGATGTTGGCGTGCCGTCCAATCATTTCAATCACCAGCGTCTTGCGCGATATCTCCCCCATCTCGTCGGCGGCGTCCCAGTAAAAATGCAAAACGCGCTCCGACGGGGGCTGAACCAGCCCGGCGAAGCGCCCATTTATCAAATGCTTGCGCAGGAGCATACAAAACATCGGCGGCGTCTGGGGATTTTCGCGGGAAACGGACGTCAGATGCGCCCGCGCCCGCTGCGGATGGACGGAGAGGAGCAGCCGGAAAGCGCCGCGCGCGGCGCGGCCGGAGAGGTGTACCTCCGTCTTGGCGGGCATGTGGATTTTGTCAATCCGCCCGCCCTCCAGCGCTTGGGCCAGCTCCTGCCTCAGCGCCGCGACGGTAACCGCGTCTACAGACATACAAACGGCTCCGCCGTCTCGCGGGAAAGCGTGACCTTCAGGCCGGGGAATTGGGCCCGCAGATAGTCCGCCACCACCGGGGTGATGATGTTTTCGGTGGCGAAATGCCCGCAGCTAAAGAGGGTGACGCCTTGGTTCTGCGCGATGAGGAAGTCGCTGTGCTTGACGTCGCCGGTCACAAACGCGTCGCACCCGGCCTTGATGGCGTCGGGAAAGACCGCCGCGCCGCCGCCCGAGCAGAGCGCCACCGCCTCAATCGGCCTGCCCGCGTCGTAATACCGCACCACGCCGGTGCCGACCGCCGCCTTGCACTGCACGGCGTAGTCCTTCGCGGACATGGGCTTCGGCAGACGGCCCATCCGCCCGATGCCGTCTTTTTCATCGAAAATCCGCACATCCTCCAGCCCGATGAGCCGCGCCAGCACGTCGTTGATGCCGCCCCGCGCCGCGTCAAGGTTGGTGTGCATGGTCACCGCCGCAACGCCCACGCCGCAGAGGGCGAGCAAAATGCTGCCCGCATCGGTGTCGCTGCTGGGCCACGGGGCTTTGTCGCCCCACACAATCGGGTGGTGCGCGACGATAACGTCCGCGCCCAGCGCCTTCGCCTCGGCGATGGTGTTCAGCGTCACATCCAGCGCCGCCAAAACATGAGAAACCCGCCCCCGCCTGTCCCCCGCCGCCAACCCGTTCCGGTCGTCCCTCATGGCCAAAGACGCAGGCGCCCACTCAAACATAGCGCGCTCAATGTCGTTGATGGTAATTGTCATGGTTAGGTTCCTCCTTCAAAACCACCCCGGCGCTACGCGCCACCCCTCCAAGGAGGGGAATTTTTGGGGCGCGTTCCATCCCCATTCCCCTCCTTGGAAGGGTGCCGTCCGCAGACGGCAGGGTGGTTACTTGCGCAAGTAAAATGGCCGCGGATAATCCTCATTCCCCTCCTTGGAGGGGTGCCCGCAGGGCGGGGTGGTCATACAGCATTTCCATAACGCCGTCGAAATTATTCATAATATCCCGCGCGGATATATGGATAACAGTCAGCCCCAGTCCCTCAAGATATGCGTTGCGCTCGTTATCATATTCAACTTTTTCATCATGCGAACGTCCGTCAATTTCGATGACAACGTTGCAGTTACCGCAGAAAAAGTCAACAATATAATTCCCTATGATTTTTTGCCTGTCAAAATCGTATTGTTTGAATTTCTTTCTGTGAAGCTGCTTCCATAACAACACTTCGCACAAATTTCCCGCTTTACGCAACTCCTTTGCGCGTTCAAGCAGCTTGGGGTTGTATGGGAGCGAAAAGTAAGCGTTTCGGTTGCGCATAGAACCACCCCGGCACTCCGTACCACCCCTCCAAGGAGGGGAATTTTAGAACTGTTCCTCACGCCTCAAACAAAAACACCGTATACCGTCTCCGTCCCTCCGCGACCTCCACCGTTCGCGACGGCGCGCGGCCCAGCATGGCGGCGAAAGCGGCCAAGCGGGTTTGGGGTTGCAAAATCAGGCGTTTTTCTGAGAGCCACGGGCTTTTTTGCAGGATGGTTAAAATCGTGTCGCCGCCCATGCCGGTGACGGTGACGGTATCGTAGTCGTCTGGGGACAGGCCGTCCGCGCCGTCGCGCAGCAGCAGCGTGACCTTGCCCTCAAGGCGGTGCGCCCGGACGGTTCTCGCCGCCCGCGCCAGCGGGCCCCCGGCAATGTCGGTGGCGGTGACCGCCGCGCACAGGCTGCGCTCCGTCAGATAGACCGGCAGCCGCGCGTGGTCGGTTCCGATATCCAGCACACGGTCGCCCGGGCGTATCAGCGCCGCGACAGCCAGCAAACGCGGCGTAAGCTGAAGCGGCCGAATGTAGGGGCGAACCGCGTTCGCCCGCTGTTCAGGCGCCGTTGATTTTTTCAAGCATTTCGTCGGGGTCTACGCCGTGGACGCCGCAGGCTTCGGCGAGCGTTTCGCCGCGCGCGGCGGGGCAGCCGAGGCAATGCATCCCGGCCTCCATCAGAAATTGCGCCGCTTGGGGCTTTTCGGCGAGGATATCGCCAATGACGGTGTCTTTCGTGATTTCCATGAGCTTGTCTCCTTTGTTCGTTTTGTAGGGGCGCGCACGGCGCGTCCGGTGGACGGCGGCCGCGCCCGCAGGATAGACAAAAGGGCGAAAGCTCGCGCTCCCGCCCCTTTTGACGTTGCTTTTAGCCGTTTTCTCTTGTGCGGGCGAAGCAATCGCTGCAATAGACCGGACGATCGGTCTTGGGTTCGAAAGGCACCTTCGCCTCGCCTCCGCAGGAAGCGCACACGGCGGCAAAGTACTCTCTCGGGGCGCGGCTCGCGTTTTTGCGGGCGTCGCGGCAGTTCTTGCAGCGCTGGGGTTCGTTGAGGAAGCCGCGCTCGTTGTAGAACTCCTGCTCGCCTGAGGTGAAGGTGAATTCCTCGCCGCATTCCTTGCAATTCAGGGTCTTGTCCTCGTACATTGTTTTCCCTCTTTCTGGATTGCCCAAGCGGCAAGGCCGCAGCGATCGTCCGGGTTTAGCTGGTCGCTCTACTCAGGGTCGCACAGGGCAGATTATTGTTCCGCATTGCGGACATCCCTTATTATATGCAGGTTCATCCTGCTTGTCAAGCATTATTTTATTTATTTTGCAATTTTTTGACGGCGGCGGCAATTCCCTCCGCCAAACGGCTTACCGTGGCTTCGTTTTTTCCCTCTACCATGACCCGCACAAGCGGCTCGGTTCCCGATGGGCGGAGCAGCACGCGGCCGTCTTCCCCCAGCTCGTTTTCGGCGTTTTTGACCGCCTCCGCCACAGCGGGAGCGGAGGCCAGCATGGCCCTTGCGCTGACGGAGACCGGCACATTGATCAGCACCTGTGGGTAGCTGGGTATATCGCTTGTCAGGTCGGCGAGGCTCCGCCCCGTCTCCGCCATTGCGCTCAGCAGCTTGAGCGCGGTAAGCTGGCCGTCGCCCGCGGCGGAGTGGCGCATGAAAATCATATGCCCCGACTGCTCGCCGCCCAGAAGGAACCCGTTTGTCTGCATCTTCTCCAGCACATTCCAGTCGCCCACCTGAGCGTCCGCGGTTTTCAGCCCCTTCTCCTTCGCCCAGACCCGCAGGCCGAGGTTGCTCATCACCGTGCAGACAAAGGTGTCGCCCGGCAGATAGCCGCGCGCCTTTTCCCGCGTGGCGCAGACGGCCATGATGCCGTCGCCGTCAATCACCCTGCCGGTGTGGTCTACGCACAGGCAGCGGTCGGCGTCGCCGTCAAAGGCGATGCCGACGTCATACTTGCCGTCGAGGACGGTTTCTTTTAAGGAGGTCATATGGGTGGAGCCGCAGCGGTCATTGATGTTGACGCCGTTCGGGACGTTGTGGATGACGCGCAGCTCCTTGGCGTTGAGGTTGGAAAACAGCTTCCGCGCCGTGACGCTGGCGGCGCCGTTGGAGCAGTCGAGGACAATGCGCAGATGGGAGAGGTCGGGCGTGTTGCAGCCGAGCAGGAAGTCTATGTAGCGGTCGGCGGCGCTTTTGTCTTGGCGCACCCTGCCGATGTCCTTGCCCAGCGGGATTTCGGAGGTAATCAGCGCCTCGATTTCGTCCTCGATGGCGTCGGAGAGCTTGCGCCCGTCGCGGTTGAAGGTCTTGATGCCGTTGTATTCATACGGGTTGTGGGACGCGGTGACCATAAACCCGGCGTCGGCCCGCTCCCGCGTGAGGATGGCGATGGCCGGGGTGGGGATGATTCCTGCGAGCAGCACGTCCGCCCCGGTGGACGTGATTCCCGCCGCCAGCGCCATTTCAAGCATATCGCTGGAAATGCGCGTGTCCTTGCCGATATAGATGACCGGCTTGTGGTGCAGCTCTCGGGTCAAGACGGCCACCGCCGCCTGCCCGATGGAAAACGCCTTCTGCGCCGTTAAATCCTCATTCGCAATCCCCCGGACGCCGTCCGTGCCGAATAGCCTCGCCATAGAAACAACACTCCTTATATGCTTCGTTATTGAGTTTTTCTCCCGACATACATGATATGCTCAGACCAACTGAGATAGTCTTCTTTCTCCCACATCTTTTCCGCGAGGTCAAGCCATGCCGCCACGACCTCCGGCGGCTGTTTCATCACGGTATGCTCGTTCGGCGCGAGGATGCTTTCCTGACCGAACAGATGCAGCTTTTCCAGCGGAAACCGCGCCATAAACGGCAGTATCTTGTTTTGGTTGACGAAAAACGCCAGAGTAAACGCCGCGCCGCCGTAATTGTCCCCGGCAAGAAACGGCGTGAGGAAGCGTTCCTCTCCCGGCTCGAGGAGATGCTCCGGCATTTCCCGCAGGAGAAAAACCAGCCCGCCGCCCATGTGGATGAACGCCGCGAACAGCAGCCCGCCCGGCTTCAGCAGCCGCAGGGCCGCGTCAACCGCCTTCACGCGGTCGGCCTCCTCCAAAAGATGATACAGCGGCCCCATCAGCAGCACATGGTCGAACGGCCCCGACAAAAGCGTATCGGCTTCCCGCGCGTCGCCGGAGACGGTTTTGAGCGGAAGCCCCAGCTCCGCCGCTTTCTCGGCGGCGAATCTAACATTTTCAGACGATAAATCGAAAAGGGTCACATCACAGCCTCTTTCCGCCAGCCAAAGCGAATAGCGCCCCGGCCCCCCGCCGATATCCAGCGCCCTATCCCCCGGCTTGATGTACCGCTCCAGCATCCGGCAGGTCAGCAAAAACTCCGGCCTCCCCACAATCCGCTCCCACTCCGCCAACACATTCGCGTCATAATGCTCCCGCACAATCCCCGCGTTCTCGTCCACAACGTCCCCTCCCCCCGTTAATTGTCCATTGTCAACTGTCCATTGTCAATTGACAACGGGATGTCCATATGCCTATACGCCCGTTCCGTCACACAGCGTCCGCGCGGCGTCCGCGCCAGAAAGCCCAACTGCATCAGATACGGCTCGTAGACGTCCTCGATGGTGATGGCCTCCTCGCCGATGTTGGCGGCAAGGGTGTCCAGCCCCACCGGGCCACCGCCGAAATTTCGGATGATGGCCTCCAGCATACGGCGGTCTACCGCGTCCAACCCGATGTGGTCTACGTCCAGACGCCGGAGGGCTTCGTCCGCCACGGCGCGGGTGATGATGCCGTCGGCGCGGACTTGGGCGTAGTCCCGCACCCGCTTGAGGATGCGGTTGGCGATGCGCGGCGTCCCGCGTGAACGGGCGGCAATCTCCGCCGCGCCGTCCGGCTGAATCTCCACGTTGAGGATACCGGCGCTTCTGGTGACAATCCGCGTCAGCTCCTCAGGCGTGTAAAGGTCGAGCCTTGTCACCATGCCGAAACGGTCGCGCAGGGGCGCGGTAATCTGTCCCGCCCGCGTCGTCGCGCCGATAAGGGTGAATTTACGCAGGTCAACCCGTATGGAGCGCGCCGCCGGGCCCTTGCCGAGGATGATGTCGAGGGCGCAGTCCTCCATCGCGGGGTACAACACCTCCTCCACCGCCCGGTTGAGCCGGTGGATTTCATCCACAAAGAGGATATCCATGTCGTCGAGGTTGGTCAGCAGCGCGGCGAGGTCGCCGGCCTTTTCGATGGCCGGGCCGGAGGTGATGCGGATGTTGACGCCCATTTCGTTGGCGATGACGCCCGCCAGCGTCGTCTTGCCCAGCCCGGGAGGCCCGTAGAGCAGCACATGGTCAAGCGGCTCGCGCCGCAGCTTGGCGGCTTCAATCCAGATGGTCAGGTTGTCCTTGAGCTTCTCCTGCCCCACATATTCGCGCAAAAAGCGCGGGCGCAGGCTCCCCTCGCTGTCGTCCGCCGACGTCAGCGTCCGCGCCAGCAGGCGCTCCTCCTCCTGTTCCTGCTCCGCGAACTCCTCACGGTCGTCAAAATCTATGGGCATGGGTGTTCACCGCCTTTTACCGCTCCCTTTGACAGGGTGAATTTTTTCATATTCAGCCGAAACAGCTAATGACGCGAACCAAAACCTGTTGAAGCAGGTCGTCCGGCAGACGCTCCACAAGCGTAAACGGTCTGGCGTGCAGGTCAACGGCTTTCACTTGCTCGCAAAGAATCTCGCCCGTTGTTTGCGTCCTCTCGTCCAACGGGACATGGAGCGGAAAACAGCGCGCCGTATTGGTGATGGGCGCGACATAGGTCACGTTTGTCTTGGATATGGCGAAGTCGTTGGAAACAACAACGGCGGGCCGATACCCGCTTTGTTCATGGCCGGCCGTCGGCGATAGATTGAGCTTGATGATATCTCCCTGCTTTACCATACCTCATTCCCCTGCGGCTTGCCCCAGTCGATTTCCTCGGTTTGAAAATAATCTTCCTCATAGCCGGCAAAAAGCTCTTGGATGCTTTGCCGTTTGCGGACGGCCCGCAGCGTGATTTCTCCTTCTTTTGATAAAATGATTTCAACGTCGGTTCCCTCTTCAAGGTTGGCTTGAGAAAGAACGTGGCGCGGAATTCTGACCGCCGCCGAGTTTCCCCACCGCCTGATGGTTGCCGTCAAGTGTACCGCCTCCCTTCTTGGTATATACTATTATACCGTATACACAGACAAAAATCAAGACAGATTTGCGGATGCGAAGCCGTCATTTTCTATCCCAAAAGAGGCAAGCGTTGGCTGAAGGTCTTCCAGCCAATAGAATGAGCAGTCTTTCTCCCGGTTCAAAAATCGCCCTTCATACAAATCCCGCCTCAGCATAGCCCAATCGCCAAAGGTATGCCAATCTTGCAGTATTTGGTTGATTTGCTTTTCCGTATAACGTTTGCCGGGCTCAAATTTGGAAGCCAGATAATACAGCGAGAAAATCTGCCGTTTCCGCTTTGACGGGTAGGCTTTCAACCGCCCCTCTGCGTCTATAAAATTCGCTATTTTGTCCACATACATTTTGAGTCACCCTACCTAAATTATTTTTGTCCCTTACCTGCTCATCCGTTTCAGCGCCTGACGGATGAGTTCCTCCAGCGGCAGGGTTTCGTCCAAGCCCTTGACGGCCATCGCCGCCTCGACGGGCGAATAGCCCAGCACGCACAGGGCGGCCTGCGCCTCGGTGAAGCTGTCTCCCGGCTCGAAGGCGGCGGCGCCCGCGCCGGACGGGGCGGCGGCCACATCGCGGGACAGCTTGTCCTTCAGCTCCAAAATGATGCGCTGCGCCAGCTTCTTGCCGATACCGGGCGCGACGGTCAGCGCCCTCTCGTCCCCGGTGATGACCGCCAGCGCCAGCTTTTCCGGCGTGGACGCCGACAAAATCGACACCGCCGCCTTGGGCCCCACGCCGGATATGCCAATCAGCAGCTTGAACGACGAAAGCTCCTCCCGCGAGATAAAGCCGTATAAATCACAAATCCCCTCGCGCAGATAGAGGTAGGTAAACAGCCGCGCCGCCTCGCCCTTTTTGAGCCGCGAGAGGGTTTGCAGCGAGGTGTTGACGGCGTAGCACACCCCGCCCGCGTCAATCACCGCCAAATAAGGCTCGGTGAAGTCAACCTTTCCGTAAACCGCGTAAATCATGGTAATATCCTCCCTGCGTAACAATGGCATATGGCCACGGCCAAGGCGTCCGCCGCGTCGTCCGGCTTGGGGTGGGCCTTGAGCTTGAGCAGCGCCCGCGTCATCTCCATCATCTGGGTCTTGTCCGCCGCGCCGTAGCCCGTGACCGCCGACTTGACCTGCTGCGGCGAATACTCGCCGACAGACAGCCCGTGCCGCTGCGCCGCCATTAAAATCACGCCCCGGCTGTGCGCCACCGGCAGGGCCGTGTTGACGTTTTTTTGAAAAAACAACTGCTCAACCGCCAGCGCGTCGGGCTTGAACGCCTCAAGCAGTTCGGTGAAATCCTCGTAAACGGTGAGCAGGCGGCGCGGCAGCGGCTCCCCCGCCGCCGTGCGTATCACGCCATGCCGCACATGCACCGGCGCCCCGCGCGAAAAATCCACAAGCCCGAAGCCGACGATGGCCAGCCCCGGGTCGATGCCTAAGACCCGCATAATGTCTCAATCGCTTTCTCTATCCCTAATTGGCCCAGCTCATAGGTCAGGCCGCCCTGTAAATACGCCGTGTAGGGCGGGCGCATGGGCGCGTCGCAGGACAGCTCAATGGACGCCCCCTGCACAAAGGTTCCCGCCGCCATGACCACCGGATGCGCGTATCCCGGCATATCCCACGGCTCCGGCACGGCGAACGAATCAACCGGGCTGCCCCGCTGTATCCCCCGCGCAAAGCGCAGAAGCGGCTCCGGCGAACCGAAATGCACCGCCTGAATGATGTCATACCGCGCCTCGTCCGGCAGCGGGTCAACGGCATAGCCCAGAGCCTGCAACCTTTCGGCGGCGAACACCGCCGTTTTCAGCGCTTGGGCGACCGTGTGCGGCGCGGTCAGAAGCCCTTGGAAGAGCAGGCGGTTCCCCATCGGGTTCGCGCCGCAGTCCCGCCCGACGGCGTTGAGCTGCAACGCGGCCTTTTCCACCCATTCCCGCCGCCCGGCGATATACCCGCCCGACGGAGCCAGTCCCCCGCCGGGATTTTTAATCAGCGACCCCGCAATCAAGTCAGCCCCGCAAGGCTCCTCCGTTTCAACAAACTCACAATAACAATTATCCACAACCACCGGCGCGTCAGAAACCCTCCGCACCCTCTCAATCAACCCATTCACCTCAGCCACCGACAAAGCCTTACGCTCCGCATACCCCCTTGACCGCTGTATAAAAAACGCCCCCACCGTCTTACAACTATCAACTGTCAACTGTCCACTATCAACTATCACATACCGCAGTATGTGACGCAGCGTATCATAAGGCTCCCCCGTCAACGCCCCATACCCTCCCTGCGGGCAGACCGCTTTCAGGGCGCAGGCGATGGCGTGGGTGCCGGAAGCGAACGCGGGGCGGACAATGGCGTCCTCCGTCCCCATCACATCGGCAAAGACCGCGTCCAGAACGTCCCGCCCCGAATCGTTGTAGCCGTAACCGGAGGACGGGGCGAAATGGCTGTCGGAGACGCGGTGTTTCTGAAACGCCGCCAGTATCTTCTCCGTGTTGCGCAGGGAAACGGCGTCAAAATCCCGCATTATAAGCTGTAGACCTCTTTGGGGGTCATCAGCGTGTGACCCGCCTTTTGCAAAACCGACTGCGTTCTGGCGTTGTCCTCCACGCGCAGGATGACGTAGGCGTCCTCGGCGCGCCGCGTGACAAACGCGTAGATATACTCCACCGAAATGTCCGCCATATGCAGCACGGTGAGGATATCGCGCAGCGCGCCCGGCGTATCGGGCAGCTTGCAGCCCGTCACCGCCGTCTTGCTCGCGGTGACGCCCTTGTCCTTGAGCAGCGCCAGCGCCTTGTCCGGGTCGGGGACAATCATGCGAAGGATGCCGAAATCGGTGGTGTCGGCGATGGATATGGCGCGGATATCGACGCCCGCGTCCGCTAAGACGTCTAAAATGCTTTTCAGCGCGCCCTGCTTATTTTCCAAAAAAACGGATACCTGCTCTATCATGGTGCCGGAACTCCTTTCGATTGCGGATTGCGCGCGGTTTTCACGCGGATTGGCCCATCTTGAACGCCTTGAGGTTGACGTCGGCCAAATTGGGCTTGACGTTGGCGCGGATGGCCGCTTCCCATTCGTCCTCGGTGAAATCCGCCGCGTTGGAAAACGCGCCGAGCAGCACGGCGTTTTCACAGCGGGGATTGCCCGCTTCGGTGGCGATGCCGAGCGCGTCGACGACCTTCCATCCGTCCCCGTGGACGGCATAGACGGCGCTTTGGCCGGCGATGGGAATGGTGCGGCTGGAGACAAACGCCGCGCCCTGAGGGGCGAGCAGCTCGGCGGTGCGCGCCGCTTCGGTCGCCTCCAAGCCAATCAGATAGTCGGCTTCCCCCGCCGATACCAGCGGGCTGCAAACCGTCTCCCCCGCCTTCATCATCGTGACGACGCTTCCGCCGCGCTGGGCCATGCCGTGGACTTCGGTAAGCTTGACGTCAAGGCCGCGCGCCATATACAGGCTTCCCAATATCTTCGCGGTGAAGATACTGCCCTGCCCGCCCACGCCGGCGATTACGATATTTGTCATCTCCATACCTCCTGAATCACGCAGCTCCGGCGGCAGATGATAACCGACGGCTCGTCGGCCGCCAGCGCCTCCGTGAGCGCCGCTTCCAATGCTTTCTGGTCACGCGGGTCTACCGTCGCGACGCTCTGAACGCCCAGCCCGCGGCATACCGTCTCCAAATCCGCTGCGGGCGCCTTTTGGCCCATCAGCGTTTCGCCGGTGCCGGGAGAGGGCTGATGCCCCGTCATGGCGGTGGTGGCGTTGTCAAGAATCAGCACCGTCGCGGGGGTCTGGTTGTAGACAATGTTCAGCAGCCCGGTGATGCCCGAGTGCCAGAAGGTGGAGTCGCCGATGACGGCGACGGTGCTTTTGGCAAACTCAGGCCGCGCCTTCAAAACGCCGTGCAGACCCGACACCGACGCGCCCATGCAGAGACAGAAATCAATCGCCGAAAGCGGCGGCGACGCGCCCAGCGTATAGCAGCCGATATCGCCCATCACGGTCAGGCCGAGCTTCTTAATGGCCGCAAAGCTCCCCCAATGCGGACACCCCGGACAAAGAACCGGCGGTCTCGGCGGAGGCGGGCACAGCCCGCTGTGAATGTCCGGGGTAGGTTGCGGCTGATTTGTAGTGTTCTGCCCGCTTTCATGGGTTGTTTCGCAGGAGCAGGCGCAACAGGGGGCGAGGATGGCGTCGCGGAGCTGTTGGGCGGTGTATTCGCCCAGCGGCGACAGGTCGGCCTTTCCGCGCACTTTGAAGCCGTGCTTCCTGCAATGGGTTTCGATGAAGTCGTCCAGCTCCTCGATGACCCACAGCTCGTCCACCGTCTTGGCAAATTCGGCAATCGGGCCGACCGGGAGGGGGTAAATCATCCCCAGCTTGAAATAAGAAGCCTTGTCCCCCAGCGCCTCCCGCGCCGTAAGGTAGGCGTGTCCGGCGGAAATGACGCCGATTTTGTTTTCCGTACCTCGGATGACGGTGTTGAGCGGCGTCGTCTCGCAGGCTTCGCCCAGCGCCAGCATCCGTTTTTCAACCTTGACGTGCGCGGGCCGGGCGTTGGCGGGCGTCATCACCCATTTCCGCGCGTCCTTCACATAGTCTTTCAGGTCGTAGGGCTTAGGCTTCCCCTCCGCCGCCACGGAGCGCGAATGGCTGACGCGGGTGGAAAGCCGGAGAAGCACGGGGGTGTCATACTGTTCGGAAAGCTCAAAGGCCAGCCGCGTGTAGTCAAGACATTCCTGTGAATCGCACGGCTCCAGCATCGGCAGCTTCATTGACAGGGCGTAATGGCGGCTGTCCTGCTCGTTTTGGGAGGGATGGCAGCCCATGTCGTCGGCGACGGCGATAACCAGTCCTCCGCCAACGCCGGTGTACGACGCGGTGAACAGCGGGTCGGCGGCCACGTTCAGCCCGACGTGCTTCATGGCTGAAAAAGCCCGCGCGCCCGCGAACGACGCGCCCACGGAGGCCTCGACGCTCACCTTCTCGTTGGGCGCCCATTCGGCATAGATGTGTTCTGAGGCATATTTTGTAATCTCGCTGCTGGGGGTGCCGGGATAGCTGGAAACAAAGCTGCATCCCGCCTCATATAAACCCCGCGCCACAGCCTCGTTGCCAAGCATCAGACGTTTTTCCATCGAATACTCTTCCTTTCTTTTCATCCCCCGCCGCAGGCGGGGAGATGAACGCTATTTTCTCTCGTCCCGAACCCGTCTCGCCTTTCCCATAAACCTTTCGACCGTCTGCGGGGCGACGAGGGTGACCTTCACCGTGATTCCGAGAATGCTGCGAATCTCCGCCCGGATTTTCTCGCGTATCGTTTCAAGCATACGGTAGCTCTCCAGCACGGAGCCGTCCACCAGCTCAACCTGCACCTCCAGCGTGTCCATGACGCCCTCGCGGCGCACAATCAGCATATAATGCGGCCCGATATGCTCTTGGCGTATCAAAACGCTCTCGACCTGCGACGGGAAGATGTTGACGCCGCGGATAATCAGCATATCGTCGCTGCGCCCCAGCGTGGGATTCATGCGCGCGTGCGTCCTGCCGCAGGCGCACCTCTCGCTGTTGAGCCGCGTGATGTCCTTGGTGCGGTAGCGTATCAGCGGGAGCGCCTGACGGGTCAGCGGCGTGACGACCAGCTCCCCCGTCTCCCCCTCCGGCAAAACCGCCCCGGTATCGGGGTCGATGATTTCGCAGTAAAAGTGGTCTTCGGCAATGTGCATCCCTTTGCGCTCAAGACATTCCCCAGACAAGCCGGGGCCGCCCAGCTCGCACAGGCCGTAGTTGCTGGTGGCGGTGATGCCGAGGTTTTCCTCGATTTGCGCGGCCATTTCGGGCGTATGCCCCTCGCCGCCGAACAGGCCGACGCGGAGCTTGAGCGAATCCCGAATCCCCGCCTCCCGCACAGCTTCGGACAGATACAGCGCGTAGGACGGCGTGGCGACCAGCACGGTGGAGGCCATGTCTATCATCATCATAAGCTGCTTTTCGGTCTGCCCCGAACCCATCGGCAGGATGCGGACGCCCATATGCTCCAAGCCGTAGTTCAGCCCGAAGCCCCCGGTGAACATGCCGAAGCCGAAGGAAATCTGCGCGGTGTCGTGCTTGGTGACGCCCGCCATCGCGCATACGCGCGCGTTTAAGTCCTTCCAGTTTTGCATATCCCGCGCTGTGTAGCCGCCCATCGAGGGCTTGCTGGTGGTGCCGGACGTGCTGTGCAGCCGCACAATGTCCTCCGGCGGTACGGCGAACAGGCCGAAGGGATACTGCTCGGTAAACGCCCTTTTGTCGGTGAACGGCAGCTTGTGAAGGTCGTCCAGCGACCGGACGTCCCCCTGCTCGACGCCCGCGTCCCGCAAAATCCCGCGCTGCGCCGGGGCGTTGAGCCAGATATGCGCCCACGCGGCTTGAAAGCGCTGCTCCTGAAGCGCGCGCAGCTCGGCGCGGCCTATGGTTTCCTGTTCAGGCTGCCACATCGTCTAGCTCCCCAAATCTTCCTTGATTTTTACGCTGACCATTTCCTCGTAGCAGGAGAAGCAATGCTCCACCTTTTCCTTGGCCGGCGCTTTTGTAACCGCGCTGACCAGCGGCACAATGACAAGCCCCGCCAGCATACAGAACGCGCCCGCTTTGATGGGATGCGCGATCACGCTTAAAAAGGTATCGGTGAAAACGGGCTTTTGCCAGAAGAAGGCGGTAAAGGTCATAAGGACGGTGGCGAAAGCGAAGTTGCACCAAACGGCCGCTCTGCTCACCCGTTTCCAATACAGCCCGTAGAGGAAGGGCGCCAAGAACGCCCCCGCCAGCGCGCCCCAAGAGACGCCCATCAGGTCGGCGATAAACTTAATAAAGGGGATGTTGCCCTGAATTTGCAAAATGGCGATGGCTGACGAAAGGGCGATAAAAACAACAACTAGGCAACGGATGATGACAAGCTGTGCTTTGTCGTTCATCCTTTTGATGATATGTCCCCTGAGGAAATCCAGCGTCAGCGTGGACGCCGAGGCGATGACCAGCGAGGACAGCGTGGAGATCGACGCCGCGAACACCATAACAAGAATAAGGCCGACCATCGCCTCGCCAAGCTCGTTGACGATCCCCGGCACAATGGCGTCGAAGTTTACCGAGCCGTCGGCTCTGTACTGGGGGAACAGCCGCCCGAAGCTGCCCAGAAAGTAAGAGCCCCCGGCGACCATAACGGCGAAAACGGTGGAAACGATCGCGCCTTTGGTGATCATCTTCTCGCTTTTGATGGAGTAGAACCGCGCCACCATCTGCGGCAGTCCCCACGCGCCGAGCGACGTCAGGACGACTACGGCCAGAAGGAAGGACGGGTCGGGGCCGAAAAAGGAGGTGAAGACGCCGGGCTGCGCCGCGCCCGCCGCGTTATACCCCTCTTCAAGGGCCAGCAGTCTGATGGCCTCCGTCAGGCCGCCCTTGCTGCTTAACGTCATGGCGACGACCGCGACGATGCCCGCCAGCATGACCAACCCCTGTATGAAGTCGTTGACCGCCGAAGCCACATAACCGCCCGCAACCACAAACACCGCGGTGATAACGCCCATCACGGCGATGCAGTACACAAACGGCACCTCAAACGCCATAGAGAAAAGCTGCGAGAGACCGTTGTACAGCGAGGCGGTGTAGGGGATGAGGAAGATGAACGCAATCGCCGACGCCCCGATTTTCAGCGCCGGGGAAAGATATCGCTTGCCGAAGAACTCGGGCATGGTGGCGCTCTTGAGGTGATTGGTCATTACGCGGGTGCGCCGTCCGAGGACAACCCACGCCAGCAGTGAACCGATAAAGGCGTTGCCGAGGCCGATCCAGACCGCCGAGGTGCCGAACCGCCAGCCGAACTGTCCCGCGTAGCCCACGAAAACAACGGCGGAGAAATACGTCGCGCCGTAGGAGAAAGCCGAGATCCACGGGCCGACGCTGCGGCCTCCCAGCACAAAATCGTTGACGCTGGACGCCCTTTTGCGGAAATACAGGCCGACCGAAATGGTCACCGCGAAGAAAATGAGGAGCAGGAAGACTTTGATAAACATTGTACGCACCGGCTTTCGATAAAATAATAACCGCCCGGCCGGAACATTCATCCGAGGGCGATTATTGAACCGCGATACCCTATGATACACCGCCGCGCCGCGCTTGTCAATCTTTTTTTTCAGCGCCGAAGGCGTAACTCAGCGCGCGTTCCTTGCAGACGGCCTTGCAGTCTCCGCAGCGGACGCACTCCGGGTGGTTGGGCGTTTTGACCGGGTCGATGTGAAGGTTGCAGGCGCGCGCGCAGTCTCCACAGGAGACGCAGCGTTTCCTGTCACAGCGCATTTTCAGCAGGGCGATTCGGTTCAGCAGGGCGTACACCGCGCCCAGCGGACACAGCGTTCTGCAAAAAACCCGGTAGAGAAAAACCGAAGCGGCCAGCAGCCCGGAGGCAATCCCCGCCTTTAGGATGAGCAGCGGCCCCGCGAACATCCGCAGGGACTCGTTGGCCGCAAGCAGCGGGAGTGCGCCGAAAACCGTCCCCGACGGGCATATATAGGTGCAAAACCAAGCGCTTCCCAGCCCGGACAAGGGGTGACGCACCGCGAAGGGCAAAATCAGGACAAAGACAGCCAGCACCGCGTATTTGGCATACCGCGCAAAACGCAGGCGGAGCCGGAGCTTAGGGCTTTTGATGCGGTACAGCAAATCCTGAAGCAGCCCCATAGGGCAGAGATACCCGCAGATAAACCGCCCGAACGCCACGCCGGCGGCGAGCAGGAATCCGGTCACAAATAAGCCGAGGCCGCGCCTTGCCCCCGCGAGGAAAAGCTGCGCCGCGCCAATCGGGCAGGAGGTCACGGCGGCGGGGCAGGAATAGCAGTTCAGGCCGGGGGTGCAAATCCGTTTGAGGCCGCCCCGGTAGATTGTGCCGTTGAAAAAGTTGCTCAGCAGCGGGTTTTGCAGCAGAAAAAATGAAAGTTGCGCCAAAAGCCGCCCCGGAAGCCGCCGCTTCCCCCGGGTCAACCGATTCCGATACATTCCAAGCATACCGTCACGGCCTTTTGCAGAAGTTCCCGCGATTCCCCGCGCCATAATCCAAGCGCCATCAGCGACAGGCCGAGAGCGAGGACGCCGAGCGGCGGAAGCCACCGTTTGGCGCGGGCAAGCGTCGTCATCGTCCGAGGCTCCCGTCAAGCATGACGGAATAGCCCATGCCGTACGCCCCGATAATCGGCTCGCCAATCATGGCTCCGTCCGCCCCGATGAGGACGGTGGTCGGGACATACCCGGTACTCAGCATATTCGCCAGCTTTTCCAGCCCGGGCGTCTGCTCGTCCACCATAATGAACGATTTCGGGACGCCGGACGCCTTGACGATATTCAACGCCCCGTCTAGGTTGGTGCTGTAGTCCTGCAGCAGCGCGAGAAAGCCCACATCCCCGCCGTACAGCTCCGCCATCGCGCCCAAATCGGGCATTTCATCCACGCAGGGAGGACACCATGTCCCCCAGTAATGCACGAAATACACTTGCTTGTCGCCCAAAGACGCTTCGGTGACGGGATTTTCGTATAAGTCAGCGGCGGAAAACGGAAACGGAAAACCGCCCAGCTCCGGCTCGCCGTTACCACCGTCACTGCCGCCGCCGCCGTTGGCTCCGTCCTTCCCGTCGCCGTTCGTGCCGCCGCCGGGGTTGTCCGCGCTGGGTTCCCCCAAGCCGCCGCCGTCCGAGGGGGACGGGTCAGCCCATCCGTCGCCATACCCGTCGCGGAACTCCTCAAGAATGTCGCAAGCCGCGAACGCGCAGACCAACAGAAGCGCGAGGATAATTGCAAACAGCCTTTTCATCATGTGATTACTCCCCGTAATATCAAGTCCGCATTACCTTATTAAAGTATACGCCGCGTACAGCGTCCTGTCAAGAAAAATGATACCGCATACGCTTGACAAACCCGCCGTATGGATGTATAATGCGGTATCCTTGCGGGTTTGTGTAATGGTAGCACGGCAGACTCTGACTCTGTTTGTGAGGGTTCAAATCCTTCACCCGCAGCCACTCGAAAATCCTTGCGTTGCAGGCGGTTGGTGCTTGCTGGCAAGGGTTTTCAGGCGGGAGGGGGAACTCTCTTTGAATGTCTTATACCTCATTCATCATGCCGGACAGGGCGGCACCGAGCGGTATGTGCTGTCTGTCGCGCTGGGACTGCGGGACGCGGGGCGGGTCAATCCGTTTTTCGCCTATACGCAGGACGGTCTGCTGCGCGGGCGGATGGAGAAGGCGGGCGTCCCGGTATGGCGCGTCAGGTTGCCCGGACGTTACAGCCTGCGCTCGGCCAAAAAGCTCGCCAAGCTGTGCCGCGAGCATGAGATTGACGTCATCCACACGCAGTTTTTGCGGGAAAACTATATCGCGCTGCTGTCAAGGCTGTTTTACCGCAAGCCCCGCGTGGTGTACACCAACCACCTGATACAGAAGAACGACCTTATCACCCGCCTGTCCAACCGCGTGCTGTCCCCGCTCCAGCATGGGGTCATCGCGGTGTGCCGCCCGGGTCTGGAGCAGATGGTTCGCAATAAGATACCGGAAAAATTGATGAGCCTCGTCCATAACGGCGTGGATCCCGCCGAGTGGGCGCGGTCGCCGGACAGGACGGTGCGGCGTGAGTTCGGCGTGCCGGACGGCTTGCCGGTCATCCTGTACGCCGCCCGTCTTGTGGAGGGCAAGGGTCACGGCTATCTGCTGAAAGCGCTGGCGGGCTTGAAAGACGTCCCGTTTCTGATGCTGTTCGCCGGGGACGGCGACTTGCGCGGCGAATTGGAGGCTCTTGCCGAAAACAGCGGGCTGGGCGGAAAGACGGTCTTCCTCGGCTTCCGGGAGGACATCCGCGAGGTGCTGAGCGCCGCCGACGTCTGCGTCAACGCGGCCAACACCGAAGCGTGCAGCTACAATATACTGGAAGCGATGGCGATGGGGACGCCGCAGGCCGTGGCCGACGCGGGCGGCAACGCCGACCTCATCGACGGGGAAAACGGCCTGCTCTTCCGCGACGAAGACCCCAAAGCGCTGGAAAGCGCGCTGCGGAAACTGCTGACGGACGCCGGTTTGCGCGGGCGATGCGCGGAAAAAGCCAAGCAAGCGGCCAAGGAGCGTTTTCATATTCGGGACATGCTTGATAAAACATACGCGATATATCAAGACTAAACCAATCCCCGCACAGACGGGAAAAGGAGGCAAAACCATTGGAACAGAAGAAACGCGCCAAATTCAACATCGTAGACGTCATCATCCTCGCGCTCATTCTGGCGGCGGCCGGTATTTTTGTCTGGCAGTATGCCATACGCCCGGGCAGTCCGGCGGATAACTCGCGGGTGACCTATCCGTTTGTTATGATTCTTGACAACAACGACATCCCGAACGAAAACTTTGACAACGGAAAGATTGCCGTAGACGACATTGTCATCGACAGGCAGTCCGGGGCCGCCGTCGGAAAAATCGTAAGCATTGAGGTCAAGCAGACCCGCCACCACAACATCACGTCCGAAGGCGTCTGGGTTCCCGCGCCCAAGCCGAACAACTCCCATCTGATTATCACCGTGGAAGGCCGGGGCTTCCGTCCCAGAGACGGCGGACTGATGGTGGAGGGAAATCTTCTGCACAACAACAGGGGGTTTGAAGTCGCCATTCGCGATACGTTTTTCTGGTTCCGTGTCGCGAGTTTTTCGCTGGAAGACGGCCAATGAGGGACGCCGCGTTTGAGCAAAGCGTCCTCTGCCGTTTCGCCGGCAGGGTTTGGTCGCGCTTTCTGGCCAAGGCGGGTGAAAGCGTTATCCTCCGTCTCCTTCTGGGCAGCCGGATGCTGACCTTTCTCACCCGGCATATGCCGGTGGTGTCCGGCATTTCCGTCGGCCTGCTGTTTATCGTGCCGCACGGGCTGTTCAACAACCTGTACAGCTTCCTTGTGATGCTGGCGCTGACGGTGCTGCTGTTGCTGGGCGCGCTGAACGGGAATGTGAAGGGCTTCGCCATGCACCGCATGGGCTGGTACGCGGCGGCATTTTGGCTGATGGTTCTGATAGGCGCGCTGACGTCGATAAGCGTTGGCCTAAGCCTGCGCTTCCTGATTTTCCATTGCACGGCGTTCCTCACGCTGGTCATCACGCGTTCGGTTTTGACCGACAGGCGCGCGCTGACCAGATTTGTCGCGGTGTTGCTGTCCGCCATAACGGCCGGCGGGCTGTATGGGCTTTTGCAAAGCGTGGCCGGCGTCAATATCGTCCTGTCTCAGGTAGACCTCAGGCGGTTTATAGGGATGCCGGGCCGCATCTACGCGTTTTTCGACAATCCCAACAACTTCGCGGGGATTCTTGTCTTAACGCTGCCCTTCTTTGCCGCCCTCTTCTTTTCAGCCCAAACCAGACTGGGCAGACGCGCCGCCTTTCTGGGCGCGCTGCCGCCCGCCGTGGCGCTGGTTCTCACCTTCTCGCGTTCGGGGTGGATGGCGTTCGGGCTGTCTGTGGTGGTGTTTTTCTACTTCACCTACCGCTGGGCCGTGCCGCTGATTTTCGCCGCCGCGCTGCTGGCGGCGCCGCTGCTCCCCTCCACCATCACCGACCGTTTTTTCTCCATTTTCGCGGGGGATAGCTCCATCAGCTACCGTACCTTTGTCAGCGACACCTACCGTCCCATCGTGTCAAGCAACTGGGCTTTGGGGTCGGGTCTGGGAAGCGAGGTCGTCTACGAGAGCCTGCTGGAGTACTACGAGCGTTTCCCTTGGCTGAACATCGTATGGTGGCGGGTCGCGCCGCACGCGCATAACCTCTACCTTCAGCTTTGGGCGGAGCTGGGGATTGTGGGCGTGGCATCGTTCTGCGGCATGATGATAACCTTTCTGAAAAAAAGCGTCAAGACGCTTTTCAATTCGGCGCGCAAGAATTTCATCGCCGCGGCCGGAATGGCGGGCGTCGCCGGGAGCCTTCTAATCGGCTTTGCCGAATATATTTGGTTTTACCCGCGCGCGCATCTGCTCTTTTGGCTGGTGGTGGGCGTCACGCTTTCCGCTTTCCGGCTGCAAGAAGAGCCTGAATCCGTTTGCGAAGAGGACGCGCCGCCCGTTTATACAACGGAAGCGTGAACCGCAGAGCTTTCTTGAAGGGCTTGCTCTGATACAGCGCAAAAAACGCTTCGCGCCGGGGACTGTGCGTCAGCGGGCGCGTTAAGCGGGCGTTGCCCGCGGCGGCCTCGGCATACGGGCGTACTTGACGGTCATACAGCGGCGGGAGCTTAAGGCCCGTCGCTTTTTCGCTGTTGACCAGCACAAGCGACACCCCTTTCTCCGCGCCGTCGGGCAAAGGTCGGCGCAGCGCCCAAAAATCGGCGAGCGTGAAGTCGGCGCAGCGTTCCGGGCGGGCGTAGGGGCATTGCCCGCAAACCGGGCGCAGAAACAGAGCCGCGCCGAAGCCGTGCCCGTACGCGGTATCGCAGACGGGCTTGGAATAGCGCTTGGCATTGTCAAAAACGACGGTGAAATGCGGGTCGCGCCAGCCCTTGACCTTGTCCTTAAACCGGACGGACACGGCTTTTGCCTTGTGCTTGCGCTCCAAATGCGCCAAATAATCCGCAAACACACCGGGCGACGGCACGCCGTTGCACAACACCTCACAGGTCAACAGCTTTTCGTCGTCGCCTCCCAGATAACCGTAAAGCCCCGCCACTTGACAGGGTGTCCCGGAGTACAACACATGGCGGCCCATGTCCAGCGCGTCCTTTGCTTCGCGGTATGTTCCGGCGGTATCGCTTTGAAGGTATTTTGAGCCGCTGAACGCTTGGCAGCCGTCCTCCGAGTCCGCGCTCCTGTGGGACAGATGGAAGCGCCCGTCAAACGCGGCGCCGAAGACCAAGCCGCCTTTATCCAGCGTATGGCGCGTCAAGACGCGGAAAAAACCGCCGGAGGCGCTTTGAAGCCGTGTCTCATCCTGCGTATGCCACGCGGCAAGGACGGTTTCCGGCGCCGGATGAAAAACGGGTGGTGACAGCACGGGACAGGCAGAGGCGCAAAAGCCGCAGCTTTTGCACGCGTCCTTCACATGAGGATAGAGAAACCCCTCGCCGTCCGCCTCCATCAAAATGGACGCGGACGGGCAGCGATTCGCGCAAGCGCCGCAGCCAGAGCATTGTTCGCGCTCAACCGATTTTGACATGCTATCCCGTTCCTTCCAAAGCGTTTTGAAGATACAAAAGCGACCGTTCACGCTCGGAGCGCAGACGTGCTTCAACCGCGCCATAGTCGATGTCGGATAAATCAACCTCGCCGCCGTCCAAGCGCGGCTCCATTCCCAGCAGCCCCAGAAGATTGCCCGTACGGGAGACACGCCCGTCTTCGCCGCTGCCCGCGCCGCAGATGAAGGGTTTTTGAAACAGGATGGAAAACACGGCGCCGTGGAACGAATTGGTCAGCACAAAGGAGGCGTTTTGAAAAAGCGAGATAAACTCGCGCGGCCCGGCGTCAAACACCATCCTGTCCGCCCCGGGCATTCTCCGGCGCGTCCCGGCAAGCTGCACGGCTTCGACGCCCATCCGCTTCTTGACGCGCCGCGCCGCGTCCGACAAAAGCTCTGGCGGGGAGACAAAATAGGCCAGCAGATACGGCCTTTCAAGCGCCCGCTCCCCCGCCGCCGCGCCCCATTCCTCCCGCGTGAGCAGCAGCGTCGGGTCTAAAACGACCGGAACCCCGCGCCCGGAAACCTTCTCAAGGATTTCCGCGCCCGCCGCTTCCCTCGCCGAGAGATGGGAAAAATCCCGCACCAAGCCGCGCAGCTCGTCCGCGACGGCGCCGTCAATCGCCGCCGAGCCGAAGCTGGGCGCGTAAGCAATCCTGCGCCCGCTTTTCGCAAACGCGCTGAAAAACGACAAGTCAAAGCGATTTTCCTTGAAAATAAACGGATTCCAAATCTGGTCGCTCCCGCTGATATACACGTCGTATTCCGGCGGCTCGGCGCGCAGCTCAGCCAGAGTCAGATACCGTTTCGGGCTTAACTGCATCGCTTCGCGCATAAACGTTTCAAAGCGGTCATACCGCAGCCTGAGCGCACTGAGGCTGAGCAGGCTGTGGAGGTTTCTGGCCGCCGCGGCCGGGGAAAAGCCCTTTTGAAAGACCGTGTTCCCCTCAAGGGTGTCCGGGCGCACATAATCAATCAGCTCGCACCCGCCCGCGAGTCCGGCGACCGTCTTCGCCAGCGCGCAGGCTTGCAGCATCGCGCCGTAATGATGGGCGGCGTGGAAGGTAACGAGGCCGGTTTTCAAAGCGCTATCCCTCCTGCTTCCGCAAGGCGCTGACCGCCATATCAAACAATCGGCGGATGAACTTGCGGTTCATGGCGAAAAAGATGACCAGCGCGAGCGCGAGCATCGCGATTTCTACGCGCATATCGGCCAAATAGTAGCCGTAGGTAAAGAGTACGGTCAGGGCGGAGAGGATGAACAGGGCGGGCAGCTCGATGCGGATGCGGAAAAATTTGCGCGTATGCACAAGGCGGGTCAGGAATACCATGATATAAGCCGCCATTTGTGCCAAAGCCGCCGCCTGCAAGCCCCAGACGGGGACGAGAAACAGGCAGAGGAAGCCGCAGCCCACGCCGATAAAGGTGGTCATAAACGAGCCGAGGGTTTTCTTCGCGCTGAGATAGCCCGTGCCGTAAAACTGAGAGAACGCGGAGAAGATACTGCCGATGTACAAAAACGGGATATACCGCCACGCGGAGGAAAACTCCTCGCCGATTAAGACCATCGTAGCGCTCCGCGTCACCGAGAACAAAATAAGCATCGAGCTGAGCAGCAGCCGCATATAGAGATTGAACGTCTTGGTGTAATACTCGTTCCGGTGTTCCGAGTCATATTCGGTAATAGCGCTCTCCTGCCACGCCAGCCCGAAGATGGAAAAGACCACAATCAAAAGCCCCGGAAACTTCGCGCTGACGGCGTAGATGCCGTTGTAGCTTGTGCCGAGGGTCTGGCTGATGACCGCGCGGCTGACCAGCAGCAGCAGCCACCACATCAGCGCGCCCGGAAGCAGCGGGACGCTGTAGCGGCACATTGATTGTATCTGCCCGAAGGAGAAATGGGACAGCCGCAACCGCCGAAACACCCCCACGGTACGCTCAATGAGCAGCACGGCAACCACGTCGGCTATCATCGTCGAGTACAGAAGCGCCTCCACGCCAAAGCCGAGCGTCACAATCATAAGTATGTTCGCCGCCATCATTACGCCGGTGTAGACGACGCCGCTCACCGCGTAGACCGCGTTCCGCCGCAGGCCCCGCGCCGTCTGCTGAGAGAAAACCAGCATGACCGAGGTGACCATATACCCCGGCAGAATCCCGCCGAACCGGACATCCGCCAGAGCGTTGACGGCAAGGAACGCCGCAACCGCCAGCCCCAGCCCCGCCGCGACGACCGCGAACGCGTTGGTTACGGAGCGGTTGGCGTCGCCGTCGCCGCGCGAGTCCAGCAGATGACGGTAGAGCGCGTCGGTGATTTGCAGCGTGACAAGCGGCGTCATCAGGGAGATGACGGTGAAAAGGATGTCGTAATACCCATAGTCCTCGGTGGAGATATAGGCCGTGTACAGTCCGATGAGCAAGACGCTCATCAGCTTGGACAGCGAGGTTCCCAGCCCGAAGATGAGTATGTTTTTTCCAAGGGAAGACTTTTTGTTCATGCCTGTATTATATCACGGCATGTCAAGCCTGACGCCTTGTTTCGACGTGCGCGGTGTGGTATACTGTGATTACAGGCAGGTGAAAGTATGACAAGCCCACTACAGCTCAAGCACCGCCTATGGGCGGAAATCGACCTTGACCGGCTGACGGAGAACTTCAAATTTGCGCGGAACGCCGCGGTGAACGGGCGGATTATGCCGGTCATCAAGGCCGACGCCTACGGACACGGCGCGGTGCAGACGGCGTTGGCGCTGCGCGAGGCTGGCGCGGACTTTTTTGCCGTGGCGACGCCGGAGGAAGCGCTGCAATTACGCCGCCACGGGGTGATGTGCAAGATTCTCCTGATGGGCACATCGCCCGTCTCCCACCTGAAAGCCTTGGCGGACGCGGATGTGACGCTCTGCGTTCCCGACGTTGACACGGCGCGGCTTTACAGGGAAACGCTCGGCAGACGCCCGGCCGATATACATATCAAATTCGACACCGGCATGACCCGTCTCGGCCTGTCCGCCGAAAACGCCGTCCGCGACGCGCTGCAAATCGCGGAAGCGTTAAAGGTCACCGGGCTGTTCACCCATTTCGCCGCCGCCGACGAGCGGTCGGAGGACGGCTTTACGCGGGCGCAGTTTGACAGGTTTACCGCAATCTGCGATGAACTGCGCGGGCATGGCCTGAAGGACGTCGTTCTGCACGCCGCCAACAGCGCCGCCCTGCTCGCGCACCCGTACGCCCACCATGACTACGCCCGCCCCGGGCTGCTGTTATACGGATATTCCCCCTGCGGCGAGCCAAACCTCTCCCCTGTCCTCTCGCTGTATACTTCAGTCATGCAGTTGCATACCGTTCCCGCCGGCACAACGGTCAGCTACGGGCGGACGTGGACGGCGGAGCGGGAAAGCGTGATTGCCACAGTGCCGGTCGGATATGCGGACGGCCTGTCGCGCGCCCTCTCGGACAGCGGCGCGTATATGCTGGTTCGCGGCCATCGCGCCCCGCTGGCCGGACGGATATGCATGGACTTCTGTATGCTTGATGTGACCGATGTTCCGGGCGCGGCGCGGGGAGACCTTGTCGCCGTGCTGGGCGACGGCTTCGACGCCGCCGACCACGCCCGCCTGTCGGGGACAATTCCTTGGGAGATACTATGCTCCATAGGCCGCCGCGTGCCGCGCGTGTATAAGCGAAGCGGAAAAATCATAGAGGAGACGAATGATGTTGACAGACTTTAACCTTTCCTTCGGAACGGGCGGACTGCGGGGGATTCTAGGCGAAGGCTCCGACCGCATGAATCTGTATACCGTCGGGCGGGCGGCGCGGGGCGTGGCCGGTTGGCTGGGCAGCGCGGGTAAAGCCGTCGTCGCGTATGACACGCGGCTGATGTCGGAGGAATTCGCCCGGTATACGGCGCGTATCCTCATGGAAAACGGTATCGAGGCAATCCTGTTCCCCCGCCCCGTGCCGACGCCCGTACTCTCGTTTGCCGTGCGGAAGCTTGCGGCGGACGCGGGAATTTGCATCACCGCCAGCCACAATCCGGCGGAATACAACGGCTTTAAGGTGTACGGCGCGGACGGCGGACAGATTACGCCGGACGACGCGGACGCAATCACGCGGTGCATCCTTGAGGGCGCGGGCGCGGATGCGGCGGACGCGTCACGCGCACCGATACAGGCATCGGACAGCGTGTTAAGCGATTACCTTGACGCGGTTGAAAGGCTGCGGCTGACGGATATCCCCTGCGATAATCTGCGCGTGGCCTACACGCCGCTCAACGGCGCGGGCTTGGAGTGCGTGACGGAAGTGATGCGTCGAATCGGCGCGGAGGCTGTTGTCGTACCGGAGCAAAGAGCGCCGGACGGCCGCTTCCCTACCTGCCCCAAGCCCAACCCGGAGGAGGAAAGCGCGCTGGAACTGGGCAGCAAGCTCTGTCTGGCGCAAGACTGCGACTTTTTACTGGCGACCGACCCCGATTGCGACCGTGTCGGCGTATCGGTTCGCCATCAGGGCGCGATGCGCCGCCTGACCGGCAACGAAGCCGGGCTTCTGCTGCTGGAATATATCTGCCGTTCTTTGAAGGAGAGCGGTAGGCTGCCCGCGCGGCCCGTGGCGGTGAAAACCATCGTCACAAGCCCGTCGGCGCGGGAGATATGCGATGACTACGGCGTGGAGCTTCGCGACGTGCTGACCGGGTTTAAGTATATCGGCGAGCAGATAGGGCTGCTGGAGCGGGACGGCGAGGCGGAGCGGTTTATCTTCGGGTTTGAGGAAAGTTGCGGATATCTCTCCGGCATCCACGCCAGAGACAAGGACGGCGTGAACGCGGCGCTGCTGATATGCGACATGGCCGCGGCGTACAAACGGGAGGGCATGACTCTGATTGACGGGATGGAAAGGCTTTACCGGCGGTACGGGCGTATAACGACGCTGCTGAAATCGGCGGAGACGGGGCCGGAAGCGGTTGACAGCCTGCGGAAAAACCCTCCGAGCGAGATTGCGGGGCGGCCCGTTTTGAAAATAACCGACTACATGGACGGGGCGGAGGGTCTGACGGCGGACGTTCTGGCCTATGAAATACCGGAGGGCACCGTCATTGTGCGGCCCAGCGGGACGGAGCCGAAAATCAAGCTATACTACATTCTAAGGGGAACGGACGATGCTGAACAAATCGACGCCGATTTTCAAAGACTACATTTGGGGCGGGACGCGCCTTAAAGAGGAATACGGAAAAAAAACAGAGCTGCCACGTGTCGCTGAAAGCTGGGAGGTATACGAAGGCCCGGTTTTGATGAAGCTGATTGACGCGCGGGAGAATTTGTCCGTGCAGGTTCACCCGGACGACGCGTATGCCCGCGGGGTTGAAAACGGGACGGGCAAAACAGAGATGTGGGTGATATTGGATTGCGAGCCGGGGGCGTTTATCTATTTCGGCTTCAACCGGGAGATGACCCGTGAGGAAGTCCGCGAACGCATCCGGGACGGTACGCTGACCGAGACGCTTCGCGTCCTGCCGGTGCGCCGCGGCGACGTGGTGTTTATCCCCGCCGGGACAATCCACGCCATCGGCGCGGGGATTGTGTTGGCGGAGGTTCAGCAAAACTCCGACCTCACTTACCGCGTGTATGATTTCAACCGCGTAGGCGCGGACGGGAAGCCTCGCGAGCTGCATATCGAAAAAGCGCTGGACGTGCTGCGGTTCCTGCCCTCCTCCCCTGCCGCCCCGGGCTCCTGCATTCTAAACGGGGACGCCGACCACCAACTGGAGCGCTTGACAAAAAACGAATTTTTCATCGCCGACAGGCTGACGCTTTCGGGACAATACAAACACAACGCGGATACGGGCTTGATTCTGCTCTGCGTTGAGGGCGACTGCGCGCTCCGCCGCGACCAAGAGGAAACGCACGTCACAAAAGGCGATTGCGTCACGCTGCCTTCCGGCGAAACGTCGTTTTCAGGAATCGGCGCGTTTATCTTGACGAAATGCCCGGGCATGTGATATACTGAGCGTCGCGGAGACGAAGAGCGCGTCAAGGGACAATTCATTTGCCCGTTCGCGCTTGACACCAAATATGCGCTGGTAGCTCAGGTGGATAGAGCATCTGCCTTCTAAGCAGAGGGCCCGGGGTTCGAGTCCCTGCCAGCGTGCCATCAAACGCTGAATCCATACGGGTTTGGCGTTTTGATGTAACACAGGCTTAGCAAAGGAGGCAACGTTCCCATGAAAACCTACCGCAAAGAACTCACCTTCCGCACCAAAACCCGCCGCGCCTATCTCAACATCACGCCGCAGGTGGACGCCGCGCTTGCCGAGAGCGGCATCCGTGAGGGGTTGTGCCTTGTCAACGCCATGAACATCACCGCCAGCGTATTCATCAACGACAACGAAAGCGGCCTGCACCGCGACTTTGAGCGCTGGCTGGAAAAACTCGCGCCGGAGAAACCCCACAGCCAGTACGACCACAACGGCTATGAGGACAATGCCGACGCGCATCTGAAACGCTCCGTCATGGGGCGTGAAGTGGTTGTCGCCGTTACAAAAGGTAAGCTGGACTTCGGGACATGGGAGCAGATATTCTATGGCGAGTTTGACGGGATGCGCGACAAGCGCGTACTGGTGAAGATTATCGGGGAGTGATGAACCATGCTCTATGAATTTTCCCTATCTGCCACCCGCGAGGATTTCTACAACATTACCCCGCAAGTCCGTGAAGCCGTCGCCAAGAGCGGCGTGACGGACGGTATCACGGTGGTGTTCTGCCCGCATACGACGGCGGGCCTCACCATCAACGAAAACGCCGACCCCGACGTGGTTCACGACCTTCTGCTCGGACTGAACAAAGCCTTCCCCGACCGCCCGGAGTTCCGCCACGGCGAGGGCAACAGCGCGGCACACTTGAAAGCGTCGGCAATGGGGTCGAGCGTGACGGTGATTGTCAGCGGTGGGAAGCTGGTGCTTGGCACATGGCAGGGAATTTATTTCTGTGAGTTCGACCCGCCAAGGAACCGCAAGTTTTTTGTGAAAGTTGGAGGTAACGGCACATGCGCCTGTTCATCCACAAAACACAGCACACCAAGTTCAAAAGCGGGATACGCAGCGAACGAGCCGCCCGCGCGCTGATGGAGCTGGGCTATACCCGTGTGTACGATTTCGGCGGGATCGTAGATTGGCCGTATGGAACGATTCCCGCTCAATAGTCCCTCACCCGAACTCGCGCGCCAGTATATCCATGTAAATTTTGTCGAAATACTTCCCGTCTTTGAATACCCATTCACGCCGCCGCCCGGCTTCCCGGAACCCCGCCTTTTTATAACAGGCAATAGCCGCGTTGTTGTCTGCATGAACGGAAAGCATGATATTGTTAAGATTCAATGTTTTGAAGCCGTAGCCGAGGACTAATCTAATGGCTTCAGTGCCATACCCCTTGCCTCTGTGGGTAGCCTCGCCGATGAAAATGCCGAGAAAGGCATTTCTGTTAAGATGGTCAATGTCATGCAGGCTGATGTGACCGATAAGTATGTCACCCTCAAGGAGTACCATAGCGAAGCGATACCCTTTTAATTCTTCAAGGGTCTTTTTCGCGCTCGCCAGCGATACAAGATTATGATGCCCGCCATAGTGATCGTTAAGGGTTTTGTCGTTCATCCATTCAGCCCATTTGGTGTAAATCTCTGTGTCATCGGCATTGAACGGCGAGAGATAGAGCCGCTCCCCGACAATTTTACGAAAATAACGCATGAAAAGACCTCCTATATGTTTTTATATCGGCAATCATCAGCATACGATAACCGATAGGGATATATTCTTTATGCTGTGGCAACAGGAGCTTTTGCACACAGTGTTTGTTTTCTACAGCTGCAATAAGCGGACAGCCTTTTTATAAGCTAACTCAAGATAATTCATGGCTGATAAATCATGGTATATAACGCATTTTTCGTGCTTTCTATCCCAATCAACCTCTAAAGTAAAATAATCGACATTTTTACACTGTTTCAATTTCTGCATTTTATCGTTCCAATCAACGGTCCCGTCAAAAGGAAGAATATGCGCATCGCCATCACCGAAGTTATCGTTTATATGTAAAGCGAATAGTCTGTTACCGTATCGTGAAAGACAATCTTGATTTGGGTGGCGCCAATTTTCATGTCCGCTATCATAACAAAAGCCAACATAGGAAGATGGAAATTTTTCAAAAACTGCATCCAAATGCTCAAGGGAAGTAAGGTTTTCAAATGCGAGTTTTACTTCCCTTTGCTCGGCAACGTCAACAATTTTCTTGATTCTTTCCAATCCCGCATCTGTCACTTCAACATTTTCCTTAAAGGATGTAAGGTGAATTACCACTGTAGAAATATTGTGAGTATGGCAATCCTCAACACAAGATATGAGCATGTTCTGAAAATCTTCTCCGTCTATACCTTCAAGCCAAAGCCCATTGGGAGAAAATTCAGGAGACATAAACTGTGCATGTACATTGTCAATTTGTAAACCAATTTTTCTCGCCATGTCTGGTTGTTCGTGTTTATCTTCTCCATCCCACCACAAGCTCGCAGCATCAAATCCGGCGTTTTTTATTAGCTGTAACCGTTCCTCAATAGGCAAGTTATAGCTAAACCACGAAAACATTCCTATGCCAAGCATATTTCCAACCTCCATAACTATAAATTTTCTGCGCCATGAACAAGCAATACACACCCTGCCCAAATACCCCTGTCGGCAGTCATCATTATAGCATAAGAAGAATGCTATGACAACACGATCCGCAAAAACTCACGCACGCCGTAGGGCGCGACGCCCTCGGCGCGCCGTGTTTGCCCATTTTGCGCGCCCGGAGAAACGGCGGGCGTTTTTTTGGGGCGGATGGAGGCTTTTGGGGAGAACGCGGGCGCACAAAGTGCGCCCCTACAGGGTTGGGTACGATCATAACCAGGGGAACAAGAGACTTGCCGCAGCCGCGGAGCAGCGACGCAGGAAATGTTTATTAGGTGCGCAGCAAATATTATAATTTCAATTCAAAAAATAAATCTGCGTTCGTATTATCATTGTAAGCAGGAACTTCAACAAAACCATTTTTTCGATATAATTTTATTGCTGCATGAAAGTCTATTCTGGTATCAAGCAATATTTTATCAAACCCATTTTTTCGTGAGTAATCAATAACCGTTTCAAGTAATAAACGCCCATAACCCTTGCCTTGATATTCTTTCAATACAAACATTCGCTTCAACTCTATATGTTTTCCGTTCGCACTCACCTGACAGATGTTTTTAGCGGCAACTGTTCCAATCAACACAGTACCGTCATAAAGGCACCAAAAACAACCGTTTTTCATGTATGCTTCGCATATATTAGCTATGTCGGAATGTCTTCCGGCAGGGTCATAACCCCATCCCATATTAGCATAGACTTCCTTGAAACATATTTGAATAAAGTTTTCAATATCTTGTTGCATGTCTTTATCGTAAATTTTCAATTTGACCATTTTTTATTTTCCTCCTCCTTGCAGATAATATAAATTTTCTGCGCCATGAACAAGCAATACACACCTTGGAAGAATATCCCTATCGGCAGTCATCATTATACCATGTCAAGCGCATCGGACGCAAGTGAATTGCGTCCTCATGCGCTCTTCGCCGCAGGCGCATTATACCATAAGAAGAACACTATGACAACACGATCCGCACAACTCACACACGCCGTAGGGCGCGCCGGGGGCGTCGCGCCCTACGGCGTGTGCGGCCAGGTAAACGCGGCGCGTAGACGCCCATATAGGGCGCCCCTACACCGTCATTGCGGGCTTGCCCCGCAATCTCTTGGAAGGGATGATTCGCAAATACTGGGGGATTGCGGGTCAAGCCCGCAATGACGAAAGCCCGCATCGACGAAAACAAGGGAATCAACGATTAAATAATCCCCATCTCCTCAAGCCTCTCAGCATATCGGTCGTTTTCTCAACAACAAAATCCGCTCCCGCGTTTTTCAGCGTGTTATAATCAAACGTACTCATCACGCCCACGCAGGACATCCCGGCCGCCTTGGCCGCCTGGCATCCGGCGACCGCGTCCTCCACTACAAGGGTCTCCCCCGGATGTCCTCCCAGTTTCCCGCACGCAATGAGGAACGCCTCCGGGTCCGGCTTATGCTTGGTCACATCGTTTCCGGTGACGACCGCGTCAAAATCGGCGCTGGACAGCCCCATGCAGCGCAGGTTGATGCTGACCTTAACCCAATCCGCGGCGGAGGCGACGGCCAGCTGGCAGCCGCGCTCCCTCAGCTTCGCCAGCAAATCCCCGATGCCTTCATAGACAATCACATACTCTCCGGCAATCTCCCCGTATATGTCATACGCCTCGTCCTTCATCTCCGGACGGAACGGAAGCCCGTATTTTTCAGCCACCCCGCCGATAAACCGGTTTGCGCCCATTCCCGTAAACGGCAGAAAGTCCTCCTGCGGCACGTCCACCCCCCGGCCAGCAAACATTTTCACGCTCGCCGCGCGGATGGCGCGTTCGGAATCCACCAGAACGCCGTCCATATCAAAGATAATATACCGTATCAAAGTTAGCCTCTCCCCGCTTTCAGATTCCAGAGCCATTATAGCATGGGGAAAGCGATATGACCATAGGAATCAACAGAGACGGAACGGTGAACCGGAAATACAAAGTTGACTTGAATGCCGCCCTGTTGTATAGTTTAAGAAGGTTTTATAGAGAGGGGCATGAAACCAAGCTGTATCACGCCGGGGGCGAAAATGATCGGGGGGAGCGATAAAATTATGCTTACTGAAACACGGAAACCGCAACCCTATAAAATCCGTCCACTGGACGCCGCTCTCCGGGAGAGGATACAGCCCACCGTTGACGAGACATGGGGAGGACCGTATCTGGCGATCAACGGGAAGCTGTGGGATTCGCGCGCAATGCCGGGATACGCGGCGGTCTGCGGCGATGAGGTTTTGGGCTATTTGCAATGACAACGCCCGCGCGTTTCGGTTTTATCAGCGGCGCGGCTTCACGATACGCGAAATACGGCTGGGCGCGATCGGCGCGGCACGGCGGTTGAAGCCGTCCATACCGCTCGCCGGCGAGGACGGTATACCGCTCCGTGACGAGATTGAGTTTGAGATTGAGGTATAGTACATGCGCCTGTTCATCGCCGGACGCTTCAAATGCGACGGCGGAGCGAGCTTGGCGCCGACACGGCCGGGGAGTTGACTGTATGAATGGCATCTGTGAAACCGTGGACGAATATATCGCCCTGTATGACGGCGAAGCGCGTGAACGCATGGAGCGCCTGCGGGCGCTGATGGTAAGCTGTTCGCCCGATATAACCGAGAAAATCGCATGGGGGATGCCAACCTTTGTGCTGAACGGAAACCTTGTACACTTCTCCGCGCAGAAGCGGCACATCGGCTTCCATCCGGGGGCAAGCGGCGTGGAAGCGTTTGTGAAAAAAACCGCGGATTACAAACACTCCAAAGGAACCGTACAGCTGCCCCATGACAAGCCGGTTCCCTACGATCTGATCCGGGAGGTCGTAATGCTCCGGATACGCGAGAATACGGGGCGGTGAGGATGCAAATCGGCTTGCAATCAATATGAAATCGGGATATAATGACAGGGATGGGATGGGATGGGGTGTTCGTTCCATAGAATTTTTTATTTAGGGGGTAATTATGAAAACCAGATTAACCCATGTCAGGGCCAATGTACGGGATTTGCATAAAGCCATTGAATGGTATGAAACCATTCTCGGCTTTAAGTGTACGGGCGCGGATATAAACGACAGATGGCAGTACGCCGATTTTGAGTGCGGCGAGGGTGCGGTGTTTGCCGTTATGGTTGACCAAAGGGTTCCCTCAAATGCCCGCTTCAATTTTGACGTTGACGACGTTAATACCTTGTGGGAACGTTTGAAAGATACGGTTGAAGTCATTCAGCCGATTGAAACCATGCCTTACGGAACAAGAAAATTTACCGTAAAAGATTTGGACGGAAACGAACTGGGATTCGTTCAGCAAGGCGGTCTGTCCGCTATGGATAACTTGAAAACTTTATATGATCAAGCCCTATAAGCTCCCCCTCCGCGCCGCGCAAGCGGAGTTTACCGAGAAAAAGAGCCGTTTTATCGGCCATATATCGCCGGTTTCCTCCGAGGAGGAGGCGCTGTCCTTCCTGCGCGCTATCCGCGCCAGGCACCGCGAGGCGTCGCATAACGTCTACGCCTACCGGCTCAAAGACGGCGGAATCTGCCGCCACAGCGACGACGGAGAACCCTCCGGCACGGCGGGGATGCCGCTGCTGGAGGGTTTCCTAAAGCAGGATATTTTCGATTTTTGCTGTGTCGCCACCCGGTACTACGGCGGTATCATGCTGGGCGCGGGCGGTCTGGTGCGCGCCTATGCCCGCTGCGGGACTGCCGCGCTCGAGGCGTCCGGCGTGGGCGTTATGCGTGAGATGACGCTGTGCGCGGCGGCGGTTCCCTATCCGCTGTACGAGACGGTCAAACGCCTGCTGATGGCCGGCGGCGCGGAAATCCGGTCAGAGGATTTCGGCGTTGACGTCCGGCTGCGATTTGCGGTGATTTCAGACAACGTGCCGGCGCTTCGCGCCAGCCTCACCGAACTGACGGCGGGTACGGTCGGGGTAAGCACAGAAGGGACACAACTGTCGGCGTCGCCTTGAATGGGACGGACGGGCGCGCGCGGTTATGGATGCGAAACGGGACGCGCGTTCCTAGTCGTCCTTCTTAAAGGGCATGAACGGAACGAGCTTTGACGCCAGGCCCGACGCGGTCATCGTTTGCAGCCAGACCTTTCCCGGACCCTCCAGGGTGGTCAGGAACAGTCCCTCGCCGCCGAACAGAATGTTTTTGAACCCCTTGACCATTTCGGCGGAGAATTTGACCCGCTGCTCAAAAGCGGCGACATTTCCCGTATCAACCTTGAGCTTTTCGCCGGGAGCGAGATCGATTTCCTTTACGCTGCCGTCTATTTCAAGAAACGCCGTGCCGCTGCCCGAAAGCTCCTGCATGACCAGCCCCTCACCGCTGAACAGGCCGGCTTTCCAGCTATGGCCGGCATACATCTTCAGCTCGACGTCGGGCTGTGCGCACAGGAACGCGCTCCGTTGAATGACATACGGCCCCTGCGCCAGATCCAGCATCACGATGTTGCCGGGGAAGGTCGACGCGAAGGTAATAGACTGCCCGCTGCCGGTAGCTGTGTACGTCGCCATAAACAGCGAATCGCCCATCAGCGCGCGGCCAAGCCCCCGCATAAAGCCGCCCTTCATATTGGTTTCCATGTTGATGTCCGCCGACATCCAGGTCATGCCGCCCGACTGCGTGTAAATCGACTCGCCGTTTTCCAGGCTAACCGTCACGGCGGGCAGGTTTCCTCCGAAAATTTCGTACTGCATAATAAGCTCCTTTCAAAATAATGGTCTTTTGTTTGCGGGACATCCCGCGCGCGTGTCAACGGTTTCGCCGCTGCGGTGTTTGATCCGTCATGAACCCCCTTTTACCCGGCGCTCCGCATACCCCGGCCGCAGCCTGTATAAAAAAGGAATGCGGGAAGCAGGGCATAAATACATCCAGATTATAGCATACCACACGGGCAAGCTGTTGAAAAGGGAAATTTTTATTTTTCAGGGCAAGAGCATGTACTTTTGCTCTAATCCCGCCCGCGTTTGCCCGTATCCCCGCCGTAGGGCGCGATGCCCACATCGCGCCGTGTTTGCCCCGCCGCACAGACCGTAGGGGACGCAGACCTCGGCGTCCCGCAGGGTTATCCGCAAACTTTGGGGAACGGGTTTTCACCGTTTGCCCGTGCGGCTGTTGGTTTGGGTGGTGTTCAGGCATTCCCGGGGGAGGTCTCCCCCGGACCCCCCACTGGGGGCGTGCCGCCCCCAGCCCCCCTGCCGGTCATACGGGGGTTTTGTTTGT
>WRKO01000015.1 GCA_009782215.1 Oscillospiraceae bacterium | reverse complement strand
ACGACTACACGGAAGCCGTTACCCGTGCCGACATGGCGTATATCATCTACAACTTCATTGTGAAGAGCGGCGTCAAGGTCAGCGCGGTGGACGACGCGACGGCGTTTACCGACCTCGGCGGCTTGGCGGATGAGTACGTCAAGGCCATCAACTTCCTCGCGGGCTACGGCATTGTCCGCGGCACCGGCGCAACCGGCTACGACCCCGACACCACCATCACCCGCGAGCAGGTCGCCTCCATCATCGCCAACCTCGTGAGGGCGTTCAGCAAGTAACCAACGCACAAACCAACCGCCCGGCTCCGCACACGCGGAGCCGGGCGGTTTCCACAGTTTGCTTTTTATTCCAGCACCAGCTTCACAAACTCCATAAACATCAGCGCAATCTCCGCCCGCGGCGCGCCCTTCGTCAAATCCAGCCCGCCGCCGGTCAGCAGCCCAGCTCCCGCCAAGGCCGTAATATACCCATCCTCGTCAGCCCAGTCGCTAAACTCCAATTCCTCCGGCAGCTCGCGCAGCGTCTCCAGCTCAAGCCCCGTGTAGGCCGCGTACTTGCTCAAAATCACCGCCATCTGCTCCCGCGACAATTCCTCGTCCGGCGCGAACAGGCCGCCGCCGATTCCAGCCACGATGCCCGTCTCGTAACCCCACAGCACCGCGTCGTAATACCAAGCGTCCTCGTCCACGTCGTCAAAGCCGTCGCCGTTGCTGTGTTCGGGGCGTCCTGCGAGTTTGTGCAAGACGGTCATAAACTGCCCGCGCGTCATCATCATGTCGGGGCTGAAACGCGTTCCGCCTGTCCCCGCAAAAAGCGTCTCGTCAAGCTCCGTCAGATACCAAGCGATAAACGCAATCGCGTCGAAATATTCATTCCCGTCCACGTCCGACCAGCGTCCATCCCAAGCCGCTAGCGCTTCGTCGTAACCTACGACGAAGTAGCTTTGGTGCGCGATGGTGAACGTAATCAGCCCGTCGTCGTATGTGCCGTTCAGGTTGGTCAGCTTGCCATTGTCGGCTAAGTACCAGACGTTCACGCCCTTGGCAATCTCGCCGTCTTTCAGCGTGTACGGCAGGCTCACCGTCAGCGGCACGTCTACCTTCACATCGTCCACAAAGACCGCGATACTGACCACCAGCTCGTAACCCTTCGTCACCGCCGCCAGCAGCCCGTCCAGCTCAACCCGTTCCAGCACCACCCGAACCTCTCCGCCAAGCTCCGCCAGCAGCGCCAGCACGTCGTCGCTGAGGGTAATCGTGCCGTGCTCGAACTCGTTCACGGCTTGGAGCGGCGGCGGTGCGGTTTGCGGGAAGAAGATGGGGTATTCCACCGGGTTGCCGGTGAACTCGCCCTTTCCCGTCATACCGCCGTCTTGGCTGTCGATTCTGCCTTGGTTGTCAATCGCGCCCTCGTTCACAACCGTGCCGTTAATTGTCAGCGTCACGCCCTTCGGCACGGTCAGCGTCGCGTCCGCCGGAACGGTCAGCGTCTGCCGCGCCGTCAGCGTCAAACCCTCTCGCAGTGTGACGTCGCCGTAGACCGTGCCCTCATTGCCGATGAACAGGATGCCTTCGGAATCCGGCTCCGGCGAAACGTCGTCGAACTCTACTGCGATGTACACTCCTCCTGCGAGGGCCTCTTCGTCGTACTCTCTACGTATGACACTCGCCGCATACACCACGGCGCTGCCGCTTAGGCTGAACGGAGCATCGCCCCATACGGCAATCCTGCCGGTCACGACGGTGGTCGTACCGGAAATCGTGACACCGCCGTTGGTGCCGTTAATATCGGTAATCGGGCCGGTCTCGCCGGAGATTTCGACGTTGCCACGGGCGGAAATGCCGAAGTAGTTGACGCGGTCGTTGCCGGTAATCGCGCCGGTTTTGCCGGAGATTTCGACATCGCCTTGGTTGGAGGATATCGCGGAGGTGCCGCCTGTGAGCGGGCCGGTCGTGCCTTTGATGGTGATGCTGCCGGACGAGGACAAGGCGGTGGCAGTGCCGCTGGTAATCTCGCCGAGTATGCCGGTTTCGGTGATGTGGATGCTGCCGGAGAATGCCGCAATGCCATTGTGTTCAGCGGTAACCGAACCGACCTTGCCTTCGATTACGATGTCGGTGTCCGCGTATATGCCGTGGGTGGCGGCGAGGGCGGTGACCGAGACGAGTTCGCCGTCTTCGGTGATGAGAATGCTGCCGAGGGACACGCTAATGCCCCTACCGGCGGTGACCGGACCGACCCTGCCGGAGACGGTCAAGCCGTCGCGGGCGTTAATGCCGAACACGGACGCAGTCACCCCGCTGAAATCAAGCTCGCCGTCAATCGCTTCGATATCGGCGGATATTGTGAGGGTGCCCTGTGAGTAAATGGTGCCGATGAGTTTGCCAAATTTGCCGGCAATCTCGTAACTGCCGTCCGACGAAATGCTTCTTCCTCCGTCCGCGTTGGTGATGGTAATCCCCCCGCTGCCTTTCCCGGTAATCGTGCTGCCGTTTGGCACGGTAAGGGCGTTGCGTCGGATGTATTCAAGCGCAGTCGCCGCAGTGAAAATGGTCGTGCCGTCCTCGATGGTGATGTTCGTTGCGTGTGTAATGTCAATCCGCCAGCCGTCGCCGTTGTTGGTGCCGTCGCCCTTGATGGTGACAAGACCTGTGCCGGTGACGGTGATGACGTTGGTGGTTGTGTTTACTGTGTAGCCGAGGCCGCCGTCCGGGTCGATGTTTTCGAGGTCGATGGTCATTGCGCCAATCTCGCCGGTGCCGCCAATCCCGCCGTCGCCGCCAATCGCGCCGTAGTTGTCAATCTTCCCGTTATTGGTCATCGCCCCGTTGTTTTCCAGCGTCTTGCCGTCCGGGATGGTCAGCGTCGCCCCGTCCGGCACGGTCAGCGTTTGACCGGCTTTTATCTCCAAGTCGCCTTTCAGCGTCACATCGCCAAGGACTTCGCCCTCGTCGCCGATGAACAGGATGCCTTGGGACACGTCGTCTGATATCTCTACAACCTCGTATATGCTCGAAATGTACACCACGCGGTTATCGCGTATGATGAGCTTAGAGTTGGTGTTTCCGTTGATTCCGTTGCCGTAGCTTTCGCTGCAGCTGATTGGTCCCGTCGTACCGTCGCCTTCGATAGTGAGTGTGCTGTTATGTATCCAAATGCCGCTGCTGTAGCCGGTAATCGCGCCGGTGGTGCCGGAGATGATAACACCACCATTTGAGTAGATGCCGTTGCCGCCGGTAATGTCTCCCACCGTGCCGGAGATGGTGATAGCGCCCGATGCCTCTATGCCGCCTCTAATGTCTCCCAGCCTTCCGTCGATGGTGAGGTCTCCTTTTGCGTCAATGCCACAGATATTTGAGGTAATCGTAATATCATTGCCCTGCCCGGTTATCGTCGAGCCGCCCGGGACTGTGAGGGCGGTACCGTCCGCGCTAGTCAAATTTGTGCTGTCCCTGATAATCTTTGTGCCGTCTGCGATGATGATTTTTTTGGCGGCAACAACGATAATCGCCCAATCCTCGCCGGTTCCGTCGCCCGTGATGAGGACGGGAACATTGGCGGTGACGGTGACGGTGATGCTTTTGGTGGGTTCGTCTACCGTGTAGCCGTCGCCGGCGTCGGTGGCATCGACATTGATGTTTCCGAGGTCGATGGTGAGGATGTGACTTGGGTCATCGCACAGTTCTATTCCTTTACAGTCACTCCCGCAGGAGACGAACCACGCTTGTGCAACCTGCACAAAGCCCCCCCCCATATTTGTGCAAAGTGACAGTACCAACGCCGCCGCAAGAGCGAAAGAGGCGAGTTTTTTGAGTGAGTTCATGTGGTTCGTTCCTCCAGTATGGTGTAGAATCAAGGCATTATACCACAGCAAGCGGTGGTTTGTCTACGGGGAAATGGAAGACGGGGTATGCGCCCGACCCGGGGGGCTTGCGGGTTTGGGGTTGGCGTGGTATGATAATGTGGAATCAACCAACCGAAAGGACGACGCTATGAGCGCATTGACGGACAAGAGCCTTGGCACCCTTGAGCTGCCGCGCGTGCTGGAGCTGCTGGCGGGGTTTGCGGTGTCGGAGGAGGCGAAGGAGCGGTGCTTGGCGCTGCGCCCGGCGGTGAGCGCGGGCGAGGCGGCGGCGCGGCTGGAGCGGACGTCGGCGGCGAGGGCAATGCTGGAGCAGCGCGGCGCTCCGGCTTTAACGGGCGTGAAGCCGGTCGGGGCGGCGCTGTCACGCGCCGGGCTGGGCGGCGTACTGAACACGCGCGAATTGCTGGATATTGCCGCGACCCTGCGCGCCGCGCGCACCGTGGGCGCTTACGCGTCGGGCGACAAGCGGGGCGGGGCCTCCTCCGCGGACGGCGGCGCGGGCGCGCTGAGCGGGCTTTTCCGCCGTCTGAGCGGAAACAAGCGCTTGGAAGACCGCATCACCGGCTGCATACTGGGCGAGGAGGAGATTTCCGACCACGCCAGCGCGGAGCTGGCGGCAATCCGCCGCCGGATACGGCTGACAAGCTCAAAAATCCGCGAAACACTGAACAAATTCATCTCCTCCCACGGAAAATACCTTCAAGACGCGCTGATTACGCAACGGGGCGGGCGGTTTGTCATCCCGGTCAAGGCCGAGCATAAAAACGACGTGCCGGGGATGCTGCACGACGTCTCGTCGTCCGGCGCGACGCTGTTCATCGAGCCGGCGGCGGTGGTGCAGGCCGACAACGAGCTGCGCGAGCTGGAGGCCAAGGAACGCCGGGAGATTGAGCGCATCCTCGCCGAGCTGTCGGTCGAATGCGACGCGTCGGGAGACGCGATATTGGAAGATTATAACGCGCTGGTAGCCATCGACGCCGTGTTCGCGCGCGGAAAGCTCTCGTCCGACATGAACGCCGCCGCGCCGCTCCTCAACAGCCGAGGCGTGACGGATTTGCGGCTCGCGAGGCATCCGCTGCTGCCCAAGGGGACGGTTGTGCCGGTCTCCCTGTGGCTGGGCAAGGGCTTTGACACGCTGGTCATCACAGGCCCCAACACCGGCGGCAAGACCGTGACGCTGAAAACGCTGGGGCTGCTGACGCTGATGGCGGCCTGCGGGCTGCATATCCCCGCCGCGGAGGGAAGCGAGACCGCCTTCGCCGCCGCCGTCTACGCCGACATCGGCGACGAGCAGTCCATCGCGCAGAGCCTGTCCACCTTCTCCTCGCATATGCGCAACATCGTCGCCGTTTTAGCCGAGGCGGAAGCGGGCAGCCTTGTATTGTTTGACGAGCTTGGCGCGGGAACCGACCCGGTGGAGGGCGCGGCACTGGCCGTGGCCATCATCGAGGCCGCGCGGGCACAGGGCTGCCGCGTCGCTGCGACCACGCATTACGCGGAGCTGAAAACCTACGCTATGAGTGTGGAAGGGGTCGAGAACGCAAGCTGCGAGTTTGACGTGGAAACCCTCCGCCCCACCTACCGTCTATTGATTGGCGTCCCCGGGCGGAGCAACGCCTTCGCCATTTCCCAGCGGCTGGGATTGCCGGAACACATCATCGGCGCGGCCAAACAGCGCGTCGGCGTGCGCGACGCGGCGTTCGAGGACATCTTGGCCAAGCTGGAAGCCGGGCGAATCGCGCTGGAAAACGACCGTGCCGAGGCCGAGGCCGCGCGGCGTCAAGCCGAGGAGGACAAGCGCAAGACGGGCGAGCTGCGCGCCCGGACAGAGCGTGAATTTGAAAAAGCGGCGGATTCCGCCCGCGCCGAAGCGCGCCTGATTCTCAACCAAGCGCGCGCGGCCGCCGAGGAAGCGGCGAGGGACATCATCAAGGCGAAACAGAGCGCGTCGGCGTCGGAGCTGGCTGAGACGCGGCGCAAGCTGAACGAAGCCGAGCGTCAATCCGCCGCCGGAGAACCCGCGCCAAGCCCGGCGCCGGAGGAAGCCCTTTTTGACAAACCGCCCGCTCCGGGAACGGAGGTTTTGCTGGCCGCGACAAACACGCGCGCCGTGGTGCTGGGCGAGCCGGATAAAAGCGGCATGATTCCGCTGCAAGCGGGCATTATGAAAGTCATGGCCCCGCTGAACGGCCTGCGCCGCTGCGAGCCGAAAAAGGATAAAAAGCAAAAGGGCGGTTCGGTGTCCGTTGACCGCGCGGCCGAGCCTGTCAGTCTGGAGGTCGATTTGCGCGGCCAGCCCGCCGACGACGGCGTGCTGCTGATGGAGCGTTTCATCGACGACGCCGTCATGCGCCGGCTGGAAACCGTCACCGTCATCCACGGCAAAGGTACGGGAGCGCTGCGCGCCGCCGTCCACACCGCGCTGAAAAAGAACAAATCGGTCAAGACGTACCGGCTGGGCAAATACGGCGAAGGGGAAACGGGGGTCACGGTGGTGACGCTGCGGTGACGGGCTGTGCGGTATGCGTCATATTTTCTTAACGGGAAGCCAAATCTCACTGTAATAATCCGGGCTGTCTGTGTCGCCGCAGGTATACATCTCAATATTGAAATTCCCGTCTAATTCGTATTCCCGGCAATTCGGAAGCCATTCGCTCCAAATTTTTGTGTTGACTTGCTGTAAAGCGTTCGGCAGCGCGCCTTTGCTGGGGAACACCGCCCACGTTCTGGCTTCAAACGCCTTTTTGACATAGTTTTCGGGGAATTTTTTATCGCCGTTACAGTCAACATAATCGGCAATCATGTAGTTGAATAGCTTTGTGTCGTCGTCGTGGCCGTAACAAACCCCGAATGTGCCGCTGACAACCTCGCCGCCGCCGCTTTCAAAATGTTCGCCCCAAAATTTCGGAATTTCCGCATACGACGTATCGCAGTTAAACTCCCTTACCGTGCCAATCACCGTAAACGCTTCCTTTGCTTCGATTCTGTAATCCATGACATGACCGCCTTCCAGTTCAAATTTGATTTTGAGGGGCGCGACCGACTTCAGGTTTTGCCCCTCCTTTTTTGCGGACGAAGGGGGAATTCCGTGGAAACGGCTGAACGCCTTTGTGAAGCTGTCGGGCGAGTCGTATCCGTACTTCACGGCAACATCAATGACTTTTGCGCCGCCGGACGACAATTCCATTCCCGCTAACGTCAGCCTGCGGTTGCGGATGTATTCGCCGAGCGAAAATCCGCACAAAACACTGAAGGCGCGTTGAAAATGAAAACTCGAAACATACGCTTGCGCGGCGATTTTTTCATAATCAAGCGCCTCCGTGACATTGTCCTCTATGTAGCGGACGGCGTTTTGTATTCCCGGCAACCAGTCCATAGCCTCACCCCTTTCATCCTGCGTTTAGTATAGCGGTATGAAAAGCGTCATGCCCGACTTTCTGTGCCTGATTTTGTCCGTATGCCGCTATTGCTCCGCGGTGATAAACCGCGCTTTTTGCAGCGCCATCACAATCACGGGAATCAGCACGATATGCAGGATAATCCCCGGCGCCGCGGTTATCAGCGCGCCGTTGACGAAAAATTCCCAACCCCAAGTAAACGGCACCTCGAAGATGCCGAGTACGCTGAAAATCAGCCAGCCGGCAATGCCGAAAGCGACGCGCCCCGCAATCATCGCGCCAATCAGCGACACGTAGATATAGTCCTTCTTTTTCGCAAGCGCTCGATACAAGAGTCCGGCGGCCAATCCATATACGGCCAGCTCGGGACTCATAACCGAAGCCATCGGCAGCATCGGCATCCCGGACACCATATGATTCAGAAACGGCGCGGCCGCTCCGATTATGGCCGCATAGTAGGGCCCGCAGACAAAGCCGCAGAGCAAAATCGGGATATGCATGGGGGAAAAAGCGGTGCCAAGCTGTTGAATCCTGCCTGTCAGGTAAGGCAGCAGGATGCTCAGGGCGAGACAGACGGCGGCGGCGGTCAGGTTTCTGATGTCGATTTGCTTTTTGGTTGCGTTCATAACAATTCTCCTCTTTTTAATCTTCCTGCCTTGGGCGGGAGTCGCATCTTCGTGATACGGTTATGAACGGTATGCGTCTGTATAAAACGGCTTGAGCCGGTGTTTACTTTATTATTTTTGAAAGCTCTCCCACCGTTTCCTCGATTAGCTTCGCAACGGTCAGCGAGCGCGTGCCGACGATGATGTTGTTGCATAGGTTGACGGGGAGCAGGAGCTTTTTCGCCTTGCTTTGCCCTACGGAGGCGGCCATCGCGGGGGTGACCTCGCCCAGCAGCGAATCGGCGGAGATAATCCCAATCGGGCCGATGATCACGTCGGCGTCGCGGCTTGCGGCGATGACTGGGTTTTCCCCGGTCGCCCCGGCTCCGGCGCCTGCCTTGAGCATCACGGAGGTCGCGATGCTGTTTGTGCCTATGGCAATCAATTCGCAGGGAAGCCCGGTGCTTTTAATCCGCTCAATCAGCATCTGCCCCATCTTCCCGCCTTGACCGTCTATGACAACAACTTTCATGCCAACCCTCCAGCATCAAACACAAAATCACATTTTCCGGCTATTTCAAACGCGTTGAAATACTGATTTTCCATAGGAATCCACTCGCCGATGAATCTATCATACAAACGCGGGCTGCGTTCGGCCAGACGGCGGCGCTGTTCGGCTTCGCCGATGCGCAGAAACACGGCGACGTCGTACGCTCCGGTAAAGCGCGGGTGCAGGCTGTATACGCCTTCAATAATGGTAAGCGGGGCCGGCGTCACGGCCACCGGCGCGGCCAGCTCCCCGGTTTGGCAGTTATACGGGCGGTAGGCAAAGGGTTTTCCGCGTTTCAGCGGTTTGAGGATTTCCTCTTCAAACCGTTCGTAGTCTATGTTCCCGCCCGGCTCGCCAAGGCGTTCCGGCGTCCGCTGAAACGGGCGAAGGAAAAAATCGTCCATGGAAATCACATTGCAGGCATATGCGTCCCTCAGACGCGCCGCCAGAAAGGATTTACCCGCCGCGCTCCCTCCGTCAATGGCGGCGGCGCGTTTTGTCTGCTTTACAAGCCGGTCTATCTCTCGGCACAGCGCCGGAAAACCGTCCGATACCGTCAATATGAGGCACCCAGCAGTTCCAGCGCAAAGTCCATCTGCGTGTCGGCGACAAACTTGCGCTCCATAGCGGCCTTGTCGATCATTTTCAGGGTTTCGGCGTTGACGAAGCGGGCCGGGGGCAATTTGTTTGCCGCCTGATAGCGGTTGAGGCACCACATCATATAGTCGTCAAAGACACCGTTTGGCTCGGCGCGGTAATACCCCAAAAGCGACAGCCGCTCCTGCACCGCGGCAATACGCTCCGTCAGTACGCTCTGGCGGAACAGGGCGCGGCTTGTGTCGAGGGGGTGGGAGACAAGCTCCGCGCCGGTGAGCGTCCCCTGCGCCACCTCATGGTCGGGGATGATGCCCACCCCCTGATACGTCCCGACCTCATACAAGTCAATGCGGTTTCCCGTGACAATCAGCACATCGTCCGTGGACAGGGGGATGTGATACTGGCTGTGCGCCTTGCCAACGGTCGTCTCGCCCACGATGACAGCCAGACCGTGGACTTGCAGCGCCCCCGCGAAGACCTCCGAGGCGGACGCCGATTCGCTGTTGACAAGGACGATGATGTCATCCGGCTGCCAGAAAATGAGGCCGGAATCCGCCAGCTCGTCCAAATCCCAGCCCGAGCTGTACACAGGCTCAACCCCTTCCGCGTCCACATACTCAAGCAGGAGAACCCCTTCGTCAGGGAGCATGACGTTGAGTATGTAGTACAGGGTGTCCACCTGTCCTCCGGGATTGCCGCGCAAATCAATGATGACCGATTTGGCGCCCATTTCAGGCAGATACTCATGGTAATAATGGTCGAAATCAAAATAATCCGCAATCGAGCCGAAACGGCTTATCGAAATATATCCGATGTCCGTCCCGTCAATCATAAAGCCCTGCACATTGTCTACACTGAGTGCGCCGCGCTGTATCGTTTCGGTCAAGACCTCCACCGACCCCGGATTGATGTAGCCGACGTCAACCGTCGTCCACCATTCGCCCAGAAAAAGGGGCCGCACCTCCAAATAAGGCCTGTCTACAATATCCTCCCCGTCCACGGAGACAATCAGCGCCCCGACTTCCATGCCGCTGAGGCCCGCGCCCCCTCCCGGCAGGAAAGCCTCGACATAGACACCCAGCGGCATGGACATATCCACTTGGATGCCGATGCCGTAGAGCGGCGGCCCGGCGTCAAAGGCGACATCATAGTCCTCGCGGCTCATAAAGCGGCCGTACGGGTCGGGCGCCAGCCATGACTCCACAAGGGTCATAAACAAATCGGGGTCGTCTTTCAGCGTCCCCGCCGTGACGCCGTCAAGCGACAAATCCTCCGGCGGATACAGCGCATAGTTATGGATGTTCGAGGCGATTTCAATCAGCAGCACAAGCTGCTCGCCGCCGTTTTCGGGGATCGCCGCCGCAGGAGCGGCAAACAGAATCAAAGCCAGCAGCAGGGACAGGACGCGCGTAATCAGCTTACTCATATCATTTCTCCTAATTCACAAAATCGTCGCGGTATACCGTGATGCCGTCCGGGACGGTGAGCCAAGGCCCGGTGGCGGCGCGGACGTCGATATGTACAAAGCTCTCCTCGGCGATGCTCCCCGCAATCTCAACGCCGTAATCAACCTCGATGCGGCCGCCCTCCTGCCCGAAATCGGTGTCCACCCGGCTGGCGGTGACGCCCACGGCCGCCGGGCCCTCGGCGGTTTCGTAATACGAAACGTGCCTGCGGCCCTCCTCAAAGACCATTTGCGTGTTGACGCCGCCGCTGCGGAGCATGGTGACACGCTCACCCTCCACCAAAAGGGTGGTCAGCGAGTCTTCATCATAGTCAAACGGTTCGCGGTAAGAAACCGTATATCCCTGCGGAAGCCGAACCATCGAGCCGTCGGTCACCACATTCACCAGATGATTGTTCTGCGGGTCCGGCGAAAGCCTGCACCCCTGAATGGTAACAATTACATCCCGCCTGCGCGGATTCGTCATAATCTGCACTCCTTATATGTACCCGATAGGGATATAGTTTTATCTCGTGGCAACTCGCCGCCGCCGCAGAGCGGCGATGCGGGAAATGCTTATTTGGTGCGTTTTTTATGTTTATCTAATAAATACCAAGCAAGCAATAATAATTCTGCAAAGATTGTTACAGGAATCGCGGACAGCCATACATTCTCAAAAGAATCGTTAAACAGTAAAGTCAAAATAAATAAAGTAAGTACAGCAATAAAATAATAAATTACTGTCCCTGTAATAAGCAATATAACTTTTCTCATATTTTTAATCTCCGATAATATAAATTTCCCACATTACGAACCCGTACCATCCATCATATCACAAAATCTCCTCAAGGTCAACAAACTCCGCGGGCTCCGTTATCCTCCGGCGTAAAAACATGGCCGCTTGCTCGGAGAAGCCTTCCGCGTCGTCGCTGACGAAAAAGCGCAGCTTGCCGATGCGGTTTGGTTCGGCGCGGCTGATGAGGCCGCGCAGGGCGGCGGCGGCCTCGGCTCCGGCGTCAATCAGCGCCACCCCGGGCAGGGCGGCGGCAAACAGCGTGTTCAGCAGCGGATAGTGGGTGCAGCCTAAAATCAGCGTATCAACGCCCGCTTGCAGGAAGGGGGCGCAGTATTCAGCCACCAAGGCTTCCGCCACCCGGTCGCCGGGGCTGACGCGCCCGGCTTCCACCAGCGGCACCAATAAGCGCCCCTCCCGCTCGGTCAGGCGGACGCTTGGGGCGATTCTCCCCATAACGTCCGAATACGCCCCCGTCCGTACGGACGCGGGTGTGGCGAGCAGGCCCACCCGTCCGTTGCGCGTCGCCTCGGCGGCTCTGCGCACCGACGGCTCCACCACGCCGACGGCCGGGACGCCGGGATACTCAAACGTCTCCATAGCCGCGGTGCTTGCCGTGCCGCAGGCGACGACCAGCGCTTTGGGCCCGAAGGACTGTAAAAACCGCGCCGCCTGCGCCGAAAAGCGCAGAATGGTGCGGCGTGAACGCGTGCCGTAGGGAACGCGGCCGGTGTCCCCGAAATACATCAAGTCCTCGTTCGGACATAACTCAGCGAGCGCCCCGACCGCCGTCAGGCCGCCCAACCCCGAATCGAATACCGCTATCGGGCGGTTGTCGTCCAAAGCGACCCCTCCTCAGATGCTATGTATACAGCCAGTATAACACAGCCCGCCGGTGGGCGCAACCGTAGGGTACAGTATATTGCGGTGTGGCGGAGGTAAATCGCAATGCCGGAAAAAATTTTCATTCCGGGGGGTGAAAAATAGGCTGGCGTTTTTGCGCGCGGAGGTGTATAATGGCCTTGATGATGGGAGGTGCTTTTTGCGTCCATGGAGCTATCTGTGACTCTCAAACAATTTCGCAGGCTTATAGACCTTGTTTATATTGGTAATTGGGTTCTCAATTCAGCGCGGGGCGACGACCGCATCACGGAGTTTGACGAGGTGGAGTCGCTCCTGTTTGAAAAATGCCGCGAGCTGGGGATGGAAAAGCTCACGGAGACGGCGGACGGCGCCGCCATTCCGTCCCGCGCCTTTGCCGAGGGCGGCATTCACGAAGCCATCATGGAATATGAGGACGCCATTTTCTTTGAAATACTGGCCGAGGAGCTGGCGCGGCGCGACGTCATTGCCGACGGCGGCACCGAGGACGACGCCGAGCAGATTAACGAACGCATCGGCGCGTATATCGCCGAGTTCGAGCGCAACGGAACGGACAACATCGTACTCAACCTATGACAGGAGGATACACGGTGGAAAACAACCCCGCCCCAAACCAAGCCGACGAGCGTACCGCGCGCCGCAAGCGATTTCTCATCAACCTCCTGTACTGGGCCGCCGTACTGGCGCTCTTGTACGGCTTGCTGAACTATGTCATCGGCTGGCTACTGCCCTTCCTGATTGGGTTTCTCATCGCGCGGATCCTCAACCCGCTTATCCGGCTTATCTCGCGCAAAACGCGGATTCCGCGCAAGCCGGTCGCGTTTCTGGCCGTCATCCTCTTCATCGGCATCATCGGGACGCCGCTGACGTTCGGGGGGATATACCTCTTCCACTCCGTGCAGGAGCAGGCGGAGCAGTTCGGCGACTACTATACCAACACCATTGAGCCAGCCCTGAGGGAAACGGAGCGCTGGATTACGCAGAATATAGGGATGCTGTTCCCCGACTGGGAGGTTGATGGCGACGGCGCGCATATCATCGCGTGGCTGGCTGAGGGAATCGCCCGGATGGTGGCCTCCATCAACTTCGTGGGGCTGGCGGCGCAAGCGCCCACCACCTTCCTGCTGGTTCTTTTCACCTTCCTCTTCACGCTCTTTTCAACCGTTTACTACGAAGAAGCGCTGGCCTTTATCCTGCGCCAGATGAGCGAAAAACGGCGCCTTTTCATAAGCCACACCATCGTCTCGCTCAAGCGGAGCCTTGTTTCCTACTACGGCGCCTACCTGAAAATCATGGCCGTGACCTTTGCCGAGCTGTTAATCGGCCTGAGCCTCATACGGGGCCAGTTCAGCCTTGTTCCGGCGTTGGCCATCGCCCTGCTGGACTTTCTGCCCGTCGTGGGCTGCGGGACGGTGCTGATTCCGTGGGCGGTCATCTCTCTCATCATCGGCAATACCACTATGGGCATCGGCCTTTTCCTCCTCTATATCATTATCTTCACCATCCGCCAACTCATTGAGCCTAAGATTGTGGGCGACCAGCTCGGGCTGAACCCGCTGCTGACGCTCGCCGCCATGTATCTGGGCTTCCTTGCTATGGGGGTTCTGGGCCTTATCATCATGCCCATTGTCGTCACCGTCATCGCCGATTTGCAGCGCAAGGACAAAATCCATCTTGTCAATTAGCGGGGTTGTCCGTTAAGGGGCGGCTGCCTGCGGCCGTCCTTTTTTGCGCGCGGGCGCAAAAGTTTCCGCTTAATACCCCCCACGGCCACTTGTTATCTGCCGCCCGTTGCGTATAATCCATAGGCAGATATCTTGACTATGTTTGGCGGGAGGGGCGTCATGCAAACCATCTTTGTCGTTGACGATCAGGACCTCAATCTTGTTGAGGCAAAGCGGGTCTTAGAGCCGCATTACCGCGTCCGAACAATGGCTTCCGCCGACAAAATGCTGGCCCTGCTGGACAGGGTCACGCCGGATTTAATCCTGCTTGACATCGAAATGCCGGGCATGGACGGGTTTGCCGCGATTAAGCGGCTGAAAGAGCGCGATCAGACAGCCGGCATCCCGGTCATGTTTCTCACCGCGTCAAAGGACGTGGAGTCCGAAGCGCGGGGCTTGGAATACGGCGCCATTGATTTTGTCACCAAGCCCTTTTCCCCCGCCGTCCTGCTCAACCGCATCGCCCACCATCTGCACATTGAGGAACTGCTCAGAAAGCGCACCCTGCGGCTGGAACGCCTTCTTTTCAGCATACTGGCCGTCGTCGGGGATATGGTGGAAAGCCGCGACAAGGTCACCGGCGGGCATATTGAAAAAACGTCGCTGTACATCAAAATCCTGATAGAGGCCATGCTGGAAAAGGGCGTCTACGCGGAGGAAATCAACCGCTGGGATATCGACACCGCCGTTTTTTCAGCCCGCCTGCACGACGTGGGCAAGGTGGCGGTGCCGGACGTTATTTTGAATAAGCCCGGCAGGCTGACCCCGGAGGAATTTGAGCAAATCAAAAAACACGTCCCCGAGGGCGAGCAGATTATCGGCAGAATCATTGCCAAAACCGGCGAGGAATCGTTTATGAACCACGCCCTGCTGTTTGCCGGATACCACCACGAACGCTGGGACGGGCTGGGATACGCGCGCGGGCTGAAGGGCGAAGCCATCCCGCTTCAGGGGAGGATTATGGCCATCGCCGACGTCTACGACGCGCTGGTTTCCGAGCGCCCGTACAAAAGGCCGTTCACCCACGAGCAGGCGGTTGACATCATCCGCAAAAACAGCGGGACACATTTCGACCCGCACATCGCCGAAGTGTTTCTCGGAATCGCCGGGCGTTTCCCGCAGTAACCGGGCCCCGGCAAAAGGGCAACAGCCCTCCCGGCCGGGCCGGAGGGCTGTTCCGCGCGCATTTTATAGGCGCAATCTGTTCATTCGCTCTTGTCAAGCGGCGTTCCCGTGTGGTATACTCAAGGAGATAGTCCAAATGATAACAAAAGGAGCTGAACGGCATGGGATTGGTCACGACCAAAGAAATGTTCAAGAACGCGTATGAGGGCGGATACGCCATCGGCGCGTTCAACGTCAACAACATGGAGATTATCCAAGGGATTACCGAGGCCGCGATGGAGGAAAAGGCCCCGCTTATCCTGCAAGTCTCCGCCGGCGCGCGCAAGTATGCCAAGCACATTTACCTGATGAAGCTGATTGAGGCCGCCCTTGCCGACGCGGGCGCCCAAGGCGTGGATTTGCCCATCGCCGTCCACCTCGACCACGGTGACGACTTTGAAATCTGCAAGTCCTGCATCGACGGCGGGTTTACCTCCGTTATGATTGACGGCAGCAAGCATTCCTTTGAAGACAACATCGCCCTGACCAAGCAGGTCGTCGAATACGCCCACAGCAAAGGCGTCACCGTGGAGGGAGAGCTGGGCAAGCTGGCGGGCATTGAGGACGACGTCAACGTCAGCGAGGCCGACGCGCAGTTTACCAATCCCGCCGAGGTGGAGGAGTTTGTGACCAAAACCGGCGTTGACAGCCTTGCCATCGCCATCGGCACCAGCCACGGCGCGTTTAAGTTCAAGCCGGGCCAAAAGCCGCAGCTTCGCTTTGACATCCTCGAAAACATCCAAAAACGCCTGCCGGGGTTCCCCATCGTGCTGCACGGCGCGTCCAGCGTTATCCCAGAATTTGTGGATATGGTCAACCAATACGGCGGCAAAATGCCCGACGCCATCGGCATCCCGGAGGAGATGCTCCGCCAAGCCGCCAAAATGGCCGTCTGCAAAATCAACATCGACAGCGATTTGCGCCTTGCCATGACCGCCACCGTACGTAAGCACTTCGCCGACAACCCCGGCCACTTCGACCCGCGCCAATACCTCACCCCCGCCCGCGCCGCCATCAAGGACATGGTCAAACGCAAGCTGGTCAACGTGCTGGGCTGTTCGGGGAAGATATAATGGACAAACGGATTATGCCGAAAATCGGCGAAAACGTGTCCCGGCTCGGCATGGGGCTGATGCGTCTGCCGAGCGGCGAAAACGGGATTGAGTATGCCGCCGCCGAAGCCTTGGTGGATAAGCTGATGGGCGCGGGCGTCACATACTACGACACGGCGTTTTTCTACCACGGCGGCGAGAGCGAGCATTTCGCGAGGCGCGCCCTCATTGAGCGATACGCGCGCGATTCGTTCACCATCGCCACCAAAATGCCGCTGGGCGAGGCGGAAAAGTCGGGCGACACGCAGGGCTTTTTTGACGCGCAGCAGAAAAAGCTGGGATCGGACTATATCGACTTCTACCTGATGCACGGCATCAACGGCGGCAGCATCGACCATATGGCGCGGCTGGGCGCCGACGAGGTCATCACCCGGATGAAGCGGGACGGGCGTGTCCGTTACAACGGCTTTTCCTATCACGGGGCGGCGGACGATTTGCCCAAAGTACTGGACGGCTTTGACTGGGATTTCTGCATGATTCAGCTCAGCTACTACGACTGGTACGCCCTCGACGGCAAAAAGCTCTACACGGCCGTGACCGAGCGCGGCATACCGCTGGTTGTCATGGAGCCGGTGCGCGGGGGCGGGCTTGCCCGCTGCCACCCGGACATTATGAAGGTTTTCGAGCGCGCCAATCCCCATGTCACGACGGCGTCGTGGGCGCTGCGCTGGGTGGGAAGCCTGCCCGGCGTGGACGTGGTGCTGAGCGGCATGAGCAATATGGATCAGGTGAATGAGAATATCCGCCTCTTCTCCCCGCTCAACCCTCTGACGGATACGGAGCGGGCGGTCATTGAGGACGCGATGGACGCTTTTAAGAAGCTGCCCCTGATTCCCTGCACCGAATGTAACTACTGCGACAAATGCCCGCAGTCGATTCCGATACCAAGGCTGTTCGGCGGCAAAAACGACGTGGTGCGGTTCGGGTATTCATGGTATCTGGCCAATTACAAAGAGTTTGTCAATCCAGAAAACCAAATGTCGGCCTGCACCGCCTGCGGCGTCTGCGAAAGCGTCTGTCCGCAAAGGATTGATATCATCGAGAGACTGAAGACCCTCAATGCCGAATTGGCGGGCTAGGCATAGGATATGGACGAAATCACCTCTTACGCCGTACCGCTGACGGCGCTGATTAAGGAGTTTAACCTTGAAGTCCTGCACGCGCCGGAGCATCTGGACGATATCATGGTCACCACAGACGACGTCAACCGTCCCGGACTCCAGCTCGCCGGCTTTTTCGACCATTTTGAAGCCTCGCGGCTGCAAGTCATCGGGATGGTGGAGACGACCTTTGTCGAACGGTTTACGCCGGAGAAAAGACGGGCAGGCTTTGAGAAGCTGATGAAGCGCAAAATCCCCGCCCTTATCCTCTCGCGCGGGCTGGAGCCGTTTGCCGAATGTACGGAGATGGCCGGGGCCTACGGCGTTCCGTTGCTGCGCACGGAGGAAACCACGTCTTCGATTGTCAGCGCGCTTATCGCCAGCCTCAAGGTGTCTCTGGCACAGCGGATTACCCGCCACGGCGTGCTGGTCGAGGTCTACGGCGAGGGGATTTTACTGCTGGGCGACTCCGGCGTGGGCAAGAGCGAGACGGCCATTGAGCTGGTCAAGCGCGGACACCGCCTGATTGCCGACGACGCCGTGGAAATCAAAAAGGTAAGCGCCAAGACGCTGGTGGGCAGCGCGCCGGAAATGATACGCCACTTTGTGGAGATGCGAGGCATCGGCGTGATTGACGTGCGCCGTATCTTCGGTATGGGCGCGGTCAAACCCACCGAGAAGATTGACCTGATTATCAACTTAGAACCGTGGAACGACAAAACCGTTTACGACAGGCTTGGCTTGGATGAGATGACCACCACCCTGCTTGACGTGGACATCACCTCGCTGGTTGTTCCGGTCAAGCCGGGGCGCAACTTGGCCGTTATCATCGAAGTGGCGGCGATGAACAACCGCCACAAGAAGATGGGCTACAACGCCGCGCGGGAGCTGACCGAGAGACTGGATACGTATTTCAAGACACAGGGCAGCAAGTAACAAGGGGGTTACCGTATGCGTATCGGTATAGATTTGGGCGGCACCAACATTGCCGCCGGTTTGGTTGATGTGTCCTGCGCCATCATCGCCAAGGACAGCGTGAGGACGCCGGCGGGCGCGGACGCGATTGTGAGCGCTATGGCCGATTTGACACGGTCGCTGTGCCAAAAGGCCGGGGTTGAGACGATTGAGAGCGCGGGCGTCGGGTCTCCCGGCTCGATTGACGCAAGCGCGGGCGTGGTTGTTTTTTCCAATAATCTGCATTTCCGCAATGTCCCTCTCGCGGACATGCTGAGCGAACGGCTGGGTGTCCTTGTGAAAATCGGGAACGACGCCAACGCCGCGGCGCTGGGCGAAGCGCGGGCGGGCGCCGCCAAGGGCCGCGAGAGCATGATTCTTGTCACGCTCGGCACGGGCGTGGGCGGCGGCATCATCATCGGCGGGGAGATTTATGACGGCTTCAACGGCATGGCCGGCGAGGTCGGGCATACCGTAATCGTGAAGGATGGCGCGCTGTGCACCTGCGGCCGGAAGGGCTGCTGGGAGGCTTATACGTCGGCGACCGGGCTGATTCGGATGACCAAAGAGGCGATGGAGCGCGCCCCGGACAGCTTGATGCACAAAATCACCCGCGATATGGGCAAGGTGAGCGGGCGCACGGCGTTTGCGGCGGAGCGGCGGGGCGACGCGGCGGCGGGCGCTGTGGTGAGCGCATATCTCTCCTATACCGCCTGCGGGCTTGCCAACCTCATCAATCTGTTCCAGCCGGCCGTACTCTGTCTCGGCGGCGGCATCGCGAACGAGGGGCAGACGCTGATTGAGCGTTTGGAGCCGTTGCTTGAGCCGGAGTGCTTTGACGTGGGAGAGCGCAAAACCGTCCTCCGTCTTGCCGAGCTGGGCAACGACGCGGGGATTATAGGAGCGGCCCTGCTGTGACATTGCTGAGCCATCTGACGACCTTTCGCATCGGCGGCCCGTGCGGCCGCTTATACGAGCCGTCGGACACGGAACGGGCGATAGAACTGCTGCGCGGGCTGGAGGGCGCGGTGGTGCTGGGCGGCGGGAGCAATCTGCTGGCCGCCGACGAGGGCGTAAGCGCCCCCATCATCCGCACGGCAAACCTCAACCGCATCACCTTCGACGGCGTGACGGTGAGGGCGGGCTGCGGCGCGGGACTGCCAGAGCTGGCGCGGGCCGCGGCCAAGCGCGGCCTGAGCGGTTTGGAATGGAGCAGCGGGATTCCCGGCTCGGTGGGCGGCGCCGCGGTGATGAACGCGGGCGCGTATGACGGCGAGATGTCGCAAGTGGTGACAGAGGCGCTGGTGTTCGACGGAAACGACGCCGTTACGGTCAGGGACTTTGATTTTGCCTACCGCCGCAGTGTTTTCCACAGCCGCCCGGAATGGACGGTTTTGGAGGTCACGCTCAAGCTGGCGGAGGGCGACCGGGAGGTCATCACGGCGCGGATGGATGAGCTGCGCGTCCGGCGGAACCAGAAACAGCCGGTCAGCCTTCCCAGCGCGGGCAGCTTTTTCCGGCGTCCCGAGGGCGGCTACGCGGCGGAGCTGATTGACCGCTGCGGATTGAAGGGAACACGCGTCGGCGGCGCGCAGATTTCGGAAAAACACGCCGGGTTTATCGTCAATACGGGCGGGGCGGCTTGTCTAGACGTCTTGCGGCTGGCGGCGCTGGCGCGGGAGACGGTTTTCAGGCGGACGGGCGTGGAATTGGAGCCGGAGGTCCGGTTACTGGGGGACATCGAGTGGAGTTTCTGATTATCTCCGGCCTGTCGGGCGCCGGGAAAAGCATGGTTTTGAAAACGGTGGAGGATTTGGGGTATTACGCGGTGGACAACATGCCGGTGACCCTCATCCCCGCCTTTGCCGAGCTGTATGCCAAGAGCGCCGCTCTGGACAGGGCTCCGTACGAGCGGGTGGCGCTGGTCACCGACGTCCGGGCCGGACAAACCTTTGACGCGCTTTTTCACTCACTGGAGCTTATCCGCGCCATGAACTGCGATACCCGTATCCTTTACGTCGAATCCACCCCGGAGGTCATCCTCCGCCGCTATAAAGAAACCCGGCGCCGCCATCCGCTCCATCAGAACGGGGAGCCGCTGGTGAACGCCGTCGAGAGGGAGGAAGCGCTCCTCATTCCGGTCAGGGAGAACGCGGACTTTGTCCTCGATACCTCCCGTCTCTCTCCCGTCGCCCTGCGGAACCAACTGGAAGGGATGTTGACCGGCGCGGCCCGCCGTCCCCTTATGGTTACGGTGGTTTCGTTCGGGTTTAAGTACGGGCTGCCAATGGAGAGCGATTTGGTTTTTGACGTGCGCTTTTTGCCCAACCCCTATCATATGGCCGAGCTGCGCGCCCTGTCCGGCTTGGACGAGCCGGTGAAGGAGTTCATCAGCCGCTGGCCGCAAACGCAGGATTTCTTAGCGCGGCTGAAAGAGATAATGGCGTTCCTGCTGCCGCAATTCACCGAGGAGGGCAGGAGCGGGCTGGTGATATCGGTCGGCTGCACGGGCGGAAGGCACCGCAGCGTGATGGTTGCCAAGGCTTTGTCCGACGATCTGCGGGAACGCGGACACCAAGCCGTGCTTTCCCACCGCGACATACTGCGCGACCCGGCAAGGGTGAGGGCGGAGGAATGAAGCGTTTGCCGGTTTTGTTGTGCGTATGGCTGCTGCTTTCGGGCTGTATGGACACGTTTTTTCCCTATCCCTACCTCCCCATCACGCCGGAGCCGTCGCCTTCCCCGCCGCCGATTGTCCTGCCCAACCCCGCGCCGCAGGCGCTCTCGTTCGGCATTGCCTTCTCGCCCTCCGGCGGATTTCACCCCCTCGCCGGCACGAGGCGTCACAACGCCCATGCGGCGCGGCTTTGCTATGAGGGGCTTTTTGAGCTTGACGGGCGGTTCACGCCCCTGCCGCTGCTGTGCGAGACGATGGAAACGGAGGACAACCTCCGCTTCACCGTCTTCCTTCGAGAGGATGTTTTATTTCACGACGGAAGCCCGCTGACCGCCGCCGACGTGGTCTATTCGTTTACGCGGGCGCGGCGTCCCGGCGGACTGTATGCCGAAAGGCTGTCCCCGGTGCTGTCCGTAACGGCGCAGAGCGACGGGACGGTTTTGATTACCATGAGCGACCCCGTTTTCAATGCGGCGGCGCTCTTTGATTTTCCAATCATACGCGAGAGTACGAACCCTGTCCCGCCCGGGACGGGGCCATACCGCGCCGTTTTGTCCGAGGAGGGGAACTATCTGCTCCCCTTTGAGGGCTGGTGGCAACACAAGCCGCTCCCCGCGGGGCGGATTGAGCTGGTAGACGCTGAAGACGCCGGAACGCTGGTCTATTCTTTTCAATACGGCTATATAGCCATGATGCCCGCCGACCTATGGGACACCCTTTCGCCCGGCGTCCATACCGGCTACGACAAGATAAGCATTCCCGGCGCGCTGATGCAGTATATCGGCTTCAACACCGCCCGCCGCCCGCTGGACAGGGCGCAGCTCCGTCTCGCGATATCGCTGGCCCTCGACAGGCGCGGCGCCTTGGAGCGGGTATACGGCGAGGACGCGGCGCTGGCTGTGCTGCCCGTGCCGCCCGTTTCGCCGCTGTATCTTGAGCGTTCCGCGATGGCCTACCGTTTTGACTCGGGCGAGGCGGCGCGCATGCTTGCCGGGGTGTCCGCCTTGCCGGAGCTGGACTTCATCGCGGGAGCGGAGAACGCCGCCCGCGCGCAAATGGCGGAGCTGTTGGCGGAAAATCTGCGCTCCGCCGGATTTGCCGTCCGCCTTCGCCTCCTCGGCAGGGAGGACTACGACGACGCCCTGTTCAGCGGGGATTTTGACTTGTATTACGCCGAAGCGCGGCTTTCCCCTAACCTTGACCCGAGCGAGTTTTTGCTGCCCGGCGGGGCCTTCGCCTTCGGCGTGAGCGAAAGCGCCGCCATGCGCGAAGCGCTCGGCAGGCTGGCGGCGGCGGAGCCGCAAACCGGCGCGGAGCGGGACGCCCTTGGCGCGGTGTGGGATGTGCTGGCGGAGGAATTGCCCATGTTGACCGTTTGCTTCCGCAGCACGCAGTTTATTTCGCAGCGCGGCCTGCTGAGCGGGCAGACGCCGACGTTTTTCAATCCCTATGCGGGGTTTGCGGACTGGACGGTAAACGAACGATAAAAAAGGAGACGCAAATGATTGACAGACATATCATCACCGAAACACTGCGCAAAGCGCTGGAGCCGCTGCCCTATATCTACGCTTTCTGGCTCGAAGGGGCGGACGCGACCAATACGGTTGACGAATACAGTGATATAGATTACTGGGTCGATTTTGAGGACGATTACGAGGCTCTGGCGGATGAAGCCGTCGAAAACGCCCTGTCCGGGCTTGCCGCGATTGAGTATAAGCACGTTATGCGGCATGACCACCCGAAAATCCGCCAGCGGATATACCGCCTCGCCGGGACAAGCGAAACCCTGATGATTGACTTCTGCTGGCAGCTTCACAGCCGCCCGCGGGACGAATACGCCTACTACGAAAACGACACGGTTGAAGCGGTGAAGGTGATTTTTGACAAGGATAACATCATCCGGTATAAGCCGCTTGATCTTGCGGCGTTTGCCGAAGGGAATAAGCACCGATTTGAAGAAGCGAAGTACCGCCGAACACAGCATATTCGCGCGGAAAAATATGTCCGCCGGGGGCAGGTTCTCGAAGCCTATGCCTATTACAACCGCTATGTGCTGGAGCCGCTTATCGACCTTCTCCGGCTGATATATACCCCGGCACACGCCGATTACAGTTTTGTCCATATCTCACGGCATATCCCGGCGGCCGAGCGGGAAAGGCTCGAATACTTCGTGCAAATCAGCAGCCTAAACGATATAGACATGAAAATACCTCTGGCGGGGGAATGGTTTGACGAGCTTGCCGGGAGGACGGGGGAAGCCATATACACAGCCAAAGACGGAGGGTAAACCTCCGTCTCTACGTATCAGATGTCAGCAAATCCGGCCGTTTTTCCCGTGTGCGCGCCTCCGACTGTCCGCGCCGCCATGCCTCAATGTTGGCGTGGTGGCCGCTTAGCAGCACCTCCGGCACGGCGCGCCCCCGCCAGACCTCGGGCCGCGAATACTGCGGGTATTCCAGCAGGCCGTCCCAGTGGCTCTCGCCGGTAAAACCCGTCTCGTCGCGCAGCACGCCCGGAACCATCCGGCAGACGGCGTCGGCGACGACGCAGGCGGCAAGCTCGCCGCCGGTGATCACATAGTCGCCGATGGAAATTTCCTCATCCACGCACGCCTCGATAAACCGCTCGTCCACCCCTTCGTAATGCCCGCAAACCAGAATCAGGCGGGGATATTCCAGCAGCCGCCGCGCTTCCGTCTGCGAAAACACCCGGCCCTGCGGCGAAAGGTAGATTGTGCGCCCCTCCCCGTGGGTTTGCGTCACATGCTCCCAGCACCGATAGAGCGGGTCAGCCTGCATAATCAGCCCGTGCCCGCCGCCGTAGGGGTAGTCGTCCACCTGCTTCTGCTTATTTTGCGTAAAATCCCGTATCTGGTGCGCCCGTATCGCAACCGCGCCCTTCTTCTGCGCCCGCCCGATAATCGAGTCGCCCAGCATTTGAGCCACGCTCTCGGGAAAGAGGGTCAGAATGTCGATTTGCATGGGAAACCTCCTTGTTTGGTTTGCTTTCAGTACTTGGCGAAAAATATTTCTCTTCGCGCATAGCTTAACAAGGTTTTTGCTCTTGACAGCATTTCGTAGCCGATAATACCGTCCAATTCTACATCGCCCTGCGCTTTTAGGTGCGAAAGGTCGGAAAACGCGAAAAGCATCGAATCAAAGCATAGCTTTTCATATATGCTGACTGGCCCCAATGCGCCGCTTTTGACTGCGGCGCCTGCCTGCGCAATGTCCGTCAATGCAGTATCTTCTTCGAACATAAACGCGCCCGCGTTATGCAATGGCTCCCGACACCGCGCATCTAACAGATTTCCCTCCGCGCCGCAGTCGATTCCCATATGATATACAGCGCCTTTGATGGAAACGGGGATGATTGGTATGTGCGGATGCGCCGAAAACAGCAAGGGATAGGATGTTCCCATTTCGTTTGTTTTTGACGCTTGCGGGTTGATGAGCGTTACCGTTCTTTGCGCGTAATCGTATAATATGTCGTAGTCTTTGATGGCCGTATACCCGATCAGCCCGCGTATTCTTACGTTCAGCTTTTCCTCCATGTGCGAAAGGTCGAGTACCAGCGCGGTTTGATTTTGCAAGGTCAGCTCTCCCCACAAAAGCGGCGGCACATTCTTCAGGAACACTTCTTTCGTATCCCCGCCCGCGCCCGCTATTTTCACGGATTGCAAAGCGTCGGTACACGTTTCGTATTTACTGTTGATAACCATTTGCGGAGCGCCGCTGTCTAGGATAAAACATTCCGTATGCCCGTCCATTTCAATTTGAAACGATGGCAATTTCCCGACAAACATAAAAGGGAGCTTGATTTGCTGTGAGCCGCTCATTATAACACCTCCGTTTTTTGGATGCCGTCATCATAACACATCCCAAAACAGAGTTATACAGCTTTGGCAAGCAAGACAAGATTTTTCACAATTTAGACATATACGCGCGATAGTGCTTGCGAAATGAGGCGGCTTTTTTCTGTGACAGAGGAAGTGTTTCTCCGTTTTTAAGCGCCACATCACGCCCCTTGACCGCTTCCACCCAACGTAAATTAACAAGGAAACTGACATACGGTGAAGCAAATGAATCGCAAGCCGTGAGTTTTGCCGCGTCCCGCAGGGATAGGGAGGATTTGTAGAAATTGGCGGGCGTTTTCACATAAACCTTGCGATTTTTATTCTCAAAATAAAGAATATCATGGATGCGTTCCGCGTGAAATCCGATGCCGGTTGGTATTTTTACATACTCACAGCCACCAAGGCTATCGACCCAAGCGTCTACCTGTTTTTTCGTTATAGGCGTGGTATAATTTGTAATGATAATCTTTTGCCCGATTGCTTTCTGCGGGTCTGTGCTGTCTATAATGCCTTGAATTTGAGGAAGCACATGGTAAAACAAGCTGTTTTCGATCAGCAGCATATCCAGTGTGAAAAAAGCCTTTTGCAACAGGGCGAAGTCAGAAAACACGTCTATCTGTACTGAGACATGGGCAATCGCAAGAATAGCCGCCTTCGCCGCTTTAAGCTCCTCGCATTTGTCCCCGTATAAGGCCACGCTTAACATAACCACCATCCCCCAAAAACGAAGGAATGTACTTCTCTTCCCCCAACACGGAGGAGTGCAAGGGGCGGCTACATCCCCTCGATCAGCGCGGCTTGTATACGTCGCCGCGGTTATCTACGCGCAAAATCGCCGGATGTGAGAATCTCCAGCAGTTCGTCTTCCTCCTCCGGGGCTATGAACAAATCCTGTTCCGGCTCTTGCTCTAAATACCGGACAAACGAGATGGCTTTACCCACCTTTTCAATGGGCAGCCTTGCTATTTCGTCGAAAAGAATTTGATGAGCCTGTGTCATATAAAACGCCTCCTAACATCAGTTCTATTGTACCAATAAAACCCGGATAATACAAGAGCGGGCGCGTTTTTTTCACATCCCCTCAATCAGCTCCACCCGGATGACGCCGCCCTTGATGTCGATTTCCTTGACAAATTCAGGGACGGCGGGAATCATGCGTTCGCCGTCTTCGCCGCGGACGATGTAGACGTCGTGGGCGGGGGCGGTCAGGACGTCGTAGAGGGTACCGACGCGTTCCTCTCCGTCAAAGACAGCGAGGCCGATTAAGTCTTGGATGAAATACCGCCCCTCGGGCAGCTCGATACCCGAACGGTCGATATACAGCACGCTCTCGCGCAGCGCTTGGGCGGCTTCCACGGTGTCCACGCCCTCCAGCTTGAGCAACACCAAGCGTTTATGCACGCGCGCCGACTCCACCGTCCGGGGCGCGCCGCGCAGATGCACGACCGAAAACCCCGCCAGAAAAGCGGGGCTGTCGCACCAAGGCTCAACGCGAAGCTCGCCGCGCACGCCGTGGGTGCCGGTGATTTTACCGATTTCTATGAGGCTCATTCCGTTTCGATAATCTCGACATTCACGCGCTTGCCCACCGGGGCGGCCGACCGGACAATCATGCGAAGATCCTTGGCGACGCCGCCGCCACGGCCGATGACCTTGCCTATGTCGCTCGGGGCGACGCGCAGCTCTAAAACCAGTTCGCCGCCGTTGCTGCGCTCGGCAACGCGGACGTCCTCCGGCTTGTCGACAAGCTGGCCGGCCATATATTGCAGTAAATCTTTCAACTCCGCCATATCAGATAACCCCGGTGATTTGAAGCAGCTTCTTCACCGTATCGGTCGGCTGGGCGCCGTTTTTCAGCCAGTCTTTGGCGCGGTCAGCGATGATTTTGATTTCGGCGGGTTCGGCGAGGGGGTTGTATGTCCCGATTTCCTCGATGAAACGTCCGTCGCGGGGATAGCGGGAATCCGCCACTACAATGCGGTAATACGGCGCTTTCTTCGCGCCCATGCGGCGCAGTCTCATTTTGACCATTTGTTTGTCTTCCTCCTAAATATTTATCCAAGCAACCCTTTCAGGTTTTTCGGCATTTTGCCGCTCATCATCTGTTTGCTGAGCGTTTTCATCATGTCAAACTGTTTGAGCAGACGGTTGATGTCTTCCACGCGCGTCCCGCTTCCGGCGGCAATGCGGCGGCGGCGCGAGGAATTGAGGATTTTCGGGTCTTCCCGCTCCTTGGGCGTCATTGAGAGGACGATGGCTTCCATCCGGCTCATCGAGCGTTCGTCAAACTTCACGTCCCGCAGGGCGCGGCGATCCATGCCGGGAATCATGCCTAAAACGTCCTGCATCGGCCCCATGCCGCGAAGCTGCGCCATTTGCTCTAAAAAATCATTTAGGGTAAACCGCCCGGCGCGGAGGTTTTTCTCCATCTGTTCGGCCTTTTGGGCGTCAAACGCCGCTTCTGCCTTTTCAATCAAGGTCAGCACGTCGCCCATGCCGAGGATGCGGGACGCCATCCGGTCGGGGTAAAACGGCTCGATTTGGTCGAGCTTTTCGCCCACGCCGCAGAATTTGACCGGCTTGCCGGTCACCGCGCGGGCGCTGAGCGCCGCGCCGCCGCGGGCGTCGCCGTCGAGCTTGGTGAGCAGGATGCCGTCGATGCCTAAGCGTTCGTTAAACGTCTGCGCCGCCGTGACCGCGTCCTGCCCGGTCATCGCGTCAACGGCGAGCATGATTTCCGTCGGGCGAACGGCCGCTTTGACGCGTTCCAGCTCGGCCATCAGCGCCTCGTCGATGTGCAGCCGCCCCGCGGTATCCAGAAAAACCATGTCGTTGCCGTGCTTTACGGCATGGGCGACGGCGTTTTGCGCGATTTTCACCGGGTCGCCCTGTCCTTCCTCGTACACCGGGACGCCAAGCTGCGCGCCGACGACCTGAAGCTGCTTGACGGCGGCGGGCCTGTATACGTCGCAGGCGACAAGGAGCGGGCGTTTGCCCTGCTTTTTGAAATGCCCCGCCAGCTTCGCGCCGTTGGTGGTCTTGCCCGCGCCCTGAAGCCCGATGAGCATAACGACGGTGGGCGGCTTGGGGGAAATGCTGATTTTGGCGTTCTCCCGGCCCATCAGCTCGACGAGCTGCTCATGGACGACCTTGACCACCATCTGCCCCGGCGTCAGGCTGTCGAGGACGTCCTTGCCCTTGCAGCGTTCGGCGGCGACGGCGCAAAAGTCCTTGACCACCTTGAAGTTGACGTCGGCTTCCAAGAGCGCCAGACGCACCTCACGCATGGCCTCCTGAATGTCTTTCTCATTCAGACGACCCTTGCCGCGCAGCTTTTTGAAAATACCGTTCAGGCGCTCGCCCAGTGATTCAAAAGCCATAAACCCTAACCCTCTGCCTTATGGTATCGCTGATGTCCGCCCTACTGCTTCTCGGCCACATCGCCCGCCAACTGATGGATGCGGAGGGCCAAGTCGCGAAGCTGGGCGCTGCCGTAGCGGCGGATGTTGATGTCCTCAATGGCCGCCGCCGCATCCCGAATCTCCACAAGGGCGCTCTGCACGGTTTTGTAGCGGGTCACCAGACCGAGCTTGGCCTCCATCGTGCGAAGCACCTGCGTTGCGCGCACAATGACGTCGCGCACACCCTGACGGGTGATTTTCGCGTTTTCGGCAATCTCGCCGAGCGACATGTCGTGGTTGTGGTAGAGGTCGAAAAAATCCTTCTGCTTATCGGTCAGCACATCGCCGTAGAAGTCGAAAAGCATACTCATCTCCAACGGGCTTTCCTTCATCTGTTTGCCACCTCCGCCGCGCATTGTAAAGTCATCAGCCTTTACAATGCAGTATACACCATTCCCCCACCCTTTGTCAAGTATTTTTTTGCGACCATCCATTCCGTCATTTTTCACAAAAATGAAAATACGAACATAACAAAAAAACGTGGTTTTTGGGTGTTTTATTCGGGATTTGGGGCCGGGTTTGACGAACGGGCGTTTTGTCTTGGGCTTGCGTGTGTCAAATGGCGGGAAAAAATACATAATTTTCCATAGTTGGTAGTGTGGTATAATGGTAGTGTAGAGTGTTATACATACACGGAACCCTGCGGGCGGGCGATTCAGGCGTCGGCCGGCAGGGTTCGCAGGCGTTTGCCCAGCAAGCCGGCGGCGGCCATTTTGAGGATATCGGCCGGGATGAACGGGAGGACGCAGACGGTGAACGCGTGAAGCAGGCCGGAGGACATATAAAGGCTGAAATACAGCATCCCGCACATATAGTTGACGGCCGCGCCGGCGGCGACGCCGAGCCACAATGGCCAACGGCCGGTTTTTGACGCCCCAATCCCGGCGGCCAGCGCCATCAGGGGAAAGGAGAGGAGAAAGCCGCCGGTGGGGCCGAACACCACGCCAAGCCCCCCGCGCCCCCCCGCGAATACGGGCGCGCCCGCCGTGCCGAGCAGCAGATAGGCCGCCGCGGCCAGCGCGCCTTTTTTCGGGCCGAGGACGACGCCCGCCAGCAAGACCGCCAGTGTCTGGAAGGTCAGCGGGACGCCGTAGGGCAGGGGGATGCTCAGCCATGCCATTGCGGCGGTCAGCGCCGTGAACACGGCGACGGCGCACAAATCACGCGTCTGGAATGTTTGTTTCATCATGCTCGTCTCTTTCTATCAAACGCCGCCTGTATTGCGCATCTATCCCGTTTTTTCCGTACGGGCGCGCGGGGCTTGCGAGGCGGCTGAGGATTTCGGCGGCAAGGCGGGCGCGCGTCACCGGCGTCTCTTCCGCTGAAAAAAGAGCGCCCGCGCTTTGCCGCAATGCTTCCGGGAAAACCGTTTCGGGCGTGGTGACGTTGATTCCGACGCCGACGACAAGCCACCGGACACGCCCGCTTTCAGCGCCCGCGGACGTTTCCGCCAGAATCCCGCACACCTTTTTCGCGCCTAAAAGGATATCGTTCACCGGCTTAATCCTCGGCTTTTTGTCTGAAACGGCCTCAATGGCCTCGCAAACCGCCACGGCGGCAAACGCGGTCGCCAAGGACGGCGTCTCGGTCAAAAAATGCGGCGGACGCAGAATGACGCTCATATAAAGCCCGTGGTCCGGCGGCGAGAAAAACGCCCGTCCGTATTGCCCTCTGCCCGCCGTTTGGCTGTCGGCGATGATGACCGTGCCGTGTTCGGCGCCCGCCGCTGCCATTTCTTTGGCGGTGCTGTTGGTGGACGGCAGGGATTGGTATCTGTGGATGCGCCCGCCGCCGCTACGCATGGATGAACGAAACGGCGATGGCCTTCAAGCCCAGATGGATGCCCAGTACGGGGCCTATTTTTTGCAGTGACACCGTCACATGGGGGGAAGTGTTTTTGATTACGTGATACAGGTTGGTCGCCAAGCGGTTGTCGCCGATATAGCTGATGACCACCTCCCGCGTATCCGCGCCAAGCTGCCCGGAAAGGCTTTTGATGATGCCCTGACTTCCGTGGGCGACGCTGTCGGAGACAATCGCGCCTTCCTTGCAGAGCAGGATGGGCTTTATGTTGAGGAAGGTGCCGACGCTCATCCGCACAAAGCCCAGACGCCCGCTGCTTCTGAGCGGAGCCATATCGTCCACGGAGAACGCGATGGTGATTCTGTCCCGCACGGCGGGAAGCCGGCTCAAAATCTCCCGCAGGCTCAGCCCTTGGTCAATCAGCTTTTTGGTCTCCTTCACAAGCAGATACAGCCCGCCCGCCGTAAGCTGGCTGTCAAACACCGCGACGCTGTCGCTTTCCGTCTGCTTCGCGGACATATACGCGGTGCCGTACGCCCCGCTGAGGCGGGAGGAGATGGTGACGCACAGCGTTTCGCTGCCCTTTTGCAGCTCTTCCTCAAAGCAACTGAGGAAGGCCGCCATATTCGGATGCGAGGTGGCGTATGGCCCGTTTCCCTTCAGGAGGGCTTCAAAATCTCCGTTTTGGTCGCTGAACGATTCGCTGTAGGTTTGCCCGTTGATGCTGTAGTTGATGGGAATGACCCGGAGCCCCAGCTCTTGGGCCTCGCTCTTTTTGAAGTAAGAGCTGGAATCTGTCACAATCGTAATCATGCTAATAACTATACCTCCCAATGAGCCTTAGTTTCTTCCCCGCCTCCGGCAGGGAACGAAAAACATTCACATCCCGATCACCCTGAAGCGCCGGTATCTTCTTTCAAGCAAGGCGTCCGGCGGCATGGCTTTGTATTTCCGCGCGGCTTCCAAAAGGCCGGACTTGAGCGCCGCGTGCGTCGCGTCGTTCTCGAGGATGATTTTCTCAATGACGTTCAAGTCCAGCAAATCCTCCGCCGTGAGCTTTAGACATTCGCTGGCCTCCTTCGCCTTGGTGCTGTCTTTCCACAGGATACTGGCGCAGCCCTCGGGCGAGATGACCGAATAGATGGCGTTTTCCAGCATCCACACCTCGTCCGCGACGGCGAGCGCCAGCGCGCCGCCGCTGCCGCCCTCGCCGATGATGACGGACAGTATGGGCGTTTTCAGGGTCATCATTTCCATCAGATTTTCAGCGATAGCCTGACCTTGGCCGCGTTCCTCCGCGCCGATGCCGCAGTACGCGCCCGAGGTATCCACAAAGCAGATGATTGGGCGGGAAAACTTTTCCGCCAGCTTCATCTGGCGCAGGGCCTTCCGGTATCCCTCGGGATGGGCGGAGCCGAAATTGCGCATGGCCCGCTCCCTCACGTCATGGCCTTTCTCGGTGCCGATGACCGTGACCGGCATATGCTCAAGGCTGGCCACGCCGGCCACGACGGCTTTGTCGTCGGCAAAGCGGCGGTCGCCGTGCATTTCGATGAAATGGCTGAATATCCCGTTGATGAAGTCCAGCGAGGTCAACCTGCCCTTGGCCCGCGCGGCGGTCACCTTTTCAAACGCTCTCGGTTTCATATAACCCGCTCCCTTCGGTGCATTTGAAGGAGCTGCGAAAGAATCTTCTTCTGCCGTCTCCTGTCCACGATGCTGTCTATAAACCCGTGTTCCAGTTGAAATTCCGCCCTCTGAAAGCCGGCCGGCAGTTTTTTCCGAATGGTCTGCTCGATGACCCTCGGCCCGGCAAACCCAATCAGGGCGTTCGGCTCCGCCAAAATAATGTCGGCTTGCATGGCGAAGCTGGCGGTCACGCCGCCGGTGGTGGGGTCGGTGAGGACGCAAATGAACAGGTTTCCGCGGTCGCTGTGTTTTTTCACCGCGCCGCCGGTCTTTGCCATCTGCATCAGGGAGATGATGCCCTCCTGCATCCGCGCGCCGCCCGAAGCGGTAAAGCCCACGACGGGGACGCCTTTTTCGGCGGCGCGTTCAAATGTCCTTGCAATCTTCTCCCCGGCGACGCCGCCCATGCTGCCCATCATAAACGCAGGCTCCATGACAAACAGCGCCGTTTGGTTCCCGCCAATCTCACAGTCGCCGCAGACGACGCTGTCCCGCTCGGCGCTTTGCAGGCGCGCGGCCTCCAGCTTTCTGTCGTAGCCGGGAAAATCGAGGAGGTTGCGGGGCGTCAGCTCTTGGTCTGTCTCGGAAAAGGTTCCCGCGTCCGCAATCATGTGGATGCGCTGGCGGGCGTTGATTTGAAAGTGATGTCTGCAATAGGGGCAGACGCGCAGCTTGATTTCGTCCGCGGCAAGCGATTTTTTGCATTTGGGGCAGACAATCGACGGCTCCTGCTCAATGTCGGCGGGCAAGGGCTTCCCGTGTCCTTCCAGCGCGTTTTTCGGTTTCTTGAATCTCATAGATACGCCCCCAGATAATCAGTTGTGTAGGTCGAATTGACAAATTCCTCGGCGGACAGCATATCCGCCAGAAACGACGCGTTGTGGACGATGCCCTCGATAATCAGCTCGCAAAGCGCCGCCTTCATCTTGCGGATGGCCTCGTCCCTTGTTTTGGCGTAGACAATCAGCTTGCCAATCATGGAATCGTAAAACGGCGGGATGGCGCAGCCCTGATAAATCGCCGTGTCAAACCGAACCCAAGGGCCGCCCGGGATATGCAGCATTTCAATCCTGCCGCAGGAGGGCCGGAAGCTCTGATACGGATCCTCGGCGTTGATGCGGCATTCAATCGCGTGACCCTTAAACTCGATCTCCTCCTGCGTAAAGCCCAGCTCCATGCCCGCCGCCACGCGTATCTGCCACTTGACAAGGTCAATCCACGTGACCATTTCCGTGACGGGATGCTCCACCTGCAAGCGGGTGTTCATCTCCATGAAGTAGAAGTTTCCGTCCTTGTCGTAGAGGTATTCAATCGTGCCCGCGCCCCGGTACTCCACGGCGGCGCCCGCCATGACGGTGGCCTCAATCATGCGTTTTCGTACCGGCTCCGGTATGATGACGGCGGGGCTTTCCTCGATGAGCTTCTGGTTCTTGCGCTGGGTTGAGCAGTCGCGTTCGCCCAGACAGACCACATGGCCGAAGCTGTCGGCCAAAAGCTGCATTTCAATATGCTTTACGGGGAAGAGATATTTTTCCATGTACACCGCGCCGTCGCCAAACGCGGCGGCGGCCTCGGCGGTGGCGGCGTTATAGCTTGACTCCAGCTCCTCCGGGGCTTTGACAAGGCGGATGCCGCGCCCGCCGCCGCCGGAGCGCGCTTTCAGGAGCAGCGGGAAGCCGATGGTTTCCGCCGCTCTCCGCGCGTGGGACAGGTCTTTGATTAAATCGCAGCCGGGGATGACCGGGACGCCCGCGTCCCGCATCGTTTTTCTGGCCATGTCCTTGTCGCCCATCTTGGCGATGGTTTCGGCGGACGGGCCGATGAATACAAGGCCGTTCTCGGCGCAGAGGCGCGCGAATTCGGCGTTTTCCGATAAAAACCCGTAGCCCGGATGGATGGCCTCGGCTTTTGAGGCGGTCGCCGCGGATATGACCGCGCTCATGTTCAGGTAGCTGTTTTTAGACAGCGCCCCGCCGACGCAATAGCTCTCGTCCGCCAGACTCACGTGCAGCGCCTCGCGGTCGGCCTCGGAAAAGACGGCGACGGTGGAAATGCCCATTTCCTTGCACGCGCGGATCACACGCACCGCGATTTCGCCGCGGTTGGCAATCAGGATTTTTGAAAACAACCTTACACCTCCCGCACGACGGCAAAGGACAGCTCCCCGTCCACCACCGGCGTGTCTCCGACGGTTCCGCTGCTTTTGACGAAGTAAAACGCGCCTTTTTGTCCCGTCAGCCTGCTTTCAAAGACGACTGTGTCGCCGGGCAAAACCTTGTTTCGGAACTTCACGTTCTTAATCCCGGTAAAGTACGGCGTGAAGGCGCCCTCGCCGGCGTTGACCAGAAGGCAGGCGGACTGCGCCATCATTTCGCATAAAATCACGCCGGGGACCACCGGGTTGCCCGGAAAATGCCCCCGCAGGAAAAACTCATCCCCCCGCACGGTATACCGCCCGGCCGCCGTGCCGCCGTTAAGCTCCGTCTCGTCGAGCAGCAGCATGGGTTCCCGGTGGGGCAGTATTTTTTTGATTGCTTCTCTATCCATCTGAAGACCGTTCCTCTCCGTAACCCTTCCCCGCCGGAGACGGGGAAGGGTTCGTCTTAATACATTTTGAACAATACTTGGCCAAACTCCGCGATATCGCCGTTTTTGACGCATATGTCAACGATTTCGCCGTCCCGCTCCGCCGTAATCTCATTCATCAGCTTCATCGTCTCGATGATGCAGAGCACGTCGCCTTTTTTCACCTTGCTGCCGATGCTGACAAACATTTCGGCGTCCGGCCCCGGCGCGGAATAAAACACGCCCACCAGCGGGGATTTGACCTCAAAAAGATGGTTGAAATCCACCGGCTGGCTGCCGTCGGCGTCTGTGTCCGCTTCAAAAACGGCGGCGGCGGACGCGGAGAACCGCGTCTTTCCCGGCGCGGCGGGGCTTTGTTTTTCAAGGCGGATTTTGCTCCCGTCTTCACTGACCTCCAGCGCGGTCAGGCCGTGGGCGGAAAGAATGTCCGCAAGGGACTTGATGTGTTCGATGTTCATCTCTCAATTACCACCTATATCCTCAATTTATTGAATACGATACCCGCGTTATGCCCGCCGAACCCCAGCGAAATGGAAAGGGCTTTGTCGATATCGCACTTTCTCGCGGTGTTCGGCACATAGTCGAGGTCGCAGTCCGGGTCGGGTTCCTTGTAGCCGGCGGTGGGGGGAACGACGCCTGTTTCGAGGGTCTTGACGGCGGCGATGGCCTCCGCGCCGCCCGCCGCGCCGAGCATATGCCCGGTCATGGATTTGGTGGAGCTTATCGGGATTCTGTAGGCCAGCTCCCCGAATGCTTTTTTGATGGCGAGCGTTTCAGCCTTGTCGTTGAGCGGCGTGGAGGTGCCGTGCGGGTTGATGTAGAGCTTTTCGTCCGCCCGCAGGCCGGATTCCTTCATGGCGAGCCGAATCATCTCCGCGCTGCCTGCCGCCTCGGGGTGAGGCGCGGTGATGTGGTAGGCGTCGCAGGTGTTGCCGTAGCCGCTGATTTCACAGTAGATTTTGGCGTTTCGCCTGACCGCGTGTCCGTATTCCTCCAAAACAAGAACGCCCGCGCCTTCGCCCATGACAAACCCGTTGCGGCGCCTATCAAAGGGGATGGAGCTGCTGTCCGGGTCGTCGCTTGTGGAAAGCGCCATGCAGTTGATAAACCCGCCCATAGCGAGAGGGTTGACGGTCGCCTCCGCGCCGCCGGCGATTATCGCGTCCGCAAAGCCGAACTTGATGGCGCGGAAGGCTTCGCCGATGGCATGGGTTGCCGTCGCGCAGGCGCTGACGACGGGCAGATTGGGGCCGCGCGCGTCATGCTTCATGGCAATCAGCGCCGAGGCCATATTCGCAATCATCATGGGGATGAAAAACGGGGATATCTTCTGGGGCCCGCCGGTCAGCAGCTTTTCCGTCTCGGCGGTGAAGGTCGTCATGCCGCCGATACCCGAACCCACATACACGCCAAGACGGCCGGGCGCCGCGCTCCCAACGATTCCGCTCTCGTCAACCGCTTGCGCGGCCGCCGCCAAGGCGTACCGTGCAAACAAATCCGTCCGCCTGATTTCGCTTTTGTCCATATACAAGCCCGGGTCGAAGTTTTTCACCTCGCCCGCGATTTTCATCTTCAGGCCGGACGCGTCGAATCTGGTAATCTCCCCGAAGCCGTGCTTCCCGGCGGTGAGGTTTTGCCAAAATGCGTCCACGTTGTTGCCCACCGGCGTAATACAGCCGAGTCCCGTTACCACAACACGCTTCATAGCGCTGTCCTCCCTACATGCAAAGTCCGCCGTCAACCCGAATCACCTCGCCGGTGATGTAAGAAGACAGGCCGGAAGCCAAAAACACCGCCGCGCCGGCTATCTCCTCCGCCGTCCCCATCCGTTTCAGGGGGATGGCGGCGCGCGCGGTCTCTTTCACCGTTTCGGACAGGCCTGCCGTCATGTCGGTCTGGATGAAACCCGGCGCGATGGCGTTGCAGGTGACGCCTCTGCCCGCGAATTCCTTGGCGACGGCTTTGGTCAGACCCACCATCCCGGCTTTGGCGGCGGAATAGTTGGCTTGGCCGGGGTTGCCCATCAGGCCGCTGACGGAGGATATGTTGATAATCCTGCCCGCCGGAGACTTCATAATGGCGCGCGCCAGATGCCTGACGCAATGGAACGCGCCTTTCAGGCTGACGCCGACGACGGCGTCGAAGTCGGCCTCGCTCATGCGCAGCAGCAGGTTATCCCGGATGATTCCCGCGTTGTTGACCAAGATATCAACCGCGCCGAAGTCGGCCATGATTTTTTCGCAAACGGCTTTGGATTCATCCCAGCTTGACACGTCGCACCGATACGTCTCCGCTCTGACGCCAAAGGCTTCCGCCCGTTGGCGCGTGTCCGCCGCCCCCGTTTCGTTTCCCGCGTAAAGGATGGCGACCTGCGCGCCGTTTTCCGCGAACGTTAAGGCGATGGCTCTGCCAATCCCGCGCGACGCGCCGGTGACGACCGCCGTTTTTCCGTTAAGCATACCCAAGCCCCTCCACAGTCTTTTCAAGAGATTGTATGTCCGATACGTTGAAGACGCGCGCGTCCGCGTTGATTTTCGCAATCAGCCCCGACAGCGTTTTGCCCGGGCCCAGCTCGACGAAGGTGTCAAACCCATCGGCGGTCATGGTTTCAACCGTTTTCTGCCATAGGACGGGATGATTGATTTGCTTCGCCAGCGTTTCCTTAGGGTTGGCGTATTGCTGCCCCGTGGCGTTGGCGTACAGCGGAATCCGCGCGGGGCCGAACGGCTCGTTTTCAAGGTATGCCGCCGCCCTTTCGGCGGCGTCGTCCATCAACGGGCTGTGAAACGCGCCGCTGACCGCCAGCCGGACGGTCTTGCCGCCCGCCTCGGCGACGCGCTTTTGCAATTCATCGGAAACGCTTTCGGCGCAGGCGACCACCGTCTGCCCGGGGCAGTTGTAGTTGACGGGATAGGCCTGCGGAAGCGCCGCGCAGACGCGCTCGGCCTCGCTTGCCGTCAGTCTCAGCACGGCGAACATACAGCCCTTTTGCTTTTCCGCGCACCTTTGCATGGCTTCGGCGCGCAAGCGGACAAACGCGAACGCCCGCGGCGGCTCCATCAGTCCGGCGCAGCAGGCCGCCGTGACCTCCCCGAGCGAAAAACCCGCGGCGCCGTCCGCCGCAACGCCCTTTTCGGTTAGGGCGGCCGCGCAGGCAAGGCCGGTCAGGAACAGCGCGGGCTGTGTGTTGACCGTGATATCCAGCCGCTCCTTGGGGCCGTTCCGGCACAAATCCCGTATCGAGGGGGACAGCTCAAAAAGCCGTCCCGCGCTGTCAAAGCGGTCGGCAATGTCGCTGCCCATACCGACCGTCTGCGCGCCCTGCCCCGCGAAGACAAACGCTATTTTACCCATACCGGCGCCCCTTTCAGGATGGCTTCCGCCTCGCGCATCATGTCCTCAATGATGTCCCCCGCCGTCTGTTCCTTTTGAATCATGCCGGCAATCTGCCCCGCTAGGAAGCAGCCTTTTTCCATATCGCCGTCCACCGCCGCCAGCTTCAGCGCGCCCACGCCGAGGGCTTCGAGTTCTTCGTTTGAAACGCTTGAATCGTACTCTTTTGCGAACAAGTCCCTTGAAAACGGCGTCTTCAGCGAACGGACAGGGTGGCCGAGACGCTTGCCGGTGGAAATGGTGCCGATGTCTCTCGCCGCGAGGACTTTATCTTTGTAGTTTTGATGGACGCCGCACTCCCGCGCCACCAAGAAGCGGGTTCCAACCTGAACGCCCGCGGCGCCCAGCATAAACGCCGCCGCGACGCCGCGACCGTCGCCGATGCCGCCCGCCGCGACGACGGGGATATCCACAGCGTCGCAAATCTGCGGCACAAGGGTCATCGTTGTAAGCTCGCCGATATGCCCGCCGCTTTCGCCGCCCTCGGCGACGACGGCGGCAGCCCCGCTCCGCTGAGCCATCTTGGCGAGAGCCGTGGACGCCACGACCGGGATGACCTTGATGTTTGCGTCAGTCCATAGCTTCATGTAGCTCTGCGGATTACCGGCCCCCGTCGTTACGACGGCGACGGCTTCTTCGGCCACGGCTTCCGCCACCGCCCCGGCGTGGGGGCTCAGCAGCATGATGTTCACGCCGAACGGTTTATCCGTCAAGGTCTTGGCTTTTTTGACCTGCTCGGATACATAGTCCGCCGGAGCGTTTCCCGCCGCGATGACGCCAAGGCCGCCGGCGTTGGACACGGCCGCGGCCAAAACCGCGTCGGACACCCACGCCATCCCGCCTTGAAAAATAGGATAGCGTATGCCGAGCAATGCGCAAATGGGGGATTGAATCACGGTCAAACATCCTTTCCAGTGTTGTATGCCCTGTGTGGGGACGGCGGCCCCGGCGTTTTTATTCCCACACCATCAGGCAGCTTCCGGCGGTCAGCCCCGCGCCGAACGCGGACATGAAAACCGTGTCGCCCGGTTTCAGCCGCCCGTCTTCCAGCATTTCAAAAAGCAGCAGGGGTATGGAGACGGACGACAGGTTGCCGTAGCGGTCAATGTTGCAGGGAAACTTCTCTTTAGGCTGTTTCAGCTTGGCCACGGCGCAGTCGATGATGCGCTTGTTCGCCTGATGCAGGAGGAGCCAGTCGATTTGCTCCGGGGACAGCTTGAGCGCGTCCAGCATCCGAAGCATCTCCGTTTCCACAATGCCGACGGCAAACTTAAAAACCTCTTGGCCCTGCATTCGCAAAAACGCGGAATCTCTCTTGCCGGCGGCGAACGGGCTGTTTCCGCCCCCGCCCGGAATGTTCAGGACGGCGGCGTCCGCTCCCGCGTCCGAGGACAGATGGAGGTATCTGAGCGCGTTTCCGGCCGTGACAACACAGGCGGCGGCGCCGTCTCCGAACAGCACGCAGGTATTCCGATCCGTCCAGTCGGTCAGCGCCGACATCATTTCGGCGGCGATGATTAAGATGTTTCCGGCCCTGCCGCCGCGCAGAAAAAGGGACGCGATTTCAAGGGCGTAGACAAACCCCGTACACGCCGCGTTGACGTCAAAGCACGGGCAGCGTGCGCCGACGCGCTCCGCCACACAGCACGCGAGGGAGGGGGTGCGGTAATCGCCCCCCACGGTTGAGCAGAGGATTAAGTCAATGTCGCCGGGGGACAGTCCGGCGTTTTGCAGTGCCTGCGACGCGGCGGCGGCGGACAAATCCGTCAGGGTTTCATCGACGCACAGATACCTGCTCTTGATTCCGGTGCGCGATGAAATCCACGCGTCGTCCGTATCCAGAAATCCGGCAAGCTCGTCATTGAAGACGCGCTTTGCGGGGATGCCTTTGCCGGCGCCGGTTATTTTCAAACTCATGCTACGCTTCCACCCTTGACTTGAAAAATTCGCTCAGTGTTTTGACGGCCCGCAGCAGCACCTCTTTTTCGGCGTCCGCGAACTGCCTGCTGATATTCTTGACCATTTTTGCGTGAAATAGGCGGTGCATCCGGTCGATTCTGCCGCCCATATCGGTCAGGCTGACGATGATGCGGCGGGCGTCCCGTTCGCACGGCTTTTTGACGACAAACCCTTTTTGCTCGAGTTTCATAACGGCAACGGTCGCCGTGGGCTTGGAAATATTCAAGAGGGACGCGATTCTGCTGATGGTCGTCTCGCGGTTTTCCTGATTGCCGACCGCCTCAATGATATGCACCTCGGTGATGGTTACCGGAACGCCTAAGACATTACGGAGAGACACTTCCTCATATTTGAGAATATTGTTAAAGGTGTCCGCCAGCATACGGTTCAGGCTGGTTTCAAAGTCATTCACCGAAACGCCTTCTCTCTGATTATAATTAGTTTGCCTAACTAATATAATCCATATGCTACCACACATGATTGGTTGTGTCAAGCGTCATTTTTCCAGCCAAAAGGGAGCGCTAATGGCGCCGTCAAAAAAGGTGTTGCGCCGGATGGCGGTTGGTGGTATAATACGTCAAGCTCACGGAGTTCGGCAATGCTTTGCCGGCGCGGGCCAATCACGCCGTCAGGGCAAGGCCGAGGTACACCTCGTTTTTGTCGTCTTGGGTAACGCCGAGGTATCGCCGCGTCATCGCAAGGGAGCTGTGGTTGTAGATTTCCATGATGACGGCAGGCGACACGCCGCTTTTCCATGCGTGGTAGCCGAAGGTTTTTCGCAGGGAGTGGCAGGACACGCGGGTTTGAAACCGCAGCGTCTCGGCGGCGTCCCGGATGAGACGGTATGCTTGGATGCGGCTGATGGCTCTCCTTGTATAAGGGTTTTCAATGAGGAAGCGCCCCCGCAGGGCAGCGCGGGCGGCCAGCAGCGCCAAGGCGTTTACGGCGGCCTTGTTGAGCGCGATGGTTTTGTATTTGCGGGTCTTTTTCTCCACGATGTCTATGGCGGCGCGGACGCGGCGGTTCTCGAAGTCATACACATCATCCCAGCGCAGGCGTAACAAATCGCTGATGCGGAGCGCGGTGTGGACGCCGAGGACGATGAGCGCGTGGTTGCGCAGTTGCCCGCGCTTGAGGTAGTACGCGGCAAGCTCCCGGACTTCCTGCTTGCTGCGGATGGGTTGGGTCGTGGCCATTTCTTGGTTCCTCCTTCAAAATAGCGCGCTCATGTAACAGGTAACAGGGTATCCCTTGTGTTACACGGGCGCTGTCATTTGCTGAAACAGCAGGGTTTTAGACCCTGTTGTTTTTGCGTTCGCCGCGGATGTGAAAAATTTTATATAAAAAGCCCTTGAGGTTCAAGCAACTCGAAGGTGTAACATATGGGATAGCCTGTTACATAGCCGGGTTCCAACCGTTTGCGAGGGGGCTGTCCGTTAATACAGGGGAGGGGCGACGGGCATTGCTGAAAATTCTCCTTTTTCACGCCGACCGGGAGCGTGCTTTGTTTGTTGAGTCCGTTATCAAGGCCACGCTGCTGAAAGCCGGATGCGGCTCCGAGGTGTATACATATCATACCGCCGACAGGGCGTTTCAAAACCTTTCAGCCGACGCGTTCTTCTATGACATATTGATCTTGGACGCCGAGGACGAGGAAACGCCGAAGCTGGCGCAACTGGTCAGGACGACGAATTTTCAGGCCTCCATCCTGTTCATGGTTCGGAAGCTGTCGGATTTGTCCGCGCTCTTGCGCCATAGGCCCACCGCCGCCATTACGGACGCCGGGGACGCCAAGCATATCCTCGACTGCTTTAAGATAGCGTACAGGGAACAGCTTGGAATCCCTTCATATTTTACCGTCAAGACCAGAAACAACATGATAAAGGTTCGCCACGGGGATATCCTGTTCTTTGAGAGCAACCAACGGGTCGTCACGCTGCATACGTCAAAGGAAAGACGGAACTACAGCTTCTACGCAAAGCTTGACGAGGTCTACGAAAAGCTGCCCAAGCATCTATACATTAAATGTCACCAAAGCTATGTCGTGAACCTGCCCGCCGTTGAGCGGCTTGATAAATTAACCAAGCGGTTCATCCTGCGCTCCGGGCAGGCCGTTGAAATCAGCAAAAGGGCTTACGCGGACACGGTGGAGGCGTTTGAGGCGTTCTGCGGAATCTTAGAACAGTCCGAAAATAAACAAACGTTACATTACAACGCCCGATTATTACAACCCTATTGACTATCCTGCGCGAGTGAGATATTCTCTTGTAAGTGGAATATCTGCGGTTACATTTTTGCCAAGTTACATAGTGATTATACCGTAATCGCGATATGTACGGGAGGCGATTTTCATGGCGGATTTATCAGTCGGCGGATTTGAGTCAGTGGCTTATGCGGCCTACAGAGCATCCAGCCTAACAACCGATGAGCTTCAAAGATTTGTTGATTTGTATAACGCAGAGTATGCCAAGCTGACCACGCGCGACGCGAACACTAGAACGAGAGTGCCTATGTTCAGGGGTGTGAACAACGAGCCGGTACCGCTGAAGATGCTCACCGACGAGGATTACATAGCCGCTGGATACGACGTAGAAGTGTTAAAGGCCAATACTCTAAACGCGAATCCGCTTTCATACGTTTCTCAATTTGGTGAAATCCCTAAATATTTTCTTCCGCATGACATGAGCCGTTCCATAGACTACTCGCAAACCGTCGCGACGAAGGAAGACCTCGCCAAAACAGCCGCCACGAACAATGCCTTGGGATTTTCCGCATTGGAAGCAGAAACCGCCGGACTCGCGAGATCCGCTGAAATCGATAGGGTCGCGGAGATGGCGAAGACCTCGGAGATCGCAAGAGCCATGGAACCCGCGAAGGCTCCCGAACCCGCCGCTCCGGCGCCGCAGGCTCCCGCAGCAGTCGCCGAGACCGCCGCGACGGATGTGAGATTAGAGACGCCCCCCCCAGAGCTGAGATTTTTGACTGACGAGGATTACATCGCGGCCGGATACGACATAGAGGAGCTCAAGGCGACCGCTTTGGACGTAGACCCGATGGCCTTTGTCACCCTGCTGGGTTATGTGCCCAGATATGTCGTCCCGAACCTCTTAGACGGTCTCCCGGACTTCGCCAGAACCGTTGGCATGGCGGAAGTCATCGCCCAGATGTTTGCCAACAGCGCCGCCTTGGTATCCCCCGTTGACATTCTCCCGTCCCGCCGGGACGAAGACAGCTAGCGCGTATTCTTTTGTGTTTAAGAAGCGGCTTGCCGCTCTTAAATAAAAAAATTTTTAGGAGGACTCTAAAAATGAAACGGGCAAAAAGAATCGCTTCCCTGCTACTCGCGCTTATCATGGCATTCGCACTCGCAGTCCCCGCAATGGCCTACGACTGGATTGATCCTTATGACAGTTGGCAGGCTGACCAATGGACCGTCTCTTCGGTGTATCATTGGGTCGTTCGCGGCGAAACGCTGCAAACCATCGCGGATTTGCACGGCACAACGGTCGACAACATTAAGAGCCAACCCAACAACGTGGCTTATTTTGCTGACCTTGCCCTCCGCAACACGACCACCGGCTTGAACATCCAAGTCGAACACGGCGTCAGACTGAAAATCTACGACCAAGTCACCCTTCGCCGCTATGTCAGACGTGACGACACTTTTGCGAAACTTACCAACTACTCCGGGCCCGGCGGATTCACCTTGGTCACGACCGAGGCTGCCATCAGGGCGCAAAACCCGACTTGGTTTGCTGACTTGGCAAAGTTAAACAACACCCAAGGCACGAGCTATGTCCTGATGGAGAGCAACAACATTTTCGCCAACTATGCTGATTTCTGGACTCGCAGGGCGGATACGTCTTCGACTGCCGCTTCTCCCCTGTATATCACTGTTCCTATAACGGTGACGAGTTGGGTGCTGGGTCCGTACAATCGCCGTGACGAGCTTCAGTACGCTGGAGAGGACTTTGAAAGAACAACGAATCTTGATGTGCGGCAAATTCCTTTCGCGTTCCCGCACTTGACGAGTGGGCTTGTAACACCGAAAGGCTGGACCGATGGTTTTCTGGTTCATTCCCGTGACTGGGTTGGCGGCTGGCCTTCTGTCGAAAGTTCGACAATAAGCATTGCTGCCGCGAGAGCCGGAGATACCGGGCCGTACAATAAAGGCGGCAGCAACGGCAACGGCGCGGCGGCGGGCCAAGTGTGGCACACCGTTAGCGAGCGTAGCTCCGCTACCCGCTCCAGCGCTCAGATTCTCGCCGATATCGCGAGACAGTACGACACCACCGTCGCGGCTATCAGAGAACTGAACGCCGAGTATTTCGCCAGAATCAACGCCGCCGGTGTCGGCCTTGAGTACAACGTGGCGATTCGCGTAAAGTAATTTTTCTAAAACAGGACAAGCGTGAGCGGTCATCCATGATGGCCGCTCGCCCTATGTAAAAAACGCAAAGGATGGTAAATATGAAACGGTCTTTCGCGCTCATGCTCACTCTTTTTCTGCTTGTCCCGGCGTTTTCCCTGCCCGCCGTTGCTTCGGACTTTGACATCGAGAACGGCGTGCTAATCGGCTATTACGGAAGAAGCGCAACCGTGACCGTTCCGGGCGGGGTCACACGGATATGGAACAGCGCCTTTAGCGGTAACGAGTACATCAGAAGGGTAATTCTGCCCGATTCCGTGACGGTTATCGGAGCGGGCGCGTTCAAGGATTGCTACTATCTGTCGGAGATAAACATCCCCGATAGCGTCACAACCATTGAGAACAGCGCATTTGAGAATTGCATTTCTCTTTCAGGCTTCACCCTTGGTGCGGGGGTTACGAGCATTGGCCCCCGCGCTTTCGAGCTGTGCGTCGAGCTTGACGCCATGAATATCCCTAAGAATGTCTCATCTATCGGAGACTCCGCTTTTTCGGGCTGTATCAAGCTCCATGACTTTGCCGTGGATGAGGAAAACGCGGCTTTTGCCGAGTTTGACGGGGTTTTGTACTCCAAGGACGGGCGGACGTTGGTGGCGTATCCGCAGGCGAGAGAGGGCGGATATTCGCTGCAACCGGGTACGACGGTCATTGAGAGCGGAGCTTTTGCATATGCTGTCAACCTGACGAAGCTTGCGAATACGCGGGATGTGGAAATCGTTGCGGATCGCGCTTTCTATCGCTGCGTTGCCCTGCGGAGCATATCGTTTCCGAAGGCTTCGATTGTCGGACACTATTCCTTCTATGGCTGCTATGCACTGAAAACGGCGAATTTGGGAAGCGCAAGCATCGGGGAGTCTGCGTTTGCCGACAGCTCCGCCTTGCAAACCGTCATTGTCGCGGACGGCGCGAGGTCAATCGGCGACCGGGCGTTTGGGGTGTGCCCGGAACTGACGAACATAGTGCTTCCGTCCAGCATCGTATTTATAGGAAGCAATGCCTTTTCCGGGAGCCCGAAGGTAAGGGTGTTGTGCGAACCGGAAAGCACCGCCCTCAGGTACGCCAGAGATATCGCTAGAGTCCCTGCCGGGCCGTTGCCTAAGCCGTCGGGCTGGGCGGTGGAGAATATGAGCGCGGGCGAGAGATTTGCCGTGCCGGGGCTTTTGACCGGGTATCAGACGGAAACGACGCGCTACGAGTTTGTGATGGCGGCCGTCCATTTCGTGGAGGAGTATTATGAGAAGAGCGTGGATGAGCTTGTGAAGGAGCGCGAACTCACGCTCGACTCGTTCTCCGATACGGACGACGCGGACATTTTGGCGGCAAACGCGCTTGGCATCGCCGCCGGGAGCGGCGGGATGTTCCGCCCCGGTGATTTGCTGACGCGCGAACAGGCCGCCACGCTGGTGAACAATATCCTTACCAATGTTCTGGAGTTGAATACGGGAGGCTCGCCCGCCGCGAGCTACGGAGACGCCGAGAGCATCGCGTCTTGGGCGTCCAACGCCGTAAATGTGGTGACCGCAAGAGATATCATGTCCGGCGACGGCGTGAATTTCAACCCGCAGGCTTCCTTGACCAGCGAAATGTGCATCGTGGTGTTCTTGAATCTGTGGAACTCGGTTAAGTAGTCTGATCATAACCTGCCGCCGTACGGTACGGCGGCAGGTTTTTCTCCGCGCGGCCGTGGAAAGCCGGCTAGATTTTGGGGAAACTCAAAACGATAGCCGTTGACAACGCGGGCAATCTGTGTTATCCTTGTAACCGTAGCGAAAGATCCTCGTCCTTTTGGAAATCCCGCCAGAGAGCCGGCGCCGTGGCTGAAAGCGCCGGTCGGGAGAGTAGCGGAACGGGAAACAATCTTTCCGTTGAGCAGTGCCGCAAATTGAATATGAAAAGCCGGGCGCGTTTGCGTCAATGCAGGGTGGCACCGCGGGAGCAATCTCGTCCCTCAGAAACAGAAGTGTTTTTGAGGGTTTTTATTTTGAAATGGGGGACTGAGTTATGGGCAAATACAGAACGCATAGCTGCGGGGAGCTTAGGAAAGAACAGGTGGGCCGGCAGGTCAGGCTGGCGGGGTGGATTGACGCCATCCGCGACCACGGCGGCGTGATTTTCATTGATTTGCGCGACCATTACGGCGTGACGCAGGTGGTCGTTAACGACTTGGCGTTGGTCAAAGGGCTGGGGCGGGAGTATGTCGTCTCCGTTGAAGGCCTGCTGCGCGAAAGGTCGGAAGACACCTGCAACCCTAAGCTCGCCACCGGCGAGGTGGAGGTGAAAGCAGACGTCCTGACCGTCTTGAGCGAATCTGAGCATCAGCTTCCCTTCGAGATAGGAGAGTCCGCCCAAACCCGCGAGGAATTGCGGCTGAAATATCGGTTCCTCGATTTGCGCAACCCGGCGGTTCGCCAAAACATCGTCATGCGCTCGGAGATTACGCGCTTTTTACGCGGCAAAATGGAGGACATGGGCTTTCTCGAAATCCAGACGCCCATCCTCACCTCCTCCTCGCCGGAAGGCGCGCGGGACTATCTGGTGCCTAGCCGGAAACACCGCGGGCAGTTTTACGCGCTGCCGCAAGCGCCGCAGATATTCAAGCAGCTCCTGATGGTGTCTGGGTTTGACAAATACTACCAAATAGCGCCATGCTTCCGGGACGAGGACGCCCGTGCCGACCGTTCGCCGGGCGAGTTTTACCAGCTTGACTTTGAAATGGCGTTTGCTACGCAGGAGGATGTGTTTTCCGTTGCCGAAAAGGCGTTGAGCGAAACCTTTTTGGCCTTTACCGATAAGCCGGTCAGCCCCGCGCCGTTCCGCCGCATCCCCTATGCCGAATGTATGCTGGCGTATGGAACGGACAAGCCTGATTTGCGTAATCCGCTGATCATCAAAGACTTGACGGCGTTTTTCGCCGGCACGGACTTCGCCCCCTTCCGGGGCAAGCCGGTGCGCGGCGTCGCCGTCCCGGGCTGCGCGGGACAATCCAAGTCGTTTTTTGAAAAAATGCTGGAATTCGCCACCGATGAAATCGGGATGAAAGGGCTTGGGTATATCTCGGCGGCGGAGGGGATGGACTTAAAAGGGCCCATCGTGAAATTCTTATCTGAGGACAAGCAGGCGGAGTTCATCAAGACGCTCGAATTAAAGGAAAACGACACCGTGTTCTTCATCAGCGACACGCCCCGGCTGACGGACGGGCTGACGGGGCGGATACGCGACGAGCTGGGCAAACGGCTGGGGCTTTTGACCGATTCGTTTGAGTTTTGCTTCATCACCGACTACCCGATGTATGAAATCAACGGGGACACCGGCAGGATTGATTTTTCGCACAACCCGTTTTCCATGCCGCAGGGTGGGCTGGAATCGCTTGAAACCTTGGACCCGCTTCAGGTTAAGGCGTATCAGTATGACATCGTCTGCAACGGCGTGGAGCTTTCCTCCGGCGCGGTGCGGAACCACCGGCCCGACATTATGCTCAAGGCGTTTGACATCGCGGGGTATACCCAAAAAGACATTGAAGCGAAATTCCCGGCCCTGTTCAACGCGTTTCATTACGGCGCGCCGCCGCACGCGGGGATGGCCCCCGGTCTCGACAGGATTGTCATGCTGCTGACTGGGCAGGAGAACCTCCGCGAAATTGTCGCTTTCCCCATGAACGGCAACGCGCAGGACGTATTGATGGGCGCACCCGGAACCGTGACCGAGCGCCAGTTGCGCGAAGTCCACATCAAAATCAGGTAGGGCGGCATGATGAAAAAATACGAAGCGATGGCAAAGCTGGATTTGCCGGAAGACGAGCGCCGATGGATAGCCGGTCTGGCGGAAAAACTGCTGGAGGGGTTTGCCGTGCTGAATGATATCAATCTGCCCCAAGCCGGGGACGCGGCTCCCCCCGTCCCCCCGACGGACGCGCTGCGCGACGACGTCGCCGTAAAGGCGTTTGCGCGGGACGATATTTTAGCGGCCGCGCCGGAGCGGTATGACGGGTATTTTCAAATACCCAAAACGGTGGTGTGATATGATATACGCTGACGACAGCATCATGCGGAAGGGCTTTCCGGCCACGGCCGGGTCGAAAATGCTGGAAAATTTCATCGCGCCCTTTACCGCCGAAGTCCTGACCCGGCTGGACGAACCCGCCGAGCGGGCCGTTCTCTCCGAGTTCGGCCTAAGCGCCCCCGGTGAGCTTCCCTCTCCCCTGCTCTGCAACGATGTGTTCGGGCATGTGCGCCGTCAGGCGGCGAAACAGGGGCTTTGCTATCTGCGCCCGACCTACGGCACGGTGTCGCGGTACGGCTTGATACCCACAGCCTGTTCGATGGATCAAATCGGCGTCGCGGCAAAGACGCCGTCCGAGGCGTTCGCGCTTTTGGATAAAATCCGATGCGGTGACGATTGCCGGCCCCCCGCCGCGCCTCCCCGCCGCGCCGCCGTAACCCCGCCCTATGCCGACGTATATGATTCGGTTCTCCACATTCTCGCCTACGCCGAGATTAGCGCCAATATCAGCCGATACGACGGCGTTAAATTCGGCTTCCGCGCCGAAGGGTATACGGATTTGGACAGTCTCTACACCAAGACTCGCACCGAGGGGTTTGGCTTGGAAGCCAAGCTCTCGGCGATGATGGGCTGCTTGGTTTTGTCGCGGGAATACTATGAAATATACTATGAGAAGGCCTTGAAGATACGCGCGGCGGTCAAAAGCGCCCTCAGCTTTGACGAATATGACATCTTGGAGCTGCCCGTTGAGAGCCATCTTGCCGTATTGTGCGGGCTGCCGTCGCTGACCGTTGACGGCGTGCAACTGGCGGCGGACGCGGGGGGCGAGGCATGGCTGAGAAAGGCGGTGGGGTTGTGAAATATGAAGTTGTGATGGGTTTGGAGGTTCATGTGGAGCTTGCCACCGAATCCAAGCTGTTTTGCGCCTGCTCGGCCAAGTTCGGCGCGGAGCCGAATGAAAACGTCTGCCCCGCCTGCGCCGGGATGCCGGGAATGCCCGCCGTGACCAACAAGCGGGCCATCGAGCTGGGCATCGCCGCCGGACTGGTCACCAACAGCGAAATCGCGAGGGTTACGGCGTTTGACAAGAAAAATTACTTTTATCCCGACCTGCCCACAGGGTATCAAATCACGCAGCTATTCGCCCCAATTTGCCGGAACGGAAGCGTCGAAATTGAAACGGCGGCGGGGAAGAAGACGATTACCCTCAAGCAAATCCACATTGAGCAGGACGCGGGAAAGCTGGTGCATGACGTCTGCGCCGGGGCCTCGCTGGCTGATTTCAACCGTGCCGGAGTGCCGCTGATTGAGATTGTGAGCAACCCCGATTTCCGCGCGGCGGAGGAAGTCGTCGCCTATCTGGAAAAGCTGCGCTCCCTGCTGAGCTTCGCCGGGATATCCGACTGCAAAATGCAGGAAGGCTCCATGCGCTGTGATGTGAACCTCTCCGTTCGGGAAACCGGCGCCAAAGAGTATGGGGTGCGTACGGAGATTAAGAACATGAATTCCCTAAAGGCCATCGCCGCCGCCATTGAGTTTGAGGCGCAGCGGCATATCGGCGCGCTGGAAACCGGCTGTGAGGAATTGGTGCAGGAGACGCGGCGGTGGGACGACGCTCTCGGCGAAACCTTTTCCATGCGCGGGAAAGAGGACGCGGCGGATTACCGCTATTTCCCTGACCCGGAGATTCCGCCGGTGCCAGTCGGCGAGGATTGGATTGAGGCGGTGCGGCAAAGCCTGCCCGAACCGGCGGAGACAAAATATGAGCGCATGACGGGAACGCTGGGGCTGCCGGAGACGGACGCCCGGATTATCACCGGAAGCAAAAACCTGTCGGAGCTGTTTGACAAGACGCTGGAGTGTTACAACAACCCAAGGGAGGTCGTCAACTGGATAATCGTCGAGCTGCTGGCCATCGCCAAGGGGGACAACAAGGGCGAGGACGATGTGCGCATTGACTGTGAAAAATTCGCCAAGCTGATTGAGCTGGTGGACAGTAAAACCGTCAACCGCAACACGGGCAAGAAAATCCTTCTCAAGGTCTTTGAGGGGGGCGTTGACCCGGCGGCGTATGTGGAGGAAAATAAGCTCGGCATGGTCAGCGACGCCGGGGCGATTGACGATGCCGTCCGGGAAGCCCTCGCGGAGAACGATAAATCCGTCGCCGAGTACCGTGACGGCAATCAGAAAGTCATCGGGTTTTTGATGGGGCAGGTCATGCGGAAAATGGGCGGCAAAGCCGACCCGAAGGCCGTGAGCGAGCGGTTGGTTTACTGGCTGGGACGGTAGGGGACGTTCGCGAAACGAGAGACGGGAGGTGTCCGCCATCACCAAAATCCTGATTGCGGAAGACGATATCCACATCAATGAAATGCTGTGCGAGCTGATGACGCGAAACGGCTACGCGCCCGTTTCCGCCTATTCCGGCACGGAGGCGCTGCTTCTGCTGTCGGGGAAGGATTTTTCGCTGGTATTGCTTGATTTGATGCTTCCGGGGAAAACCGGCGAGCAGGTGCTGGAAGAGATACGCAAAGCCTCCGGCCCGCCGGTGATTGTGCTGACCGCGCGGACAGACAAGGAAACCACCGTCAAGCTGCTCCGCTTGGGCGCCGACGACTATCTCGCCAAGCCGTTTGACAACAACGAGCTGCTTGCCCGCATAGATGTTCAGCTCCGCCGCGCCTCCCCGGAAGCGCCGGACGCCGCGCGGCTTCAATACAACGGCGTCACCCTCGACCTTGACGGCTACGACGCGGCGATTGACGGCCGAAAGGCGGGGCTGTCAAAGCGGGAGTTTGAAATCCTGCGGCTGATGATGTCGCATCCAAGTAAGGTGTTCACCAAAAACAACCTCTACGAAAGCGTCTGGGGCGGTGAGTTTCTGGGCGACGACAACACCGTCAACGTCCACATCAGCAAGCTCCGCGCCAAGCTGAACTCCGTCTCGCCCGACACGGAGTATATCCAGACGGTATGGGGGATTGGGTTTAAGATGAAATAAGGAGGCGCCAATACAAGGAGGGATATAAAATGTTGATAAGATGGGCAACTGAAAACGACCTCCCCGCGTGGTACAAACTGGCGACGGAAGTTTCGGCGATATTTCAACACCCTGCGGATATGGGTGCGGAATTAAGACAAAACAAAAAAGGTACAGGTTCTGTTGGCAGACACGAAATGCTAACCGCCGTAGACTATATGAGCGGCAACAATATGGGGTTTATTCTCTTTTCAAGAGAAAAGAACAGCATTACATGGTTTGCCGTATCGGAAAAACACCGTGGCAAAGGAGCAGGCGACCGCTTGTTGAAAACCGCGTTGCGTCAGCTTGACACAAATAAAAATATGACTGTTTGTACATTCTGCGATGATTACCCGCAGGGAACAGCGGCGAGGGCTTTATACAGAAAACATGACTTTACCGAAGAAAAACTGATAGAACATAACGGACTGCCCCGTAGTGAAATGACACGCCCTGCTACGAACGAAAAACGCGGTAAGAGCTTTCATTACCGTTATCCCAAGTTTATCAAAGAAGCGGAAAAAGAGCATTGCCCCGTCTGCCGCAATGAACCCGCGCCCGATGGGCAGAACGACATTGAGGTCAGCGATACGGTGTGGATTTGCGGCGAATACCCCGGTCAAGGCCGCTTGTTCGGGAAGATGTATGTCATGCCGCGAAATCACGCTTTTCACTTTGAAGATATGCCGGAGTCTGATATGGCGGAGTTTATGAGCGAGGTTCAGCGTGTCGGCAAGGCGCTCCGCAAAGTGACGGGCGCGGAGAAAATCAATTATGAAATGCACTCTAATTCCGGGGCGCATTTGCATACCCACTTGTGTCCGCGTTATTTGGACGATGATTTTCCCGGCAAGGCGATTGATTTGTCTTGCCCGTCTGACCCGATTCCATACGAAAGCTTTGAGGAATATTTGTGGTTCATCGAGCAGATGAGAAAGGAATTGGCGGACAATATTTAACACTTTTTTAAGACTTTTCTCAGACTTAATAAAGACTTTCCCGTTATGATGGAGCCATCATAACGCAGGAGGGAAACGCCGATGACTGTATTGAAAACGCAAAATCTGACCAAGCGCTACGGGGGCAAGGCCGCCGTGGATAACGTGAGCCTGACGGTGGAGAAGGGCGATATTTACGGCCTGATTGGGCAAAACGGCGCGGGCAAAACCACCCTGATGCGCCTTGTCGCCTCGCTGGCTCGTCCAGACAGCGGGGATATCGAGCTGTTCGGGCAGACAAGCCCGGCGGGGCTGAACGCCGCGCGCGCCCGCATGGGCTGCGTGGTGGAAATTCCCGCGCTCTACCCAAACCTGACGGCGGAGCAAAACTTGGAGGTTTACCGCATCCAGCGCGGCATCCCGGACAAGGGCGTGGTGCGGCAATCACTGGAATTGGTCAGCTTGACTGACACGGGCAAAAAGAAATTCAAAAATTTCTCGCTGGGTATGAAGCAGCGGCTGGGCTTGGCGCTGGCCGTCTTAAACAGCCCCGATTTTCTCATGCTGGACGAGCCGATTAACGGCCTTGACCCGACGGGCATCATCGAAATGCGCGATTTGATGAAAAAGCTCAACGAGCAGGGCATCACCCTGCTGGTATCCAGCCACATTCTGGCGGAGCTGGCGCAGATTTCCACCAAATACGCCATCATCCACGAGGGACGGCTGGTGAAAAACATCACGCAGGAGCAGCTCCGCGAGGAATGCAAGCGCGCGCTGTCCGTCACGGTGGACGACGCGTCCAAGGCCGCCGTCGTTCTCGAAACGGCGCTGAATATCCGCAATTACAAGCAAATCAGCGCAAACGAGCTGCGCGTCTACGAATACCTCGACAACCCCGCCGAAGTCACCTTCCGCCTCAACCAAGGCGGTGTCCGTGTGGCGTCCCTGCATGAGGTGGGGGACAGCTTGGAGGACTACTATACCAAAATCATCGGGGGGCAGCGTGACGCCGCATCCAATGAAGGCTTTGGCCGCGGGACGGAGGAAATGAAATGAGCAACATAATCAGGGCGGATATCTACCGCATTGTGCGGGGGAAAGGGCTTTACATCACATTGGCGGTCTTTCTGGCCATCATCCTCCTCCCGGTCGTGAGCGGCACTTCCATGAACTCCGGCATCAGCTATTCCGCCGTAGAAGCCTTTGATTCTATGGAGGGCGCGGGGGGCTTTATGGTCGCGGTCATTGAAGTGGACTCCGAGAGCATGGAAATTCCCGAACCCCCTGATTTGTCGGATTTTTTCCAGCCGCCCACGGGCGCGGAAGCGCCGTTCCGGGTGCTGATGGACTCGCATAACATTCTGTATTTCCTGCTTCCCCTAATCGTCTTCGTCGGGTCTGCCGATTTTTCCTCCGGCGCGGCGAAAAACACCCTGAGCCACGGCGTTTCCCGCGCGAAATATTACGGCGCGAAGCTGATTTTGTCCTGCGTCTTCTGCGCCCTGCTGCTGCTGGCCTATGCGGTGCTTTCCATCCTCGCGGCCACGGTGTTCAACGGCTTCGGCGGGACGTTTGACGGGGCGTATGTCCTTGACGTCGTCAAAATCTTTCTGCCGCAGCTTTGGCTGTGTCTTGCCGGCGCTTGCGTGGTGAACTTCTTTGTCTTTCTGTTCCGCCAGCGCGACGGCGCGGTCAGCGGACTGTTCATCGCCTTCATGCTTGTGCCGGGGGTTGCGATATTCGCGCTGTCGTATATAAACGACTGGTTTAGAAGCCTGTTTGATTATGAGCTGACCATGAACATCGGCAGAATGGTTGAAATCGGCGGCATGTCCGCCGGGGATACCGCAAAGGCCCTGCTGGTCGGCGCGGGGTATATCGCTTTGGCCGTCGCCGGAGGGTTCGCGGTGTTCAAAAAAGCGGAAATCAAATAGAGAGGTGAGCCGGAATGGGGAAGTTTATCAGAGCGGATATCTACAGAATCGTCAGGGGCAAGGCGCTCTACATCACCTTCGTGCTGCTGCTGGCGCTGAATGTGTTAACGGTTGCGATTGAGCAGCAGGGCACCGTCGGCGCCGGGATGTATGAATTGGATGAGGCATACGGCCACAACCCGGCACACACGCGGTTTGATGGGATTCATATCGTGCCTGTTTTATATGAGAGCATGGACAACACGGCGTATTATCTGCTGCCGCTGTTTATCCTCGCCGCGGCGCCCATGTTTTCGCACGGGACGGTGAAAAACACCCTTTCCTGCGGGACGGCGAGAACCAAGCTGTATCTTTCAAAGCTGATACTCACCTCGGGCCTGACCGTCGCGATGATGCTGTTTTATCTGGCGTCGGGCGTCCTTGTCGCCACCATCTTCCACGGCTACGGCGGAACGTCGCCGGACGGCTATTGGCTGCATGTACTCAAAATATGCTCCGCACAGCTCTTACTGCTGCTGGCGCTGAACTGCGTCGGGACATTCTTGGTGTTCGCGTTCAGGCGCACGGCAATCGTAAACGGCGTGTATATCGCTTTCTGCCTTGTCCCGGCGGTTGTTATCATGGCGCTGACGAATGTGAGCGAAGGCTTTGTGAGAATTTATGATTTCGATTTGCTTGGGAATATCAGAAAATTCGGGTTTATAGACGCCCTGACGGCGGCGGACATACTCAAAGGCTTCGCGACGGGCGCGTTTTACATCATCGCGCCTACCATCGCCGGAATCGCGCTGTTTAAGAAAGCGGAGATCAAATAATGTTTTTCCTCAGACGTGAAATCAAACGGCTGAACCGCCAGCTCGGCGAGATTATTCAAGCCGACACCAACGCGCGGTTGACGACTTCTGCGTCCGATAAGGATGCGGAGGCGTTCGCCGCGACGGTCAACGCCATGCTGGAGCGCCACCGGCGCGGTCTCCATGAGAAAGGCCGTGCCGAAGCCGCGCTCAAACGCGCCGTGACCAACATTTCGCATGATTTGCGGACGCCGCTGACCGCGGCGCTGGGGTATCTGCAAATGCTGGAGCCGTCAGGGCCGGACGGGGACACTGGGGCGCGGTATATCCAAACCGTGCGGGAGCGGCTGGAGGCGCTGTCGTCGCTGATGAACAGCCTGTTTGAGTTTGCCCGCGTCATTGAGGGCGACACGGCTTTTGAGTTTAAGCAGGTCAACGTCTGCAATGTCCTGCGCGACGTGCTTTCAGACAGCCATGCCGAGTTGGAAGCCAAGGGGTTTGCCGTGGACGCGGACATCCCCGACGCGCCGGTGGTCTGCCTGTGCGATGAGGACGCGCTGCGGCGTATTTTGCAAAATCTAATGAAAAACGTCTGTGTACACGGCAAGGAGCTTCTGCGCGTCCGCGCGCAGGACGGCGTAATCGAAATCGCCAACAAAGCGGAGGGGTTGAGCGCGTCCGACATGGAGCGCATATTCGAGCGGTTTTACACCGCCGACGCCGCCCGGACGAGCCAAAGCACCGGGCTGGGCCTTGCCATCGCCAAAGAGCTTATCGAACGCATGGGCGGCCGCGTCTCGGCGAGCATGGAGGATAACCTGCTCATTATGCGCGTAACCCTGCCAATTCGCGCCGCCTGATTATTTTCGGCGGTTCTTGCGTAAATCCGCGAGCCGTGATATAATATCCGTATTGACACGGAGGGGCGGTTTGGCTTGGTTTTTTCGTCCTTGTTCTTCTTATACGGGTTTTTGCCCGTCTGTATGCTGCTGTATGCCATAACCCCCGGCATACGGCGTAAAAATGTTGTCTTGATTCTGTTTTCCTTCTTCTTTTACGCGTGGGGCGAACCGATATGGGTTGTTTTGCTGATTTTTTCCGCCACGCAGGACTATATCTGCGGCAGGGTGATTGGAAAGGCCCGCCGCGTGGGTTCGGATCGTTTGGCCAAGGCGGCTTTGATTTTTTCGATTACGACCAATCTCACCCTCTTGGGCGTGTTCAAATACCTCGATTTTTTCCTTGAAAACCTCGGGCTTGTTTTTCGCTATTCTCCAGCCCTGCCGGGGCTGGCGCTGCCAATCGGCATCAGCTTCTATACGTTTCAGACGCTGTCCTACACCATCGACGTCTACCGGGGCAAGGTGGGCGTGCAAAAATCATTTTCCGAGTTTCTGCTTTTTGTGTCCATCTTCTCGCAGCTCGTCGCCGGCCCCATCCTGCGTTACGCGGAGCTGGAAACACAGCTTCGCGACCGCCCGTTTACATGGGAGGGCTGTGCCGCGGGCGTCACGCGGTTTTGCTGCGGGCTGGGCAAGAAGGTACTGCTTGCCAACACGGCCGGGGAGATTGCGTCGGGGCTGCTGGACGGGCGGCTGGATACCCTGCCCGCCGCCGACGCCCTGCTGGGGATTTTAATGTATACCGCGCAGATTTATTTCGATTTTTCCGGCTATTCCGATATGGCCATCGGCCTTGGGCGGATGTTCGGATTCCACTACGGCGAGAATTTCCGTCATCCCTATTATGCCGTCTCCATCGGCGATTTTTGGCGCCGCTGGCATATCAGCTTGGGTCTGTTTTTCCGCGACTACGTCTATATCCCCCTCGGCGGCAACCGCAAGCGCGTGGTGCTGAGCCTGCTAATCACATGGTTCCTCACCGGGCTGTGGCACGGCGCTTCGTGGAACTTCGCGCTGTGGGGGCTGTATTACTTCCTCTGGCTCTGCTTTGAGCGGTGGGTGCTGAGGCTTCTGCCGGAAAGAGCGGCGAAAATCGCCCCGATGGTCTATACGTTCCCGGCGGTTGTACTGGGCTGGAGCTTGTTTTATTTCACCGACATCGGGCGTCTGGGCGCGTTTTTGCAAAGCCTATTCGGGCAAAACGGCCTTGCGGGGACGGAAACGCTCTCGCTGTGGGTGGGACGCCTGCCGCTGCTGGTGATTTGCGCCGTCGCGGCGGGGCCGTGGCCAAAACGGCTGGCGGAGCGGGTGCTGCAAAACCCCGCGTTCTATCCGGTCTTGCCGGTCTGCTACAATTCGCTGACCCTGCTGCTCTCCACCGCCTATTTGGCGGGACAGAGCTATAACCCGTTTTTGTATTTCAGGTTTTGATTGTGGGGTGTCCTTGTGAATAAACGCCGGGCCGCCGCCGTCGCGCTTTTCTTCTTCCTGCCGCTGCTGGGGCTGGGGCTTGTCTCCGTTTGGAATCCCGACCGGCTTTATTCGCCGGGAGAAAACCGCGCGCTGGCGCAAAAGCCGCCCTTTTCCCGGAACGAGCTGTTTTCAGGGCGGTGGACGGGCGATTTTGACGAATACTATACCGACCAGTTCCCGGCCCGCGAACGGCTGATGACCCTCTCGGCGCGTGCCGGACGGTGGCTGTATATCGCGCTGAGGGACGGAAGCGCCGTCATCGGAGGAGATTTTGACTTAGACGCCGGCTTGGGCGGCGGCGGAACGGTCGCCGAAAGCGGGGACAACTTTTTTCTCATCCTCGGCGACCGCATCATGCATATGCCGGAGAGCGACCCTGCCAACGCCAAGATGTATGCCGCTTTTCTGGGGCGTGTGCAAGACGCGCTGCCCGATTCCCGCGTGATTTCAATGGTGGTTCCCAACAGCTTCCCTCTCTGCGCGCCGCAGGCGTATATGACGGATGCGCGCGACCAGCGGCGGGCCATCACGGCGCTGTATGATTCGCTTGATTCCCGTATCGTCACCGTAGACGCGTACGCGGCGCTGGCCGCCCACGCGGATGAATACCTCTACTTCCGAACCGACCACCACTGGACGGCGCGCGGCGCGTACCGCGCCTACACCGCGTTTTGCAACGCGGCGGGGTTTGAACCGGACGGGCTTGAGACGTGGGAAGGCGGGCAGTACAACGGGTTTGTCGGCTTCTTCTACCGGCAGGTACAACAGCACCCGCAAGCGGCGGCCGCGGCGGCAAAACCCGCTACGGTCGGGTTTTTCCTCCCCCCCGCGGCGCACACCCCCACGGCGTCCGGCGACGGCTCCAAGAACCCGGGCCGG
>WRKO01000014.1 GCA_009782215.1 Oscillospiraceae bacterium | reverse complement strand
GCCGGTCGATCGCCCGTTCAACGCGCGGCTTCGCGCCGGCCAGCCGCCGGACAAGACTGTCCGCCTGCGTGCGGATGGCGGCCAGCCGGTCGGCAATCATCGGCATGGGGTCATGCTCCCCGCCCAGCACCGGCGCCTTCGACGGCGAAACCGTGCTGCGCTCCGCGCGCGTCCGCCATTCGAGCCGTTCCTCCGCCAACTGGTTCAACTCCTCGCAGATGTGCCGGTACTCTCTCAAATCTTCCTTTCTCATGTGCGCCCTCTCTTTCTTATAAAGTACATGTGTTCGCATTCTATCACACCCCATCCCCAATGTCAAGAAATATTTTCCAAAAAAATCGCAAAAAAAAAGACGGCCGTCCGCCGCCCCCCCGCGCCCGTATTCACCATTCCACAGCCCGCCCCGCCTCAACGCTTTTTTTCACGTCAATCAGCCGCTGGTTGGCGCTCCCGCGCCACGGCAGCATCAGCGAACGCTTCGCCGCGTCATACGGCCCGTCCACCACCACGTCGGCCAGCTTGGCCAGTTCCAAACGCGCGCCGTCCAGCTCTTCCCACAGCCATCCCGTGTAGAGCCACAGGCTGTATCCCCGCGCCTTGAGATGTTCCGCGGCGGGAATCAGCGCTTCCGCCTGCGCAAGGGGGTCGCCGCCGGAAAAGGTCACGCCGGTGATCAGCGGGTTGCGGGTGATTTCCTCAATCAACGCCTCGGCGCTCCAGTCCGTCCCGCCGTCCTCCTCCAAAAGCTCCGGGTTGTGGCAGCCCGGACAGCGGCGGGGACAGCCCTGAAAAAAGACGACGGCCCGAAGCCCCGGGCCGTCCGTCACGGAGTCGTGTATAATGTTGGCCACGCGCAGCGTCATGGCGCGGGAGGCCGATGCTTCACCCTGTCCTTAATCTCGGCGCGCTTGGCGTTGTTGATGCGCTCCAGCGAGGAGCCGAGATAGCCGGTGATGCGGCGGATACGCACAAAGCGCTCCTCCTCATTCTCCGTCCGGCCGCACTGCGGGCATTCGTCCTTAATGATGCCGGTGTAGCCGCAGGACGGGTCGCGATCCAGCGGGTGGTTGACGGCGCCGTACCCGATGCCGGCCTTCTGCATGGCGCGGATAATCTGCTCAAACGCCTCAAGGTTTTGCAGCGGGTCGCCGTCCATCTCCACAAAGGAGATATGCCCCGCGTTGGTCAGCTCGTGGTAGGGCGCCTCCAGCCGTATCTTGTCAAAGGCGGTCACCGGGCAGCCCACCGGCACATGGAAGCCGTTGGTGTAGTATTCCTTGTCGGTCACGCCCTCAATCTTCCCGAAGCGCTCGCGGTCAATGGCGACAAACCGCCCGCTCAGCCCTTCGCCCGGCGTGGAGAGAAGGGTCAGGTTCATCTTGCGGCGGACGCTCTCCTTGTCAAGGCGGTTCCGCATATGCCCGACGATATCCAGCCCCAAGCGCTGGGACGCCTCTGATTCCGCGTGGTGCTTGCCGGTCAGCGACGTCAGCGTCTCGGCAAGGCCGATAAAGCCCACCGTCATCGTCCCGTGCTTGAGAACCTCGCCCACCTCGTCGTCCCAGCCCAGCTTTTCGCTGTCCAGCCAAACGCCTTGACCCATCAAGAAAGGGAAGTTCCGCACCTTTTTCCTCGACTGGATGACATAGCGGTCAAAAATCTGCTCGACGACCAAATCCAGCCGCTGGTCAAGCAGCCGGAAAAACTGCTCCACGCTCCCGTTGGACAGGATGGCAAGCCGGGGCAGGTTAATCGAGGTGAACGAAAGGTTGCCCCGCCCGTTGCTGACTTCCTTCGACGGGTCGTAGACATTGCCGATGATGCGGGTGCGGCAGCCCATATAGGCAATCTCCGTCTCCGGCGTGCCTTTGTAATACTTCGCGTTGAACGGCGCGTCAAGGAAGGAGAAATTGGGATACATACGCTTGGCCGAAACGCGGCAGGCTAATTTGAACAAATCATAGTTGGGGTCGTCCGGGTTGAGGTTGACGCCCTCCTTGACGCGGAAGACCTGAATGGGAAAAATCGGCGTCTCGCCATGCCCCAGCCCGGCCTCGGTCGCCAGCAGGACGTTTCGGGTGGCGCAGCGGCCCTCCGGCGTGGTGTCCATGCCGTAGTTGATGGAGGAGAAGGGCGTCTGCGCCCCGGCGCGTGAATTCATCGTGTTGAGGTTGTGAACCAGCCCCACCATCGCCTTGTAGGTGGCGCGGTCTACCTCTTTTTCCGCGTATTTCTGGGCAAAATCCTGCACGGCGGCAATCTTCTCACCGTCCGCGACCAATTTTTTCAGCCGTTTGGCCTCCGCCTTGCGGTAATCCGCGCAGCCGCCCATGCGGGGGCTGCAATCGGACGGGAACTCAAAGGACGGGGCTTCCACGCCGCAGAGCAGCTCCAGCGCCCGCAAAACATTCTCGCGGTAAAGCCGCACAAAGGTCTTGGCGACGCCCAAGGCCATGCCGTAGTCGAAGTTGACCACGCTCTGCCCGCCGTGCTGGTCGTTCTGGTTGGACTGGATGGCAATGCAGCACAGCGCGGCGTAGGAATTGATGTGGTTCGGCTCGCGCAAAAAGCCGTGCCCGGTGGAAAAGCCGTTTTTGAACAGCTTGATGATGTCAATCTGGCAGCAGGTGGTGGTCAGGGTGTAGAAATCCATGTCGTGGATATGGATGTCGCCCACGCGGTGCGCCTCGGAGTGCAGCGGCTTGAGGACAAACATCTCATAAAACTGCTTGGCGCCCTCCGAGCCGTACTTGAGCATGGTGCCCATCGCGGTGTCGCCGTCAATGTTGGCGTTCTCGCGCTTGATGTCGCTCTCCGACGCCGCGCTGAAGGTAATGTCCTCATAGACCTTCATCAGGCGGGTGTTCATCTCGCGCGCCTTGCTGCGCTCGGCGCGGTAGAGGATATAGCTCTTGGCGGCGTCCTGATGACCGGACTCCATCAGCACAAGCTCCACCACGTCTTGGATATGCTCCACCTCGGGAGCGGGCCGTCCCTCCACCTCAAGCGCGTCCAGCACGCGCAGGGCAAGCCGGCGCGATTCCTCCTGATGGTCTGCGTGGTAGCAGGCGACAAACGCCTTGTTGATGGCCGAAGCGATTTTGTCAAGGTCAAAGCGCACCACGCGCCCGTCCCGCTTGCGAATCTGGCCGATACAGTTGACACGTTCCGTCATTGAGATTCCCCGTCTTTCGTTCATGGAATAATCGCGGGCTGACTATATGTTGAGGCCTCCGCCCCAAAAGCCGCATACATATTGTACAACGCCCTTTCCCCGATGTCAAGTTCAATTTGTATATTTCGCCGCAAAATTTTCCGTTATAATCGGCGGGCATTCGAGTTATCCTATAAGCGGAGCAAAATCGAGGAGGTTCCGAAAAATCATGAAAAAAAGATGGATTGTAATTCTGGCGGCCGCCGCGCTGTTCGTTTCGCTCTGTTCCTGCGCGGCGCCCAACAGAGCGCCCCGCCGCACAGCGGCGGATCCGGCGCCCCCCGCCGCGCCCAAGCAGAGCGGCGAGACGACGCCCGCGCACCGCGCCGCCCCGAGACACCGTTCCGCGCACCGCCCCGCCCCGCCCCGTACAGCCGCGCCCCGCGCGCACCCCATGCCGGCCATGCCGATGACCCCGGGCCATCCCTACGGCGGGCAGGACGGGTTCAGAACAAATCAGGACGGCTTCAGACAGCATGACGGGTTTGGCGGCCATACCGACAACAACAATAACAACAACGGCTACCGCGGCGCAACGACCCGCGACGGCTACCGCGACAGCCGCGCCACCCGAGGGATGAACCGCGACGGCTACCGCGACGGCGTGGCCGGCGGGACAGTCCGAAGCGGCGGCGGCGGCACAACCGCCCCCCGCACGGCCGCGCCGCGTTTCCGCGCCGCGCCGCCGGTTCGCTCGGTGCCCCGCGCCAACCGCATCCCGGCCACCCGCATCCCCCTCCGCTAACCCCCGGACGCCATACGCAAAAGGGCTGACGCGCAGCGGCGCCGGCCCTTTTCGCGCGCCCGCGGCCCGTTTGCAAAAAAAATGCTTGACAACCCGCCGCCGCCCGTCGTATAATAGCCTAGCCGGGTTAAACCGGACACAGTCTTGGAGGTTTCCGACGTGAGTAACCGCAACCGCTTGAACAATCAGAACAGCTTTACCGGCGAAGGGTTTATTCCTTCGTTTGTCGGCTTTTTCTTTTTTACGCGGCCGGTTGTTCATAGGAGAGCGCTGAGAGTGTAACCCCAACAAAGGGAAGCGCGCCTGTGGCAATCGGAGGACGATTGCCGCGGGCGCTTTATCTTATCCCGGAAACGGAGGTCATAGTATGGGAAAGCACGGCGTTTCCCCAATCTTTGCGGCGGCTCGGGCCATCTATATCATAACCGCAGGGAAAGGATGATTCACATGAAAACAGCAAACCGATATTGCGTCTTAGCCTCCGGCATGGTGATTCAGTTCTGCGCCGGCATCATCTATATGTGGAGCGTGTTCAGGGCGCCGGTCGCCGCGCATCTGGGCTGGGACGCCGACGCCGCGTCGCTCACCGCCTCCGTCATGCTGGCGGCGTTTGTCCTTGGCATCCTTCTGGGCGGCCGCGCGCAGGATAAGCTGGGGCCGCGCAGGGCCACGCTGGCGGGCAGCGTCCTCATCGGCGCGGGGATGATTGGCACGGCGTTTGTCCCCGCCGGAGCGCCGTGGCTCGTCTATGTCACATACGGCGGAGCGGCCGGACTGGGCGTGGGCGCCGTGTATATGTCCACCATCGCGGCGGTGCAGAAATGGTTCCCCGACAGGCGGGGCTTCGCCTCCGGCATGATTGTCTGCGCGTTCGGCCTCTCGCTGGCGGCATTCGCTCCGCTGGCAAGAGCCATGCTCAGCCGTCTGGGCGTGCCGCCCACCTTCCTCATCTTCGGGCTTGGCTTCCTCGCCGTCTGCGTATGCAGCGCGCTCTTCATCCAAAACCCGCCCGAGGGATACAGGCCGGCGGGCTATACCCCGCCGCCGGCGTCCGTCCAAAAAAGGCAATATTCCCCCAAGGAGATTCTGAAAACAAAGCAGTTCTACCTCCTGCTGGGCGGCCTGTTCTTCACCCTCCCGGCCTACTTCATCCTCAACCCGGTCTTCCTGTCGCTGGGGGCGGAGCGGAGCCTCTCCGAAAACCTAGCCGTGCTGGGCGTCATGCTGACCGGCGTCAGCAGCGCGGCGGGCCGTCTGGCCGTCTCGTGGGTCTCCGACAAAATCGGCCGGAAAGCGGCGATGGTCTCCATCGCGGCGATGATACTGGCCGCCTCGCTGATGATGATTGCCGGCGAGGGCGTGCTGTTCCTGCTGTGCATCATGCTCATCTCGTTCGGGTTCGGCGGCGCGGCCAGCGTCTACTCGGCGATGACGGCGGACAGCTTCGGTACCCGATACGGCGGGATGAACTTCGGGCTGGTGATGCTCGGCTTCGGCGCGTCGGCGCTCTGCTTCCCGGCCGTCTCCAACCGCCTGACCGCGGGCGGCAGCTACACCGGCTCCTTTATCTTAGCCGCGGCGGCGGCCGCCGCCGCCATCGTGCTGGTACTGATGATGAAAACCCCGGGCAAGAACCAATCAAAACCGGAAAGGGACGAAAATTAATGGAACGCTACTGGAACAAACCCGCCGAGACGATGGATCGCGGGCACATCCGCGAGATACAGCTTGAGAAGCTGCGCGCAACCGTTCAGAACGTCTACTCAAACGTGCCGTACTACCGCGAAAAAATGCAGGCAAAGGGCATCCTGCCCGGCGACGTCAAAACCCTTGACGACCTCAGCAGCCTCCCCATCACCACCAAGCAGGATTTGCGCGATACCTACCCCTTCGGCCTGTTCGCCGTGCCGATGGAGGACATCGTGCGCATCCACGCCTCGTCGGGCACCACCGGCAAGCAGACGGTGGTGGGCTATACCCGCCGGGACATTGACATGTGGGCGGAATGTATGGCCCGCTGCCTTGTGATGGAGGGCGCGGACAAAAGCTCCCGCATACAGGTGAGCTACGGCTACGGCCTGTTCACCGGCGGTCTGGGGGCGCATTACGGCGCGGAAAAGCTGGGCGCCGTCGCCGTCCCGGCCTCCTCCGGCAACACCAGACGGCAGATTACCATGCTGATTGACTTCGGCGTGACCCATCTGTGCTGCACCCCGTCCTACGCCATGAACATCGCCGAGACGCTGGCCGACATGGGGCATACGAAGGACGACCTGAAGCTGGTGTCCGGCTGCTTCGGCGCCGAGCCGTGGAGCAGCGCCATGCGCGCCGAAATCGAGGCCCGCCTTGGCATCCGCGCCTACGACATCTACGGCCTGAGCGAAATCATGGGCCCCGCCGTCTCGCACGAATGCAGCCGCCAGAACGGCCTGCACATCTGGGAGGACTGCTTCATCGCCGAAATCACCGACCCCGACACCGATCTGCCCGTGCCGGAGGGCGGGGCGGGCGACTTGGTCATCACCACCGTCAGCAAGGAGGGCTTCCCGCTGATACGGTATAAGACCAGAGACATCTGCACCCTCAATACCCAGCCGTGCGAATGCGGGCGCACCCACGCGCGCATGTCCAAGCCCGCCGGGCGCACCGACGACATGCTGATAATCCGGGGCGTCAACGTCTTCCCCTCCCAGATTGAATCGGTGCTTCTGAGCATCGGCGAGGTGCAGCCGCACTACCAAATCGTGGTTGACCGCGTCAACAATCTGGATACGATGACGGTGGAAATTGAAATCTCCGAGACCATGTTCACCGACAACGTCAAGGGCATCGAGGAATTTGAAAAAAAGGTCGGCGGCCAACTCAACAGCGTGCTGGGCGTCGGCGCGAAAATCCGCCTTGTCGAGCCGAGAAGCATCGCCCGCAGCGAGGGCAAGGCCAAGCGGGTCATCGACAACCGCAAAATATAGAAAGGAGCGCGGAATCATGCTGAAGCAAATCACGGTATTCCTAGAAAACAAGCCGGGACGGATGGAGGAGGTGACGGGCTGTCTGGCGGACGCCGGCGTCAACCTCCACGCGCTCTCCATCGCCGACACCACCGATTTCGGCATCCTCCGAATCATCGTCTCCGACCCCGACAGGGCCGAGGCCGCGCTGAAAGAGCGGGGCTTCATGGTCAAGACCGCCGACGTCGTGGCCGCGGCGATGGGCCACCGCCCCGGCGGCCTGCATCACATCCTCAAGGGGCTGAAGGCGCTGGACGTCTCCATCGAGTATATGTACGCCCTCACCAGCCGCCACAGCGACCACGCCGCCATCGTCATCCTGAGCCTCGCCAATCAGGCCGCCTCCGTTGAAAAGCTGAAAGCCGCGGGCTTCCCGCTGCTGGACGAGAGCTTCTTGAAGCAGTTGTCCGAGTCCTAGACAAAGCCCGCCCGCCCCCGCCGCCCGCCGGGCGGCGGGGGCGTTTCGGAGAGCGCCCCGCCGTCCCCGGAGCGCTGGTAAAACTTACCGGCAAAGAAATTTGAAAAAAGCTGTTGACAATTCCAAAACGGTATGTTACAATTCGGTTACAAAATAAAACACGTTGTTACTATCGTTTCGGAGGTACATAGCTTATGCCCAAGTTTCTAAGGGTTTCCGCCGCGCTCATCCTCGCTTTGTCGCTGCTGGCGTCCGCCGCGAGCGCCGAGTACGCCGCCATCGGAAAGACCACCGAGAACTTACGGCTTCGCGCCCAGCCCTCCCTTTCCTCCAGCATCCTCACCACCGCGCCGAAGGGCGCTTCGGTCACCATCACGCAGGAAGAACTGATTGTCACGCAGGAAGGCGCTTGGTACGCCGTCGTCTACAACGGCTCCGCCGGGTTCATGTCCGCCGAATGGCTGACGGTTGACGCCAGCGGCGACGGCCTCAGCGAGACGGGCTTCATCAATGAGGCGAGCGTCAATCTGCGCGCCCTGCCCTCCATCGACAGCGACCGTATCCGCTCCCTCACCCGAAACACAACGGTTCAAATCACCGGCGTCCGGGACGGCTGGTACGCCGTCGTCCACAACGGCGACGAAGGCTTTGTGCGCGCCGACCTCATCACCCTCGGTTCCCCGCCTGCGGCGTCGTCGGTCTCCGCGTCCAGCCTCAGCTCCGGCACGACCCACGCCGCGGCCCTCTCCAGCCTTGATTCCGCGGGCGTTACCGACCTGCGCCGCCAGCTTGTGGAGGAGACCTTCAAGTACATCGGCACACCGTACCGATACGGCCAGACCGGCCCCGGCTCATTCGACTGCTCCGGCTTCACCGTCTACATATTCAACAAGTTCGGCTACCGCATCAACCGCTCGTCCGCCGACCAATACCGCAACACCGGCGTCTCCGTCAGCAAAGGCGACCTGCTTCCGGGCGACCTCGTGTATTTCCGCACAACGTCCGCGAACGCCGTGACCCATGTGGGCATCTTCATCGGAAACGGGCAGTTCATCCATTCCAGCTCCGGCCGCGCCCGCAGCGTCGTCATCGACAACATCAACACCGGCTTCTACAACGACCGCTACGTAGGCGCGAAGCGCGTGCTGCCCTCGTAAAAATCCATTCATAAAAACGGCGGCTTTACAGCCGCCGTTTTCCTGTCTGTAGGGGCGGCGTATATGCCGCCCGCCGTATCCCCCATGCCGCCCGCGGGGATTGTATTTCCCCACGGGGTATGGTATGATGAAGCGTATCGCGCCGTCCGGCACACCGCCGGCGGCCATTCCATACCGGGGAGGATTACCGTATGTTCGACATGAAGGCCCAAGCGAAGAAGCTGGTTTCGCAAATGACCCTAGAGGAAAAGGTCTCGCAGATGCTGCATACCGCGCCCGCCGTCGAGCGGCTCGGCGTCCCGAGCTACAACTGGTGGAACGAGGCGCTGCACGGCGTCGCGCGGGCGGGCGTCGCCACCATGTTCCCGCAAGCCATCGGGCTGGCCGCCACCTTCGACCCCGACCTGATTTTTGAAACGGCGTCCGTCATCAGCGACGAGGGGCGGGCGAAATACCACGCCTATCAGGAGGAGGGCGACCATGACATCTTCAAGGGCCTCACCTTCTGGTCGCCCAACGTCAACATCTTCCGCGACCCGCGCTGGGGGCGCGGCCACGAAACCTACGGCGAAGACCCCTACCTCACGGCGCGGATGGGCGTGGCGTTCATCAAAGGCCTGCAAGGCCCCGACCGCAACGCGCTCAAAACCGCCGCCTGCGCCAAGCATTACGCCGTCCACAGCGGCCCCGAGGGCCTGCGCCACGAATTCAACGCCGTCGCCGACGGCTACGACCTCTGGAATACCTATCTGCCCCAGTTCAAGGCATGCGTAGAGGAGGGCGGGGTGGAAATCGTCATGGGCGCGTACAACCGCACCAACGGCGAGCCCTGCTGCGGCAGCAAGACGCTGCTGCTTGACATCCTGCGCGGCCAATGGGGCTTTGACGGGCACGTCGTCTCCGACTGCTGGGCGATTAAGGATTTCCACGAACACCACAAGGTCACGTCCACGCCGGTTGAAAGCGTTTCGCTGGCCGTGCGCAACGGCTGCGACCTCAACTGCGGCAACCTGTTCGGCCACTGCCTGACGGCGGTGCGGGAGGGACTGCTGACCGAGGAGGAAATCGACCGCGCCGTGACCCGCCTGATGGTCACGCGGATGCGTCTCGGCTTGCTGGGCGCGCCGGAAAACAAGACATATACCTCCATCCCCCATGAAATCGTCGATTGCGATACGCACCGTGCGTTCAACCAAAAGGTCGCCCGCCGTTCGCTGGTGCTGCTGAAAAACGACGGCGTCCTGCCGCTGAACACAGACGGCGTCGGCGCCATTGCCGTCGTCGGGCCGAACGCCGACAGCCGCATCGCGCTGGAGGGCAACTATCAGGGCGTGGCCAGCGACCATGTCACCGTTTTGCAGGGCATGAAGGCGCTGGCGGGCGAAAGGGGCGTGCGCGTCACGTTCGCCGAGGGCTGCCCGATGCACAAGACCAACGACAGCGTCCTCTCGCAGTTCCCCGGCGACCGTCAGGCCGAGGCGCTGATTGTCACCCGCCGCGCCGGCGCGGTGGTGATTACGCTGGGGCTGGATCGCGACTTGGAAGGCGAGGAGGGCGACGCGGGCAACCAGTTCGCCTCCGGCGACAAGCTGGGGCTGGCCCTGCCCGGACGCCAGCAGGTGATGGCGGAGGCGGTCGTCAAAGCGGCCAAGGAGAAGGGCATCCCGGTCATTGTGGTCATCCTGTCCGGCAGCGCGCTGGATTTGCGCTGGGCGGACGAAAACGCCAACGCGGTCATTCAGGGCTTTTATCCCGGCTCGCAGGGCGGCTTGGCCGTCGCGGAGCTGATTTTCGGCAAGTTTTCCCCCACCGGGCGCCTGCCGCTCACCTTCTACCGCTCCGACGCCGATTTGCCTGAGTTTACCGACTACTCGATGGAAAACCGCACCTACCGCTATTTCAAGGGCGAGGCGCTCTATCCCTTCGGCTTCGGCTTGGGCTTCGAGCCGTTTGAGCTGTCCGGCGCGTCGTATCAAGACGGCGTTGTGACCGTGACGGTCAAAAACGCCGGAAAAACCCGCGCCGCCGAGACAGTGCAGGCGTATATCGAAATCGAGGGCGAGCGCGAAAACTGGAGCCTGTGCGGGATGCGGCCCGCCGAGCTGGAGCCCGGCGCAAGCGCCGAGGTGTCCCTGACCATCCCCCCCGACGCCTTCATGCGCTACGACGCCGACGGCAACTTGCGCCCCTGCGCCGGCAAGAAGACCCTTCACATCGGCTTCTGCCAGCCCGACGCCCGCAGCGTCAAGCTAAAAGGCTCCAAACCCCTGCGCTTGGACGCGGTTAAGGAGACGTGTCCGATGGGTTGACGTGAATCATGCAGTGCTTCACGCGGGGGAAGCGCGCCTCGATTTCGCGGTGAACCTCCTCGGCGGTTTCGTGCGCCTCGCTGAGGGTGACGGAGCCGTCCAGGGAAATCTCGACGTCCATATAAATCATCTCGCCGAACAGCCGCGTCCGCATGGTGTCGATGCCCAGAACGGCCGGGTTTTCAAGCACGGCGGCGCGGATGGCGTCCGCCGTCTTGTCGTCGCAGGACTTATCGGTCATCTTGCTCACGGCGTCCAAGAAAACGTCCACGCCCGCCTTGACGACGAACGCGCAGATGATCAGGCAGACCGCCGGGTCAAGGATGGGCAGGCCCAGCCGCGCGCCCAAAATCCCGGCAAAGCTGCCGACGGACGACAGCCCGTCGGAACGGTGGTGCCACGCGTCGGCCTTCAGCGCGCCGCTGCCCGCTTTCTCCGCCGTCAGCCGCGCATACCAATACATCCCCTCCTTGACGGCGATGGACGCCGCCGCCGCAATCAACGCCACCACCCCGGGAATGGGAAGCTCCTCCGGGCTTAACATCCGCTTGACGCCTTCCCATCCAATCATCGCGCCGACCACCACCAGCACGGCCGCGATGATGATGGCCGCCACGCATTCCATCCGGTCATGCCCGTAAGGATGCTCCTTGTCGCTCTTCCGCCCGGCCATTTTGACCCCGGCGATGACCACAATCGTGGTCGCCGTGTCGGAGACCGAATGAACCGCGTCGCTGATCATCGCCGCCGACTGCCCGAAAATCCCGGCAAACAGCTTAAACGCCGAGAGGATAAAGTTGACGACCAGCGTTTGCAGCGCCACCCGCGTGACCAGCTTTTGATTGGCTTCGTTCATGCAAAACCCCTCCTGAAAAATAAAAAAACCGCGGGACATATCATCTGTCCCGCGGGGAATTCCCACTGCCATACGGCCCGGCTCTCGCGCCTGCTCAGTAACCGCAGTATACCGCAGCCGCCGGCGCTTGTCAAGCGAAAAACAAAAATAATCTTGATACCGCATATACTATGGTGTATACTTGTTTCAAAACGCTGATAGGAGATGCGGGATGGCAGACAGCATCAAGCGCATTGCCGACAACCGCAAGGCGAGGCATGACTACCATATAGAGGAAACCCTCGAGGCCGGCATTGAGCTGTTCGGCACCGAGGTCAAAAGCATCCGCGCCGGGGCCTGCAACCTGCGCGACGCTTTCTGCGCCGTCAGGGACGGCGAGATGTTCGCCCACAACTTCCACATCAGCCCCTACGAGCAGGGCAACCGCTTCAACCGCGACCCGCTCCGCCCCAAGCGCCTGCTGCTCCACCGCCGCGAAATCGAAAAGCTCCGCCGCGCCGCCGAGCGCGACGGCTTCACCCTCATCCCGCTCAACGTCTACCTCAAAGGCCCTTACGTCAAAGTCACCGTGGCCGTGGCAAAGGGCAAAAAGCTCTACGACAAGCGCGAGGCCGAGAAAGCCCGCGAAACCGGACGCGAATTGCAGCGGGCGGCGCGGGAAAAACAATAAACGGAGAGTTGTTTATGACAGATTATAAACGCATAGTTGTCAAGGTTGGCACCTCCACCCTCACCCACGCCGCCGGACGGCTGCACATCGAGCGGCTGGACAAGCTGGCGCGCGTGCTGAGCGACCTCAGGAACGGCGGACGGGACGTCATCTTGGTCACCTCCGGCGCCATCGGCGTGGGCACGGCGGCGCTCAGCTTCGCGCAGAAGCCCGAATCGGTGCCGGAAAAGCAGGCCGCCGCCGCCGTGGGGCAGTGCCGCCTGATGCATGTATACGACAAGCTCTTCGCCGAATACGGCCACACCGTCGCGCAAATTCTGGTGGCGCGGGACGACCTGACAAACCCCGGGCGCGGCGCAATGCTGCTGGGCACCCTCGCCTCCCTGCTGAAATGGCAGACCATCCCCATCGTCAACGAAAACGACTCCGTCTCGCAGGAGGAAATCGTACTCGGCGCCGACAACACGTTTGGCGACAACGACACCCTTTCGGCGCTGGTGGCCAAGCTGGCCGGCGCCGACCTGCTGGTGCTGCTGACCGACATCGACGGCTTCTATACCGCCGACCCGCGTGAAACCCCCGGCGCGGAGCGCATCAAGCGGGTGACCGACGTGACCGACAAGCTGAAGCTGGCCTCCGGCGGCGCCGGAACCGCCCGCGGCACCGGCGGGATGATTACCAAGCTGGCGGCGGCTGAAATCGCGCTTGAGAGCGGCTTTCCGATGGTCGTGGCGCATGGCGAAGACCCCGCCGTGCTGTACGCCATCCTGCGCGGCGAGGACGTGGGAACGGTTTTCCAACGGTAGGGGACTGGCGGGCTTACGTTTCCAGCGTCCGCATGGCCGTGAGGGTGCGGCTGATTAAGTCTTCCAGTGTCCAGCCCAGCATATCGGCGCCCTTTTGAATGGTTTCTCTGGAGCAGCCGGCGGCGAAAGCGGGCGTCTTGAATTTCTTCAACACCGATTTGACTTCCATATCCATCACGCTTTTGCTCGGGCGCATCAGCGCGACGGCGCCGATTAAGCCGGTCAGCTCGTCGATTGCGAACAAGACCTTTTCCATCGTGTGCAGCGGCTCGACGTCCGCGGCGGTCATGCCGAAGCCGTGGCTGGCGGCGGCGCGGATCAGGCGCTCGTCCAAGCCGCGCCCGCGCATAATTTCCTGTGTTTTCACGCAATGCTCCTCGGGGTAGCGTTCAAAGTCCAAGTCGTGCAGCAGCCCCGCCGCCGCCCAGAAATCCGCCTCGCCGCCAAACCCCAATTCGTTTGCGAACCAGCGCATGACGCCCTCCGTCACCTGCGCGTGCTTGAGATGAAACGGCTCTTGATTATACTCGGTCAGCAGCGACCAAGCCATGTCACGCGTAAGCATAAGCGCCCCCTCCGTTCACTCGGTGTGTTACCGGCATTGTAGCAGATAATTTTCCGGTTGACAAGCGTGGAAACGGATGATATACTGTAATCCGCGCCGCGCACCCGTGGCGGAACTGGCAGACGCGCTAGATTCAGGTTCTAGTAAGCATTACGCTTGTGGAGGTTCAAGTCCTCTCGGGTGCACCAAAACCAGAATGGCCGCCCCTGTGGGGGCGGCCATCGGTTGTTTGCAGCCACCCTGCAAAATTGTCAAAATTTCCTTGACATAATTCGCCATTGTGTGATACAATGCCAAACGGCGGGAAACGCCCGCCGCCTACACGGAAGAACCCCTGCCGGGGGTGTGCCTGTTGCCTCTTTTTCTCCCTGTTCTCGGAACGAACGCCGAGCGGATTCTGCGCAAGCCGCGAAGCGTGGAAAGGAGGTTGCTAGCCTATGAAGCTGATTCAACTGTTGAAAGAAACGCGCTTACTCATGGCGGAAGTCCGCCGCTGCGCGAAGTACATAGACGACCGAAGACGCGGAAAAGCGAAAAGCTCCCCCGACCAGCCACCAACTGAAAAGGGAGCTTAACGCTTTACTTTGAGGTAGTGGGCCGCCTCCGGCGGCGGGTCTTCTTCCGTATTCACATCATACCACAACCTACCACCCCCTGTCAAGGGGGTTTTTTTGTGAAAAACCCTGTTGCAGGGACGGGCGCAGCCCCGTGTCGGTATGGTTGACTTTGCGGCTTTCTTGTGGTATAATCATGGCAGTATCGTGTGCCTGTGTGACGGGGCGAAACGGAACCGGAGGAAGCGTATGAATACGGCCTGTGCGGAAGAAAAGCCGGCTGAGGCGCAAGAGACGCGGAAACAAAAGACATCCACACAAAAAACGCTTCTGAGGGCTGCTTTTGCGCTGTGCATATGCGTGGCGGTGGGCGCCGCGGCCTATCTGGGGCGGTATTATTACCATGTCTTCATTCAGTGGCGCCATGAGCGTGAAGTCAGAGGGATGTACGAGGACATTATCAGCCATCGCGCCGATAACCCGTGGCCGGAGCTGCCGTCGCCGGATGTGCGGGTCATGCCGCCGGACAACCCGCCGGACAGCGCCGGGGACGATGACGGGGAGACGGAATCCGAATGGGAGCGGGAACGCCGCCGGCTGGAGGAGATGGAAGCGCTCGGGAGGGAACTCTTCGCCGACTTCCTCGGCGTCAATGAGGATTTTCGCGGTATATTTTCCATCCCCAATCTGATAAGCCCGCTGCCGTATGTCCATTCGCGGGACAATGAGGATTACTTAAACAGGGATTTTAACGGCAGAACCACGCCCGTCGGCGCGGTCTTTCTCAACGTGTGGAACGACCGCCTGCTGACAGACCGCAATACCGTATTATACGGACATAACGTCAGGGCCGGGCAGATGTTCGCCCCGCTCCTGAGATACAAACAGGCCGACACCTTCCAAAGAGCCCCGGTCGTTCGCTTGGACAGCCTGACCGGGGAGACGGTATGGATTGTGTTCGCGGCGTATGTCACGGAACCCGACTGGGGCTATGTAGACCCCTCCGATACCCGTGACGGGTTTTCCGACCTTTTAGAGGAAATCAAAGCGCGCAGCCTGTTTGTCACGGAGGTGGACGTAAACGCGGACGACCGCATCCTGACGCTTTCAACCTGTGACTATACGCATGAGGATATGCGCTTCGCCGTACACGCGCGGCTGCTCCGCCCGGGAGAGGCAATCCCGGAGTCGGTGGCCGCCGCGGCCAACCCCGACCCAAAGCCGTTCAACATCCCAAGCCGGAAGCCGCTGCCGGAGATTGCGGCGTCGCGGGCGGCGGTGATGCTGCACCCCACGACGAACAAGCTCTATTTTTACCAGACGCGGGACGGCGGCATCGACTGGTATTCCGGCAATACATCCGTCGTGCAGGGCGTTTACAGCAACTACACGGGCGGCGTGACCGAAGACAGCTTCATCGCCGCGGTCTATGATTCCGACCAAGACAACAGAAAGCTCTATATAGCCGTTGACGGCTTTAATGACCGGCAGGGCGTCCATCTGCTCACAAACCGTCTCCCGTCTGGAAATCTGGTCTATGACGAGGCTCACGGCCTTGTCACGCCGTGGGGCGTTGACGCGAGATACCCCGCGCTGGCGCATGACGGAGGGTCTGTCTGGCTGCTGTATGCCGTCGCGGGGGAAGACGGGGAGGAACTCTACCGCCGCAGGCTTCAAGACAGCAGGGCGTCCGGGGAGCCGGAGCTGCTGCTGACCTTGCCGCCGGACTCGGAGGCGCGTCCGCTGGGAGTTTACACCGTGGACGGTATGCCGCTTCTGCTCTGGCACGAGACGGCCAACAGCAGGGTGTGCGGCAGGTGGGAAAACGGCGAGGCGTTCACCCTGCCTCTGGCGGGCGGCGCCGACCGCGTCACCCTTTACGGCACGGTTTCAAACGGGGTGCTCAGAGCCGCGGCGGAAAAAGACGGAGGCTTCACCTTCCACACGCTGAATCTTGCGGATTGGCCGAGGCCCGCGCCGTCGCCGCCGTTACCGCCGGAGCCGCCGTCACCACCGGAGCCGTCGGAGACGCCCGAACCGTCAGAGCCGCCGTCACCACCGGAACCGTCGGAGACGCCTGAACCGTCGAAAGACGGGGAACCCGAGCCCGACTGACGCCCCGGCTTACGCGGTGTACCCGCGCAGGCCGTCCAGCGCGGACAGGAGCGCTTCCATGTTCTCCAGCGGCACATCGGGGCCCAGCTCCAAATACATGCCGATTACACCTCAAATCGCAGGAATAAATTCGGTGGCCGGGGCGTTCGCCGCCAAGCACCACCGAATTTTATTTCCTACTTGGGTTGTTATGCTTTCAGCTTCCTCCGCAGGATGAAGCTGCCGGCGCCGGCCAAGCCGAGCGCCAAAAAGGCAATCCAAAGGGTGGTTGCGTCGCTGGTCGGCGGCGCCACGGCGTCGGGGCTTGAGGGGTTTGCGGGATCTGAGGGGTTTGAGGGACTTGTGCTTGTCGAGCCGCCAACGAAGCCGGAGAAGGAGATGTTCGAGTAAAGCACCTTGCTGTTGTAGACGAAGAAGCCGAAGTACTTCGCCGCGGCCATAGCGTTGGCGTCAAGGGCGCCTTGACCGTCAAGAATGGTTGCGCCGTTGGTGTCCTTCACGGTGACGCTGATGGTGTTGCCGCCCGCTCTTTTGGAGACGGTGACGTTGTAGGCGTTCCCCGAGTGGGGCGCCCACTCAACGACGCCGAGATGAGACCAACTGTTGTTCCAAAGCTGCTGGATTTCCAAGCGGGAATCCGGCGCGTCCCGGCCAATCATCGTCTTGACGGTGGTTAAGCTGATAAGGTCGCCCGGCGCGCCTTCGTCCGGGTCTTCCCCGAGCAGGCCAAAGCGGGCGTTCGCTTCGGGGTCGTCGCCGCCGTTGCCTCCCTGCAGGTCGACTCTGAAGCTGACCGACCATTGGTCGCCGAAAGGCGCGAGATAGATGGCCCTGCCTTCACCGAGACTGTCGATGAGGATGTTTCCGTTTTGATACGAACCGCCGTCTTCAAAGTAATAGTCGCTGGCGGCGGCCATAGCCGGAACCGTCAGCATCGCCAAACAGAACACGGCCGCGAGGAAAAGAGAAAAACGCTTTTTCACTGTGGGACCCTCCTTAAAAAATTTTTTAGGAAACGACTGGAAAAACACGGTTAAAACCGCTGTCACCATCATACCGCAGGCCGCGTTATTTGTCAATTACTTTTCTATTTATTTTTTCAAACGGTGAATGATATGTCGTTATCGGGCCGTTTTTTTCGAGGCGGATACGCAGATGTGTCTCGCCGATATACAGATATGCCCAAACGCCAAACATTTTGTCAAGGAATTTTTGTTATGCAGAAAACAGATTGACAAATGCAGGGGAATGCGATAAAATTGCTTTCACCATACATAACGAGGAGGCCGACTTGGATGGTTGCGGGAAAACACATCGGCAACGCCACTGATCTCAAGGCAAACAACAGCGCGGCAATTTTGCGCACCCTGTATGACAGGTCGCTGTCCCGTTCTGATCTCGGAAGGGCTTGCGGCCTGACGAGGGCCGCCGTCAGCGACCATATCCGGGAGATGATTGCGGACGCCTTGGTGTACGAAACGGGTTCATCGAGAAAAGTCGTCCGCGGGCGCAAGCCCATTCTGCTGGAGATTAACCCGTCGTACGCCTATTTCGGAGGCATATACCTGTCCAGAAGCGTGTGCCGCTACGGGATTACCGACCTCAAGGGGAACACCGTCGCGTCGGGCAGTCTGGACGAAATGGCGCATATGCGGCCGAACGCCGTTCTGGACACCGTATCGGCGCGTCTGCTGGAGATGGCGGAGGAAAACAGGATTTCCCCGGAGAAGCTGGCCGGCATCGGCGTCAGCGTTCCGGGGCCGGTCAACACCGCGGACGGCGTTATTTTGATCCCGCCGAAATTCGGCGAGTGGCATCGGTATCCCATCTGCCAAATGCTGACCTCGCGCACGGGCAGGCCGGTGTACGTCGAAAACAACGCCGCGGCGTGTACGCTGGCGGAGCTGCATTTCGGCGCGGGGCGCACCTACGAGAGCTTTCTGTATCTGCTGGTAGACAGCGGCATCGGCGGCGGGATTGTTGTGGGCGGACGCCGGCTGATGGATCGGAACGGCTTCGGCTCGGAGATAGGCCACACCTCCATCCAGACGGACGGGCGCTATTGCGATTGCGGCAATCGGGGCTGCTTGGAGCGGTATGCCTCCATCCCGACGGTGCTGCGCGACTATTTCGCGCCGGAGGAGGGCGTCACCGGCTGGGCGCAGGTGGTGGATATGGCGGAGGAGGGGGACAAGCGCTGCTGTGAAGTGATTGAGCATGTGGCCGAGTATCTGTCCACAACGCTGATTACCTTCATCAACGCGCTGGAGCCGCAGGCGGTCGTCCTGAGCGGAGACCTCCGTTACCGCCCGGCGCGCATACTGGCGCTCATTTCTAAGCGTATCCAAGAGCGCTCCATGATGCGGGATTGGCGGCGCGTAGAGGTTTTGGCGTCTGAGCTGGACGGGAGCAGCGATTTGCTGAGCGCCGCCAACATCGCCATAGACGCGTATATTCGCAGATAAGCAGAATAAAGAGGAAGGATGAGCGAGCATGACCCATACCCCGCAACGTATTTTTGACACCCTGACGGCGGAACGCCCCGAGCTTTTGCCCTGCGCCGGGGATATTCTGGAGGCGTTCGGCGTCTTGAGCGGCACATACCGGCTTGGAGGCAAGCTGCTGTTGTGCGGAAACGGAGGAAGCGCCTCGGATTGTGAGCATATCGTGGGCGAACTGATGAAGGGCTTTTTGTATAAGCGGCCTCAGAAGGCGTTTTGCGAAGCCCACCCCGGCTTGGAGGACGTCGCCGGTCTTCTGCAGGGCGCGCTCCCGGCCATCTCCCTGACCGGCCAGCCCGCGCTTCAAACGGCGTTCGCCAACGACGTCGACCCGGTCATGGTCTTCGCCCAGCAGGTTTACGGCTATGCCAAGCCGGGAGACGCGCTGCTGGGGCTTTCGACGTCCGGCAACGCGGGCAATGTGATTGCCGCCCTGCGCGTCGCCCGGGCGATGGGCGTGAAAACCATCGGCCTTACCGGACAGAGCGGGGGCCGCATGAAGGCGCACTGCGACGTCTGCATCTGCGTGCCGGAAACGGAGACGTACCGGATACAGGAGCTGCATCTGCCGGTCTACCACGCGCTGTGCGCGATGCTGGAGGCGGAGTTTTTCACGGAGTAATTTGAGAATAGGAGAATCAAGCAAATGAAAATGGATTTCAGCGGCATCAAAATGAACAGCGCCAGAAACAGAATCAATCTGGTCACCCGCGAAAAGATGGATACGCCGGGCAAGGCGCCGGTTCCCGAGTGGAACCATCCCGAGTTTGCCGAGCTTGTGGGACGAATCAAGGCGGCGCGCGCCAACGGCCGCCCGGTGATTCTCTCGATGGGCGCGCATGTGATTAAAAACGGGTTGTCCAGATATCTGATCGCGCTGATGAAAAAGGGGTTCGTAACCCATATCTCCTCCAACGGCGCGGGCAGCATCCACGACTTTGAGCTGTGCTGGCTGGGCGGCACCTCCGAAGACGTGCCCACGGCCATTGAAGACGGCTCCTTCGGGATGTGGGAGGAAACCTGCTCATGGATGAACGAAGCCCTTTCCGCCGGCGCGGCGGAGGGGTGGGGCTACGGCGAATCGCTCGCGAGGTATATGGACAAGCACCCCGAAAGGTTCCCCTACGTCGACGACTGCGTGCTGTATCAGGCCTACAAGCTGGGCGTTCCGGCAACCTACCATATCGCGCTCGGCACCGACATCATCCATCAGCACCCAAACGTGGATTTCGGCGCCATCGGCCAAACCAGCGGCGTTGATTTTCATACGATGTGCGAATCGGTATCGCAGCTTGACCGCGGGGTCTTCCTGAACTTCGGGTCGGGCGTCATCGGGCCGGAGGTCTTCCTGAAGGCCCTCTCGATTGCCCGCAATTTGGGCTATCCCACCTTCAATATCACCACGGCGAATTTTGACCTTGTCGACTTGGGCGACTATCGCGCCGCCATAAGCTACGACGACCCGCTTTATTATTACCGCCCGCGCAAGAACATTGTCAACCGCCCGACCGGCATGGGCGGGAAGGGGTGGCATTTCACCGTGGATCATAAAATCAGCCTGCCGAATCTGTACGCAAGGCTTATGGAGGTTTGATGATGAAGCTGTATCAGGGAATACCCCGCGGCAGGCTGGAGGAGCTGCTTGACAAAATACGCGCCGTCCGCGCGGCGGTGCTGGGGGATATCTGCTTGGATGTTTACTGGCTTGCGGATATGAAGAAATCCGAGCTTTCGCGCGAGACGCCGCACTTCCCCCTGCCGGTCACGGAGGAGCGCATGTCGCCCGGCGGCGGCGGGAATGTCGCGGCAAACCTGTCGGCCCTCAATCCGGAAAAGGTCTATGCCGTGGGGATGATCGGAAAAGATTGGCGCGGCACGGAAATCAAACGGCTGCTGGGCGAGATGGCGGTGGACATCAGCCATATCCGAAGCGTGCCGGATAGGGTTACGAACGCATACTGCAAGCCCTTGCGGGTGGGGATATCCGAAACGGTCTATGAAGACCCCAGACTGGATTTTTACAACGACAAGCCTATGGACGCGGAAACGGAAGACTTCGTCATCGCCTCCCTTGACAGGCTGGCGTCCCAAGTCGATGTGCTGTGCGTATCCGACCAGCTTCCGTTCGGCGTCGTGACCGAGCGGATACGCGGGCATGTGATGAAGCTGGCCGGGGACGGGCTGACGGTGGTTGTGGACAGCCGCGACCAGATTGGCCGGTACTACGGCGTGATCATCAAGCCCAACGAGGTTGAAGGCCTGCGGGCGGCGGGCGCCGAGGATTTTGCCAAGGCCGCCCTGCGTTTGTCGGAGGGCCGGGAGGTTGTGATGACGATTGGCGCGCAGGGCTCCCTGTACGCGGCGGACGGCAAGGTGACGCACATCCCCGCGCGGAAGATTCACGGGTCTATCGACATCGTCGGCGCGGGCGACGCGTTTCTGTCCGGCTTTTCGCTGGCGGTCGCGGCGGGCGCGTCAAGGCTTGAGGCCGCGTTCTTCGCGGGGATATGCAGTGAAATCACCATCCAAAAAATCGGAACCACCGGCACGGCTTCCCAAGCCGAAATCCTTGACTGGTATCATAGCTTGGAGTTGGATCATCATGTGGAATAACGCCGATACATGGAATAAATCTTACCTGATGAGCCGCGTTGGGGATATATCGCAGATTGCGGGGATTCGCCGGTATACGCTGTCGGACGGAATGGCGTCCGGCGTGGAGGCGGCGGATATCCGCACGGGCGCCGGGCTGAATTTCACGGTGCTGCCCGGACGGGGGATGGACATCGCGTGGGCTGACTATACCGGCATACCGCTTGCGTTTATATCCCAGACAGGCGTGACCGCGCCGCCATATTATGAGGCGGAAGGCAAGGGGTGGCTCCGGGGCTTTTTCGGAGGCCTGCTGACGACCTGCGGGCTGCTCAACGCCGGGCCGTCCTGTGAGGAAAACCATCCGGTTCTCGGCTTGCGCAAGCATGGGCAGCACGGAAGAATCGCCCATATCCCGGCGGAAAACGTCAATACTTTCGCCGGCTGGACGGACGACGGGTATACCATGACCGTATCGGGGCGGATGCGGGAGGCTTGTATGTTCGGGGAAAACCTGACCTTGACGCGCACCGTCACCGCGAAGCTGGGGGAGAATCGGTTTGTGCTGACGGATACGGTTGAGAACCACGCGGCCGAGCCAAGCCCCCTCATGCTGCTGTATCACTTTAATTTCGGATACCCGCTGCTGGATGAAGGCAGCGAGCTCATCTGCGATTCCGCCGTCACACCGCGCGATGAAGCCGCGGCAAAGCATATCGCCGGCTGCCGTCAGATGGACAAGCCGATGAAAGGCCGGTTGGAAGAGGTCTTCTTCCACGACCTGCGCCCGCGTTCGGACGGCAAAGCGTACGCCGCGCTGGTCAACCGCCGTCTCGGGTTGGGCGCGTATCTGCAATTTGACAAGCGTGAGCTGGCGGTATGTGGCGAATCGCCTCAATGACGCGCTCTCTTTTTGTCATAGTGCTCCCCCTGTTTATCTGATGGGCTCGACGGTTCGCTCGCGGAAAAGCCTCTCCAATCAGATAGATAATATAGTATACCAAAATGGCTGCCGGTTTGTCTTTTCAAATCTTATGGTATTTGATACAATCTTATGGAATTGTCCGGTATGGATTGCCCTTTGATATCAGGGATGGTAAAATAGACGAGCCAAGGAGAATGAACACATGACAGGCAAAGGATAGATTACAGCAAAAAATTCTATATAGACAAGGAGCTGAGACGGATGGAGTGCATCTCAAAGAAAGACCGTCAAATACTAAGAGACTTGGCAGCGAAGCAAATGGAACTGGCGCACTCGCCGCAAACGGCGAAACTTCGGGATGAATGGACGCTGCACGGTACATTTGATTCCGCGTCGCGCCCGATGATTCTGATTGAAACCGGAACTTTTCAAAATGACGTCATTCTAAAGCTGATGCGGTGTGAGGGGAAGGAGGCGCGTGAGCTTGAGCGTGAATTGCTGATGGGGGTGGTCAACCATACCCTTTTCGGCGATGACACGGTCGTCAAGGATTATGTCCCCGTTATACCGCACAGATACTTTGTCCCTTTCGGTATTGAGGTTAAGCAGGAACGCGCCGGCGAGAGCTTGGGGCATCAATTTATTCATGTAATCAACGATTTGGAGCAGGATTTTCACAAGTTTGGAAAATCAAGATTCGGAATCAACTGGGAAGACACACTCCGTGAGCTTGACTGTAAGAACGAGGTTTACGGTGACATTCTGCCCGTGCGGAAGGCCGGGTTCAGCCTGTATTGCTGCTTAACACAAGATATTGTCCACATTATGAAGATGGAGGATATGTTCACCGCGATGTTTGATTATCCCGAGCTGTTCCATCAGATGATGTCGATGCTGGTCAACGACTACTTAGAGTTCTTCGACCTGTTGGAGACGGAAAACGCCCTTCTGCCCACCTATGACGAGTGCCATTTGAGTCAAGGCTCCTATTCATTCAACGGCGAACTGCCCAGACAGGGTACGGATATTAAAACCACCGACATATGGGGCTTCCTGGATTCGCAGGAAACATCCGGCATCTCACCCGCAATGTTCGCCGAACATATCGCGCCCCATTACAGGCGTATCGCGGAGCGGTACGGGCTGCTGTCTTACGGTTGCTGTGAAGCGGTTGACCCTGTTTGGGACTGTTTTCTCTCCGGCTTGGACAACTTGCGGAAGGTATCGGTGTCGCCTTGGGCGAATGAAGATTTTATGGGAGAGAAATTGCGGGGCAAAAACATTGTATATATGCGAAAACCGACGTCGAACTTATTGGGCCTCGGTTCAGCGCTGGACGAACAGGCGGTTATGGAGCATATCGGCAGAACGGTGGCAGCCGCGAAGGGCTGTTACTTGGAAATCATTCAGCGAGACGTCTACCAAATTCAAAACACGCCTGATAAGGTGCGGCGGTATGTCGAATTGGTAAGAGTTTGTTGCGAAAAGCACTTCTGAATTGCCATTTGAAGTTGCTGATTTTGGAAAACAGCATATAGTAGACCGTATGTATTTTGTGCGCCTTACAAACCTAAAACTATACGGCATATCAATTCATATCTCTCATTAAATTCTCGTCTTGTTCTCTCGCTTAAATCATTATAATCGTATTCAAAAGATTCTTTCATCTTTTTTCTCAATTCAGGTAAAGTTACGATACTTTCGCTTTCTTTGTTCCACACACGGTTCAAAATGACATTGAACAACATCGGAATATTATCAAAATGCGCTAATATATCTGCATCCGCCACGCAAATATCTTCAACGGAAGTTCCATTTTTGCTGCTGCGATGATTAAAAACACTTGTTTTTACCCTGTTAGTTTTGTCTTGTGGATAACCATATTTCACGAGCAGAGTTTCGGCTAATTCTGCGCCGGTTGCGTGATGATCTGCCCTTGTTCCGGTTTTGGTTATCAGCGCAATATCGTGCAGTAACGCCGCAAGCTCGACAATTTCAGTGTCTGCGCCGTATTTTTCAGCCAGTGAGATTGCTTCTTGTACGACGTATTTTATATGCTCTTCCCAAAAGTTATATCTATCCTCAGCTTCCAGCATATATCTTTCGCTAAAGAGCAATATTTCTTTTTTTATGGAATCTGTAATGCGCATACTATCAGCTCCTAATTTACAAAAGTTATTTAGTTTTCCCGTCCTCCTTGTGAATAGGTAGAATTGCCTATGGCAAGTCTACCTCATATATCGGTCTTTGTCAACACAAGCCGCTGCTGCGCAAAGGATCTATTTACAGACCCGCGTATCGTACGGATACCGGAGGCAGGAAAATAAGTCTATGTTCATGAAAATGCGCAAATGGTCATAATGATGATTATTTGCGCATTTCTCTTGAATCGTGTTTTTTCTTGCGGTATACTTGTATACGGGGGTGACGGCTGATGACGGAGCGAAGGGCGGCTTTACGGAACTATATACAGGCCAAAGGGGAAGTATCAACCGCGGAACTGCTGGAGCGCTTCGCGGAAAAATCCCCCGCCACGATTCGCAGGGATTTGTCCTACTTGGAGAAAACCGGCTGTATCACCCGCACCCACGGCATGGCCCGGGTGAATCGGCAGTCTGTGATGCAGCCCGAAGCCTTTTACAGCGAACGTGAGGGCGAGAACGCCCGTCTCAAGCAGGCAATCGCCGCCCGCGCGCTGTCGCTCATCGAGGAGCGGCGTTCACTCTTTCTGGACTCCGGGACTACGCTGATGGCGTTTGCCCGCGCATTGCCCGACGTCAACCTGTCCGTTCTGACGGCAGCACCCAACATAGCGTTGTACATAGCGGCTCAAAAGCCCACCTGCACCGCCCTGCTGACCGGCGGTACCCTCAACCCCAAAACCTTGTCCTGTTCCGGTTACGGAAGCGCGGAAGCGCTCAATATGCTCAATATTGACATCGCCTTTATGGGCGCGTCCGGCTTTTCCGTAGGCAGCGGTTTTACAGTGGGAGAATACTTTGAGTGTGAGCTGAAACGGACGGTTATGTCCAAGTCGGTAAAGTCGATTGTCTTAATGGACAGCTCCAAAATCGGAAAGAGTATGCCCTATACCTTCGCCAGACCCTCCGACATTAACATCGTCGTCACCGACGGCGGAATCGACCCGAAGACCCGGAGAGCCTTGACAGATAAAGGTGTTACACTATTGATTTGTGATGAGTAAGGAAGAGGTGAGCTGATGGCAAACACAATTCAAATGCCGCAAATCGGCATTTCTGAGGAAAGCGCCGTCCTGACGCAATGGCACATTGAAGAAGGCGCCGCCGTCAGTGCCGGAGATAAGCTCTTCTCCATCGAAACAGGCAAAGCGTCGTTTGATGTGGAAAGCGAATATACAGGCACGCTGCTGGCGCTGTACGCCGCCGAAGGCGACGAGGTAGCGGTGGGCGCTCCCGTCTGCGCCATAGGCGCAGACGGGGAGCAGTTGATAGTTGATAGTGGACAGTTGACAGTTAAGGACGAAAAACCCGTTAAGCCTGCTTCCCGATTGCCAGCCCCCCCTTCCGCGCCCCAAACTATCAACTATCAACTGTCAACTGTCAACTGCCCCGGCGTATCCCCCCGCGCGCGAAACCTCGCGGCAAAGCTGGGCGTTGACCCGGCGTGGGCTGTCCCGACCGGCCCGGAAGGGCGGGTCATTGAGCGGGATGTAAGGCGGATAAAAGATGACAGTGAAAAGAGTAAAGATAGGGACGGTGGGGCGCGGGGGACGGGTGGGGTCTATACAGAGCAGCCGCTGTCTAATATGCGTAAAATCATTGCTAAGGCGATGACGGCGTCGCTGCAAAACGCGGCGCAGCTTACGCATACGGCGTCGTTTGACGCGACGGCTGTTTTGGCTTACCGTGAGAGGTTCAAAGCAGACCCGCAGATGTCGGGCGTGACCTTGACGGACATCATCCTCTATGCGGTGACGCGGACATTGCCGCAGTTTCCCGCGCTGAACGCATGGCTATCGGATGATATACTGCGGGTGTTTTCATCCGTCAACCTTGCCGTGGCCGTGGATACGGAGCGCGGGCTGATGGTGCCGGTCATCTTCGGCGCTTCGGGGAAGACATTGCCGGAGCTTTCGGCCGAACTGAAAACCCTCGCGGAGCAGTGCAGAACGGGCAGTATCTCCCCCGACCTGCTGACCGGCGGGAGCTTCACGGTGAGCAACCTCGGCCAATTCGGGATTGAGAGCTTCACGCCCATCCTTAACGCGCCGCAGACGGGGATATTGGGCGTAAACTGTATACGGCAGCGCGTTAGGGTCGTGGACGGCTGTATCGGCGCATACCCCGCCATGACGCTCTCCCTCACCTACGACCACCGCGCTCTGGACGGCGCCCCGGCGTCAAAATTCCTGCAAACACTGTGCAGGGCATTGGAGGAATTTCATGTTTGACTTAATCATCATCGGCGGCGGCCCGGCCGGATACCACGCGGCGGAGCTGGCTGCGAACAGCGGGCTGAAAACCCTGCTGTTTGAAAAACGCGCCGTGGGCGGCGTCTGCCTCAACGAGGGCTGTATCCCGTCCAAGGCGCTGCTGCATACGGCAAAGCTGTATGACTACGCCAAAGGCGGCGCGGAGCCGTACGGCGTGACCTGCCAAAACCCTGTGCTGGACTATGCCGCCGCCGTAAAGCGTAAGGACAAGGTGGTCAAAAAGCTGGTGGCGGGGATTGAAATGTCGCTGAAAAAAGCGGGCGTGGAGATTGTGCGCGAAAACGCCGTTGTAGAGGCGACCGTCCCGGTCGCCCGCGGGACGCCGGGGACGGCGTCCCCTACGGGGTTTTCCGTCAACGGCCGTCAGGCCAAACACCTGCTCATTTGCACCGGCTCCGAACCTATCATCCCGCCATTTTGTGCGGGCGCGCAGATTATGACCAACCGCGAAATTCTCGCCCTGACCGAAGTTCCCGAAACGCTGGACATCATCGGTGGCGGCGTCATCGGTCTGGAAATGGCCAGCCTGTTCAACTCCGCGGGCAGTAAAGTCACGGTGTACGAAATGACGGACAAAATCGCCGGGCCGTTTGACCGCGAAATCTCCGGGCTGCTGCAAAAAACATACGAAAAGAAGGGTGTCACCTTCAAGCTGAACACAAGGGTTGAGACGGTCACGGGGCCAACCCTTGTCAGCGTGGGGCGGCGGGCGGCGACCGCAGGCAATGGTTTGGAGACGATAGGGGTGCATACTGAAAACGGCGTCATCGTCACGGACGAGCATATGAAAACCAACATCCCCAACGTATACGCCGCCGGAGACGTCAACGGCAAATCCATGCTGGCGCACACCGCCTACCGTGAGGCCGAGGTTGCGGTTAATAACATCGTAGGGGCGGGGTCATCCCGCCCGGGCGGTGCAGGGAACAACGCAGGCGGTACGGTGAGCAACGCGGGCGGCAAAACGCCGCCCCTACGAGACCGCATGGACTACAGCGCCATCCCGTCGGTCATCTACACCAACCCCGAGGCGGCGGCCATCGGCGAAACATTGGAATCGGCACAGGCCAAAGGCTTCGACGCGCGCGAAACTAGGCTGCCGATGATGTACAGCGGGCGTTTTATGGCGGAAAACGAGCGCGGCGAGGGCTTGTGCAAGCTGGTATGGCACGACAACCGCCTGATCGGCGCGCACCTGCTGGGCAGCCCGGTGAGCGAGGTTATCTCAACGCTGTCGGCCATCCTGTACAACGAAATGGACATAGAGCGAATCAAAAAAATCATCTTCCCGCACCCGACCGTCGCGGAAATCATCAAGGAGGCTGTATTTCATGGGACATGAACTCATTACTTTCCCAGAAAAAGAACATTCTTCGATTATGAAACGGTTGAATCAGGGGAAAATTTGCTATACAACAAGAGTTTTCAAAGAATTAGGCAGATATAGAGAAGGCGTGGCATATAGCACTCCTTGGAATCAAACTGTCATCGTACTTCAAATACAGCGATTCCATAGGATTGCAGACCATCCTTTTTGTGAGGAATTAACCCCTGCTCAACGTAAAGAAATCTATCAGTATTCTGAAAAGGTTGATGAGCCCTATGAACTAATCGCATTTAAGATTTTTGAATAAAGGAGATTTGCCCTATGCCTAAATGCCAATTCGTAGACCCGGCCGCTGTCCGAGCCAAGGGGACGCTGTCTTTTGCGGATATCCCGCTCAACCAATATGATACCCCCTTCGGCGAGGCTATCAAACGATATACCAAGGCGGATCTGCTGGGAATTTACCATGATATGCAGGTCATCCGCGAGTTTGAGGGGATGCTGTATTCCGTCCGCACGACCAAGCAGTACAACGGCGTGGAGTATGTCTATACCGGCCCTGCGCACCTGCATACCGGGCAAGAGGCCGCCGCCGTGGGGTTGGCGTATACACTGGACGCGGACGACATGATTTTCGGCTCCCACCGCTCCCACGGCGAGGTGCTGGCCAAGGGCTACGCGGCCATCAAGCAAACGGACGACGATACGCTGTATGGGATTATGAAGGACTTCATCGGCGGCGCGGCGCTGGCGGCGGTGGAAAAGCACAACAAGACGGGTGACGTCAAAGACCTCGCAAGCGATTTTCTGCTCTATGGGTTCATGGCGGAGCTGTTCGGGCGGACGGACGGGTTTACGCGGGGCTTGGGCAACTCCATGCACGTCTTCTTCACGCCGTTCGGGATTTACCCGAACAACGCCATCGTCGGCGGCAGCGCGGGCGTCGCGGCGGGGGCGGGGCTGTTTAAGCGCGTCAACGGCAAGCCCGGTATGGTGGTGTGCAACATCGGGGACGGCTCTCTGGGCTGCGGGCCGGTGTGGGAAGCACTGAACTTCGCCGCGCAGGGGCAGTTTTGCAAGCTGTGGGACGAGGCGCACCGCGGCGGCCTGCCCGTCATCTTCAATTTTCTCAACAACCAGTACGGCATGGGCGGTCAGACCAGCGGCGAGACGATGGCCTTTGACCTCCTCGCCCGCGTGGGCGCGGGTATCTCCCCGTCGCAGCTCCACGCCGAGCGTGTGGACGGCTACAACGTCTTCGCCGTGATTGACGCCTTTGAGCGCAAGCGCAAAATCATCGAAAACCGCGAAGGGCCGGTGCTGCTGGATACCGTGACGTACCGCTATGCCGGACACAGCGCCACCGACGCGTCCACCTACCGCGAGAAAGAGGAAATCGAGGCGTGGCAGGCGGTGGACTCGATACGGACATTCAAGGAAAGCTTCGCCATGCCCGCCGAGTGCGGCGCCATTGAGAACGGCATCCGCGAACGCATCACCAAAATCATGCGTCTCGCCATTGAAGCGCCAAGGATGGATTTGCACACAGACCCGGACGCGATTAGGCGGTATATGTTCAGCAACGTAGGGGCGGGGTTATCCCGCCCGGAAATCGGGGCGTCCCGCCCGGAGGAAAACGCCGGGAAACACGACGGGCGGGAAGACCCCGCCCCTACGTCCGGTGTTTTAATCCCCAAAGAGCAAAACCCCCGGCTGCAAAAAATCAAAACCAAGTCCCGCATCGCCCACGGGGTTTCCAAGCTCAAGCAGTATAACATCCGCGACGCGCTGTTTGAGGCGATTATCGACAAATTCTACGACGACCCGACCCTGATTGCGTTCGGGGAGGACAACCGCGACTGGGGCGGCGCGTTCGGCGTCTACGGCGGCCTGACCGAATCCATCCCGTATCACCGCTTTTTCAACACGCCCATCAGTGAGGGAACCATCGTCGCGGCGGCTGTCGGCTACGCGCTGTGCGGCGGACGGGCCATCCCGGAATTGATGTACTGCGACTTCCTCGGCAGAGCGGGCGACGAGGTGTTCAACCAGCTTGCCAAGTGGCAGGCGATGAGCGCCGGGGCGCTCCAAATGCCGGTGGTGCTGCGCGTATCAGTCGGCTCCAAATACGGGGCGCAGCACGCGCAGGACTGGACGAGCCTTGTGACGCATATCCCCGGCCTGAAGGTGGTCTATCCCGCCACGCCGTATGACGCGAAGGGCTTGATGACCGCCGCGCTGAACGGGAGCGACCCGGTAGTGTTCTTCGAGGCGCAGAAGCTGTACGACACGGGCGAGTTGTTCAACGAAGTGCCGGAGGGGTGCTACGAAATCCCCATCGGAGAGCCGGACGTCAAGCGTGTCGGAACGGATATCACCATCCTGACCGTCGGGGCGTCGCTGTACACGGCGATTGAGGCGGCGGAGCTGCTGAAAGAGCGGCACGGTATGAGCGCGGAGGTCATTGACGCGCGGAGCCTTGTGCCGTTCAACTATCAGCCGGTGGTTGAGTCGGTGCAAAAGACGGGGCGGATTGTCCTCGTCTCCGACGCCTGTGAGCGCGGGGCGCACATCGGCGACATGGCGAGAACCGTCACCGAGCTGTGCTTTGACTATTTGGACGCCCCGCCGGTGGCGGTCGCCGCGCCCAACGTGATTTGCCCCTGCCCGGAGCTGGAGGAATGGTACTACCCGCAAGCGGGCTGGCTCTTAGACGCCATCCACGAGAAAATCCTGCCCCTGCCGGGTCATACGGTGAGGATGAATTACACCAATGTTGAAAAAATCCGGCGGGAGAAGCTGGGGGTGTAATATGGAAAATTATGCAAAAGCTGATTTAGAGGAAGCGCTGAAATCAATTTCCTCGACCGTAAGCAAATGCGAGAAGGCGTTTGAAAAACTGAAAGCGGGTACGCCGCAGCACACGCTGACACAAAGACGAATAAAAGCATTTCATATCGCGGCTTATCTGATTACAAAAGAACTATCTGATATGAACGAATAAGTATTTTCAGCATTGCCGCTTTGCGGCGGTGGCGGAAGGAGCGGTGATGTTATGAATACCACGGCAGTCAGACTGTACGGAAAAGACGACCTGCGGCTTGAAACCTTTGAGCTGCCGCCTATACGCGACGATGAAATACTGGCGAAGGTCATCTGCGACAGTATTTGCATGTCCAGCTATAAGGCGGCGAAGCAGGGCGCGGCGCATAAGCGCGTGCCGGACGATATCGCGGACAGGCCCGTGATGATTGGCCATGAGTTTTGCGGGGAGATTGTCGCTGTAGGGGACGCCGTCCCCGGCGTACCGCATCCAGACGGCACGCGCCGCAAATTCAAGTCAGGCGACAAGTTTGCCATCCAGCCCTCCCTGACCGACCCCGCCGACGTCCACGCCGCGCCGGGGTACAGCTTTCCCTATATCGGCGGCGCGGCGACGTATATCGTCATACCAAGCGTCGTGATGGAACGCGATTGCCTTCTGCCGTATCAAGGCTTGGCGTTTTACCACGGCTCACTGGCCGAGCCGATGAGCTGCGTCGTGGGTGGGTTCCGCTGTATGTACCATTCCCAAGCGGGCAGCTACGTCCACGAAATGGGCATCAAGTCTGGCGGCAAGGCAATCATTTTCGCCGGCTGCGGCCCGATGGGTCTGGGCGCGATAGACTACGCCTTGCACAGCGACCGCCGCCCGTCCCTGCTGGTTGTGACCGACATCGACCAATCCCGCCTAGACCGCGCCGCCGCGCTCTTCCCCCCCGAATACGCCAAAACCCGCGGCGTAGAGCTAATCTACCTCAACGCCCCCACCCCAGAAACCCTCCTCAAACTGTCAACTATCCACTGTCAACTATCAACTGGTTATGACGATGTGTTCGTCTACGCCCCCGTCCCGGCGCTGATTGAGCAGGGCGGCGCGGTACTGGGCTTTGACGGCTGCCTCAACTTCTTCGCCGGGCCGACCGACTCCGCTTTTTCGGCCAAGCTCAATTTCTACGATGTGCATTACAACGCCCACCATCTCGCCGCCAACAGCGGCGGCAACACCGACGACTTGAAGGAATCGCTGGAGCTGATGGCGGCGGGGACAATCGACCCGTCCGCGATGATTACTCATGTCGGCGGCTTGGACGCGGTGATTGACGCGACGCTCAACCTGCCAAGCATCCCCGGCGGCAAGAAGCTGATTTACACACACCTGACCATGCCCCTGACCGAAATCGACGGAATTTGGACGCCGGAGCGTGAACGGGAACTGCTCGAAAGGGGGAGGCTGGCATGAGACTGAAAGACAAAATCCCCGTGGTGCTTGTAAAAATGGCTTGAGATAGGAGAGTCTTGATGATTTTTTACGATTTCAAATTATCGACCGGCGATTTGAATGTCGGCACAGTATACCTGCCGAAAGAAAACGCAAAGAACCTTCCGGTTATAATTTATTGTCATGGTTGGGGTGGCAGAAGACAACTTTGGACACCGACTCAAATGCTCTGTAATAGGGCAATGGAAAAAGGTATCGCACTCGTAACTTTTGATTTTTTTGGGTGCGGCGAAACAGGCGGTGATCATAGCAAAATGACCTATACTCGGTGGAAAGAAAATCTATCCGACATTGTGTCTTGGGTTGAATCACAACCTTTTTCTGACAAAGAAAAAATCGGATGCTATGCGTTCAGCTCAGGGTCAACTGCCGCACTGCGCTTAGCCGCGGAGGACGAACGACTTGCTTTTGTTATTTCAATCGGAACTTGCATTAGCTCTCATATATTTATGAGAACCGGAGGCCCTTCAAAATGGCTTGCCGACAATTTGGAAACATTAATGTCAGGAGGTGCGGTCAAAGATTTCGGTCTTGAATTTCTTGTGGATACAATAAGCGGAGCGCCGATACATTCGATGGATAAAATAGCTTGCCCGGTATTGTTCTTACAGGGTACGGCAGACAACACCTTCCGTTGCGCTGATGCAAAGATGGCATTTGATTTAATGTCATCTGTCAATCCGACTTTACCTACCTACATACCTTTGAAAGACGGAACGCACGAATTAGACAATATGGCTGATGAAGCGATGGCGATAGTTTACGGTTGGCTCACAACGATTTTAGGGTTGGCATAGCCAATTCTTTCGCTGAAACCCTCGGACTTCCCGAACTTCTCGGATTCTGTTTCGCATTGCGTTCCCTCCGTCATCGCTTTGGGCGCGGTTTTCTTGGGCTTTGGGGCTTCCATCTTGCCCGACAGGAACGCCCGCATTTTTGATACGGCTTCGGGCTTGGTTTTGCCTGTGACGGATTTACGGATACGCTTTCCAGTTTCCTCATCCAACAAGCACAGCCGATTATGCGGGAAATGAAGGTAATACCTATTTTTTGCCCGATACACCTTTACCGTCCCTCTCCAAAAAATCAACTGCAAAGGGTAATGCCCCGCGCTTGAAGATTGCACACGGCTCCATTATGGTTTGCCTATCGGGCAATTTTAGCGGGTTTTAGGCGGTCACAGACGGGGTTTTGGGAATTGAGGAAGAGGAACGAAAACAAAGAAAAAGTGCGGTATAATTGCTTGTTTCAGCAATTATACCGCACTTTCAAGTTGGTCCGAGCGACAGGAGTTGAACCTGCGGCCTCTTGAACCCCATTCAAGCGCGCTACCAAGCTGCGCCACGCCCGGACGTATCCGAAAAGTATTATAGCATAACGCTTTGAAGATTTCAAGCCCCTAAAACTCAAAATCGCCGAGCCGGTTTTTTGCCCGGGTTCGCGGCGGCAGGGATTTTGACCGCGGGATTGTTTTTTTGCGATTTGCCTTGACAAACCCTTTCTTTGCGGGTAAACTATATTTAGTTTACCGCTAAACTTGCCGCGTGTTTTGTGCAATATGACGATATGCGGCGGCTTATCCCCAAATCTGCCCTACTTAATAGGAGGAGGATATCACCATGAAAAAGCGCGTTAGACTCTTAGCCGTTCTCGCGGCGCTGACTATGCTTCTCACCGCCTGCGCGACCGAAACGACAGCGCCGTCCCCAGACAGCGGCGGCGACCCGTCGCCGTCCCCGGACACACCGCCCGAGCTCGGCGGCATATCCGTTGACGTCATCGACGCCGACCTCACCGCCACCATCACCTTGGGCAACTGGCCGCCCGACACGGCGCCCGCGGCGGAATTGGCTCTGTTTGAAGGCTACAAAGCCACGATGGCGATGCAATACCCCAACGTAACCATCGTCCCGGCATATTACTCCTACACCCTCAGCAACTACATCGGCATGGCCAGAGGCGGCACGGCGCCCACATTGTTCCAACCGCCGTTCACCGACCCTCAACTGCTCATCGGGCAAGACCTTGTGGCCGATGTGACCGACGCGCTGGGGCAATTCGGCATCCTTGATAAGTTTAGCCCCGCGTTCATAGATTTGCTGGGCGACGAAAACGGCCGCATTTACGGCCTGCCCCGCGACGGGTATGTGCTGGGGATGCACATCAACATCAATCTGTTTGAGGAAGCCGGGCTGATGGACGATAACGGGCTGCCCATGTATCCGAAAACGCTTCAGGAGCTGGCCGAGACAGGCCAGATTATCCGGGAGAGAACCGGCAAGGCCGGGCTTGTCTTCCCCGCCAGCGAGACATATGGCGGCTGGCTGTATACCAACATCGCGTGGAATTTCGGCGCCGTGGGCGAGAACGCCCTGCTCAAGCAGGACGCCGACGGGCGCTGGCTCGTGGACTTCACCTCCGAACCGGCCGTCGCCGCGATGGAATACCTGAAATCCCTCCGCTGGGAATATAACATCCTCAACGCCGACGCGACCACCACCGATTGGGCCAGCGCACACACCCTGCTCGGCACCGGGGAAGCCGCGATGAACTTCGCCGCCGACGATTCGGTAGACCAGCCCACCGCAGGCAAGGGCTTGCCGGTGGATAAATTCGCGCTGATTCCCATCCCGGCGGGGCCGGGCGGGGCCTATGCCCTCACGGGCGGCACCTGCTATATGTTCGCTCCCGACACCACAAACGAGCAGGCGATGGCGACGCTCGGCTTCCTCAAACTCATCGGGATGCTTCCCTTTGCCGACGACGACGCCATTGCCAGCATGAGGGCTGGGGCGGCCTCCAAGCGCGAACGCGGCGAGCCGGTCCTGCCGCCCATCCCGGCGTGGAACGACGATGTGTTCATCACGGCGCAGCGTGACATCGCGGAGGAATATTCCAATGTGGATTGGCGCTTGTATCAGGACTTCTTTAATTCCTTCACCGACGGCACGATTACGCTGAAGGGTGAGGAGCCGGTGCTGGCGCAGCAGCTCTACAGGGAATTGACGGCGGTCATCCAAAGGGTCATCACCCGAGAGGACGCCGACGTCCTGTCCGCGCTCCAAAGGGCGCAGAACAACTTCCAAGAAGATGTGGACGACATCATCAATAGGTGATAAGAAATGAACAGATTGCGCGGCTCTGTCAAATGGAAGCAGCAAGCGGTCTCATGGCTGATTATGCTGCCCGGTATCTCCCTGTTCGCGTTTTTCCTGTGGGGGCCTCTGCTGCAAGGCGCGCGAATGAGCCTTTACAGGACAAGGAACATTGAGCTTGTTGAATTTGTGGGCTTCGACAATTACATAAGCGTATTTAGGCGGCACGAGTTTCTGCAAGCGCTCGGGAACACCTTTACCTATACCTTCTGGTCGCTGCTGATTGGATTTTTGATTCCCATCTTTTTGGCGCTGCTGATTGGGGAGACGGTGCGGGGCAAAGGGTTTATCCGTACCGCCGCCTATGTGCCCAACGTCCTGCCGGGGCTTGCCGCCGTGCTTTTATGGTCGGCCTTTTTCTCCGCCGAGAGAGCCGGGGTCGTCAACATTCTGCTCGGCAGATTGGGGATGGAGCCGATGGCGTTTCTCAGCGAGGAACATCTGGTTATCCCGATTATCGTGGTCATCGCGACATGGAAGGGCGCGGGCGCGACGGCGCTGATTTACATGGCCGGTCTGGCCGGCATCAACCCGCAGCTATACGAATCGGCCACCATTGACGGCGCCGGTATCTGGAAGCGGATACGCCATATCACGCTGCCCGCCATCTTCAATCTGGGAAGCACCCTGCTCATCCTGCAAATCATCTCCATCTTCCAAATCATGTATGAGCCGCTCGTTCTGACCAAAGGCGGCCCCGACAACGCCTCGCTGTCGCTGATGCTGCTGATGTGGCGCTACGCATTCGGCGGGACGATGGACTACGGCAGGGCCTCCGCGGTGGCCATGATTATCGCCATCATCCTGCTCGGGTTCACCGCTCTGTATTCCGTCGTAAACCGGCGGAAAATTGACTGGGAATAGGGGGCGGGGCTATGAAAACACGTACGGGGATTATTCGTGATTTTGACAGCAAAACGCTTGGCGTAAAGATAGGGCTGATGGCCGTTTACGCCGTTTGCGGGCTGGTTGTGGTCGTCTCCCTGTTTCCCGTATTCTGGGTGCTTATGGCGGGATTCAAGGATTTGAGGGAATATGTATCGAGTACGGCCATTCTGCCGGAGACCTTTAATTTCTCACGGTATACCGGGACTTGGACGCAACTGAACGTGGTCAGAAACTACATCAACTCATTCTATGCCATTGCGGGCAGCGTCGTCTGCTCCCTGTTCTTCAACGGGCTTTTGGCCTACGGCCTCGCCATTCTGAAGCCCCGGGGGTACAAAACCGTCGGCAGGCTGGTTATGGCTTCGCTGCTGATACCGGCGACCATGAGTCTGGTGCCGCTGTTTATCAACATCCAGCGCCTGAACATGGGCGGGTTTTTCACCCCGCTTTGGCTGGCGGCGGGAGCAAGCGCTTTCACCGTTATCCTGTTCCGCCAGTTTTTTGAGTCCCTTCCCTTATCCATCATCGAAGCCGGGCGGATTGACGGCTGTTCGCAGCTCCAAACCTTTTTCAAGATTGTGATGCCGCTTTCCAAGCCCATCTGCGTGGTCGTGACCATCTTTACCATCAACGGTGTGTGGTCGGATTTTCTGCTGCCGTATCTGGTACTGGGACACGGCCGATGGCAGACGGTTATGGTGCGCCTGTTTATTTTCAGCACCCAGCAGACCATCAACTATGACGACTTGATGCGCGCGGTCGTTTTTTCGATGATTCCGCCCATCGTCCTGTTCTTTGTATTCCAAAAGAAACTCACGGAGAATATCGTCACGGTTGGCATCAAGGGGTAAGCGAAAGGCTTACAGGGGAGGCGTGTTTGTGGCAAAAGCGGCTGATAAGTATTTTCTCACCGACCCGTGGAAAATCATCGAGCACGGGTTTGACCCCGCGTACGCGCGGGTGAGCGAGTCTGTTTTCACCCTGTCCAACGAAACCCTAGGCGTCCGAGGGAGCTTTGACGAGGGCGGGGACACGGACAGCCTGCGCGGCGCGTATATAAACGGCGTGTATGAAATCGCGCGTTTGCCGAAATCCTATCGCGGGATTGTGGATAAAACCCATTTTATGATTCCCGCCGCCGACTGGACCATGACCGGCATATCGCTGGACGGTGAAGTGCTGAACCTCGGGAAAATCAAATTTTCCGAGTTTACGCGGGAATTGGATATGCGCGCGGGGACGCTCCTGCGGCGCTTTGTCTGGCATACGGAGTCCGGCAAGGACTTACGCCTGACGTTCCTCCGTTTCGTCGATATGGTTCACAGGGAACGGGCTTATCTGCGCGTCACCTTTGAACCGCTCAATTTTTCAGGCGACATCGAGCTGACGGCGGGCATTACGTTCGATGTGCGCCATGAGGGGCGCGGCGCCTGTTTTTGGGGCGGCGCCCGCCGCGAAACCGGAGAGCGCATCTGCGCCGTTCAATCCCGTACGCTGACGTCGGGGCAGGAGGTGTTCGCCGCCGCCCTGTTGGACGCGCCCGCTGATTGCGGGGGACACCAAAACGACCAATCCGTTTCTCTGTCGGCGACGCTCACGCTCACGCGGGGGGAACCCCTTCATGCCGACAAACGGTTGGTGATTGTCTTTGACGGAACGGAAGGAGATACGCTGTGGCAAACCGGACAGGCCGCCCTGCGCGAGGCGTCCGGCGTCTCCTTTGACGAGGCGCTGGCCGCTCAAAAAAGCTACTGGGCGGGATACTGGCGCACCTCGGATATGGTTATCGAGCCGTCCGGCGCGTCCTGTGTGGAGGCCGCGGCCGAGGAGCAGCAAGGCGTCCGGTTTTGCAGCTTCAAAATGGCGCAGACCTTCAACGGCGGAAGTGTTCGCCACAACATCGGCGCCAAGGGGTTGACCGGAGAAGCCTATAACGGCCATGCCTTTTGGGATACCGAGGCCTGCTGCCTGCCCTTTTACCTGTTTACCAACCCGGAAGCGGCCAAAAGCCTGCTGCTGTTTCGCTACAATACCCTCCCGCAGGCCTTGGCGCGGGCCAAAATGCTAGACTGCGAGGGCGCCTGCTATCCGGTGGCCACCCTCAACGGCGACGAGGCGTGCGACCTCTGGCAGCACGCCAGCCTGCAATTCCAGCCAAGCACCGCCGTGGCCTACGGGATATGGCATTACACGCTGGTCACCGGGGACAGGGATTTTCTATGGGCGTATGGGGCCGAAATGCTTCTGCAAATCGCGCGGCTCTTGGTAAGCCGCGCCGGGCAAAACCCGCATACCGGCGAATACGGGTACTACGGCGTGATGGGGCCGGACGAGTTTCATATGATGGTTCACAACAACGCGTATACCAACTATATGGGAAAACGCTCGCTTGAATTCGCGGCCGACACGGTGCGCGATATGAAGAACGAAAAGCCGGAGCTGTATCAGGCTCTCGCGGCAAAAACGGCGCTTTCGGAGAAGGAACCCGAGCGGTGGCGGGAGGTTGCCGAACATATGGCGCTGCCCATGACGGAGGAGGGCCTGATTGAGCAGCATGACGGGTATTTCAGCTTGCCCCGCATTGACATTCACGCCATCCCCGTTGCCGAATTTCCGCTTTACCATCACTGGTCGTACGACCGCATCTACCGCACCGATATGATTAAACAGCCCGACGTACTGATGTTTTTGTATCTATACAATTCGTCGTTCTCGGAGGAAGTCAAACGGGTCAACTATGAGTTCTACGAGCCGCGCACCATCCATGAATCCTCCCTGTCGCCGGCCATCCATTCCATATTGGCCGCCGAACTGGGAAAGATGGAGGAGGCGACGGACTTTTTCGGCTACGCCACACGCCTTGACCTTGACAATTACAACCGCAACACGCGCGAGGGCCTGCACACCACCAGCATCGCTATGGCTTGGGTCAACATCGTCTACGGCTTTGCCGGGCTGCGCAGCGACGGTACGCTGATGCGCTTCGCTCCCCGTCTGCCCGCCCGCTGGAGCCGTCTTTGCTTCTCTCTCACTTGGCGGGGCAGGGTTCTCGAGCTGGAAATGCGGACAGACAAGACGTTGTTTACACTGCGGCAGGGCGGCCCGCTGGAATTGCTGGTATACGGGAAGCCTTACACGCTCGGCGCGGAAGGCTTGGCCGTCCCCGCGGAATAAGGGGGAATCCGGGTGGATATCTGGAGCTATACGCAGAACGGTTACAACGCCGATGATACGGTGACAAACGGAAACCGTTTCCTGATTGGAAACGGTTATATGGGCTATCGGGGGACAATGGACGAATGGGGGCGCGGCGAGATGGCCGCGGTCAATCTGGCCGGGGTCTATGACCAAAACGGCGATCAGTGGCGGGAGCCGGTCAACGCGCCGAACGGCCTGTTCGCAAAGCTGTCCGTGAACGGTGAAGAGCTGTCTCTGGGGAAAGCGGAGCCGTCGGCACACAGCCAGACGGTGCATTTCCGCCGGGGGACGCACAGCCGCGACACAGAGTTTGCCGCCGCGCGGATTCAAAGCGAGCGGATTGTCTCGGCGGCGGAGCCGCACCTCCTCGCCTCCCGACTGACGCTGACCTTCAAAACAGACGGCAGGGCTGAGCTGACAACCGGCATTGTGACCGATATATGGGACATCAACGGCCCGCATCTGTTTGGCCATTCGTATCAAACAGGCGCGGTTTTGCTGGCTGAAGCCCGCACGGGCGAGCTGGATATCCCCGTGGCGGTCGCGCAGGCCGCGCAATGCGGCGCTGCCCATGACGAAAAGCAAGAGGTCACGGATACCGGCGTATACCGCCGAATCTGCTTCGACGCCAAAGCGGGGGAGACGGTTGCCGTCACCCTGTTTTCCGCCGTTTTCACCGGCATGGACGGCCCGGAACCGGGGAAGCGGGCGGCGGCGCTCTGCGAACAGGCGCTGTCGGACGGCTATGAATGTCTTGTCGCCGCCCATGAGGCCGCTTGGGAAAAGCTCTGGCAAAACTCCGCCGTGGAGCTGTCCGGCTGTGATGAAGCCGCCCGCGCTCTCAACGCCAGCCTTTATCATCTGCACAGCATCGCCCCCCGCCACGCTGGAAACCTGTCGATACCGGCGCGCGGCCTGTCGGGGCAGACCTATAAGGGCGCGATATTCTGGGATTCGGAGGTTTTTTTGTTCCCGGTTTTTGTTCACACCGAGCCGGAACTGGCCAAAGCCCTTCTGCGCTACCGGATTGAAACCCTGCCGGGAGCTCTCCGCAAGGCGGCCGAATATGGGTTCCGGGGGGCGTTTTACCCTTGGGAAAGCCAAGAGGGCGGCGCGGAGGGCTGCACCAATTATAACGTGACGGACGTTTTCACCCATCGTCCCGTACGGACGTATTTCAGGGACAGGCAGATTCATATCAGCGGCGATATCGCTTACGCCTTCTGGCGGTATTATGAGATTACCGGGGACTTGAGCCTGATGAGGGAGGGCGGCGCCGAGGTTATCCTGCAATGCGCCCGCTTTTACCTCTCCCGCGCCCATCGCCGCGTTGACGGGGACGATGTAGAGTTGCTGGACGTCATCGGCCCTGACGAATACCATGAACGGGTGAACAACAACGCGTTTACCAACCAAATGGCGGCCCATTGCATGTCCCGCGCGCTGGCGCTGACGGAGATTTTCGCCGAATCCGACCCGGCGTTTATAGACGCTCTCTTGCAAAAGCTTGACTATAAAGACGACCTCGCGCGCTTGAAAACCGTGTATCCGCTCCTCCGCCCTGTCTTTGCCGAAGGGGAGGTCATTGAGCAGTTCGACGGGTATTTCGCGCTGGAGGACTGCTCGCTGGAGACGGTGCGGGGCAGGCTGCTGGACGAGCGGGAGTATTGGGGAACCAACCACGGCGTGGCGGCGCACACGCAGATTATCAAGCAGGCCGACGTGGTGGCGATGACGGCGCTGTTCCCGGCGCTGTTTTCCGACGAAACGGTCGAACGCAACTGGCGTTACTATGAGCCGCGCACAGAGCATGGCTCCAGCCTGTCGGCCTGTATGCACGCCCTAACGGCCTGCTGCTTCGGCCGCCCCGACTTGGCGTGGGAGCATTTCATCAAATCCGCCTCCATCGACCTTGCGGGAGGCGGCAAGCACTGGGCGGGCGAAATTTACATCGGCGGCACCCATCCGGCGGCCAACGGTGGCGCGTGGATGATCGCCGTGCTGGGCTTTGCCGGGTTATCGGTGCGGGACGGGGAGATTACGGCAAGCCCGCGTCTGCCCCCGCAGATAACGTCGCTCCGCTTCCCCGTAACGGTCCGGGGCAAACGGTATCGGATTACCGTTACCCATGACGGCTGGAGCCGTGAAGAGGGATAAAGAAAACCCCCGCTTCGGCGGGGGTTTTGTGTTGCCCGGCTACTCAAAAATCACAATCTCGGCGGCTTGGGCGCCGTTGGAACGGCCCGACGACTTGGCGGAGAATATCAGCTTGACATACCGCGCGGGGACGGGGTCGAAGTCGGCGCGGGCGAGGTTGCCGGTGTCGGGGTCAAACTCGTATCTCGTGTCGGGGACGACAGAGGTGAAGGCCGCGCCGTCCGCGCTGACGAGGATTTCAAAGGTTTGGGTGCGGGCTTCCCATATGGGGACGGGGTTGAGGCGCACGCCCACCGTTTGGACGGTATAGACGGCCTCAAGGTCGATGGTAATCTCGGCGGGGATACCCTTGCTTTCCCAATAGGAGTTTAAGTCGCCGTCCACCGTGTTCGCGGGTTCAAAGACCTCCGTGTGTTCGCCGGACGTTACCGGCTTGCCCTCGGCAAGGTTGGGGCCGTCGGGCAGCTTAATCCAGTTTTCCTCCGGGTCGGGGAATCCGGGGGGCCGTACGGCCTCTGTCTGGGCGGGCGCCCTGACGACGGTCAGGCCGGGAACGGTCTCTTCCTCCGGGGCGTCGTTTCCAGACCCCATAAAGAACGCAGCCCCGGCGAGAAGGAGCGACACCGCGATGACGGCGCAGAAAACGACGGTTAATATCTTGTTTGTTGACATACCCTTACCTCATTCCACTGTGATATTGCGGACAAACTCGTTTACATTCGCCCGCAGGGCGCTCAAATCGGAAATGCGTTCACCCAGAATGGTCACGTTGCGCAGGGTGATGTTTTCAAGCATGTATTCCTCGCTGTGTCCGTGGAAGCGGGAGGCGGGGACGCCGCCGTCAAGCGTGTGATAGACGGTCAGCCCGTCAATCAGAATGTCTCTGATGGAGCCGTATTCGTCGCGGACGGCCGACCAGCCGGATTTCAGCATATGGAACTCAATCAGCTCGTTGTTGACGCCGTTGTCGCCCCGCATAAAGGCGTTCTCCACGGTGATGTTCCGGTAGGTGATGTTGTGGATGTGAGCGTCGTCGCTGTTGTGGATGCTGATGACCGGCTTGTGGTTGTTGTAAAGCACGGTGATGTCCTTAAAGAGGACGTCGGTGATTTCAGGGCTGATGGTCCGGCCCTTGTTGGTCTCATAGCCAATCTCCATCGACTGGGCCAAATCGGTCCAAATCTGAATGTTGTCAAAGGTGATGTTCCGGGTGGAGCCGGAATAGTTTTTCAGAACCAGACTGTCGTCCCATGTGCGGGCGAAGGAATCACGCACCGTATGGTTCCGGCAGGACTGGAAGGTGAAGCCGTCGCCGTTCTGGCGCGCCGAGATGATTTTGATGTTGGAGGCCTCAAGGTTTTCGCTGGAATACGAATTGAAGTTCCAGCAGTTGGCGTTGGCGATGATGAAGCCCTCGGCGATGATATTCTTGCAGTTCCGCAAATCAATGGGGACTCTGGCGTAGGAGCCGGTCTGGTTGTGTCCGGGGAAGTCGGAGCCGTCGATGATGCCGCGCCCGCGGATTGTCACGTTGACGGCGTTGTCGGCGATGACGACCGTATGCAGCACCGCGCCGCCGGAGATATACAGCGTCTGGTCGCTTTTGAGCAGGATGGCGTCCATCGTCCAGTGTCCCGGCCCGATGAAGAGGACGTTCGGGTCGTCCTTGTCGGGGATGTCCGTTTCAAGGGGGTTGGCGAAGATGTGCGCGGCCTTGTTGACATGATTGTTGAAAATCACGGTGTAGAATCCCGGCTCGGTGACGGTGAAGGTGACGCGGTTGTCCGCGACGGCGGGAACGATGCCGTGGGAAGAGGGGAGGACGGCGGCGCTCTCGATGTCTTTACCCAGACCGGGCGCCTCAACCTCAATCGTGACCTCTCCCTCAAAGTCAAAGTAGGCCATCGGCGTGTCGGAAGGAATGGTGTTCGCGTTCCAGATATGCTCATGGTTGACCATGACGTCGTAGACAAACAGCTCGTGTCCGTTCACCCGGACAGACGCGGTCGAGGAGGTCGTCATGGTCTGCGGCCCCTCATAGAGTATCAGCGTCGGGAAATCCTCCCCGTCTCCGGCCGCCGGGCCTCCGGCGTTCCCGGATTCGGACGAGGGCGCGAAGCGGGGGGCTAACCCGGGCGCGGCGAACATGAAAACGGCAAATGCCGCGCACAAAGCAGCCGCCAGACCCAAAATAATGACGGCGGCGGGCGGTGATTTTTTTTCGTCCATACGGTACCTCCTCAGGTTATATCGGAATATCGGCGCAGGTTAAGCGCTAAACTATTGATATTATACCGTAAACGGCGGGGGCGCGCAAGACTTATTTGGGGAAACCTCACAATATTTTTTCAAAGCGGGCTTGACAGGCGCCGGTATGATTGCTATAATGTCAATTAGGTTAAGCGCTAAACTACATATCATTAAGGAGGAAAAAAGCCATGAAAAGAAATCTCTGCCTGCTTCTCGCGCTGCTGATGCTGTTTGCGTTTGCCGCGGCGTGCGCGAGCCCGTCCGACGAGGACCCGACCCCCGGCGGCGCGCCGCCCACTCCTTCCCAAGCCGGTTCCGAAGACCCGCCCCCGCCTCCGACGGACAATGTCCCCGACACCTTCCTGTGGGACGACTTTGACCTCGACCCGCAAAGCCCGGCCGAGCTGTCCGCCAACGGCGTGAACCGCTGGTGGTGGAACGACGGCAACACCAGACAGGCCGTTGAGGACGGCGTCCTTCAAATCCAGTACCGGCCCAGAGCGTTCGACCCGGAAGACTTTGACGACATGGACGACTACTACGCCAGAGCCGCCGACTGGATGGGCAACTGGGGCGAAGCCATCAACATGTGGGATCTTGAAGGCATCTCTTGGTGCCAATATCTCACCATCCGCATGAGAGGCGCCGCGGGCGGCGAGGAAAGCGGACTGATTCTCCACTTCCAGCCCAATGACGGCCCGGTCTTTGCCAAGCGGTTTTCCGATTTGGTGACGGCCGACGGCGGCAGCCCGCAAATCACCACCGACATGCAGGACATCGTCATCGACCTCGCGGCCTCCGGCTTCCCCGGCATGACCAACCGTATGCACATCCGCTCGTTTGCCGCGTACACCATTTTCCTTGACGAGATTTCCTTCTCCGGGCCGGTCAGCCCGATCAACACGGACGACCCCAACTCTGAAATCACCCTCCCCGAAATACCCCTCTCTGATTTGCCGGTCAGAAGCTATACCAATTTCCTCTGGGAAAACTTTACCGACCGTGACCCGCTTAACAAGCCCGACCTCGCCGTCGCCGGCGTACCCATGTGGTGGGACAACTGGGCCAACCTGAGAGCTTCCGTCGAAGACGGCGTGGCGCAAATCGAGTTCCGTCCCGGCGCGTTCGACCCCGAGGACTACGACGACTTGGACGAGTATTACGCCAGAGCGATGGACTGGATGGGCAACTGGGGTCAGGCGGTCGATGTGTGGGCCATTGACGGCATTGCCTATGCCAGATATCTCACCATCCGCGTGAGCGGCGCCGAAGGCGGCGAGGAGAACAAGCTCCTCCTCCACTTCCAGCCGGAAGACGGCCCTGTCTTCATCAAGCGTTTCAGCGAGCTGGTGACGGCGGACGGCGGCAATGTCCAAATCACAACGGATATGCAGGACGTCGTCATTGACCTCGAAGCCTCCGGCTTCCCCGGCATGACCAACCGTATGCACATCCGCGCCTTTGCCGGATGCACCATTTTCCTCGATGAAATGTTCTTCTCCAATCCGGTCAAGCCAATCAGCGGAGACGTCTTGGCGGGCATTACCGTCCCGGATATCCCCCTTGGAGATGTTGCCGGGTATGTCGCGGAACTCGACTGATTCTCCGCGCTGTTGACAAAGACCGCAAATAGGGTTACAATCAGTGTAGGGCCGGTTAAGCCGGCCCTACATCAATGCGGGGGAGCGAATCCGTGATTACACTCAAAGACATCGCGCGGGAAGCCGGGGTGAGCATCACCACGGTTTCCAATGTGATACACAAGAAAAAAAACAGGGCTTCGCCGGAGCTGGTGGCAGCCATCCGGGAAATCATTGAGCGTGAAAACTATGTCCCCAGCATGACGGCGCGGACGCTGGCCAGCAACACCTCGCCCATCATCGGGATTATCAATCATGTGGTGTCTCCGCGCGCCGGCGGATTTTTGGCCGACCCGTTCCACAATATTTTTATGGGCAGCATTGAAAACCGCACCCGCGAGGAAGGGTATTTCCTCATGGTACGGACGGTGGAGGACCCGCACGGGCTGGAAGCGGTACACCGGAACTGGAGCTTGGCCGGCATGATTTTTCTGGGGCTGTTTCAAGATGAGTTTTTCGCGTCCGTGCGCAGGATGGGGATTCCCTATGTGCTGATTGACAGCTATATCGGCCTGCCCGAGGTGTGCAATGTGGGGCTGGAGGATCGGAACGGCGGATATATGGCGACGCGGCATCTGCTGGAGCGCGGCCACCGCGCAATCGCGTTTACCTCGCCCTTCATCCGCGAAAACGGCGTGGTGGAACAGCGCTTGCTGGGATACAAAGACGCTTTGAAGGAATTCGGCGTCCCGTTTGACCCGGCGCTTATCTTTGAGCAGGAGATTTCCATTGAGGAAGGGGCAAGGCTGGGCCATAGACTGGGGGCAAAAAAGGACATCACCGGCATATTCGCCTCGGCGGACATCTTGGCGGCCGGCATTATGGCGGGGCTGCGCGAAACGGGCGCCGACGTGCCGGGCGATAAATCCATCGTCGGGTTTGACGACAACTACCTCAGCCAGATTACCCATCCGCGCTTGACCACCATCCATCAGGACGCGGAGGCGAAAGGCGTCATCGCTACCGAGATGATGATTGCCCAACTGATGGGAAAGCCCATCCGGGAGCGGAATATCATCCTGCCCGTGAGTCTGGTGGAACGGGAAAGCGTGCGGGATATCGGGTAGGGCCGTCTCCGCTCAAAAAATTATCCAAAAAAATGCTTGACACGGGCAGCGCGTTTGTATACAATGTACATGGCCTATATTGAGGATGAAAGGAAGATTCAGATGAAAAAGAGAAGATTCGTCGCCTTTCTTGCCATTTTATCCCTGTTTTTTGTGTTCCCCGCAACCACTTCCGGCGCCCCCGGCCTAGAGGTTCCCACTGCGGCGCAGGATTTTTCGCTTCACATATGCGCCCCCGGCGACGGCTGTTATAAGCCGGTTCCGTTTGATATCAACAAGTATATCAGCCCCGAAGGGGACTTCCTCGTCCCGTTTTACTCGGACGCCGACGGAAAAATCATATACGCGGACGACTTTGATGTGAACCTTTTGAGAAGCTGCGACCATATCTCGCAGACAAATTGGTCGTTTACATCAACAGGACACTATAAGAATTGTGTGTATAACTGCGGATTTCAGTTTGTTTGGGAAGGACACGCGCTGCGGTATAACGCATATAACGCGGCCCAGCATCTGGTCTCCTGCACGATTTGCGACTATTCCGCGTATACTTCGCATACGCCCGGCAGCAACTGGCTAACCACGGTAGACGTGCATTACAAAGCGTGTATCCATTGCTCTCAGGTGGTCAATCAAGCCGCTCATTCTTGGACGCTTATCTCCCCGCCGCCGTTTGTTATATACAGATGCACCGTGTGCGGCCGCGAATCGTCGTTCTGAAAAACGGAAAAGTATACAGGATATCGGGTCATGCCTATTCTGTCAGAATAGGCATGACCCTCTTTATATTTTCCATAATCGTCAAAATCTCGCCGAAGGACTGGATGCTCCAATCGGCCTGTCCGCCGCGCGCGGCGTCGCCCATCGCGATGGTTTTCATGCCGGCGCGTCGCGCGGCCTCGATGCCGGCGTCCGCGTCCTCGACGACGACGCAGTCTTTTGCCGAAACGCCCAAGTATTCGGCGGCCTTGAGAAAAACCTCGGGGTCGGGCTTGGAGTTTGTGATGTTGTTGCCGTCGGAGACGGCGTCGAAAAACCCGGCCAGCCCTATCTTTTCCAAAATCAGCGGCGCGTTGCGGCTGGAGGAGCCGATAGCCATACGACAGCCGCGTTCCTTGAGCGCACGCAGGGTTTTCAGCACCTCGGGGGACAGGTCGTCCGGGGTCATGGCTTGCAGCAGGGTTTGATATGTTTTGTTTTTCTCGTCGGCAAGCGCCGCCTTTTCGGCGTCAGGGATGTCGGAAAACGCGCTGTTTTCCAGCACAATCTCAAGGCTTTCCAGCCGTGAAACGCCGCGCAGACGGTTGTTAATCCGCTCGTCGAAGCAGACGCCCAGCCGGTCGGCCAGCTTTTTCCACGCCCTGTAATGGTACTCGTCGGTGTGAACAATCACGCCGTCCAAATCAAAGATGACGGCGTTCATATTCCCGGACTCAATTTCCTTTTGCATAGCCTATAGCCTCCGGCTTTCCGGCGGCTTGCTTTGCCGCCCTCTTGTGTAAAACGTCGGCAGCGTTAAATCGTCTGCGTATAGTTATCCTTCAGGCTCATCTTGGTGTACGGCGGCACCGACTGGGTGATAAAGACGTTGCCGCCGACGACGCTGCCCTTGCCGATAACAGTATCGCCGCCGAGGATGGACGCGCCGGAATAGACGGTCACCTCATCCTCTATGGTGGGGTGGCGTTTTTTCCCCCGGAGCCTCTGCCCGCCTCTGGTGGACAGGCCGCCCAGCGTGACGCCTTGATAGAGCTTGACATACGCCCCTATTTGGGTCGTCTCGCCGATGACGACGCCGGTTCCGTGGTCGATGAAAAAGTGGCTGCCGATGTCCGCGCCGGGGTGGATGTCGATGCCGGTCACGCTGTGGGCGTGTTCGGTCATCATCCTCGGAATGAGCGGGACGGACAGCTTGTGTAGCTCGTGTGCCAGACGGTAGACGCTGACGGCGTAAACGCCGGGGTAGGCGAAGATGATTTCGTGCTTGCTGCGCGCCGCCGGGTCGCCGTCATACGCGGCTTGGACGTCGGTGAGCAGCACCTCCAGCAGCGCGGGCAGCTTGGCCAAGAACGCGCTGCATATCGCGCCGGCGTTGTCATACATCCCGGCGCAGTCCGCGCTTGCTTCGGCTTCGGAATTGAGCGCGCGGCAAATTTGGCGACGGAGCCTGCCCTCAACCTCCGTCAGGATATCCCGCATCCCGCTTTCGGCGTCCGGCGGGCCGTCTTTGTCGAAATACCCCGGAAACAGCAGCTTCCTGAGAAGATTGACGATTTCCGCAACCTCATCCTTGTCCGGCAGATATTCGGGACGCTTGGTTTCGCAGTCCAAACCGCTCGCGTGGCTCGACAACAGCTTCGATATCAGCGCGTCCATAGTCGTATCCCGCCTCTCCGCTTGATTTTTTGCCGGGCGGCAGTGCCGCCTCTTGCAGTATATGACGCCGATGGGGCTTGTGTGATCGTATCACACAGCGCGCCGCCCTGTCAAGGATTTCTCGTCAATCTTCCTGTTGACAAACGGGATTGGCTGCGATATAATGCATATCAAGCCTATAAGTATTCTACAGATTATGAAAGGAGGACGGCCTTATGTCAAAAATCGCGGACAATCTCACCGGCTTAATCGGGAAGACCCCGCTGCTGCGGCTGGACCGATATGCCGAAGCGCGCAAGCTGGGGGCGGCGCTCATTGCCAAGCTGGAATACCGAAACCCGGCGGGGAGCGTGAAAGACCGCATCGCGCTGGCGATGATAGACGCCGCCGAAAAGAGCGGCAAGCTGAAACCCGGCGCCGTCATCATTGAGCCGACCAGCGGAAACACGGGCATCGGCATTGCCGCCATCGCCGCCGCCAAGGGCTACCGCGTCATCCTGACCATGCCGGAGACCATGAGCGTGGAGCGCCGGAAGCTGCTGGCGGCGTACGGCGCGGAGCTTGTGCTGACCGACGGGGGCAAGGGGATGAAGGGCGCGATTGCCAAAGCGGAGGAGTTGGCGGAAAAAACGCCCGGTTCGTTTCTGCCGGGGCAGTTCGACAACCCCGCAAACCCCGCCGCGCACCGGGAAACGACCGGCCCGGAGATTTGGGAGGATACGGGAGGCCGCGTGGATATCTTTGTCTCCGGCGTGGGCACCGGCGGCACCATCACCGGAGCGGGCGGGTTTCTGAGACAGAAAAACCCGGACATTCAAATCATTGCCGTCGAGCCGGCCGATTCGCCCATGCTGTCCGAGGGACGGGCGGGGCCGCATAAGATTCAGGGCATCGGTGCGGGGTTTGTGCCGGAGGTGCTGGACACCGGGGTATACCACGAAATCATCGTCGTGCGCAGCGAAGACGCGTTTCAGACCGGCCGCGAGCTTGCCAGAACCGAGGGGCTGCTGGTGGGTATTTCGTCCGGCGCGGCGGTATGGGCGGCGGCGCAGGCTGCCCTCCGCCCGGAAAACGCGGGCAAAACCATCGTCGCCATCCTCCCTGACACGGGCGAACGCTACCTCTCCACGCCCATGTTTGAAACCCCGGCGCCGTAGGGGCGAACAGCGTTCGCCCGCGCGGAAACAACTCACAAAAATCGAAAGAAGGGTGCAATCCATGAAAAATTACAAATTTGAAACACTGCAAGTCCACGCGGGGCAGGAAGCCCCCGATTCCGCGACCGACGCGCGGGCGGTGCCGATTTACCAGACCACGTCCTATGTGTTCAAGGACTCGGCTCAGGCTGCGGGGCGTTTTGCCCTCAGCGAGGGCGGCAACATCTACACGCGCCTGATGAACCCCACCTCGGACGTCTTTGAGCAGCGCATCGCCGCGCTGGAAGGCGGCGCGGCGGCGCTGGCGACGGCTTCGGGCGCGGCCGCCACCGCGTACGCCATCCAAAACATCGCGCGCGCGGGCGACCACATCGTCTCCGACAACCAAATCTACGGCGGCACCTACAACCTCTTTGCCCACACCCTGCCGGAAAGCGGCATCGAAACCGCGTTTGTGGACGGCGGCGTCCCGGAAAACCTTGAAAAAGCCATCCGTCCCAACACCAAGGCCATCTTCATCGAGAGCTTGGGCAATCCCAATTCCAGCGTCGCGGATATTGAAACCGCCGCCGAAATCGCCCATAGGCACGGCATTCCGCTGATTGTCGATAACACCTTCGCCACCCCGTTTCTGCTGCGCCCCCTCGAACGCGGCGCGGACATTGTCGTCCACTCGGCGACCAAGTTTATCGGCGGCCACGGGACCTCGCTCGGCGGCGTAATCGTGGACGGCGGCAGATTCGACTGGACGCAGAACGGCAAGTTCCCCGGCTTGTCCGAGCCAAACCCAAGCTATCACGGCGCGGTGTTTTCCGATGTGGCCGGGAGCTTGGCCTACATCATCAAAGCCCGCACAACGCTGATGAGGGATACCGGCGCGACGCTCTCCCCCTTCCATGCCTTCCTGTTTTTACAGGGGCTGGAAACCCTCTCCCTGCGCGTGGAGCGCCATGTAGCCAACGCGCTGAAAACGGTGGAGTTTTTGTCGGCGCACCCGAAGGTGGAAAAGGTCAACCATCCCTCGCTGCCAGATCACCGGGATCACGGCTTATACAAAAAGTATTTCCCTAACGGCGCCGGCTCGATTTTCACCTTCGAGATGCAAGGCGGCGCGGAGGGCGCGAAAGCGTTTGTAGACAAGCTGAAGCTGTTCTCCCTGCTGGCGAATGTGGCCGACGTCAAATCGCTGGTCATCCATCCCGCCTCCACCACCCACTCGCAGATGACCGCGGACGAGCTGCTCGCGTCGGGCATCAAGCCCGGCACCATCCGCCTTTCCATCGGAACGGAGCATATCGATGATATTTTAGACGACCTCGCGCAGGCGCTCGGGGCCGCCGGATAATCTCAAACTCCGATAGACATTTCGCCCGTTTGATGATATACTGATACGCAGCCGGCAGCCTTGAAATAATTTTTTACGGCAGAAGGAAGGCTGGAATGACAGACAAAAACAGCGGCGCGGCGGGCAAGGCCATGAGGGGCGTGAGAATTTTCATCGTGGTGTCGGCCCTTGTGGGGCTTGCGATGGGCCTCAGCGACGCCATTCTCGCCAATTATTTCAAGGAAGCCTATGAGGTCACGCCGGGGCAGCGCGGGTTTATTGAGTTTCCGCGGGAGCTGCCCGGCATCCTGTCCCTGTTTGCCATCGCCGCTCTTTCGTCGCTCAAAAACGTCAAAACGGCGATTCTCACGCAGGGCTTGGCGCTGGCGGGGCTTGTGGTTCTCGGCGTGTGGCGGCCCTCGTTTGCCGTCATGTGCGTTTTTCTCTTTATCTATTCGCTGGGGCAGCATATGTATATGCCGCTGAACGACAGCATCGGGCTTTCGCTGGCCAAGGCCCGGGGCGGCGCGGGTACGGGACGGATGATGGGGCGCTTTCACAGCGCCCGCATGGCGGCAACGGTGCTGGCGGGGGTTCTGGTTTTCTTCGGGTTTCGCGGCGGCTGGTTTGACTTCAATACGCCGGTTATCGTCTTTTTAATCGCGGCGGCGGCGTTTTTGCTGGTGGGCGTCTTTCTCGGCGTTTTGCGCAAGGCCGACCCTGTGGTGGAGACGGACGCGCCGGTCAATGCGAAGTTTGTCTTCCGCAAGGAATACCTCCGCTATTACGTCATCTGCGCGCTGTTCGGCGGCCGGAAGCAGATTATGATTGTCTACAGCCCGTGGGTGCTGATAGAGCTGTTGGGCTTCAGGGCGGACACCATGTCGGTGCTGGCGGTCACGGGCGCTTTGATTGGGGTCTTCTTCCTGCCGATGATTGGTAAATGGATTGACCGTTTCGGCGTACGCAGGATTATGATGGTGGAATCGTTTGCCTTTATTCTGATTTACATAGCCTACGGCTTGCTGAGCCGGTGGCTGGGCGGGGAGGGCGCGGCGGCGGGCGGCCTTTTGCTGCTGCTGGTCTACCTGCTGAACATCTTGGACAGGATGACCGGGCAATTCAGCATGGATCGCGCCATTTATATGCGCCAAATCGCGCTGGCGCCGGAGGACGTGACCCCGTCGCTTTCGCTGGGCATGGGCATCGACCATGTGCTGGCGATTGCGGGCGCCACCGTTTGCGGCGTGATATGGCAGAGCTTCGGCCCGGAGTATGTGTTTGTCCTCGCCGGGGGGTTGGCCCTGCTCAATTTCTTTGTGGCAAAAGGCATTAAACTTAATGATACAAAGGGGGATTTACCATGACAAAGGAGCAAGCGCTGACACTCCTCTCGCAGAAGCGGGAAGCCATGCGCGCGCTGGATATGGCGCAGTCGCTGATGCACTGGGACGCCGCCACGCTGGGGGTGACGGAAAAATCACTGGCGGCACGGGGCGAGGCCACCGGCTGGCTGGGCGGCGAAACCTTCCGCCGTTTCATCGCGCCCGACACGCTGGAAGCCATCGAAACGCTGGAAAGCGTTTCGGACGGCTTGACCGAGCGGGAACAGGCGATGACGCGCAATCTTGGCCGCCAATACCGAAAAGCCAAAGCCGTGCCGCCGGAGGAGATGCAAAAATTCGAATCACTGAGGGCACAAGCCCAGCCGGTCTGGGAGGTTGCGCGGGAAGCAAACGATTTTGAGAAAGTACAGCCCTACTATGAAAAAATGTTTGACTTCATGCGCCGTCTGTGCGGTTGGTACGGTTACCAAAAGCATCCCTATGACGCCCTGCTGGACGACTACGAAAAGGGCGCGAATGTGGAAACGCTGGACGCCTTCTTCGCCCTTCTGCGCGAAAAAATCACCCCGCTGGTCAAAGACATCGGCAAAAGCGGCGTCAAGCCGCGTGAAATCAAGGGGCAATTTCCCGCCGCGAAGCAGCGCGAACTGACGCCGTGGCTGTCCGCCTTTATGGGCTACGACCTCTCCCGCGGGAAGGTCGGCGAGGTGGAGCATCCCTTCTGCATGACCATCAACCGCAACGACGTGCGCATCACCACCAAATACCACGAGAACGACTTAACGGCGTCGCTCTTCTCCGTCATCCATGAGGCGGGCCACGGGCTTTATGAGCAAAACATGGACGAGGCGCTGGAGAACTACAGTCTGGCGGACGCCGCCTCAATGGGGATGCACGAAAGCCAGTCGCGCCTGTTTGAAAACATGATTGGGCGGAGCCGCCCGTTTGCCGAAATCCTCCTGCCAAAGCTGCGCGAGCATTTTGACGGCTTTGAGGATTGGGACGGCGAAACGCTGTACCGCGCCGTCAACATCGCCCGCCCGTCACTCATCCGCACCGAGTCCGATGAGCTGACCTACTGCCTGCACATCATCGTGCGCTACGAGCTGGAAAAAGCCCTGCTGACCGGCACGGCGAAGGTGAGCGACCTGCCCGGACTGTGGGCGGACAAATATGAAGAGCTGCTGGGCATACGCCCGCCCGATGTGGCGCGGGGCGTTTTGCAGGATGTGCATTGGAGCGCCGGGCTTGTGGGCTACTTCCCATCCTACGCCGTCGGAAACGCCTATGCCGCCCAGATTATGCACACCATGAAAAAGACCGTTGACGTAGACGCTGCCGTCAGCCGCGCCGACCTCACCCCCGTGACCGGATGGCTGCGCGAACACATCCACCGCCACGGCGAAGTACACGAACCCGCCACCCTCATCCGCCGCGTGACCGGCGAATCCTTCAACCCTGAGTATTATGCGGAATATTTATACTCAAAGTTTACAGATTTGTATCAGTAACACCACGAAAAAAGAACCCGCCATCCCGCCTATCCTGTCAAGGTAGGTGAAGAAAAAAGTTTGCCTAAACGCAAAAAAACCTGAGAGAGCTTGGTTTGGTATGCTCCCCTTAAAGTAGACAGTGGAAATAAAAACACTGCTACAGAGAGGGGGGCATTTATATGCCAAATAAATCACGCTTACCATTGGAGGAGAAAATCAAGGCGGTTGAGGAGTGCCTGAAAAACGGAATGAGTGTATCTGGATGTGCCAGAAAGTATGGGGTAAGGTTCAACACTTTAACAACGTGGATTCGGTTATACAAAGTACGAGGAATAGAAGGGTTAATACCCGTAAGCAAGCAACGGAAATATTCCGTTGAGCTAAAGCATAGTGCGGTACAAGACTTTTTGTCAAACGCGGGGTCGGCAGTAGATATCTGCCAAAAGTACGATATCAGCTCCCGAACCAGCTTGGCAGAATGGGTAGCATGTTATAATGGTCGCGAAGATTTCAAAGAACCGAAAAGCGGAGGTGCAATCTACGTGGTCAAAGGGCGCAAAACAACCTTGAGGGAGCGATTTGAAATTGTTAGCCATTGCATTGCTGTTAACAAGGATTATGGCAAAACAATTGAACACTACGGCATTTCTTACCCGCAAATCTATGGTTGGGTAAGAAAGCATGAAAAAGACGGTCTTGATGGCCTTATCGACCGTCGTGGTAAACGTAAAGGCGAAGACTCCATGACGGAGATGGAAAAACTTCGAGCACAGCTGAAGCTCAAAGAAGCTGAAAACTTACGGTTGCAAATGGAGAATGAACTGCTAAAAAAATTGGAGGCGCTCGAAAGGGGGCTCGACGTAGACTAAGCTTAGTGCGCCTTGAAACTACATACTTAGCAGTGAAATCATTACATGAAGAAAAGCGCTACCCTATCACTGTTCTTTGTGGTATACTTAAACTCAACCGCTCATCTTACTACAAATGGTTGCAGCGTGATACGAGAGTGCAAGAAGCTAAAGACGCTGAGCTGATAAAACATATGTGCATACTCTATCAAGAATCCAACGGCATATTCGGATATCGGCGTATGCAGCTTAATTTAAGACGCCGCTTTCACCTTCATTGCAATAAAAAACGGATTTACAGAGTGATGCAGGCAATAGGGCTTAAATCAGTCATCCGCCGAAAAAAACCTAATTATTACAGGACAACACCTGAAATTACAGCGGAGAATATCTTAGACCGCAAATTTACCGCCGAGAAACTCAACGATAAATGGCTTGCGGACGTTACTGAGTTCAAGTACGGTGAAAGCGGAAAAATGTATCTGAGCGCGATTCTTGATCTTAAAGACAAAAGCATCGTTTCATACTCCATCGGTTCCAACAACAATAACGAGCTTGTCTTCGATACTTTTGATAATGCGATTAAAAAATATCCTGATGCCAAGCCTTTGTTCCACAGTGACCGCGGATACCAGTATACCAGCAAAATGTTCAAGGCAAAACTTGATAAACAAGGCATGACACAAAGTATGTCTCGCGTAGGCCGCTGTATCGACAATGGCCCAATGGAAGCATTTTGGGGGACTATTAAAGCGGAAATGTATTATTTACAGCGTTTTAAAGACTACAGAAACCTGAAGACAGCGATAGACGGTTACATAGCATTTTACAACGGCAGCCGCTATCAAGAAAAACTCGGCGGTTTGGCACCGTTGGAGTTTCGTGAAATGCTGTTGACGGCGTAGCACCTAGAAAGGATGGGTATAGCAATGATACTCACAAAAAAAGACCTGCGAAAATGGGAGGAGTCTTCCTTCACATTACTCACCGAAACACAACGGAACGCAATTCTTGAGCGTTTTGGAACTGAGCCGGAACCCTATGAATGGTCCGAACAGGATATTGGCGTTCAAATCCGAAATTATCTTAATTGCGGCGAGTTTGTGAAATCCATACGCCTCAGCGGAGTGCCATCAACAATACCGCTCGGTATGGCGTTTTAGGGGGACTGTTAATGCGTGAAAATAGCTGTTGTTCATCCGAAGAGCGCTGTGGAGAGCCGAGAATTCGAACCGTATCAACCTCACTAACCTTCAAAGACCATCTCGGCGCGTGGAAAGCCCGCTGGGGTATTGGGCGTATGGATTATACTGTAGAGCCTGGGTTGTGCGCTGTTGGTAAGCCGGACGGCGATTCCCCGGTCTTAGTTAGCGCAAACTATAAGTTGACGTTTGACACATTGCGGAAAAATCTCGTCGGCTTAGATTGCTGGCTCTTGATCCTCAATACAAAAGGGGTCAATGTCTGGTGTGCTGCCGGTAAAGGAACTTTTGGCACAGATGAATTGGTACATCGCGTGGAAACTGTGGGGCTTGCCAACATCGTAACGCATAAAAAGCTGATACTTCCGCAGCTTGGAGCAGTCGGCGTGAACGCCCATGAGGTGGCGCAGCGCACAGACTTTTCCGTTGCTTACGGCCCGGTACGTGCAAATGACATCAAAGCGTACATCGAAGCCGGATACAAGGCTACAAAGGCAATGCGGACGGTAGAGTTTAATATGCGCGATAGACTCGTGCTGACGCCGATGGAGTTAGTTCCGGCTGTTCAAAAAGCATTGCCTATTCTCGGTGCTCTGTTCCTCACAAATCAATTCGCCCCGAGACCGTTCGATAAGCGCGATGTTACCGCTTACGCCGGTGCCGTTCTCTCCGGTGCTGTTGTTACGCCGGCATTGCTTCCGTATATCCCCGGCAAGGCTTTTGCTTGGAAAGGATGGCTTGTGGGGTTGGGCTGGACAGCGAAATACCTAATTTTGACAAAGCGGTTCAAGAAAGGCGATCGGTTAAAATCAACGGGTGAACTTCTCTTGTTGCCTGCCATATCTTCCTTCCTCGCTATGAACTTTACGGGCAGTTCTACCTATACTTCACCGTCCGGCGTGAAAAAGGAAATGAAGAAAGCCGTACCGCTGATTGTTGGTTCGGCGGTTGTCGGCGGAGCGTTGATGCTCGGCGTTCATCTGTTCGGCAGGAGGAAAAAGTGATGAGGCACAGATATTTGAAAGATGTGGCGACGCTTGTCCTCGACGCTGATAAATGCGTTGGCTGCGAAAGGTGTGTTGAGGTCTGTCCTCATGGCGTGTTCGACATGGCCGACCATAAAGCGCGGCTTGCTGAAAAGGATTTCTGTATGGAGTGTGGGGCCTGTGCAAAAAACTGTCCTGTGAGCGCGATCTCCGTTGACGTAGGAGTGGGCTGCGCTTATGCCTTTATCATGGGCTGGCTCACCGGGAGCGAGCCAAGCTGTGATTGTTCCGGCGGAAAGGATTGTTGCTAAATGAATTGCTCAAGCGTTAAAGAGTGTGTCTGTCCTAAAACGTCTTGTCCGAACTTATCCGCTTACATCAGATAAATATATTGAAGAAAAAACAGGATTCCGGTCTCTTTGACTGGCATCCTGTTTTTGATAGTGCATGAGAGATATTTTGTTTTTTTCGGCTGTCCACTTGACAGGGGGCACTCCATTCGTACCGTTGCCCGGATTTTTTGCGGTTGTACGCTTTAGGGTTCGGCGGCTTCCTCGTCACCGGATTGACGCCGCCCCAGCTTCCCCGGCGGCCCGCAAAGTACGCCTTTTGCTCCCGCTTGGAGCGCTTCTCAAGCGGAATGTACTGCTGTTTCACTCGAAACGCCTCCTTCTGATTAGACAGGGTCAATCCTGCCCTGTCTAATAGTATACACCGGCTTGCCCGCTTTTGCAATACCCGCCGTCCCTACAGGGCATTGTGCAGTTTTCACAAAATTGAAAATACGAACATAACAAAAAAACGCGGTTTCGGGGAGATTTGTTCGGGATTTGGGGCGAGGATAGACGAACGGGCGTTTTGTTTTGGATTTGCGTGTGTCAAATGGCGGGAAAAAATACATAGT
>WRKO01000013.1 GCA_009782215.1 Oscillospiraceae bacterium | reverse complement strand
CTTCCGGGGCGTTACGCGCAATCTCCGCCTGGTTGAGGGTCACCTCGCGCTCTAAAGCACGCTTCATATACGCCCGGTAGGCGGCGCGGTCGGCTTGGGCGCGCAGGGAATGAACCGCCGGGCCTTTCCCGCGGTTCAGCAGCCTGTATTGGATACAGCAGGCGTCGGCGGCTTTGCCCATCTCTCCGCCCAACGCGTCAATCTCGCGCACCAAACAGCCCTTGGCCGTGCCGCCGACGGAAGGGTTGCAGGGCATATTGCCCGCCGCGTCCATCTGTGTGGAGAAGCATATCACCGAGCAGCCCAAGCGCGAGGCCGCCAGCGCGGCTTCAATGCCCGCGTGCCCGGCGCCGACGACGGCGACGTCGAATACGGGCGTCATCGAAAGGCTTTTCTGAGCGGAGCGTCGAGGGCTTTCATCGCGAGAAACAGCACAATCCCGTACGGAGCGAACAGCAGCGCCCGCCACGGCAGGGAGGCCCAGAACATCGGCCAGTACGGCGTTCCGTATTGCAGGTAAAAGACCAGCGGCATCAGCGGGAGAAGGAACAGCAGGCAGTAAAGCCCGGTCGCAAGCAGCGCCCGCCAGAGCTTAGGGGGCCGCCTGTAGAGAATAAGCCCGAACGTCAGCCCGGCGAGGGCGCATATCAGCGTCACCCCCGGAAAAACGGCCCCGTAGCCCCCCGCTCGGATAAGGGAGCCTACGATATCCCCCGTGACCGCCGCGCCCAGCGTCCAGCCGGGGCCCAGCAGCCAGCCGGCCAGCCCGTAGCATAAAAACTGCAAGCTGACGCGCACCAGCGTTGTGCCGGGCGGCAGAAAGGCGTCGGCGAAGAACAGCCGGGTGGTGACAATATCCAGCGCCGCGAACAAGGCGGCCAGCACCATGTTTCGGACTTCGTTGCTGCCTTTCATTCGGAAACCATCTCCTCAGCCTGCTCCCGCAGCTTGTATTTTAAGATTTTACCCGCCGCGTTCATCGGAAACGCGCCGGTGAAAAAGACATGGCTCGGCACCTTATGGCGTGACATCCGCGCTTTGACATACTCCTTGACGCCGTCTCCGGTGATTTCGCTCCCCTCGCGCCGGATGACGAAAGCGACGACCTCCTCGCCGAACTTCTTGCTCGGAATCCCCACCACCTGCGAATCCTGAACATCCGGGCAGGTGTATAAAAGCTCCTCGATTTCCTTGGGATAGATGTTCTCGCCGCCGCGGATAATCATATCCTTCAGCCGCCCGGTGATGACGTAATACCCTTCCTCATCGCAGGTGCCGATGTCGCCGGTGTGCAGCCAGCCGTCCCCGTCTATGGCGGCGGCGGTCGCCTCGGGCATGTTGTAATACCCCTTCATCAGATGGTAGCCGCGCGTCACAATCTCGCCCGGGACGCCGGGTGGAACCTCTTTGCCCGTTTCCGGGTCGATGACCTTCCCCTCGGCGTGGGGCAGGAGGGTGCCCACCGTCGTGGTGCGCCGCTCAAAGCTGTCGTCGGCATGGCTCATCGTCATGCCCGGACTGCACTCGGTCTGGCCGAAGACGCTCACCAGCTCCCGCTGGCCCAGCTCCTCGTTGACCCGCCGCATCACCTCCACCGGGCAGACGGAGCCCGCCATAATGCCGGTGCGGAGGGACGAGAAATCATATTTGGCGAAGTCCGGGTGGTCAAGGATGAAGATAAACATGGTGGGGACCCCGTGCAGGGCGGTGCATTTCTCCGCCTGCACCGTTTCCATCACCTGAGCGGGGCTGTAGACCTCCACCGGCACCATCGCCGAGGCGTGGGTGATACAGGCCATCTGCGCCAGCACCAGCCCGAAGCAATGGAAAAACGGCACGCAGATACAAAGCCTGTCTTTTTCGGTAAACTTCATGTTCTCGCCGATGAAATAGCCGTTGTTGAGGATGTTGTGGTGGGAGAGCATGACGCCCTTGGGGAAGCCGGTGGTGCCGGAGGTGTACTGCATGTTAATCATCTCATGCTCGTCCAGCCCCGCCTGCGCGGCGTCCAGCCGTTCCGCCGGCGTTTGCTCCGACATGCGGATAAACTTGCTCCACGGCAGGATGCCCTCCACCGCCTTCTTCCCGCCCGGCTCGTCCATATGGATGATATGCTTCAGCACCGGCACGCGGGAGAGGTCTTTCAGCAGCTCGCCCAGTATCTCATGGTAATCGCTGGTTTTGATGCCGTCACAGAAAATCAGCGCCTTGGCGTCGGACTGGCGAAGCAGGTATTCCAGCTCAAATATTTTATAGTTTGTATTCACCGTCACCAAAACCGCGCCGATTTTGGCGCAGCCGTGGAGGGTATAGACCCATTCCGGCGTGTTGGTCGCCCACACCGCCACATGGTCGCCCTTCCTGATGCCCAGCGCGAGCAGGGCGCGCGCCGTACGCCGCGCCACCTCGTTGAGCTCACGGTAGCTCAGGCGCAGACCCCGGTCGTGGTAAACGAGGGCGTCGTTATCCCCGTATTCCCGCGCCATTTTGTCCATCCAGTCACCGATGGTGGAATGTAACATCTCTGCCATCAATTATCTTCTCCCTCCCACATACAAAAGCCCCAAGAAGCCTTTGCTTCAAGGGGCGTCTGATGAACGCGGTACCACCCTTGTTCCCCGCGCCGGTCGCCCGGCACGGGCTTTTTGTCTCACGCGGTGAGACACGACCTCACTCAGGAGCGAGAAATTCCCCTCCGTCCGTACCGCCTCGCACCAACCGGCGGCTCTCTGAACGGCGCTCGTGGGAAAGGCTCTCCGTCATCGTGCTATTGTGTAATTATGGCAGACAGCCGAAGGATTGTCAAGAGCGTCCGCAAAAAATTCTTGACAAATAATTTTTGGGGAAGACTACGCTTTCCCCTCGCGTACGCACTTAAAACGAAAAATCCCAAAATATGCGAAGTAGGCCGCACTCCTTACTAGAGCCATAACGCCCCCAAAATCATTCTATATAAACAGCTTTCAATGTCGGGATATATATATCACTGCCGATTGCTCGCGAGAATTTTTCTATACCATTAAACACTCCGAAAAATGTTAGCTTGTCATTTACTAGTATTCTTGAAGCTCCTTCTGGTAAATTATAATATATAAACCATTCCTTTGAGGACGAATTATCTTCGTAAAATCTATACCCAGATTTATATAGCCAACTTCCCTCTCCCATAATTTGCTTCACATCACCGGAAACGCTTATCTTCTTTCCTGTATAGCTGTTTGGATTTCGCGAAAGGTCATTGTAACTGACTTCTTCGCACTCAGCTATGTATTCTTTACGGGCTTCTTCCAACCGCTCTTGCCTTAGCTTCTCTGCATTTTCAATTTCAATATGGCGAATTTCAGCGAGCGATATATATTTGTCTTGAGCAGAAGAGCCCACGCTTTCAATAAAAGCATTTTCTATTGTATAAACACCAGATGATTTCTTAGAAGTTTGACCTATTATTACAAAATAATCATCTTCCTTCAGTTGATCTAAGTATTCGCTGTCAGATAGTTTTATGCGGATATACGTCCTTGCTGCCGCCAACGAACTAATATCAATTATCTCATCATAAACTCTAATCTCTTCTCTATCCGCGTAAACCTTTCCCGCCTTGCAAGCCGTTCTTATCCATTTGCCTGAATCGAATGTTATAGCCTCATCATAAAGGAGCATATAATCAACATCCGTTATTCCCTCTGGATTTGGCTTTTGCATGGTCTCAAGTACGGAGGGCGCATTGCTTGTTGGCGTGAGTGCTGGGGATTCGGACGCGGAGGAAGATGGTGGTGTGCCTGTATCTGACGGCGTTTCATTCTCTCCTATAATGTTTGCCAGTACCGGCAGCCCAACAAAGACAATGACCAGCCAAAACCAAACGCGCTTATATACAGGCTTTTTAGGATTTACCGCATACGTGTCAAACTCTATGCCGTATTTTTTTCGGGACATGAAAACCCCTCCACCGTCTAATTTTCGTCCAGTATAACACACCTTCTTCAAATTATCTACCATCGCAAATAATAATTTTCGTATCCTTTGCTAATCTTTGGTAATAGAGAACGCGGCCGGAAAGCCGGAATAAAATCTGAGTCTCCCACCGCGGGCTGCTTGTCGGCTGAAAAAAATTCTTGACAAATAATCCGCGCCGTTGTATGCTGAATGTATCCATAGCAAATTTATTTTCAAAAGGAGGCGTTTTTGTGTCGGTGTTTAAGGTGAGCGAAGTCTAAAACCGCATATCGGGCGCGCGCAAAAGCCCCGTGTTGCCGCGTGCCGCAAACGCAGCCTTTTGCTGTCCTGTTTTTTTGGGACGCGACTGAGGTCGCGTCCCTTTTCGTTGTGCGTAAAAGACGCGGCGAAACAACCTCACCTTAAAGGAGCTTTTTATGAAATACCGTCATACGGCCTGCGACGAGGCCTTCACCTGCAAAATCTGCGGGACGCCAAACCAGCCGGAGGGCGCGGGCAGCCGGCACCGCAACCACTGCTCAAAATGCCTGTGCAGTATGCACTTGGACGACGACCCGGGCGACCGCGCTTCCCTGTGCCGCGGCATGATGGACGCCATCGGCGTATGGGTGCGCAAAAACGGCGAGTGGGCCATCATCCACCGTTGCCGCACATGCGGCGCGTTAAGCTCAAACCGAATCGCGGCGGACGACAACCCGGCCCTGCTGATGTCGATTGCCGTCAAGCCTCTGGCCAAACCGCCCTTTCCATTGGGACTGCTGGAGGAATTGTATGAAAAGGAGTAATCTATGACACAAACAACCGCGCGAATCAGCGCCGTGCATAAGGAGCGGTACGAGCTGCTGCTCACGGACGGCGGGCGCATTTACGGAAAACTCAAAGCCAGCGTCTACCTCAGCGGCGCGGAGCCGTACCCCACCGCGGGGGATTACGCGGATATTCTGGAAAACCCCGGCGGCGACAGCGTGATTATCAAAACCCATCCCCGCAAAAGCTATTTTTCCCGTCTCGACCCCGACCCGGGCGGCCACCGCGAGCAGGCCGTCGCCGCCAACTTCGACCATGTGTTCATCATGCAGTCGCTCAACCGCGACTTCAACCTCCGGCGGCTGGAACGGTATCTGACGCTGGCGCGGCAGAGCGGCGGAACGCCCGTCGTGGTGCTGACCAAGGCGGACTTAACCGACGACTGCTCTCCGCAGGTCGCGGCCATTGAACGCATCGCGGCGGGGGTGGATGTTTGCCCTGTCAGCGCCGTAACCGGCTTCGGGCTGGACGGGCTGGCGCGGTATTTGCGGCCGGGCGGCACCGTCGTCCTGCTTGGCTCGTCCGGCGTGGGCAAATCCAGCCTGCTCAACGCGCTGACGGGTCAGGACGTCATGGAGGTTCGGGCAATCCGCGAGGACGACGCGAGGGGCCGCCACACCACCACCCACCGCCAGTTGGTCACGCTCCCCAGCGGCGCTTGCGTCATCGACACGCCGGGTATGCGGGAGCTGGGCTTGTGGGGCCAGACGGCGGACGAAAGCCTGAGCGGCGTCTTCGCCGACCTTGAACCCTTCCTGAACGCCTGCCGTTTTTCCGATTGCAAGCATCAAACCGAGCCGGGCTGCGCCGTCCGCGCCGCCATCGAAAACGGCGAGCTATCCCCCAAGCGCTGGGAAAACTACCTCAAGCTCAAGCGCGAGGCCCTGTACGCCGAGGACAAAATCGCCGCCATCCGCGAAAAAAGCGCGCGAAACAAAGACATCGCCGGATGGTCAAAAAAACGGAAAAAGGAGATTTGGTAAATGAAGATAACAGCCTTTACAATCAATCACATCGAACAAGCCGCCCAGCTTGCCAAACGCAATTACGACGCCGAACGGGCGCGCGTCCCCGCCCTCCCGCCAAACCCGGAATGGCCGGATATGACCGGCTTTGCGCAAAACAATCTGGGTGCCGCGGCGTTTGACGGCGGGGAGATGCTCGGGTTTCTCTGCTGCGGGGAGCCGTTTGAAAACGCCTTCGGCTCCACCGGGGCGCGCGGGGTCTTTTCCCCCATGCACGCCAACGGGACGGTTTTGGAAAACCGCGCAGGGATTTACGCCCGCCTGTATCAGGCGGCGGGCGAAAAATGGGCGCAGGCGGGCGCGGCCAGCCACGGCATCTGCCTGTATGCCCACGACGCGGAGGGCCAAGCGCAGTTTTTCCGTTACGGCTTCGGTATGCGGTGTGTTGACGCCATTCGCCCGATGGAGGAAATCGCCGCGCCGCCCCGCGAGGGTTTTGTCTTCGCCGAGCTTGCGCGGGAAGAATTTGCGGAAGCCGTGCCGCTGGACAATAGACTGCATCGGCACATGGCGGAAAGCCCGTGCTTTATGCTCAAGCCGCCGCACACCGAGGCGGAGTTTATGCAAGACACCGCCCAAACCCGCATATTCGCCGCGAGAAAGGACGGCGCGGCGGTTGCCTTCCTGCTCGCCGGGGACGCCGGGGAAACCTTTATCCGCGGCATACCGGGCTATATCCACTGCGACGGCGCATACTGCCTGCCGGAACACCGGGGGACAGGCATTTTCGCAAATTTGCTTATGTTTGCCGTCCAAACGCTCAAAGCCGAAGGCTTTACAAGGCTGGGCACCGACTTCGAAAGCATCAACCCCGCCGCGCACAGCTTTTGGCTGAAACATTTCACGGCTTATACCCACGGCGTCGTACGCCGCATTGACGAGGGCGCGGTGGCGCTGAGGAAAAAGGAGGGAGCGGGATAATGATACAGTTTACGGACTTACAAGCGCACTTGAAAAAACCTGCCCTATACGAGCGGACGGCAGAAAAATTTTGGAACGACCCGCACATCGCAGCCCAAATGCTTGCGGCACATTTAGACCCGTACACGGACGCCGCCAGCCGCAAGCCGGAATTTATCGGCCGCTGCGCGGATTGGGTCGCGGCGCTTTTGCCGGAGGGCGCAAGCCTGCTGGACATCGGCTCCGGTCCCGGGCTGTACACAAAGCAATTTGCCAAGCGCGGTCTGCGGGTGACCGGGCTTGATTTTTCCGAAAGCTCCGTTGCGTACGCCCGCGAACATGACCCGGACAGCGAATATATCTTGCAGGATTACCTTTCGATGGATTTTAAGGCCGCGTTCGATATGATTACGCTAATTTACTACGATTACGGCGCACTGATACCGGACGAACGCGCCAATCTGCTCCGCCGCATCCATAAAGCGCTGAAGCCCGGCGGATTGTTTCTGTTTGACATCTATACCCCGCTGCGGGGCAAGGGGAAAAACGACAGAGCTTCATGGGACAACCATCCGAACGGCGGATTTTGGAGCGCGAAGCCGCATATTTGCCTGAGCACTGAATATGTCTGCGGAGAAGCCGCCGAAGGGCACCGCCATGTCGTCGTTGAAGAAAATTCCGTCCGAAGCTACAACCTGTGGGATTGTTACTTTACAAGGCAATCCATCCTCGGCGAGGCGGATCCGTTCGGGTTTTCCGAATACGGTTTCTTCAATGACGCCGCCGGACAGCCATCCTCCGGCAATTCCGAAACGCTTTGCGCCATTTTGAAAAAGGAGAGTTGATACTATGAACATAACCGTAAAACAACTGCACGGCGGCACATTGGGCGACGTGCGCCTGATCACGGCCAACGGGACGCCGTTTGTCTGGAAGCGGCAGAAGAAATGGGAGCGGCACGGCGACCCCGGGTCGTGGCGGCGGGAGTATGACCTGTACGCGTCGGATTTCGGCGCTCTGTTTACCGACGGACTCCGCTGGCCGGAGTGTTATCACGCGGAGATAAACGAAGACGCGGATGAAACCCAGCTTTGGATGGAGTATATCGGCGGCGCGTCGGGCTTGGCTTTGACCGGGGAGATGCTTGAACAGGCGGCGCTGGAGCTGGGGCGCTTTCAAGGCAGATTGTACGCCGAACAGCCGGAATTTTTGAAGGCACTGACCAACCTGATCAAGACCGACTACGCGAAAAATTTCTACCTGCACTATCGGTCATGGAGCGAGGTGTACGACTACATCCGCGCCGACGGCTGCGAGATTCCCAAGCATCTGTGCCAAATGCTGATTGACCTTGACGAGAACGCGGACGCGGTGTGGGCGCGCATTGAAAAACTACCCGTCGTGCTGTGCCACAGGGATTTCTGGGTGACGAACATTTTTCACACAGACGGCGGCATCCGGCTGATTGACTGGGACACCGCCGGATGGGGCTATCTGGGCGAGGACATGGCAAGCCTGATTGCCGACGAGGCGGACGTGGAGCATATGGTTGAGTACTATCAAAAATGCGTCCCGGCGTACTACAAAGGCTTCTCGGAACACGCGGACATATCGCGGTTCACCGACGACTGCGTCCGCGAGCTGATTCTCGTCCTGTTCGGCTACAGGCTGGTGGAATGGGTCAAATTCGCCGGCACACCGGAGGAAAAAGCCCTGCACCTCCAAACCCTGCAAAAAATCTATCAAATGAAGGAGATACGGCTATGAACATACACATCCGCTTGGAAACCCCCGCCGACCATTATGCCGTGGAGGCGCTGACCCGCGAGGCGTTTTGGGCGTTCTGGGAAAAAGACAGGGTGATTTGCGACGAGCATCTGCTGGTTCACAGGCTGCGCTCCTGCCCGTCGTTCGTGCCGGAGCTGAACACGGTCGCCGAGCTTGACGGCAGGATTATCGGGCATATCATCTACAGCAAGAGCCGGATTGAGGAGGACTGCGGCCAAACATATGAAACGCTCACCTTCGGCCCGCTCTCCGTCCTGCCGGAGCTTCAAAAAAAGGGCGTCGGCACGGCGCTGATGCGCCATACGCTGGCGGAAGCCAAACGGCTCGGCCACCGCGCCGTCCTCATCTTCGGCCATCCCGAATACTATCCCCGCATAGGCTTCCGCCGCGCCGCCGAGTTCGGCATAACCACCGCCGACGGCAAAACCTTCGACGCGTTTATGGCCTATCCGCTCTATGACGGCGCGCTGAACGGCGTGCGCGGGCGGTTTTACCTCGACCCGGTATACGAGTCGCTGACGCAGGAAGACGCCTTGGCGTTCGACAAAAAGTTCCCGCCCAAAGCGCCGCATATTCTTTGCGGGGAGTAAAAATCATCCCGCAGGGGTGGCCGCTCCCGGCGCGGGCTTGGCATAGGCTCTGACAGTCAGCCTCTCTTTACTTTATCTCCTGCTCAATATTTTCAAAAATCTCATCGTCGAAAAACGCTTTGACGGTTATATCAAGCCCGTTGCAGATTTTGGTGATTGTTGAGATTGTAGGGTTGTTGCTGCCGGTGTTGATGATGTTATTGAGCGTGGACTGTGTTATCCCGCAAATAATGCCCAGCTTATTGACCGTTATATTGCGGGCGTCGCACAAATCAAGCACCCTCTGCCTGACGGCGTTTCTCGCGGTCATAATTTACAACACCTTCCGTTAACAGCGTTGTAATAATCTTATAGGAATTAACTATAAATAGTTTAACTGTATACAGTTGACTTTTAGTTAAGCCGTGGTAAGCTGTCGTAAACAGCCGAACGGGCAACGGCTGAAATAAATTTAGGAGGGTATTTATTATGAGTCCTATGGCAAAAATCATTCGCACAATTACCTTTATTATCGCGGGATTAGAGAGCGTTGGGGTTATTTTTTTGGCGGGCCTGATTGGGTCAGAGGAAAGCGGAGGGCTGGGGTTCGCAGTATTTCTGGTCGGCATGGTCGTTGTGGCGTTCAGCGTGATATTTCCTGATGAAAAACACTGGCGTACCGGCGCCTGTAGAAATTGCGGAAAGATATAGACGCCTAGAGGTTGATTCCGCCGGGGCGGTCGCCCTCTTCACGCCGTCTCGGCTCCTCTGTAACTTTTTCTTGACAAACGGCGCGGGGTTATTGTAGAATAGTAGCGGTGAAAACATTGTATTGATTATAATATACAGCAAAGCTCGATACACTGTCTCATACAACTGAATAACGGAGGTGCACCCGTGCAGTTTTTTCTGCATACCGTCCTTCCGGCGCTGGGGGCGCTTGTGGCGGGGTTGGCTATAGCTTTCCCGCTTGGCGTACGGCACCGCAAGAATGTCGCTGAAAAAGAAATTTCCGGGGCTGAGGAAGAGGCCCGCCGCATCATCAACGAGGCCATCAAGTCCAGCGAAAACAAAAAACGCGAAGCCCTGCTGGAGGCAAAGGAAGAAATTCACCGCAACCGTCAGGAATCCGAGCGCGAAATCAAGGACAGGCGCGTCGAACTGCAAAAGCAAGAGCGCCGGTTACAGCAAAAAGAAGAAAACTACGACAAAAAGCTGGAAAACATCGAAAAGAAAGACGAACAGCTCGCCCAAAAACACAAAGCCGCCGACGAGGCGAAGGAAGAAATCGCCATCATCAAGCGCAGCCAGATGGAAATGCTGGAAAAGCTATCCGGGTTTTCGAGCGAGGAGGCAAAGGTCTACTTAATCAAAAACGTGGAGAGCGAAGTCACCCACGAAATGGCGATGAAAATCAAAGACATCGAGGAACGCTTCAAGGACGAGGCCGATCAGAAGGCGCGCGAAATCGTCTCTATGGCCATCCAAAAGGTGGCCAGCGACCACGTCACCGAAGCCACGGTGTCGGTCGTCCATCTGCCCAACGACGAAATGAAGGGCCGCATCATCGGGCGGGAGGGGCGCAACATCCGCACCCTCGAAACCCTCACCGGCGTTGACCTCATCATCGACGACACGCCCGAGGCCATCACCCTCTCCAGCTTCGACCCCGTACGCCGCGAGACCGCCCGCCTGAGCTTGGAAAAGCTCATTTCAGACGGGCGCATCCATCCCGCCCGCATCGAGGAAGTGGTGGAAAAATCACGGCGCGAGATTGACGCCATCATCCGCAGCGAAGGGGAACGCGCCACCTTTGAAACCGGCGTCCACGGCGTCCACCCCGAGCTGGTCAAGCTGCTGGGCCGGATGAAATACCGCACCAGCTACGGCCAAAACGTCTTGCAGCACTCCATCGAGGTCTCCCTTCTGGCGGGCGCTATGGCCGCCGAGCTGGGCCTCGACCCGATGCAGGCCAAACGCGCCGGCTTGCTGCACGACCTTGGCAAGGCGGTTGACCACGAGGTTGAGGGCAGTCACGTCTCCATCGGCGTTGACCTCGCCCGCAAATACAAAGAACACAACGACATCCTGCACGCCATCCAAGCCCACCACGGCGATGTCGAGGCCAAAACGGTGGTCGCCAGCCTTGTGCAGGCCGCCGACGCCATCTCCGCCGCCCGCCCCGGCGCAAGACGCGAAAACCTTGAGAATTATATCAAGCGTCTGGAAAAACTGGAAGAGCTGGCCTGCTCCTTCGAGGGCGTGGAAAAATCCTTCGCCATTCAGGCCGGGCGCGAAATCCGCATCATGGTCCGCCCCGAAGCCATCAACGACGACCGCATGATTCTCCTAGCCCGCGAGTTGTCCAAGAAAATCGAAAGCGACCTCGAATACCCCGGCCAGATCAAGGTGCATCTGATACGCGAGACACGGCATATCGAATACGCGAAATAGCCGGAAACACACATCCCCCGCCTTCCGGCGGGGGATATTACTGTTAGGGGTGTTACATTGATTGACATAAAAGACGTGCGCAGCCCCGATGATAAATCAAAAATCTGCAACGATATCCTGCGGGCGCTGCCAAGTTGGTTCGGCAATGAAGCCGCGATTGTTGACTACACCGCGCAGGTCAAAGCCATGCCGTTCTTCGCGGCATACGACGGCGAAACGCCCGTCGGGTTCGCCGCCTTGAAAGTCCACAACCCGCATACATCGGAAATCTGCGTGATGGGCATATTGAAAGAATATCACAGGCAGGGGCTTGGCAAAAGGCTTGTCGGGCGCTGCGAAGAATATTGCCGGGAAAACAAAGCGGAGTTTCTCACGGTCAAAACGCTGGATGCGTCAAGGGAGAGCGAGAGCTACCGGAAAACGCGGCTGTTTTATCAGTCGGCGGGATTCAAGCCGCTGGAGGTCTTCCCCCTGCTTTGGGACGAAAACAACCCTTGCCTGTTTATGGCGAAAACAATCAGACTGGAGGCTTCACAATGATTCTTCTCGCGTTCGGCGACGTGTGCGGCGAGGCGGGGCTGAGGATTGTCTCAGCCAAGCTCCGTACGCTCAAGAAACATTACGGCGCGGACGTCTGCGTGATTAACGGCGAGAACGCCGACGTGCTGGGCGTCAAACCCGAGCAGGCACAGCAGATTTTCGAGGCGGGCGCGGACGTGGTGACGCTGGGCAACCATGTGTGGAACCGCCCGCAGATTATCAAGGAAATGAAAGCAAACAAATATCTCCTCCGCCCGCTCAACCTCGCCCCCCAAACCCCCGGCGAGGGGTTTGTCCGTTTGCAGCTCAGCTCCGGGCGCTGGCTGACCGTCGTTTGTCTGGTCGGGCGGCTTTTCTGCGAATGGAACGCCGACAGCCCCTTCCATGTGATGGAAAGGCTGCTGAAAACCTTCAAGGACGAGCCGGAGTCTAAAGACGACCTCTTCGCCGTGGACTTCCACGCCGAGGCCACCAGCGAGAAAGCGGCGTTTGCCCATTGCTTCGACGGGCGCGTCTCCGCGGTGTTCGGCACGCATACCCATGTGCAGACCTCCGACGAGCGCGTCCTGCCCGGCGGCACGGGCTTTATCACCGATTTGGGCATGACAGGCCCCCGCCACTCCATCCTTGGCGTCAAGGTGGAGCAGTCGGTGTCCAACTTCATGGGCAACGTGCCGGTGCGGTATGAACCGCCCGTCACCGAAGCCGTCATCGAGGGCGCGGTGTTTACCATCGACGAGGCCACGGGAAAATGTACCGGCGTCGAGCGCGTCAGGGTTGAGGAGTCATCACCCGCGCCTGCATCTGCGCCCTGACGCACAGCTCCGCGGCTTTGAAGGCGTGGTCTTGCGTCATGGCGTTTTCCGTGCGGTTGAGGCAGTCCAGCACCAACTGCCCGAAGAAGGGATAGCCCACCTTGCCGTGAACGTTGTAGTGCGTTTCCTCTTTGCCGTTGGCGAGGAAGAGATGGCCGGGGCCGTCGGAGGTGCCGAGATTCATGTATTTCCGCTGCTCAATAAAGCCCTCCGTGCCGAGGATGATGCTGCGCCCGTCGCCCCACATCTGCAAGCCGTCGGGGGTAAACCAGTCCACGCGGAAATAGCCGGCCGCGCCGGTGTCGGTCAGCAGCGACGCGTCGCCGAAGTCGTCCAGCTCCGGGGTTTCGGGGTGGTTAAAGTTGCCGATTTGGCTATGGGTCACGACCGCGTCCTTCGCGCCGGTATAGAATAAAATCTGCTCAATTTGGTGGCTTCCGATGTCGCAGAGGATGCCGCCGTATTTCTCTTTCTCAAAAAACCATGCCGGGCGGCTCTTCGCGCTGAGGCGGTGCGGCCCCAGCCCCAGCACCTGCACCACCCTGCCGATGGCGCCCCGCTCAATCAGTTGCCCCGCGAACACCGCCGTTTCCACATGGAGGCGCTCGGAGTAATAGACCATATACTTCTTCCCCGTGCGCTTCACCGCTTCCTTGGCGGCGGCAAGCTGCTCCAAGGTGGTCAGCGGGGCCTTGTCGGTGAAGTAGTCCTTCCCCGCGTCCATCACGCGCAGCCCCAGCGCGCACCGCTCGCTCGTGACCGCCGCGCCCGCGACCAGCCGCACCTCCGGGTCGGAGAGGATTTCTTCCTCGCTCCCCGCCCGTTTTGCTTGGGGATACGCCACGCAAAAAGCGTCCAGCTTTTTCTCGTCCGGGTCGTATACGCTCTTCAGCACCGCCCCGGCTTCCATCAGCCCGTTGCACTGCCCGTAAATATGCCCGTGGTCGAGCGCGATTGCCGAGAACACAAACTCCCCCGGCTTCACCACCGGCGCGGGCTTGCCCTCCGGCGCGTAAAACTGTCCGTTTGCCGCGTTTTTCATCTGTAAAACCTCCCGATTGTTTGAGATGTATGGTTTGCCGGGCTAGGCTTTCACCGCTCTTGTCGCGATAAAAGTCGGGATGTATTCACCAATGCCGTCGCCGTCCGTATCTTCATACAGATCCGTCAGAACAAATCCCGCCGCGAGCTGTCCCCCAATCTGTTCCTCAAGGGTGTGGCTGAACTGGATGCTGCCGTCGGTTTGAATACAGCGTTTGTATAACGCCTCGTCCTTGAGCGGATTATACGGAAGCTTGTTCACAATCAAAAGCGGGTTTTCCTCCTCGGTGAGATAACCCACCCCGTTATCCATCCCCGACAGCAGTATGCCGCCTTTCTTCAAAACGCGGAAGCACTCGTTCCACACATGACGGACGTCCTCAACATAACAGTTGGACACAGGGTGAAATATGATATCAAACGCCCCGTCCTCAAACGGCAGCCGCTTTGCCATATCCCCCCTGACGATGGAAATCGCGTATCCCTCGCGTTCGGACACCGCTTTCTCGCTCTCAAGCTGTTTTTCAGAGTAATCAAACACCGTGCAGTCCGCGCCCAACGCCGCGAAAACCGGCATCTGCTGGCCCCCGCCGCTTGCCAACCCGAGCAGCTTCGCGCCGCCCAGCCCTCCGTCCTTCATCAACGGGGAAAACCATGCCTGCGGAACCGGCTTTTTCGGCGTCAGCACAACGCTCCACTGCCCGTTTTTTGCGGCCGCGTATGCCTCGCGCGAAATCGAAACGCCCCATTCCCAGCCGCTTTCAACCCACCCGTCTATGGCTTTCGAGTTTATGTCCGTATAGCTGCTTTTCATCCAATTTATTCTCCTTCCAGATAATTCACGTCCGAGTCTATCCTGTATGCCTTTTGAAATTTGCCCTCGTACCAAGTGATAACGGCTTTATTGGTGTGCGGATGAAAGGTCGTTTCCACAGGGAAGCTGTTATCCACATCAAGGTACACCAAAGGCTCGTGTTCGGAGGGGTTTGACAGCTTATGCGCCCCTTTTTCCCCGCGCGGAGCCACAAGCACGTCGCCCTCCGAAACGGCGATGTCGCCGTCCGGCGTCTCCAAAACGCCTTTGCCGCTGATGATATAGAAGACCTCTTCCGCCGCGGCGTGGTAATGATAGGGATAGTTCGATTTTTGGGGAGGTATGGAATATAATGTGACATATAGCTGGTTCCCAGCGGACGGGGAGGATATCCTGCACATATCATGCACATATTCCTCTTTCAGCGCCCCCTCGTAGTTGCACGCTTTTTTCAGGTCTGACCGTTTGTATTCCGCCGTCTTGGCGTTTTGGACAATAATCCCCTGCGGCATAACCTCTCGTTCCCCCTTTTCAAAATAAAATACGCGGACACGCGGGCTTTCTCGCACCGGAGCTGTTTTTCATTCGGGGTTACTCCCCCGTATCGTTTCCGCAGTATGGGCAGAAGCGTTTGCTTCCTTTGGCGGCGGCTCTTTCTTCCCGGGCTTTTTCTATAAAGCCCGCCGAGATGATGCCGGTTGGGACGGCAATCAGCCCGATGCTCAGCATGGAAAAAAACGCTCCGAGAACCTTTCCCATCGCGGTAATCGGATAAATCTCGCCGTAGCCGACCGTTGTTATTGTAATCACCGACCACCACAGCCCGGAAAGGGCGTTTTTGAACACGTCGGGCTGGGCTTTGTGTTCGGCGTCATACATTAAAATCGAAGCGATGACCATCAGCACGAAAATAATCAGGATGGCAAAAAACAAATGCGCCGCTTTCCGCCTGAACACATCAAAGATGTTTGACAGAGCCTTGATATACTCCCTCTTAATTCTGAAAAACCAAATCATGCGGAACAGCCTGAATATCCGCAGTATATTGATATCAACGTAAAACGCGAACTGCAGATAAAAGGGCATGATGGCAATCAGATCCATCAGCATTAAAAACGTAAGCGCATATTTTACACGCGCCATGAAAAAATTCTCGTGCCTGTAGATGATATCAGCCGTCCAGAGTCTCAGCGCATATTCGGCGGTGAAGACCGCCACCGTAACGGTCTCAATAATTCTGAGGATAAACGATACCCTCTCCGGCAGGTCTAAGGTGTCGATGACAATGATGATGACATTGACGACAATAAGGGAGACAATAAACCAGTCAAAGCCCGTGCTGAGAATGTCGTCGGTTTTGTGCGGCTGTATGATTTTATATGTGCGCAACTTCATGGTCATAGTGTTTTTCTCCATTCTCTCCCCGTTGTAATCTCTCCGCGCAGCTCCCGGGCCGCGCCGGTTTTTTGGTAAAAACGCGGCATACGGGACAAAATGCCCTCCGCCGTATAAAACGGGTCGTCCGGCGTGATGGGGAGCCTGACCGTCCGGCCTTCGGCCGCGGATTGATAGATGGCGGTAATCAGCTCGATGGTCAGCCGTCCCTCCGCGCCGCCGATGAAGGGCTTGCCACCGGACTCTATCGCGTCCAGCACGTTGCCGATTTGCCCGGTGTGCGTTTCATACGGCAGGGAGGGCTGGGCTTTGAAAAACGCGTCAATCTCCCGCTCCAGCGCCGGGTTGGGGTCGGGAAAGCCGTTGGGCTTGGACGTCTGCGCCGCCACCCTCCACGGCGCGGAGACGCGGGCTTTCTCGCCTTGGAAGATGATTTGCTGTTCCTCGCCGTGATGGACGACCGAGCTGGTGACCTGCGCCAGCGCGCCGCCGCCGTAGCGCATCACGGCCACCGAAACGTCCTCCACCTCGGAATTATCGTGCGCGGCGTTGGATATCATGGCGCAGACCTCCGAAGGACGCCCCATCATCCAGCCCAGCATATCAATGTGGTGGACGGCGTGGTTGAGGGTGCAGCCGCCGCCCTCCTTTTCCCAAAGCCCGCGCCACCATAAATCATAATAGCAATGCCCGCGCCACCACAGAGAATCCACCTGCGCGTGGACGACCTTGCCAATCAGCCCGCTGTCCAGCACCCGCTTGAGGTTCCATATCCCGTCCCGGAAGCGGTTTTGCGCCACGACGGACAGGATTTTCCCGCTCTCCGCCGCCGCCGCCATCATTTGGTCGCACTCAGAGAGCGCCGCCGCCATCGGTTTTTCCACAATCACATGCCTGCCCGCTTTCAGGCAGTCGGCGGCAATCTCCGCGTGGCAGTACGGCGGCGTGCAGATGCTGGCAAGGTCAAACGCCGCGCCGTCCAGCAGGGCTTTGTGCGAAGCAAAGACGCGGGCGTCCGGCAGCCCGAAGGTCTCTTTTGCCCGCTCGCATTTTTCCGGCGCGATATCGCACAGCGCGACAATCTCGCACCGCTCCGGGAAGGCGAGATATCCGTTGATGTGCATGGGCGAAATGTTCCCCGTTCCGATAACGGCTGCGCGAAGCACGGTCATTCCCCCTTCTTTTTCCTTCCAAACCAAAAAATAAACACGCTCCACAGCGGCAGCGCGGCAACCCCCGCCCAGAACAGGGGTCTGCTCAACAGGGCCGGGTAAAAATCAATTTGTAAGTACCATTCTATGTCCCACCAGAAGACAAACACCGCGCCGGCGGCAGCGGCGGCGGCGCAGACCAGCACCGCCCCGGCCGCCAAATCCTTGACGTTTCTGACGACCTCGGAGCGCCCCGGCTCCAGCCCGTCGCAAAGGCGCTCCAGAGCCGTGTTGATCAGCTCCGCGCCAATCACAAGGCCGCACGCCAGCATCAGCCATTCCCAGCGGACGGAATACAGCAGCCTGCCCGCCACGACGACATAAAATAACGCGGCAAGGTGAATCCGCACATTGCGCTCGGTTTGAACGGCGTGGACGATGCCGCGCCACGCGCAAACAAAACTTTTCATCGCAAAAGCCCCAGCCTTTCCATCACAGCGTCTTCTTTTTTCCGCATGACCGCCCTGTCCCATTCCAGCTCATGGTCATACCCGAGCAAATGCAGCGTCCCGTGCGCGGCGAGGTAGGCCAGCTCGCGCTCAATGCTGTGCCCGTATTCCTTGGCCTGCTTCGCGGCGCGCCTGACCGATATGAGTACATCGCCGATATAGACGCGCCCGGTATCGGGGTCGGGCCTGTCGCCCGGCGTCCGCATGGGAAAGGAGAGGACGTCGGTGGTTTTGTTGACGCCGCGCTGCAATCGGTTCAGCCCCCGCATCTCGTTGTCTGAAACGAAGCTGATGTCCATCACGCAGGGGTCGGGCAACCGCTCGTTCTTCACCGCGAACCGCGCGGCGCGGCGCAGCAGGGGCGTAAATTCCCCCGCGTCGTATGCCCGTATACGGCATTTTGTCATAAGCGATTCTCCTTTTTATCCGTTAATGTCCGCCGCGCCCGCGCGCGCCCTTTAATCCGCGCCGTTCCGCGCGGGCCTCAAAGTCCTCGTATGCCTTGACAATCCTCTGCACCAGCACATGGCGCACCACGTCGCGGGCGGTCAGCTCGCAGACGGCGATGTCCTCCACGCCGCGCAGGACGCGCACCGCCTCCTTCAGCCCGCTCACCTTTTCCCGGGGCAGGTCAATCTGCGTAACGTCGCCGGTGATGACGACCTTTGAGCCGAAGCCCATGCGGGTGAGAAACATTTTCATCTGTTCCCGCGTGGTGTTCTGCGCCTCGTCAAGGATGATGAACGAATCGTCCAGTGTCCGCCCGCGCATATAGGCCAGCGGCGCGACCTCAATGGCGCCGCGCTCAACGAACTTGTGGTACGTCTCCGACCCCAGCATATCAAACAGCGCGTCATAGAGCGGGCGGAGGTAGGGGTCTACTTTGTTTTGCAAATCCCCCGGCAGAAAGCCCAGCTTCTCCCCGGCCTCGACGGCGGGGCGGGTGAGAATGATGCGGCTGACCTCTTTTTGGCGGAAAGCGGTGACGGCCTTGGCCACGGCGAGGTAGGTTTTGCCCGTCCCGGCCGGGCCCACGCCGACGGTGACGGTGTTCCCCGCGATGGCTTCAATGTATTTCTTCTGCCCCAAGGTTTTTGCCTTGACCGGCTTGCCCCGCGCCGTGACACAGACCACATCCTTGCCCAGTTGGGCGAGCTTGTCCTCCGCGCCTTCATCCACCAGCCCCAAAACATAGTGAATGTTTTGGTCGGAGATGATTTCGCCGCGCGCGATGACCGAAAGCAGCCCCTCCACCACCTTCACGCCGCGGTATACATTTTCCGCCTCGCCGATGATTTTAAGCTCGGTGTCCCGGTTGATGACCTTGACCCCGGCCTTTTCCTCGATGAGCTTGATGTTCCGGTCAAACGACCCGAACAGCGCGATAACCTGCTCCAGACGCTCAACGTTGATGGTTTGCTCCGTCATTGGTATGCTCCTTTTTGCGTCTCCCGCGAAGAGCGGGAAACCCGTCAGCTTTCGTTGTTGTCTATATATGTTTTCAAAAAACTCAAAACCTCAACCGTGCAGTCGGTCACGCGGTTGTGCTTATAGCTCCGGTTTGTGGAAAAATAGCCAAAATAGCCCCAAGGGTCTTTGGTTTGCGGCCCCCAATCCCATAGCCCGTCCGCGTTTTGGTTTTTCATCAGCCAGTCTGCCGCGTTGGCAAGGTAGAGGGCAGAGCCGCGGAATTGATTGATATAGTTAAACGTATGAAACCAGCGGCGGGACTTGTCGCAGACAAAGTTTTCAGGCAAATTGTCCGGGGTTTTGTCCCAAAACCAGCCGTGCCGCGCCGCGTGACCCCCGTGATGGCGGAGCATCGCCGCTTTCAGCTCCGGCGGCAGCTCCCCGCGCCGTTTCAATAACAGCCCGAACTGCATGGGAACCAGTCTGTCCTGCCTTGTGTAGAAAATTTCATGCTGCGCCTTGCGTTCCCGCTCATAGGCGTATTCGCCGTCTTCATAGGCGCGTGACGCGATATACAGCCATTCGCCGTACGTCCGGTCGCAAAGCTCGTTGTAGGGCTTGATGGCCTCAAGCATTTCGCAAATGGAAGCCGTCTGCCACGGGATTGCGCGTTCGTTTTTGTTGTACAGCCTTTCCCGGCTTCTCCCCGTCAGGAAATCCTCAAGGTATTCATAAGCGCGGAGCAGAATGTCCCTGTCTTCTATTGTCAAGCCGATGTACAGACAGCGTTTGATGGCGGTCAGGGAGGTGGGGAATCTGGCTTTTACGGAATAGTCTTTGGATTCCAGCGGCCCCCATCCCCCGAGGTACTCCTGCTCCCGCCATAATTCCTCCACAATATCGCTGGATAAAAATTGCGGGCGCAACTCACACAGCGCGTCGTCCTCATACGGCGTGTCCAGAAAATGAAAAAGGATTTTGTAGCGCACCGCCGGGTATGGGCAACGGTCGTACAGCCGCAGCGCGGCTTTCCGAAACGAATCTTTTGTCAGCATTCCCGCCGCTCAACTCCCCAAAAGATGTCCCGTCCCCGCCGCCGCAAAATCTATCTTTCGCGGCACGTCTATCCGTTCCACGCATTCGGCGGACAGCGACGCCGACGCCAAGCCCGGCTCCAGCCGGAGCACAAAGCGCTCCGAAAGAATCTCCCCGCGGGATATGCCGCCGCGCAGCGCCTCCTCCAGCGCCAGCCGCAAAGCGTCCTCGGCGACGCTTTCGTCCATTTGGTAGGAAACCGGCTCGTATTCAATCACCGTCTCCCTGACCGCCGCGATGGGAAACACCACGTTTTGCGGCAGCCGCAGCATCGATGTTTCGCTCATTTTATCATACATGGCATACGGTTGGCTAGAGGTTCCGGGCAAATTTACCCTCCGGCTGCCAAAAACCAGCGCGAAACGCGTTTTAGAGCGGCCCGTATACCGCTTGCCCACCGCCCCGGTCGGCATGACCGCGCTCAGCTCCGTCCATGTGCGGGCCGTGACGTCGGCTCTGGCGTTGACCAGACGCACGCCCTGCTGCGCCGAATCCATCAGCCCGCTGACCAGTAGCTGCCCCTGCCGCACCGTGTCCCCCGGAAACACCTGAGCCGACCCGGACAGGGTGTCGATGCGGGTAATCAGGCCCGCCTTCTCCGCGACGACATTCGCAGGGCTTCCGCGGGACAGTATCTCCGGCTTTTCATCAACCTCCCGCACCACCACGGCAGCGTGGCTCCCCTTGATGTTGACGGTGACCCATGAGAGCTTGCCGAGCTTGAGCAGCATTTGATTGCGCACCGTTTCGATGTCCACGGAGGACGCGCGCGACCCGGCCGTGACGCCCACCTCGCGCAGGGCCTGCAAGATCTCCTCGCTTGTCAGCGCCGTATTCCCCTCCACCGTGAACTCCCAGATATAACGGTTGGAAACCAAAAGCGCCGCCAGACAGATAAACAGCCCGGCAATCAGCGCGTACCGCTTTCTGAAGCGCTCAAGAAAAAATGCCGCCCCGCGCCGCGCCAGCGGCCTGAGCGACCCGCCCAGCCGGGCGGCGTATTCCTCGGCCCGGCTCAGATGCTTGGACGGGATGGCGGCTTGCAGCCGCAGCGCGTCAAGCCGCTCCGCGCCCCAGAAGGCCACGCCGTTGCTCGCGCAGAGGTTGATAAACCGCTCGGGATACGGGCACTCCACCTCAACCCGCACAAACCCGCGCAGCAGATTGACCGTTTTTTGCATAGTCCGGCTCCCTCCGGCGCCCCTCCCGTCTCCGCGGCGGGAGACGCGCTAAAAAATAAATTCCACCTTAAAAATAAGCCCTTCCAGACGCAGCTCCCCCGCCGTCATGGCGCGGATGTGAAAGCCTTCGCCGGTGAGCTTGAGGATGGCCTCGCCCCCGTTGATATGCACCTCGCGCGTGCCGTATTCCAGCAGCCCTTGATGATTTTCCACGGTTATCTCCCGATAGCCGTGGATGATGATTTTCGGGAGGTTGGCGGCGATGTCCGCCGGTATGTCCATCTTCCGCGCCGCCTTTTCGAGAAAGCTCTCCTTCATCCCCTCGTCTCCCTCCGCCGCTTCCCGCGCCCGCCCGAAGGACGGGCATGGAGCCAGTCGTCTCTACATATCTATTGTACCGGGGGGATGTCTATGACCCGTATTCTAAAGAGCCGCCTGCTGACGGATGTGACGGTGGGGCTGATGCTGGCGGCGGCGGCCCTCGGGCTGCTGCTCTCGCCGAGGACGACCTCGGAGGCGGCGCGGGAGGGCCTGTATATCTGCGCCAACGTGCTGATTCCGTCGCTGTTTCCTTTTTTTGTGCTGAGCGCGCTGACCATTGAGCTGGGGCTGGCGCGGCGAACCGGCCGCGCGCTCGAACGGTTTATGCGCCCTCTTTTCCGGGTGGGCGGAGCCTGCGCGGCGGCGGTGGCGCTGGGGTTTTTCGGCGGCTATCCGGTGGGGGCGAAGTGCGCCATTTCACTGTATGAGAAAGGGCTTTGCTCCAAAGAGGAAGCAGAACGCCTGCTGGCGTTCTGCAACAATTCGGGCCCGGCGTTTATCCTCGGCGCGGCGGGCGTGGGCATCCTCGGCTCAAGCCGCGCGGGCTGGCTTCTCTTCCTGACGCACACGGCGGCGTCGGTCGCCGTCGGGGTGCTGTTCAGGTTTTACAAGTACGGCGCGGTTCCCGCAACCGCCGTGCCGGACGGGACGGAGGAGACGGTTTCGCTGTCCGCCGCCTTCACCCGCTCGGTCAAATCGTCCTTCTCCTCTGTTTTCTATATTTCCAGCTTTGTCGTCTTCTTCACCGTCGCCGTTCGTTTGCTGTTCACCAGCGGCGTCCTTCCGGCCGCGGCCGGGGCGCTGTCCGCTCTGCTCTCCCCGTTCGGCATGACGCGGGACGCCGCCCAAAACCTGCTGACCGGGCTGATTGAGCTGACAAGCGGTCTCTTTTTCCTGCAAGGCGGCGCCACCGGGCATTTGGCGGGGCGGATGGCGATGGCCGCGTTTATGCTGGGGTGGGCGGGCCTGTCCGTCCATTGCCAAGTGCTGTCCTTCATTGGGCAAAGCGGGCTGTCGCCGCGCTCCTATCTGGCGGGCAAGATGCTGCACGCCAGCATCTCCGCTGTCTTCGCTTTCATCCTGACGCGTCTGACCGGGCTGGAAATCCAAGCCACGGAAACCATCGCCGAGCAGGTGGAAACCATCGCCCGTCTCCGCTTCTTCGACACGCTGGGCGTCACGCTGACCGCCATAACCGCGCTGACGCTGGCGCTGGCGCTGGTCTTGGCGGGGCGGCTGTGGCGGGCTATTCCGCAGGCTCAAAAGTAAACACAACGGGGTTTGTCACGCTTTCACCGAGGGGAGACAGATCGACCGACTTGATTTTCAGCTTGACGCCCAAGGCTTTCTGCAGCTCATACAAGCGCCCGCCCGCGCACCGTTCAAAGTAGGCTTCAACCGACCCCGGAAACGCAAACGTCCCCTTGGGCGCGTGCTTGTAATACCCGTGGGTGTAGGCAAAGGTGACGGTAATCGTGCCGTCGCCGTTCAAAACGGCGTTCCTGCCGAAGGCCTTCGCAAACAACGCCAGCCGCTCGGCGAGGGGCTTTTCGGCGTGTTCCAGCGCGAAGGCTTTGCGCTCCTTGTCGTGTCCCGCGCCGTTGCAGGCCCCGTTTTCTTCGCACAGCCGGAAGCGCTGCTCTCTGGTGAGATGCGTTTCCATCGCCTTGAGAAACTCCGCTTCACACTCGCCGCCCTCATACGCCTGAACAATGTGTTCAAAAATCAGCACGGTTTCCTCGGGGATATCAAATTTGCGCTTTTTCATGCTGCTTAACATGGTTTTCATCGGATACGCCCCCAGTCTACGTCGCCGTTTTGTTCACAAAATCCATGTGGTAAAAGTCGGCGCCGTGGTTGTGGTTGATGACGCCCGCCGTCAGGCGGATGGCCAGAATGACGCAGTTCTCGTCCGCCTCATTGTTCGCGCTGTCATACCATTCGGCGAAGGCCTTGCGGAGCTTTGCCCGTATATCGGCGTTTTCCGGCTTCAGCACCCAGCCGAGGTTTTCGCCGATTCCGTTGGCGGAAAACCAGCCTAGGTTCACCGAAAGCGACACCTCCGGGTTTTGGGCAATCTGCCGTATTTTGTTTGAGCCGCCCCATGTGGTGACGTAAAACACGCCGTCCTCGTAGTAGGCGTCCACCTCGCGGGAGCATGGGCGGGGCTTGCCCTCGGCGTTGGGCTCCAGCGCGATGGTCGCGAGGGAGAGGTTGTTGTCCCTGCCCCCGCCGAATTTTTCCTCAATCATGCGCAGTCCTTCTTCGTACCTGTTCATTTTTCTCACCTTTCCGGGCAATCGCCCAACTCTATTTTGGAATCCCCGCCGAAGGCGGGAAAACGCAACCTCAATCCTTTTCCCGCTCCTTATACGGAATCCACAGCTCCATATAGGCCGCGGCGGGGGAGGTGGGGTAATACATCTCCGGGAAGAAGCCGTCGGCAATCCAGCCGCGCCTTTTCAGCCACATCCGGGTATATTTCATCGCCTTGCCCAAGGCGGCGCCCGTGAGCAGCGCAACGCTTTCCGCCTCAAACCCGCACACGACGTATTCCCTCGCGGGGAGCCGCCAGCGCGCAAAACGCGCGTCCTCCGCACCCGTCTCCGCCTCCGCCCCGGCGAAATAGGTGGTATAGCCGTCCGGCGCGTCTCCGTGATAGCAGACGCCGAGCCGCCGGCCACCGGGAATGCGCGGAATGTCTTCCAGCCTGCTGAAAAACGCGTCCCAAATCTTGCCCGCCATGTCAACGCCCGGTCTTTCGCCCAGCATTTTGCCCATTTTGAAAGGAAACTGCCCCTCCGCGCCGAGAAAATCAATCGGGGCGTCAAGCGTCTTCCGGCTCATTTCCAGCACCAGCCCCTCGCTGATCAGCGGCACGCCCTCGTCAATCATCACGTAGTTCAGCAGTAGGTCGGGCTTGTCGAAATTGTTCAGGCCGACTGGGTTGTCCCGGTATTGCGCCGGGGTGACGCCGTAGGCGTCCTTAAACGCCCGCGTAAAGGTCTCGTGGCTGCTGAAGCCGTAGTCCAGAGCGACGTCGAGAATGCGGTTTTCCTTGTCCCGCAGCGCGCCGCAGGCTCTGGCCAGCCGCCGCAGCTTGATGTATTCCCGCACCGGCCTTTTCACCAGCCGCGCGAACAGCCGCTGATAATAAAACACCGACAGCGCCGCGATGCCCGCCAGCTCCTCGATTTGAACATCCTCGCCGATATGCGCCTCGATGTGGTTTACGGTTTTTTGTATGGCTTCCCAAGCGTGCATGGCAACCCCTCTTTGCGGTTCAGAATATCATAAACGGCGGCCGGACGCTTGACCGTGTCTGCCCTTTTTTCAGATAGAAAACACTTCTCCGCTGTTTAGTATAGCACAAACCTCTTCTTAGCCGCAAGCAAAGAGAGCCGCGCAATGCGGCAAACTTGCCGTTGCATTTTGGACTTGGTTGTGTTACAATTCTTTGCGTACTCTCACGCCGTACTAACAAAGGAGACTGGTCACCATGAAAACAACAAAAATCTTCGCGCTCGCCCTCGCGCTGATAATGGGTTTCGCGTTAGCCGCTTGCTCTGATAGCGGCAACAACAACACTTCGGGCGGCAGTGCCAACTCACCGCCGCCATCGGAAACACAAGGTAATAGCGGCAATGCCGACGATGCGTCCGCGCCGCCGCCGAACCCGACACAGCAGGGTAACGATGGCGGTATACCTCCTGAACAGGAGCTTGTGTCCGAGCTTAAGATAGGCATAGGCGGAAAACATGAACAAGGGCAGGAGATTGCCATGCGCATAACAATCCCCGAGCTTCCAGATAGGCTTGCCGCGCTGGAGCTGGAACCGGGTACTTTCAGCGATATAGAAATACATTTCGGTAACGGTTTTTTCAAGCGTTTTACGATTTACGGTGCTGCGGGCAGGTATACGCATAACAACGGCTACGACCCCATAAAAATAGACGGTGACAGCGTGTTGCTGATATTTTTTATGCCGGAACAGTACAGCGCGGACGACATAGGAGATGTTGAGGTTGTAGGCTTTACTATTTCGGGGTTAGAGCAAAATAGACAGACGTATATTAAGTTCAGCAATAACGATGTTATGGTGCCGTTTAATGAACTCGTACCCTATACAAAGTTAAGCGAGTTCGGCTTCGACCCTACCGCTATCACATTAAGCGCGACCAATAACGGCGACGGTACGATGTCGTTTGTTTACAAAGACACGTCCATCAAGCCAACATATATCATGCCGTGGGAATGGATAGAAAGAGACCCCGGGACGATATTCTTCGCATATTGGACCATTACCGGGATTTATAACTTTTCCGGAGATGCCTGCATAGGAGGATTGTTTGCAATAGGCACAGACCGCGGTGGCTCTGTCTCTACCGGACGCAGAATTGGTTACGGAGACGGGAACACATGGGATTATATGACGCTGGATTTAGAAAAGGATATAGTAATAAGAAACCCCGAAGATATGCAGATAAGCGTCGATGAAACGGGGCTCACCGCCGTATGGACGGAACAGTTTAAGCCGGGGTTCGGCTTCGACGACATCATCGAGTTTTGGGTTGTCGCAGATTTTAATATGCACGGTTTGTCTTCGCATGACCCGGACGATAACACATTTATTAGAATTTACGAAGGACTAACTTTTGAGGTCGCGGACGTGGTGGAGTAGAAACCGCGCAATCATAAAACTTTTCAAATGAAGAGATAGGAGAATGTCACCATGAAAACAACAAAAATCTTCGCGCTTGCCATTGCGCTGATAATGGTATTCGCGTTAGCCGCTTGCTCCGATAGCAACAACAACACTTCGGGCGGCGGCACGAGCAATCCGTCACCGTCGCAAGACCCCGCACCCGAACCGTCCGCGCCGTCGCAAGACCCCGACCCGGGCAACGGCGGCAACGACCCCGGTACAGGCGACCCCACTAACGGAAACGGCGGCGATGTAATCATCCCCGACAACGGTACACCGCCGAATGTAGAACCGCCGCTTGAAAGCCACGCAGGAGATAAGGGGTATTTCTATGTGCTGTCCGATGATTATGTTGTCTGGACTGAAAGCGGCGACAATAAGCAGTTAATGGGCGGCATCGAATACGGCGACAATAACGGCATTACGTACTACGTTGCAAGCTTCAACGAAAACGGTGGTACAATTTATGGTAGTGGTATGACGAAATACGTTTTTTCAAGCGAGGCTGACGCTGCCGCCTTTTTTGAGGCTTCCGGCAGAGATCGGTTGATTCAGATTGGTAATGTCGTTTACTTAAATGGCGACTGGGGTGATGGTAACTGGAATCACTACAAAGACGGAATCATTGAATTCGCACCATATGTTGATATGTATATTTCCAAACCGTAAGCAACCACGGCGCAACGAGCAGAGCCGGAGCAAATCACGCTCCGGCTTTCCCGCGCCCCTTGCAAAGCCCCGAAAAATAGGGTATACTGGAAAAAAACCGCGCGAAGGTGGGGATTGACGGTGACGAAAGAGCTGATTATACAAAAGGCCCATTTGGTGAAGAACTACGGTGAGGTGTGCCGCAGGCTTTCGGGGGCGTCAATCATAGCGGTGCTGAAAAACAACGCCTATGGGCTGGGGCTGCTGCCTATGGCAAAATTTTGGCGGGAGATGGGCGTGCGCCGTTTCGGGGTAGGCGACCCCGCCGACGCGGCGCTGCTCCGCGCCGAGGGGTTCCGGCAGGAGGAGATATTGCTGATGCGCTCCACGGCGGTGTCGGAGGAAATCAACGCCATCCTTGACAACAACGTCATCGCCACCGTCGGCTCGCAGGAGGCGGCGCTGGCGCTGTCCGGCATCGCCGAAAAGCGCAGCGCGGTGGCCGAGGCGCACATCAAAATCGACTGCGGCATGGGACGCTACGGCTTCCTCCCGACCGAGACAGACAAGCTGTTCAGCATCTTCTCCTATATGCAAAACATCGCCGTCTCCGGGGTTTGCACCCACCTCCCGGGCGGCCTTTCCGCCAAAAAGGCGCAGTCGTACATCGCCAAGTTTGACGCCGTGCTGGCGGCCCTGAGGGAGAAAACCTACGAAACAGGGCTTGTCCACGCGCTCGGCGCGTCGGCGATGTTCCAGCACCCGGAGCTGCCGCAGTACGACGCCGTGCGCATCGGCGCGGCCATGACCGGGCGTATCCCCGGCCGGGCAAAGCTGCACCGCGTGGGAACCATCGCCGCGCCCATTGCCGACGCGCGCTGGATTCCTTCGGGAGAGACGGTGGCGGGCTGCGTAAAGCTTCGCCGCTCGGTGCGCGCCGGGGTCATCCCGGTGGGCTATGCCCACGGCGTTTTTGTGGAGCGCCCCGTTTATTCCCGCCTTTTCGAGCTGACGCCCTTCCGCCGAGGCTACGGAAACGTCCGCATCGCCCTTGACACCGGCGAGGACGTCCCCGTCCTCGGAACAATCGGGCAGAACCACATGGTCGTAGACCTCACCAAATCCCGCGCCGCCGCCGGCACCATAGCCCACATCGAAGTCAACCCCCTCTTCGCCGGTATGCTCCCGCGGAGGGTGCTGTGAGCGGCGGCGGAGGGAACATATGAAGAACATAACGATTGCCCGATTGCAGGAATATATAAAAGAACAGGACTATAACCCTGAATTAAAGCAAGGGTATTTTTTGAAACTCGCCGAAGAAGTCGGCGAATTATCAAGAGCCATGCGTAAAAACGCTTCTCCCGCCGCGGTTGAAACCTTCAAAGGGTCAATCGAGGAAGAAATCTATGATGTGATTTATTACGCGCTTGCCATCGCGAATTGTTATGATATAGATGTTGAAAAATGGATATATGTGAAAGAAAAAATCAATGATGAAAAATACGGAAGAAATCATGCCGAAGCGTTATTCGTTCCCGAATAAGCACCCCCATACCACGCCGAAAGGCGGCGAGAATTTGAGTTTGCTGCAAGCCCTGACCGCTTATGCGGACAAACAGACGGCGCGGTTTCATATGCCGGGGCATAAGGGGCGGCTGGGGCCGCCGTTTGACGGTGTTGCGCCGCTTGACCTGACCGAGCTGGACGGGACGGGGGATTTATACGGCGAGAGCGACGGCGCGATCCGCCGTTCCGAGCGCCGGACGGCGGCGCTTTACGGCGCGCAAGACTGCTTTTACCTGACCGGCGGCGCGACGCAGGGCATTTACGCCATGCTGAGCGCCGTCACCCGCCCGGGGGATACCGTCCATGTCGCCCGCAACTGCCACCGGAGCGTGTACAACGCGCTGGCGCTGCTGGATTTGCGCCCGGTGTGGTTTTGGGACGCGCCGCCGTCCGCTGAGGAGCCTGTGATTTACACCTCGCCGGATTATTTCGGCAAAATCACGCCCCGCCCCGATTCACGCGGGCTTGTGCTGTGCGACGCGGCGCATGGGGCGCATCTGCCGTTTTGTTTAGACGATTACGCGCCGCCCGGCAGCCTTTGGGTGGTTTCGGCTCACAAAACCCTGCCCGCGCTGGGACAGACCGCCATGCTGCTGTCGGACGGGACGACGGACGCCGAGCTGCTCCGCGGCCAAACCGCCGTCTTCGGCACCGCGTCCCCGTCGTTTGCGCTGCTGGCGTCGCTGGACGCCGCCGTCAGCAACCCCGGCGATTGGGCAAGGATTGCGGATTTCACCCGTCCCTACATAGAGCCGGGCGACGACCCCGCCAAAATCACCGTATACACCCCCGACGCCCGCGCCCACGCCGCCCGCTTGGCGCAAGACCTCGGCGTCGTCTGCGAACTGGCCGACGCGCACAGAATCCTCTTCATGCTCTCCCCCCACAACACCCCCCAAGACCTCACCCTCCTAAAAAAAGCCCTAAAAACAATCCCCCCCCTCCCCGCTCCCCCCGTCCCCCAACTATCAACTATCAACTATCAACTATCAACTGCCCTCCCCTTCCGCGAGGCCTTCTTCGCCCCCCGCAAACGGGTTTTGCTGCGCGAGGCGGCGGGCTGCGTCGCCGCGCGGGTGTTCGCGCCGTCGCCGCCGGGCATCCCTTTTTTCGCGCCGGGCGAGCGCATCGACAAAAAAACTCTCGAAATTCTTTTCGGGCTGTGTTATACTGATAATGACGCATATATTTGGATTGTCCGTTAGGAGGAACATTTTTATGAAACTGATTCTTGCCATCATCAACCACGACGACGCGCACGGCGTCATTCAAAATCTCACGCAGGCGGGCTACCATGTCACCAAGCTCGCCACCACCGGCGGCTTTTTGCAGGTGGGCAACGTCACCATCCTCATCGGCGTGGACGACGAGCGTTTGGAAGGCGCGATGGAGATTATCGGCAAGCGCTCCAATTCCCGCCGTCAGGTCATCCCCGCCACCAGCGAAATGGGGATGGGGATGTACTCCTCCATGCCGGTGGAGGTCACGGTGGGCGGCGCCACCGCCTTTGTGATGAACGTTGAAGACTTCAAAAAATTCTGAGGCCGCCCCACCCATTCCCGTCATCCTTGAGGGCAACGATTCCGAGGCTCTGCGCCAAGCCGCGCTGCGTCTCGCGTCTGATTGGATGTGGGATGAGCGCAAGGTTCTGGCGGGGCTGCATGTTGACGTGTCCGTCCTCGACAACGGGGCGGACGCCGCCGTGAAGGTTGACGACATCCGCGCCATACGGCGCGACACCCTGCTCCGCCCCTTTGACGGCGAGGTCAAGGTCTACATCATCGCCCACGCCCAAAACATGAACCAAAGCGCCCAGAACGCGCTGCTCCGCGTCCTCGAGGAGCCGCCGCGCTATGTCCGCTTTATCCTGTGCGCCGGCAACGCGGAAGCGCTGCTGCCCACGGTGAGGTCAAGATGCGCCCTCCGCCGTCTGCCCCCCGGCGGCGCGGAGGACAACGAATACGCCGAACGCGCCGAAGCCTTTGTCGGCGCGCTGGGCGACCCTTGGGGGCGGATGGCCGCCGCCTATTCGTGGGACAAGCTCTCCCGCGACGCGCTCAGGGGCGTCCTGCTGGCCGTCCTGTCCTGTCTCCGCGACCGCTGCCTGACCGACGGCGTTAAGCCCGCCTACACCCAAGCCCTGCAAACCGTATCCGGCCTGCTCCCCGCGCTGGAGCTGAACGCCTCCGTAGGCACCATCTGCGGGGTATTGGCTGTGGAGTGACGCGGGGGGCGTGGGGGACGCGCAATGCGCGCCCCTACGGGACGGGACAACGGCGGGCGGCATGTATGCCGCCCCTACGGGACGCGGGGGGGCTTTGTTGGTTGGCCTTTCTGCGTCTCCCGCCGGAGGCGGGAGACGCTCCATTGAGACGCGGGGGGACTTGACAAGCGGTTTTTTTGGGGTGAAACAGGAACTTTTTGAAAAGATTTTCAAATATTTTTCAAAAAAGACTTGACAACATAGTAACAAAGCTGTAAAATGGTATTCTAGGCGAAATATGCTCGCCGGGAACCGGGCTGACAGCCCGGTTTTCCGGTAAAAGAAAGGGCGTTCCACCATGAGAAGACGTGTCCTCACCCTCGCGCTGGCAGCGGCGCTGGTTCTCGCGCTTGTCCCGACGGTGGCGGCAAATGAAGGAACAGGTGGGTTGTTCATCGACTTTGAAAGCGGTGGACTAAATGGCTTTGCTGGGAACGGCAGCACTTTAACCGTTACAAACGAGCAATCCCATTCGGGGAACAATTCTCTCCTTGTTTCAAACCGTGAGGGCTTTTGGCACTGGGCTGAGGTGCGGGTAGACCATCTGATAGAGCCGGATGTTGTATACGAAATCAGCGCGTGGGTGTTGTCTAAAGGGGAAGAGGAGTATTATTTCAATCTGTTTACACAAATCAGCGAAGGGGAAGACTCGCAATATCGGTGGATAGACGGAAGCGACCTTTCCAAATCGAACGGCTGGACGAAGTTTTCGGGACAGTTTGTTTATACGCCAGATGACCTCACGGGTGGATATATCACAATTTATGTATACAGCAATGACCCTAACGTCGAATACTACATTGATGACATATCTTTTAGAATCGACCCGAATACCGCCAACATTGCCGCCACCACAAGGCTTCCGTCACTGCAAGAGCTTTACAAAGACCATTTCCTTATCGGCAATATTTTTGATGTGTGGTCACTACCTATGAGGCTCCCAATCCTAAAGCGCCATTACAATATAGTAACGGCTGAAGGTGCTATGAAACCCGGAGTTTTGACTTCCGCCAGCGGAGTTTACGATTTTTTTGATATAGACAATGCCTTGGGAATTTTTCTTGAAGAGGGTATGGTCGTTCATGGACACACGTTAGTATGGGAGCAGACACATGCAGATTGGCTCACCAACAACCCAGACGGTACGCCCCTAACCCGCACCGAGGCTAAAGCCAATTTGGAAACATATATCAGTACAGTCGCGGGGCATTTTAGCGGCAAAGTTGTCTCATGGGATGTTCTTAATGAAGCATATGCTGCATGGGAAAACGATTTTCCAGAAAAGACGGCATCTGACTGGAGGAACGGATTGAAGACGTACTCTCCGTGGTATCAAGCATTTTCCAACGGCGCAAACGACGGTGAAAGCGGCGCGGATTATATTGAATATGCTTTCCGTCTCGCCCGTGCGGCCGACCCGAACGCGACGCTTTATTACAACGCCGACTTTGCGGAAGGACAAGCCCATATTACCGCTGTCGCCGCAATGGTGAAAGAAATCAACGACAAATGGCTTGCCGAAGGGAACTCTCGCCTGTTGATTGAGGGGGTGGGGTTGCAAGGACATTTTCAAATAAACGTCAATCTCGCCGATGTGGAAAGAAATATCAGCCATCTTGCCAACTTGGGCGTGGAAATCAGCATTTCAGAACTTGACATCTCTATATTCGACTGGGTACCTTGGCAGGGAGCGCCGACCGAGGAGTTAATCCCAACACAAGCGTTATTTGAGAAACAAGCCGAGGTTTACGCAAAACTGTTTCAAATGTTTAAGCGCTATTCCAATCATATCGAATTTGTCACCTTTTGGGGGCTTAGTGACGGAGCCAGTTGGATTAGTACAAATTATCCGACCATCTTCAGCGCCGACTTCACTCCCAAGCTCGCCTACTTCGCCGTAGCCGACCCCGAAGGGTACTTAGCGGGCAACTACGACACCGAAGCCAAGCGCCAAGCATGGATTCAAGCCAACAGTCTAGCACCCAACCTCTCCGACGCCGCCGGCTGGGCGCACGACCACATCAACAGCGCGTACGCCAAGGGCTTCCTCCCCGAGGAGCTGCAAGCCGCCTACACGCAAAACATCACCCGCGGCGAGTTCGTGCGGCTGGCCATGAGCTGGCTGCGGTACGAGACGAAGATGACGGACGCGGAGCTGTTGGAGCAATTCGCCGTCGCGCCGGATAGGACGTTTGTGGACACGGACGACCCGATTATACTGGCGGCCGGAAAGCTGGATATCACGGCTGGTTCCGGCGGCGGGGTGTTTGGGGTTGACGAGACGTTTAACCGGCAGCAGGCGGCGGTGATGCTGGTGAAGGTGCATAACATTCTGGGCGTTGAGACGGACGAGGCGGCTGACGCTGACTTTGCGGATATGGACGAGGCGGCCGGCTGGGCGCGGGACGCGATACACTTTGTCGGCTCGAACGGGATTATGAACGGCTCCGGCGGGAACTTCATGCCAGAGGGGACGTTTACGCGGGAGCAGAGCATAGCTGTGTTTAATCAAATGGGATGACCCCCCGCGTCGGGGAATAAAAAACTGGACAAGGAGAACTCACATTGACGACTGTTGTGGGCGTACACTTCAAAAAGGGAAGCAAGCTGTATTATTTCGACCCGGCGGGGCTGCCGCTTCGCAAGGGGACGGCCGTGATTGTCGAGACGCAGTCCGGGATGGAATACGGCGTCTGTACGGCGCTTCCTTTCAAGGTGGAGGACGAGCGGATTGTGCCGCCTCTCCGCAAGGTCATCCGCGTCGCCACCGAATACGACAAAAAGACGCTGGAGCAAATCCTCCAAAAGGAGCAGGAAGCGCTGGAGATTTGCCGGCAGAAGGTGGAGCGGCACGGCCTTGTGATGAAGGTCGTGGAGGTGGACTACACCTTTGACGGCAACAAGATTATCTTCTATTTCACTGCCGACGGGCGGGTGGACTTCCGCGAGCTGGTCAAAGACCTCGCCTCGGTTTTCCGCACCCGTATTGAGCTGCGGCAGATTGGCGTGCGCGACGAGGCGCGGCTGCTGGGGGGTCTGGGCGTCTGCGGCAAGGAGTTTTGCTGCTCCACCTTTCTGGATGAATTCCAGCCGGTTTCCATCAAGATGGCAAAGGAGCAGAACCTTTCGCTCAACCCGACCAAGATTTCCGGCACCTGCGGTCGGCTGATGTGCTGCCTGAAATACGAGCAGACCGCCTATGAGCATCTGCACCGGGTCACGCCCCGCGTTGACAGCGTGGTGCAGACACAGCAGGGCAAGGGGACGGTGACCGACATCGTATCCCTCCTGCGGGGCAGCATCAAGGTGCGGCTTGACAGCGCGCCCGATTCCCCGCCCAAGACCATGCTCCGTACCGAGGTGAAGGTTCTCAAGCCGGGACGCGAAATGACGGACGAATGATATTCGACACCCACGCCCATTACAACGACCCGCGCTATGACGGCGACCGTGAGGAGCTTCTCGCGTCGCTGCCCGGCGCGGGTGTCGGCCGTGTGCTGACGCCCGGCACGTCGATGGAGGAGCAGCCCTCGGTGCTGGCCGTCGCGGCGCGGCACGGCTTCATTCTCGCCGGCGCGGGCATCCACCCCCATTACGCGGCGGGCACGCCCCGCTGCGAATGTCCGGGTGGGGCGGCGGCGGATAACGGGCGTGTCGCCCGCTCTTTGGATGTGCTGGAGGGGTATCTGCAAAACGCGGCGGCGCATAAGATTGCCGCCGTGGGCGAATGCGGGCTGGACTATTTCGAGCGACCCGGCTATCCGCCGCCCGACCGCGCCGCCCAGCGCGAGGCTTTCGACGCCCAGCTTTGCCTCGCGGAGCGATACAAGCTGCCGGTCATCATCCACGACCGCGACGCGCATGAGGACGTTTTAGACGCCGTGCGCGCCCGCCCCGGCCTGCGCTGCGTTTTCCACTGCTTCTCCGGGGACGCGGAGATGGTTCGGACGCTGCGCGGCATGGGGGCGTATATCTCCTTCGCCGGCGCGGTGACGTATAAGAAAAACGCCGCCTTGCGCGAAGCCGCCGCCGCCGTTCCGGACGACCTGCTGCTCGTGGAGACCGACGCGCCCTATCTCGCGCCCGAGCCGCTGCGCGGCAAACGCTGCGACAGCCTGATGATTCCGCACATCCTCGCCGTTTTGGCCCAAGCGAGGGGTCAGACGGCGGAGACGGTCGAGCGGCTGACATGGGAGAACGGGACGCGGCTGTTCGGCTGCTAAAAATTTTTTTCAAAATGCTCTTGACCTTGACGCGGCGGAATGGTTTATCATACCCATCAGAGAGGGGTGACGCGGTATGCTGCGGATCGGCGAGGCGGCAAAGCAATTCAGTATTTCCAACCGCACCCTGCGGTATTGGGAAGAAACAGGCATCCTGAAAAGCGCGCGAAGTGAAAACGGCTACAGATTCTATGACGGGGAAAACGCGGCGCGGATTGGGCAGATTGCCCTGGTTGAGAGCCTTATCGGGCGCATACGGGAGGCCAAGGATTTGAAGCAGGTTTTCATCTGCCTTGAAGCGCATGACGGCGCCCTCGCCGCCGAGTCCGCCGCGTCACAAATTTTACTCTCAGAAAGGGTCCTATCCATGCCGGAGGAAAACCTGAAAAATGTCCGAATCGTCAAACTGCCCGCCATGACGGTGGCGTCCTACCGCGCCGAAAGCGCCTCGCCTGAACGCGATTGCTCCGAGGTGTTTAACCCGTTTGTGCTGGAAAACCATCTGCACAAACGGGACGGGTTCCGCTTCTTGGGGTTCAACAACCCCAGCCCCTCCCAAGACAGCCCTGTGTACGGGTATGAAATGTGGGTCACTGTTCCCGAAGGCTTTGACGTGCCGGAGCCGCTGGTCAAAAAGCATTTCGGCGGCGGGCTGTACGCGTCCGTATCCACGCACATGAACGAAATCGGCGAGCGCTGGGGGCTTCTTCACAACTGGGTTGAAAGCAGCGGCAAATACGAGGTTGATTTTTCCTTCCAATGGCTTGAGGAATGCTGTATGGACTTCGAGACCTTCATCTCAGACAGCGTGCCGGACAGCGAAAAACAGCTTGATTTGCTGGAGCCGGTTAAGCTGAAATAACCGCGGGCGGCCACAGCGCTGAAAACGGGCGGGAAATGAGGTTCCTGCCCGTTTTGCGGCGTGGCGTCAAACTAAATCGCGTTTAATGGTTGCCTTGGTAGGCGGACATGTGTATAATAGAACAAACAGCCTTGGCGGCGCGAAGAGGTGTGATTGGTTTGAAAACAATTTTTGTGGTGGACGACAACAACGTCAACTTGGTCACTGCGGACGAGGTTTTGTCACCGCATTACCGGGTCTTTCCGCTGCCGTCCGCCGTGCAGATGTTTGAATTGCTGAAGGACGTTCACCCCGACATGATTCTCTTGGACATTATGATGCCCGAAATGGACGGCTTTGAGGCGCTGAGACTTCTGAAATCCATCCCCGCGTTCAAAAAAATCCCTGTGATATTCTTATCCGGCCAGAGCGACCCCGTGACCGAATCCCACGGGTTTGAGGAGGGCGCGCTGGACTTTATTTCCAAGCCCTTTTCCTCGTCCGTCCTCCTTAACCGCATCAAGACGCATCTAGGCATCGAAGACCTCATCCGCAAGAGGACGGACAACCTGATTCAGCTCAAAAACAGCATTGTGAACGTCTTGAGCAATATGGTGGAAAACCGCGACCAGACGACCGGCAAGCACATAGAACGCACGACAAGATATATCCGCATCCTTTTGGATGAAATGCTCCGAAGCGGGGTGTATAACGACGAGATTGAGCAGTGGGACTTCGAGGTTGTCGTATCCTCCTCGCGCCTGCACGACATCGGTAAAATCGCCATTTCCGATTTGATTCTGAATAAGCCGGGGAAGCTGACCGACGAGGAATTTGAAATCATCAAGACCCACGCGGCCGAAGGCGTGAGAATCATCGACAGCATCATCGACGAGGCGGGGGACGAACTCTTTTTAAGATACGCCAGACTGTTTGCCGGTTATCACCATGAGCGGTGGGACGGCAAGGGCTACCCCTACGGGCTGAAAGGAGAGGAGATTCCTCTCCACGGGCGGATTATGGCGGTTGCCGACGTCTACGACGCGCTGGTATCCGACCGCCCCTACAAGCGGGCTTTCACGCATGAGGAGGCGGAAAAAATCATCCTCGAAAGCAAGGGAACGCAATTCGACCCGCAGATAGCCGACGTGTTTTCCCGCGTCAGCCGGCAGTTTGAGGAGGCGTCCCTATGCCGTTAAACCGCCCCGCCATGCGAAGGAATTCTTTCTCGCGTCTGCCGTACGCGCAGATTTTGATTGTTTTTCTGGCGTTCGCGCTGATGGGAACCGCCAGCTTTCTGTTCGGCGCAACCATTGAGGACGCTCATTTGACGCGGGAAGCGGAAACGCTGTATTTCAATATCGCGTCCCGGGTCAACGCCGACCTGAAGGAGCTGGAAACGATGCTGGGCGTCGTGAGCGAGACCATCCGCGACATGATTCTCGGCGGCTCCGAGCTTGACGAGGTGGAAGCGTATATCATCAAGATGACCGAGTACGGGCATATGCTGGATATTTCGGGCGTTCTCAGCTTTTTCGCCGTTTTCGACGTCCCCGGCTGGCCGCCGCGGCACGGATTCAGCGGGATTTCCCCGGAAATGGACTGGAACGAGCTGGAGGCGGCCGGACTGTTTCTGCTGGAAGACCGCGACTGGTATGCGATGGCTGTCGCGGCCGGGGGCGATATCATCGTTACGCAGCCGTATGAGGATGTGATCACCGGCAGGGCCGTCCTCTCCTGCGCGCGCGCCCTGTATGACGCCGACGGCGGCTATCTCGCCGTCATCGGCTTAAATGTTCTTCTGGACAGGCTTTCGATGTTTTCCGAGGAATACAAAGGACAATTCGATAACTCTTGGATGATTTTCGATACAAACCTGAACGTCATCGGCCATTCCGACACCGCCCTCATCGGGATGCCGCTGCGCGATATCCCGAGCGGCGTGGCCGCCATCGCGGACGATTTGGCGCGGGGACGTCCGGTGACGGATTACAGGTTTGTCAATCATGTCGGCGAAACGAGAACCATCACCGTAAGGCTGCTCGACAACGGCTGGTTTCTGGGCGTCGCCACCCTCAAGGACAGCTATTACGCAAACCTGAGGAGCTTGCAGTGGTTTCTTATCCTCGCCGGGCTGTTTTTTTCAACGGTGCTGAGCGCCATCTTCATCCATATCGCCGCGAGCCGGAACAGGGCGGAGGAGCGCACGCGGATTATGCTGGACGCCACGCCCCTCTGCATCAACTTCTGGGATAAGGACATGAACAACATCGACTGCAATCAGACGACGGTGGATTTTTTCGGGCTGACGGACAAGCGGGAATACCTCGAACGATACACCGAGCTTTCCCCTGAGCTTCAGCCGGACGGCTCGCCTTCGGCCGAAAAAGCGCGCGAGATTGTGGAAAAGGCGCTGAACGAGGGCTATCACCGCTGCGAATGGATGAACCAGATGCCGGACGGGGAGCCCGTGCCGTGCGAGGCGACCTTTATCCGCGTGAAATACGGCAACGATTATGTCGTCGTCGTATACAGGCGGGACTTGCGCGAGCAAAAGCGGATGCAGGCGGAAAAAGACCTTGCCAAGGAACACGAGAAGATTTTTGAAAGCACCGCGCTGAAGGAGCAGGAAGCCAATCAACTGAAAAGCCGTTTTCTGGCCAATATGAGCCACGAGATACGCACCCCGATGAACGCGATTTTGGGCATTGCCGATATTCAGCTTAGGGGCGAGCGGCTGCCGCCGTCCACGGAGGAAGCGTTTGCCCACATCTGCGAGAGCGGCAACCTGCTGCTGAACATCATCAACGACATCCTTGACCTGTCCAAGATTGAGGCGGACAAGCTGGAAATCAACCCGGTCAAATACGACATACCGAGCTTGATTAACGACACCGCGCAGCTCAACGGCCTGCGTTATGAGGGCAAGCCGATTGCCCTCGCCGTTCGCGTCGCCCCGGACACGCCGCTTGAGCTGTTCGGCGACGAGCTTCGCATCAAGCAGGTGCTGAACAACATCCTGTCCAACGCGTTTAAGTATACGGAGGAGGGGGACGTGGTGTTTTCCGTCTCCGCCGAGCCGGGGGACGGCGGGGAGGACGGCTCCGTGACGCTTGTCTTCCGCGTGAGCGATACGGGACAGGGCATGACGAAGGAACAGCTAGACAAGCTGTTTGACGAATACACGCGGTTCAATACCCAAGCCAACCGCGTGACCGCCGGCTCGGGCTTGGGCATGAGCATCACCAAGCGCCTTGTTGATTTGATGGGCGGCAGCATCCTTGTGGAGAGCGAGGAAGGCAAAGGCTCGGTTTTCACCGTGCGCCTGCCGCAAACGCTGGCCGGGACGAGCGTATGCGGCACCGATTTGGCGGAAAAGCTGCGGGATTTCCGTTTCCAGCCCCAAACGCACAAAAAGACGCAGTTTTTCCGCGAGTATATGCCTTACGGCAGCGTTCTCGTGGTGGACGATGTGGCGTCGAATGTTTACGTCGCCAAGGGGATGCTGGTTCCATACGGCCTGAGGGTTGAAACGGTGGCCGGCGGGTATGAAGCGATTGAAAAAATCGAAAACGGGCATGAATATGATGTCATCTTCATGGATCATATGATGCCCAAGATAGACGGCATAGAGGCGACGCGGCGCATACGCGGCATGGGGTATACCAAGCCCATTGTCGCCCTGACCGCCAACGCCCTGACCGGGCAGGCGGAACGGTATCTGCAAAACGGGTTTGACGATTATCTCTCCAAGCCCATTGATTCGCGGGAGCTCAATCTGATTCTCAACGAGCTGATTCGGAACAGAAAGCCGCCCGAGGTTGTGGCGGCGGCAAGGCGGGACTTTGAAATGAACCACAAGCGGGACACGGCGCCGCCGGTGAAAAACGAGGCGCTTGAGGCTGAGTTGCGGCGGTATTTTGTGCTAGACGCCGAAAACGCCGTCGCTGTGCTGGACGCCCTATACGCGAAGATGCCGGAGCTGGACGGAGAGGACGAGGAGGAATACATCGTCACCGTTCACGGGATGAAAAGCTCCCTCGCCAACATCGGCGAGCCGGCGTTGTCCGGCGTGGCGCGCCGTCTGGAGGACGCGGGCAAGACGCGGGATATGGCCGCCATAGCGGAGGAAACCCCCGCGTTTATCAGCGCGCTCCGGGAATTGCTGGGGAAATACGCGAAAAAGGAGACGGCCGCCGGCGCGGCGCTCTCCGATGAGGATATGGCGTTTCTGCGGGAGAAGTTGGGCGGGTTTCTCGCGGCCTGCGAGTCGTTTGACAGGCCCGCCGCCAAAGCCATATTGGACGAATTGAGACAGAAAGCGTGGCCCGCGCATATCGCCGGGGCGCTGGACGGCGTCGGGACGCATTTGCTGCACAGCGCGTTCAAGAGCGCGATGGACGCCGCGGAGAAGGTGCTGCTGCTTTGACGCGGATCGAAAGAGCGGGCTTGGTCGCCGTGGTGGGGCGGCCCAACGCCGGGAAATCCACCCTGATTAACCGCCTGTGCGGGGAAAAGGTCGCCATCGTCACGCCCAAGCCGCAAACCACGCGGCTCCGCCTGTGCGCCGTCTGCAACCGCCCCCCGGTACAGATGGTGCTGATTGACACGCCCGGATTCCACGCGCCGCGCACCAAGCTGGGACAGCGGATGGTGCGGACGGTGCGGGAAAGCGTTGCCGGCGTGGACGCCGCCGTTTTGGTCGTCGAGCCTGTGCCGAACGCGGGAGAGCTTGAGCGGGACTTAATCCGGCAGTGCGCGAAGGTGTCCTTTCCGCTCTATCTCGCCATCAACAAAATCGACGCCGTACCTTATGAAAAACTGCTGCCGGTCATCGCGGCGTATCAAAATGAGGCGCGTTTTGCCGCGCTGCTTCCCATCTCGGCGAAGAAAGGGGACGGCGTAGAGGAACTGGCCGCGCTGCTGCTGGCGCAAATGCCGCCCTCCCCCGCCCTTTTCCCCGACGGCGAGGTGAGCGACCAGCCCGCCCGTGTCCTGATTTCCGAAACCATCCGCGAGAAGCTCCTGCTCTGCCTCAACGACGAGGTGCCGCACGGCGCGGCGGTGACGGTGGAGCGGTTGGGCGAGCGCCGGAAAGACGGCGGAGACGCGCGGGACGGGGCCCCCCCGCTGGTGGAGATTGAAGCCGTGATTACCTGCGAGAAGGACAGCCACAAGGGTATCGTCATCGGCAAAAAGGGCGCTATGTTGAAAAAAATCGGCTCGCTTGCCCGCGCCGAGCTGGAGGAAATGTACGAGGGGCCGGTTTTCCTCAAGCTGTGGGTGCGCGTGCGCGAGGGCTGGCGGGACAGCGACGCGCAGCTTAGAAACTTCGGGTTCCAATGAGCCACAAGGTCGTTACCGGGCTGGTGGCCCGCGCCGTTGAATACAAAGAATCCGATTTCATCCTCACCGTGCTGGCCGCGGGCGAGGGGAAACTGACTGTGTCCGCCAGAGGCGCGCGGAAGCACGGCTCCCCCTACGCCGCCGCGTCGCAGGTGCTGTGCTGTTCGCGGATGGTGCTGAGCGAATACAAGGAGCGCTTCACCCTCAAGGAGGCCGACGTGCTTCAGCCTTTTTCCGCCCTGCGGGAGGACTTGGCGTCGCTGGCGCTGGCCTGCTACCTCGCCGACCTCGCCCAGACGCTCGCGCCGGAGGGCGACACCTTCCACCTCACCGTCGCCGCGCTGAACGCGCTCTGCAAGCAAAACCGACCCCTCGCGCTCGTCAAGGCCGCGTTTGAAATGCGCGCCCTCTGCGACGCGGGCCTTGACCCCACGCTTGACCCGGAGCTGCCGTCCCTGAAAGGCGACGCCGCCCTCGCCGCGCGGTATGTCCGCCAAGCCCCCGCCGGCAAGGTTTTTTCCTTCACCCTCGGAAAAGACCCGCTCGCGCGCTTCGCCAAGCTATGCGAGTCCTGCGTGCTGGCGCACCTTGAGCGCCCGCTGCCCTCGCTGGAATACTACAAGGGCGTGGAATGAAAATTCAGGCTTGTCAGTTCCGCAAAAACGGTATATAATGTTAATTACACAGCTTTACCGGGGCGGTAAGCGCAGCACAAAACCCTAAAAATCATAAAAGAGGTGCATTCACAATGAAAAGCGCAAAGAGAATCTTGGCCGTTACGCTATGCCTGATTTTGATAATGGCGATGAGCGTTTCAAGCGTTTCGGCCCAAGACCCATACAGGGGGAGCGCGACCAGTCTCAGGGGCAACAACAACTCTACGCACACCTTTTACATTGTCGGCGCGTCTAGCGGGAGTGTTTGGGGCACCGACGTCTATACCGACGACTCGATTATTGCCAGAGCCGCCGTGCATTTCGGGCTGGTGGGCGTCGGGGAGGCGGCGAATGTTACGATACGAATCCTTCCCGGCCGTGACAGCTACACGGGCACAACGCGCTACGGCGTGACCACATCGTCGTACGGCAAATGGAACGGAAGCTATGAATTCGTTGCCGCGGCCCCGCCTCCGACTGTTTCGGAGGGAACGTTTGTTGACGGAATACAAATGGGCGTGTATGAGAATTACCCCTACGACGCCGCCGTGATGATTATGCCTGACCGCACCCTTTATATTGACGCGGATTTCGGTATGGGGCTTGATACGGCAAGAGGAACGTGGACGGCTTTTGTAGCCGACGACAGCTACACGTATATCTCCGCGGAAACGACAAAGGGGAACTTTACTTTCTTCTATGATAATGGCGGCGCGAGAACCCACTTATACGTTGAGGACGGCTCGTTGGGTATCATCCCTGTGGACACGGCATTTACCTTCGCAACCGATTGGGCAGACTTAAACCCGACTTCCACGCCGCCGCCCACGGAGCCGCCCCCCACGGAGCCGTCGCCCCCCGCGCCGCCGCCGCCCGCGCAGGATTCCAACGCGCCGTCGGGCTGGGCGCAGCCGCAGGTGAACTACAGCGGGAACCTCGGCTTGGTTCCGTCGGCGTTGCAGTCTGATTACCGTCAAGCGCTCACACGCGCCGAGTTTGCCGCGTTAGCCGTCACCCTCTATGAAGGTGAGCTGGGCGTCATTACAGGCGACCTGCCTACCTTTAGCGACACAAGCGACATCAACGTGCGCAAGGCGGCGAAGGTCGGGATTGCGGCGGGCGTCGGCGGCGGGAACTTCAACCCGAACGGGGAGCTTACCCGCGAAATGGCGGCCGTCATGCTCGCGCAGCTCTCCGACGCCCTCGGTCAGCCCCTGCCCAACTCCCCCGCGACCTTTGCCGATAGCGGCAGTATCGCAAGCTGGGCACTGATCCATGTGGGACGCGTGCAGGCGGCGGGGATTATGTCGGGCGTGGGCGGCAACCTCTTCGCGCCCAACGGCTCCTACACACGCGAGCAGGGCGTCATCACCATGCTGAAGTCGTATGAGCGTGTGCGGGAAATATGGCCCGGCAGATATGTCTGCGACCTGGGTATGGGCGACAGCAACCCCTACATAGACATCTGGACGCATGAGTTCGACTTCGTCCCCGGCGGCGGCGACGGCCCCTTCATGGGGTTCTTCCTAGTCGGCGAAGGCAACGCCCTCTTCATTGACGAGCTGGACGGCACACCCTTCCTATTCACGCTCGGTGAGGGCAAGCTCATCTACGACACCGATTACAATGCAGGTCTAATCACAAAGGGGCACACGTTCATCCTCACCACACGTTCTCCCGGGCAGGAGCTTGATAACGTCTCCGCCGCGAGAGCGAGAACGCCGGTAATCCAACGCGGCGCTGGCGGCTCTGGCGGCGCTGGCGGCACTGGCGACCCAGAAGAGCGCACCCCCGACAAGCCGTGGCGTGAGATTGACGTGCCTGCCATCACGCGTATGTGGACTCGGATTGGGATTATCGCCCAAAATCCCCCCGAAACACCACGCGAACGCATCAACATACGCACCTACGGCAGCACCCCCACCACCCCCCCCGGCGGCGGCACCACCGGCGGCGGTACTGTTACCCCCGGCACCAGTCCCGACCCCGAAGCACCACCAACCGACAGACCCCCAAGGGAACCGCCGGCGGGTGCTGACACCGTGATTGAAATCTGGGATGATTTTGAACTGCCGCCACCCCCACCGCCCTACGATGCGCCGCCGACTTCTACCGGAGAGCAGGAGCTGATTAACCTCATCCTCTCAAGCAGGGACGTGCGTTTCACCGGCACAAGGACAGCCGATTTCGGCTATGTTTACAGCTATAATAAGGTCATATCGTTTTTAATTGAAGGCACGACATGGACGGGTTGGCTGCCCCCGACCGCTGCGGTAAAGAGAGAAGCCGCAGAAATTTCGCACCAATACTTCCTTAGTGCGCCTTGGAGCGGGGACGAGACCGCCGCTTCGCTGCACTTCCGCAGTGACGGCACATTGAATCTAACGGCTGAACGTGGGCCTGAATATCCTCAATCTACGACGCTGTCGGACGGCAAATCATACACTTACAACGAGAGTGCCACCGCCATTAACCAAACCTTTACCCCCGAAGAGTTTAGCTATGACATACACTACGGCAGATTGAATGCGGCAAACGGCGGGATTTACGGCAGTGCACCAACCGGGGGACAGATTGTTGTAGGCGGCTACGACCTCAGCCTTACCTTGTATTTTAACTACGAAACCGGCAAAATCCACGGCATAGGAAACGGCTTCTCCATCGGCGTACAAAGCGGAGTGATGCGCTACAGCGACTTTGAATTTGTCAGCGAGCAGTCGTATCTCGATTATCTCCCGTAAGGCGGAACCCCCCGCCGGGCCGCAGCGCCCGCCAAAAAACGCCCCTTAACCGGGGCGTTTTCGTATGGACGCGGGGGGGTTATCTGTTGTTGTAGCGTTCGGCGACGCTGTTCATGTTTCTGATCAGGATGTGCCACGCGATGAAGCTGCCGAGGCCGCACAGGAGGGAGCCGAAGATCATCCACATCAGGACAGACGTGCCGTTTTCCGGCATGTTCAGGCCGTATCTGGGGGCGTTGTGGGAGAGGCGGTTGCCGACGCCGTAGAACCAGTAGAAGGTGAAGAAGCCGCAGGTGACGATGCTGAGCAGGAAGGCCAGCACGTAGTTCATGGTGGTGTCGCCGTCGCCCTCGCAGACGCGGTTCATGTCCTCGGAGAACTTGTACCAGAACCAGATCGCGTAGATGCCGCAGGTAATGAAGGAGAGCAGGATAAGGGTGAGCAGGTTTCGTTGTTGGATTGGCATGGATTCATCCCCTTTGCAAGATTTTGATTAGGATTGCGTTTTCGTTGAGAGCCATCGGCTCCGTGTGAGGAAAGAGGAGGAGCATACGGTATATGTAAACGCCGGCGTAGAGGGCGGCGAGGCCCGCGATGATGAGGGTGTTGGTTCGGGGGTTTCGGGCGGCGCGGCCTTTTTTGAGTGTGATGAAGAGGATCAGGGGCGGCGTCAGCCAAAAGAGCGGATGCCAGCGGAACGCCTCCGGGACTTGCCATCGCAGCAGCGCGCCCCAAGCCCGCGTGGCGCCGCAGCCCGGGCAGGGTATGCCGAGGACAAAGCGGAAGGGGCAGCCGATAAGGGCGTAGACCCCGGCGACGGCCAGCAGGCAAAGCGCGAACAGCGCGGCGGTTTTTGCGCGTTTTTTGGCAGTCATGGAATTCCTCACCGAACGGCAGAATGGCGGTATGCTTTAGATAACCCTCATTTTAGCACATTCCGCGGGAGAATACCAGCCTATTTTTTTCACTCCGGCTTTTGACAGCGCCCCTTGGCCGTGGTATACTGGCGGCAGAGAAACGGGAAAGGGGAGATTTTTGTGAATATCGGGGCGCAGATGTATACCTTGCGGGCGCATTGCCAGACGCTGGAGGACTTTGAGCGGTCTATGGCGCGGGTTGCCGCGATGGGCTACCGTTCGGCGCAGATTTCGGGTGGCGGGGACTTTGCCGCGCCGGACATCCGCGCCGTAGCGGATCGCTGCGGCGTGGAAACGCCGCTGACGCATACGGCTCCGCAAAAAATCAAAGACGAAACGGACGCGGTCATCGAGGCGCACCGCGTGATGGGGGCGCGGTATATCGGCATTGGGATGATGCCGGTTGAATATCAGGGCGGCGCGGCGCGCGCGGAGCGTTTCATCCGCGATTTCACCCCGGCGGCGGCGAAAATCAAGGCGGCGGGCATGAAGCTGATGATTCACAACCACGCCTTTGAGTTTGAGCGTTTCGGCGGTATCACCGTCATGGAGCGGCTGGCGGACGGGTTTGACCCGGACGCGGCGGGCTTCACGCTGGACGTCTACTGGGCCGCCTACGCGGGCGCCGACCCGGCCTTTTGGCTCAGAAAGCTGAGCGGCCGGGTCGATACGGTTCATTTTAAGGATATGGCGTTTGTAAGCGGCGAACAGCGCATGGCCCCGGTGGGCGGCGGCAACCTCAACTGGGAGGCCGTCGTCGGCGCGGCGCGGGAGAGCGGCGTGAAATGGGCGTTTGTCGAGCAGGACGACTGCTATGGGGAGGATCCGTTTGACTGTCTGGAGCGCAGCTTGGCCTTCCTTACGGCACGGCTATAGCGTCTAAGATGGTTCCGTCCGCGTCGGAGAGATAGAGCATCCGCCCGCTCCGCACGGAAATGTCCGTCTGTATCAGCATCAAGTCGCCGGCGCCGGCGCCGTTTCTGCCGGCAAGCCCCAGCGTACCCCCCGGCGGCACGGACGCGTTCGGCAGCGCCCAGAGGAAGGGGTTGTTGATGTCGTTGGAGAGATACAGCCCGTCCGCCCGCGCCGATTCCTCCGTGAGATTGACCAAGACGCATCCGCTGCGCTCGGAGGAGGCGTAAGCCTCGCTGAACGCCAGCGGCGGGAACTCTTCCCGCGTGACCAGCTCTACATTCACCGCCCCGCTGCGCGCGTCGGCGGCGCTCACGGTGATGTGCGGCTCGTAAATCCGCGCCCCGTTGACCACCCAATGGTCAAAGACGGTAAACTTCGGCAAATCGGGGCGGAGCGGGACGGTCAGGTGCGCGAAGTAGCGCGACGACGCGCCGGGCTGCGTCCCGATGACGGCCGCGCCGCCGGTGACGTTGACGTCGAACATATCATAGCCGTAGCCGAAGTGTTCGCGCAGGCTGCGGTGCATATACGCGGCGCGCCCCTCGGCAAAGCGGAGCATATTGTCATGGTTCTCCTCAACGGAGTACCTGCTGACCCAGTGGGCGTATTTGTTCGCGCCCAGCGCCGCGTCGATTTCGCCCGACGCCTCGGCGTACAGGCGGCTGACGGTATCCCGCACATTGTCCGGGGTGATGATATTGGCGGCAAGGTCGCACATGATCATGGAAAATTTGTCCGCCATGTCCCGGCGCTTGAACAGCGCGTTCAGCATATGGCTGAAGCGGTTGCTGTTCGGGTTCATCATCTCCTGAAAGGTCGGCTTGTTGGGGTTGGACGGGGTTTCATACAGCCCCAGTATCCAGTCCATGTCATACAGCACATGCCGCCAGCGCCCGTCCAGCTCGGGGGCGAGGCCTTCGGTCTGCGGGCCGGTGTAGCGCCAGCGCTTCATGTTGCCGCCCGGCCAGTCGTTGTTGCCCAAGTAGGTCTGGATGGCGTAGAAGAGCAGTAAATCGTCCACATCGACCAGTTCCTCAAATTCGGCAAAGATTCTGTCGTTGGTCAAATCCCGCCATATGTAGCTGTGCAGATGCTCGATGGCTTCCCGTTCGGCTTGGTTGTCGGTCACAATCCACAGTTCCCCGTCCCCGACAATCTGAAACTCGCGGGTCGGCGCGTCGAAGATGTCCTCAAGGTACTGCTCGTTGATATGCGATTGGAGCCACGCAAAGCCATAGTATTCCCCGTTGACAAAGACCGCCGCCGGACATACGTCCGGCGTTACTCTAAACCCGGCCATACGGGCAAGCTGCGTACCCGTCTCATGGCGGAGCATCCCGAAATCGCGGTCGTTGGCGCCGTTGCGCAGCACCAGTTGGTCATACCGCGTAATCGGCGCGCCGAACACGTTAGCTTTGACGTCATTCGGGAAGAAATCGAAGTGAAACCGGCCCGCGTCCGGCTCGTATTCCCTCCGCGCAATCATACGGATAGACTTCTGCTCGGCGGCGCGCGACCAGCCTCCGTGGACGCGGATGCCCGCGGCCTGCACGACGACGCGGCGCCCGTCCGGCGTGAAGACCTCAATGCTCGCCGGGCGCTCGCCGGCCATGCCGCGCCAGTTGAAGTTGGCGGGGTCGGGCGGGTTGATGTGTCTCCCCGGGTTTTCCGCGATATAGTCATCCCGCTCCCGTCCGGCGACAAAAATGCCGGTATCGTAGTCATACAAATACTCCGGGTCGGTGGAAACGGAGAAAATCAGCGTATCGAACCGGGTCTCCACGTCGCTGCCGATGAAGTAGGTGTGCGCCAACGCGCGGGTGGTGACGTCGTCGAGGACGGCGATAGCCTTGACGGTGACGACGTTGACGCCGGAGCGGATTGGCGCGAGCAGCCGCAGCGGGGAGGAATATTCCCTTGAAGCACTTGTCGGCTCGGCTCCGTTTATGGTATAATAAATTTTGGCGTCTGCCGACGACGCGACGATGCCTACCTCAATGCTCCCGTCGTAGAAGTGTCCCGTCTCCGTCAGCATCAGCCTCAGCCGCCCGTTTCCACCCTCGGCGGACGCGGCGGAAGGGTCGGGCGGCGTTTCGTCTCCCTCCTCCGCGGGCAGCCGCGCGAGCGAATCCATCGGGTCAATGGGGTTCAGGTTGAGCAGCGCCGCGCCGGATACCAGCATGACGAGTACCAGCGCTATGACAATCCATTTGCGGGCCATCGCGAATACACCTCCGGGGAGCTGTTATGATGCCGTCATACCGACATGAACAGAAATTCTTTATGAACGCCCATACCTCCGCCGTCCTCAAACGGCGGTTAGCCGCCGTGATGCGCCCCGACGCAAACGCCGGCGCGGACGGGGTATACACCGTCAACAACCTCTACCTCGACGATTTGTATGACACATCCTACCGTGAGAAAATCGGCGGCAGTTACGGCCGTTCCAAGTACCGTGTCCGCTTCTACAACGGGGACTTATCCTTCATCCGCTTTGAACACAAGCGCAAGGACGGGGAGCTGTCTTACAAGAGGTCGGTCGCCATGACCGAGGAGGAATACCACCGCTTGGCACGCGGGGATCTCGCGTTTATTTTGGAGTCGGAGCATCCGCTTTGGCAAAGGGCGGCCGCGCTGCACCGCACCCGGCGTCTGCGTCCCGCGGCGGCGTTTTCCTACACCCGCGAGGCATACATATACGCTCCGGGCAATGTCCGCGTCACCTTCGACAGCCATCTTCGCCAAGACGCGCTGACCCCCGAACCGGACAGGGGCGCTCCGCCCGGGGGGGGCGGAATGCTGGAGGTCAAGTTTGACCGATTCCTGCCCGACGTCGTCGCCGGACTGCTGCGCGGGCTGCCGCTGGCCCGGACGGAGATGAGCAAATACGGTTACTCAAGAGAAAGGGGATTTACGCTATGTACAGTCAAATAAGGGAGATGTGGGATTTATTTTTGTCTCCGAATCAGGTGGAAAGCCTCAACGCCTCGCAAGTCCTGCTCACGCTGACGGTCGCCACCGTCTGCGGGCTGGCCATCTTTATGGTCTACCGCTATTTTTACAAAGGGGTCGTGTACAGCGTCAACTTTAACGTGCTGATTCTGATGGTCTGCGTGGTAACGGCGCTGATTATCGTCACCATCGGCGCCAATCTCGTCCTCACCTTGGGCATGGTGGGCGCGCTGAGCATCGTCCGTTTCCGCGCGGCGGTGAAAGACCCGCTTGACGTCGGTTTCCTCTTCTGGGCCGTTTCCGCCGGGCTGACGGCCGGCGCGCGGCTCTACCCGGTCGCGCTGCTGGGGACGGCGTTCATCGCGGCGGTATACATCGTTCTGACGGCGGCGCGGATTGAGCGGCGCTGCTATTTGCTGATCATCCGCCACACCCCCGAAGCCGACGACGCCGTTGCCGCTCTGCTGGAGCCGCTGAAAGCCCGCGTCAAAAACAAAACGGCCGCCAAGGACGCCTATGAGATCACCGCGGAGGTTCGCGTCCGCCGGGGTGACACGTCGTTCATCGAGCCGCTCCGCCAAACCGGCGGCGTGGAAAGCGTGACGCTGGTGGAGTACACCGGGGACTACGCGTAGGGGGATTCGTTTATTATACACCGCCCCGCCCGAAATTGCAACCCGCGCATTCCCACAACCATTGGTTGAACTCAACCAATGGTTGTTGTTTTCTCCGTTCCGCCCGATTATACTGTAGCCATACCACAACGAAAGGATTGGATGATATGTACGACATGGACAACTTCGCGAAGCGGATACAGGCCCTGCGGAAGGCAAAGGGACTGTCGCAGGAGGAGCTGGCCGGGCGGCTGGGCGTGACGGCGCAGGCGGTGTCAAAATGGGAAAACGCCCAGAGCTATCCCGATATCACCACCGTCCCGACGGTCGCCGCCATTCTGGACGTCAGCGTGGACGAGCTGTTCGGCAAGAGGCCGGAGGAGCAAAGCCACACCTTCCCCGCCGACTATGAAGGCCTGCCGATGGTTCACAGCCACGGCAATACCGCCTGCTATTCCTCCAAAACCGCCGTCTCCGCCGACGACGGCCGCGTGACCTTTGCCGACGGCAGTACGGCGGAGCTGTCAAGCCGCCTCGCGCGCAATACCGGCAAGGGCGAGATTAAATTTTTGGTAAGCGGGGACAGGGCGGAGGCGGACTATTCGGAAGAATCGGCCCATTACGAGTTCCCCTATGCCGACAGGCTCGATATCGAGGTTGCCGGCGGGCGGTGCGAGATTGTCAAAGCGGACGACGGCATGACGCGCGTTGACCTGAGCGGCGCGGGATGGTTTGTCCGCCACCACCGGGTATCGGTCATCGACAGCATCCTGTCCGTCCGGTTTGACGGCGAGCAAAAGGTGCGAAGCGACCACAACCGCATCCGCGTCGCCCTGCCCTGCGAGAAAGGGAAGCACGCGCGCTTTCAGCTCAACGGCGGCGGCGGAATCAACGCCCCGCTTGATTTTGAGGGCGCAGATCTCGCCGTCAACGGTTCGGGCGGCATCCATACCGGCAGGGTGAAGGATTGCCGTGCCGTCGTCAACGGCGCGGGCGGCATCCACTTCGACGGCGGCGGGACGGTCTCGCTGAGCATCAACGGCTCCGGGGACATTGACACCGGCGACGTCACTGAGCTGAATATCCAAATCAGCGGCTCGGGCGACGTCAGCGCCGAAAGCGCCGGCTCCCTCCGCGCACAGATTAGCGGCTCGGGCGACATCAGGATTGGCCGGATTGACGGGGGCAATGTGCTGTTTCAAACCAACGGCGCCGGGGATTTGCACATCGGGCAGGGACATTGCGGGCTGTTTGAGGCAAGGCTGTCCGGTTCGGGGGACGCCGACGCCGAGGGCGTGACGGCGCGGCAGGCCGATATCGTCATCGAACACAACGGCAGCGTCAGGCTGGGGCACGTTCTGGAAAAATCAAGCGAGCAGATACGAAAAAACGGCTCCATCACCATCCTGCGGCGCGGGGAGCCGTGAGCAGCCATATCAGGGCGATGTTGAGGACAAACAGAAACAAGACCGACAAAACCAGCTTTTTGCGTTCACACATCGGCTAAACCCTCCCCGCCCCTATCATATGGACAGGCGGGAGGGAATATGTACAAGCACAAAAAAGCCCCGTATAAAGGGCTTTTTTGGCAGTCTGACGGCGCGGGACGCAAAATTATCAAAAAAACGCTTGCTTTTTCCGAAAATTCCTGTTAATATAACCCCAGAGAACAAAATAGTGGCAGCCGGGGAAGTGGGCAAACACTCCCCCGAGCCTATGCAGGACGAGACTCCGTCCCACACAACAGCGTTTACACTGCGCCTTTCCCCATTATAGCCCTTTTTACCCATTCGGGCAAGTGGGAATGTTGTGCTTTGACGACAACGTGACGTTGGGAAAATCTCCCTGCGTCACTTTTTTGTTCTCGGCCAAGACGCCGGCGGAGGGCGGAAACGCCCTCCCGAAGCGGTTTTAGGCCGGGAAACAAAAAAAGAAAGGGCGTATTTACCATGCAAAAAAGATTTTTATCCTTAGCGCTGGCGCTGGCGCTTGTGCCGTTCGCTGTAGCTAAGTCGGAAATCCATCCATTGACCCTAGAGTTTGGGCTCAATGATAAATTTCTTATAGCTATTGCTCCGCCCGCAAACGATTCTATCCCCATATCGAACAGGGAAGAATTGCGAAAAATAGGGGAGGACAAAGGCTATCCCATAGATGGCAAATATCATTTGACAGCCGACATTGACCTGTCCGGTATGGCATGGGTACCGATTACTGGCAATCGGAATCCTTTTTTCGGGACGGAGTTTAAAGGGGTCTTCGATGGACAAGGATATGTAATATGGAACCTTACAGTAATGAATGATACAACCGCAACTAGGGATGGCGTATGGCAACCAGAATATTTTGCGGGTTTGTTTGCCAGCGCATCTTCCGACGCGGTAATAAAGAATGTTGGCATGGAAAATGTGAACATAGACATTAATCGTGACTTCGTAGCTGCCACCAAGGCCATAGTATTTACTGGTGGCATTAGCGGCTATGGCGGAAAGATTAGCAATTGCTATGTCACAGGCTCTATTTCGGTTACGAATGCGTTTTTAAGGAACAGTAATCCGCTGACTTGTGTAGGTGGCATTAGCGGAGCGAATGCAAACATCAGCAATTGCTATAGCACGGCTTCCGTTTCCGCATTATCTTCTGGGGGCTGGGGCTCATATTCAGCTACAGCTTATGCTGGGGGTATCATTGGTTGCAACGAAGATGGCTTTTCTATCATTAATTGTTATAATGCAGGTTCTGTAGCCGCCGGCGCAGACGGCGGCACATACGATAACTCTCATGCTTATGTTGGAGGCATCGCAGGATACGGTGTTGCTGGCAATTCCTATTGGAACATAGACAGTAAACAGACTGTAAATAGCAAAGAGTTGTCGAGTGCAGAAAAGAAGGGCTTGGGTTACGGTATAGGTCAAGTGTCCGCCCTTACAACCGAACAAATGAAACAGCAATCCTCATTTTCCGGCTGGGACTTTGCTTCCGTTTGGGAATTTTCCCCTGACAGAAATAGTGGTTATCCAATTCTACGCGCTTTCTCTAAAGCCCCCAACCTCTCCGAAGCCAGCACATGGGCGCACACGCACATCAACGAAGCCTACGCTAAGGGTTTCATCCCTGCCGACCTGCAAATCAACTACACCGCCGCGATTACCCGCGCGGAGTTTTGCCGCATGGCGGTGAAGTATGTGGAATACGCTTTGGACAAGAGCATAGACGCGGTGCTGGCGGAGAGGGGGATTGTCCGCAATCCGGGAGCGTTTACCGATGTGGACGATTCGGATATACTGGCGGCCGCGGCGCTGGGCATCACGAGCGGCGTCGGCAATAATTTGTTCAATCCGAGCGGCGTGTTTTCCCGCGAACAGGCGGCGACGATGGTGATGAATGTCTGCGGTGTGCTGGGGCTGAACACGGGCGGCGCGGCGTCGGCGGGCTTTGCGGATATGGGGAGTGTGTCGTCATGGGCGGTCAACGGCGTCAACTTCTGCGCTGCCAACGAGATTATGAGCGGCATCGGCGGCAACAACTTCGGCCCGCAGGGAACATATTCACGCGAGCAGAGTATCCTGACCTTCAACAATATCAAGATATAGCGGCAAAGCAATATGTACAGAGGCGGCGCGGGGGCGCCGCCTTGGTGTGTTACTGTAAGAACAACTGCTTGGCCGCGGTGATGTCGGCGACGGGCGCTTCCTTGACCGGGTACCAGCCGCGGCTGTGGGAATCGCAGAAGAGCTGGTTTTGAATCCGGTGTTCCTCCTGAAGGAGGTTAAGGAAGGTGCCGCGCAGGTTATCGCATTGGATTTCGCCGGCGCGGGTGTTGTAGCCGTTTGTGATGTGCTTTTGGGTCGCGAGCAGGTCGCTGAGCATCTCTTTGTCTCCGAGGTAGCCTTGTGTCGCTTCATTCATGGCGAACGCCTCCTTTACGCTTTCAAATGGGACATCAGCGTGTCAAAATGCCGCTGGTGCTGGGTCGCGATGCTTTCAAGCCGCTGGCGAATGGCGGGGTCGCTGCATTGCCGCGCCATTGTGCGGTATTTCTTGGTCACGACCTGCTCCTCGCCGATTTGGTCTTGAAGCGCCATCAGTTCTTTGGTGGTCATGGGTTGCCCTCCTTCGTTTTTTGTCTGTGGCCATAGTATTTTACAAAGGCGGGAAAGATATGTACGCGGCCATGAAATACTTCCGTGTCTCCCCCGTCTGCGGCGGGGGAGACGCCCATTCGGAACTTATTGTACAGCCCTCCCGAAGTGACAAACAACGACAACCGGACGGGGCTATAATAAGGCATGACCATCATTTACATAGACTCGCTGGCCCTTTTGAACCTCATCATCAACTATCTCCTCCTGCTGGCGACGGCGCGTATCGGCGGCATAGGGTTCAACCGTTGGCGCGTCGCCGCCGCCGCGCTGTTCGGCGCGGGATATGCGGTGATGGTGTGGCTGCCCGGCTTTTGGTTTCTCTCGGGGTTTTTCTGGAAAGCGCTGTCCTGCGCGGCGATGGCGTTCATCGCGTTCGGCGGCGTCAGACCGGCGCGGCTGGCAAGGCTGGGGCTGCTGTTTATCGCTTTGTCGTTTCTGCTGGGCGGCGCGGTGCTGGCCATAGGGCTGTTTATGGGAGAGGGCGTCTCCGGCGGCGTCCCCTACATCCCAGTGGATTTCAAGACGCTGTTTCTCACCGCGGGGCTGAGTTACGCCGTCCTGACGCTGGCGTTCAAGCGGCTGGGGCGTCACGGGCCGGGGGAGACGGCGGACATTCTGGCGGTGTGGGACGGGCGGCACATCCGCGTCCGGGCGCTGATTGACAGCGGGCATACGCTCACCGACCCGATCAGCGGCGCGGAGGTGGCCGTCCTCGACCGCGCCGCCGCGCTGACCCTGCTGCCCCCCGACGCCGCCGCTCTGATTGACGGGGTTTTGCTGCGCGACGCCGCCGGTGTGATGGAGCTGATGGGTTCGCTGGGCTTCGGGGCGCGGTTCCGGCTCGTCCCATACCGCGCCGTGGGCGTGGACTGCGCCTTTCTGCTCGCGTTCCGCCCCGACGGCGTGACGGTGGGCGGCAAAAAGCGCCCCGGCTGCCTGATTGGCATCTCCCCCACCCCCATTGCCGAAGGCTTTGACGCGCTGGTATCCCCTTTACAATGACTGGAGGTTTTCCCCATGAAAAAAATCCGTCTGCGGCTGTATATCGCCCTTCACCGCCTGTCGGCGCGGCTTGGGGTTTCGCGCCCGGGCAAAATCTTTTATATCTGCGGCTCCGACACGCTGCCGCCGCCGCTCACCACCGACGAGGAGAGCCGCCTGCTGCAAGCCTACGGCGAGGGCAAGGAGTCGGTGCGGCGCACGCTGATCGAGCGCAATCTGCGTCTGGTGGTATACATAGCGCGGCGCTTTGAAAACACCGGCATCTATGTCGAGGATTTAATCTCCATCGGCACCATCGGTCTGATCAAAGCCATCAACACCTACAAGCCCGACCGCAACATCAAGCTGGCGACCTACGCCTCGCGGTGCATTGAAAACGAGATTCTCATGTTCCTGCGGAAGACCTCCTCCCAGCGGAGCGAGGTGAGCCTCGACGAGCCGCTCAACACCGACTGGGACGGCAACGAGCTGCTGCTGAGCGACATTTTAGGCACCGAGCCGGACTGTGTGCAGCGCCCGGTGGAGGACGACGCCGACCGCGAAATGCTGAAAAAGGCCATCGGTCGATTGAGCGAGCGGGAAAAAGAAATTATCACCATGCGCTTCGGGCTGGGCGGCGCTTTGGAAAAGACGCAGAAGGAGGTCGCCGACATGATGGGCATCTCGCAATCTTATATCTCACGGCTGGAGAAAAAAATCATCTCCCGCCTGCGGCGGGAGATGAGTAGGATGGCGTGACGGGTCACGCTTGCGCCTGCGGCGGGAGATGAGCAAAATGGCGTGAGGGGACGCCGCCGGGTATATGCCGGTTACTCCAGCGTTCCTCTCCATAGCAGAACTCCGTTATGCCGCTGCGCGTAATAATCCTCGTCGCTTTGGGGAAACCAATCACCAAAGGGCGCTATTAAATAATAAATCTCCACTAAAAGCGGCGCTTGTTCCTCCGCGTAGCCGAAACGAATCGCATAATCGCGCCTGTCGCTTGGCCACCACCTTGTAGAAAGCGTTTCGCTTACATAAATGAACGTAACTTCGGTTTCCGTTCCGTCTATGTCTATCAGCCTGCTGATGGAATTGGAGCTATAAAAGGCTTTGCCAAACAGTAAGGTAATATCAATGGGTGAGCTTCGCGCCTGCACAAACCCGTCGGTATACTCCATCGGCGTGCTGCGATGAAACACGAACCAGAACCCGCCGTAGGCGGCGGCAAAGGTAAGCACGCTCGCTATCACGGCAACGATCACTTTTTGATTGAACAGCTTCTTTTTGATAGCTTTGAGCGCGTCGAACTTTTCCCCGTCATTGGACGGCAGCCTGACAAATTCGCTTTGCAGCTTGGTAAACGCGTCCTTGCAGTTTTCGCACGTTGCAAGATGCCCGCTGATTAACGACTTGCTTTCCCTGCTTAAAATATCGTCCACGTACAGCGGCAGTAAATCCCGGATTGTCGCACAGTCAATCATGTTCGATTGCCTCCCTGATTTTATTTTTGGCGCGGTGGTATGTGACCCTTGCCCAGCTTTCGGACTTCTTAAAAAGCTCCCCGATGTCCGCGAAGGACAGCTCCGCGAAAACCCTCAGCGAGAAAACCTCCTTATACGGCTCGTCCAAAAGGCGCAGTGTTTTGTGGATTTCAAAGGCTTGCGTCCTGTTGAGCAGCCGAAGCTCGAAGTTGTCACCGCTAGGCGGTTCGGCGGGCATTCCCGCAGTGAATTTGTTTCGCTTGGCTGTGTTGCGGCAAGTATTTTTCGCAATCTGGCACAGCCATACCCGAATATTGCAGCCGCCCTTGAACCTGTCAATCGCCTTTATCGCGTTCAAAAATGTTTCGCTTGTAACGTCCTCGGCTGTCTGCCTGTTTTGGCACAGCGAATATACGTAGCGGTACACATCCTTGGCATAGGCGTTGTAAAGCTCGTCAAAATCCACCCATTTTCACCCCCTCGCGCATAAGACAATCGAAAACGGGATTCGTTACAAATTTTCTGAAAACAGGCGCCGCGGTGCTACCCCATCCCCGGAAAGCCCTGTTGCCGCAGGGCTTCATACAGCGCGGCGGCGACCGAGTTGGAGAGGTTGAGGCTGCGCGTTTCGGGCAGCATGGGCAGACGCAGGCAGCGGTCGGGATAGGCGGCGCGGAGGTGTTCGGGCAGGCCCGCCGTCTCCTTGCCGAAGAGCAGGCAGTCGCCGTCGGCAAAGGCCGCTTCGTGATAGGGACGGCTCCCTTTGGTGGTAAAAAGCCACGGACGGCCCGGTATGCTTTGCAAAAACGCGTCGACATTTTTATGGATGCGGATATCCATGCCATGCCAGTAATCCAAGCCGGCCCGCTTGAGCCGGCTGTCGGTGACGGTGAAGCCCAGCGGCTCAATCAGGTGCAGCACGGCCCCCGACGCCGAGCAGGTGCGGACAATGTTGCCGGTGTTCTGCGGGATTTCCGGCTCGTGCAGGGCGATGTGCATCATGGCGTTCTTCTCTTGACGGAAAATCGGTTTTCCGTGCCCTTGAGCAGCCGCTTGAGGTTGTCGCGGTGTACCAAGATGATTAACGCCGCCACCGCCGCGTACATTCCGACGTCCGGCAGGCCGCGTCCGAACCAAAGCCCCAGAAACGGCAGGGAAAGCACCCCGCAGACGGAACCCAGCGAGACAAAGCGCGCCGTGACCACAAGCAGCAAAAACAGCCCCAGCGCGATGGACGCCACCTGCCAGTCAAGGGTGAACATCACCGCGCAGGCCGTCATAACGCCCTTGCCGCCCTTGAAGTGAAAGAAAAACGGGAAGACATGGCCGGTGATGACGAAAAACCCCGCCAGCAGCATGATATACCGCGCTTCAGACGCGGGAAGAAGCTGTTGGCTGAGAACTATCGCCGCCACACCCTTGCCGAGGTCCCATACCGCCACCGCCGCCGTCCACCCCACGCCGTATGTACGCAGCACATTGGTCGCGCCCGCGTTGCCGCTCCCGTGCTTGCGTATGTCGTCGCGCAGAAACCCCCGCGACGCCAGCAGAGGCCCGTTGAGCGACCCCACCAGATACGCCGCCGCCGCGCTGAGAAAATAAATCCAGAATAGACTCATACGGTGACTACCCCCTGTATACATCCGCTAAAAATCATACCATATACGGGGGGCGCTTGTCAAACGCAACGTCAAAAATCATCGGCCGCCGGGGCGGAGCCGTTTTTTCTGCTCCAGTTGTACACATTCGCTTTGCTCATCCCCAGAGCCCTGCCCACGCCGCGGCCGCTTATCCCGGAACGATACAGCTCCAGCGCGGCTTTTCTCGTTTCTTCGGAATACTCCCTCTTTTTCGGTTCTTTGGTGTAGGCAGCGCCGCACTCCTTGCACATACAGCGCTGTGTCCCCGATCGGTTGTATCCCTTGTTGATTTGCCCCTCGGCCCGTCCGCACAGCGGACAGCGCCTGCTCTCGTCTACGGTTCCCTTCCTCATGCTTCCCTTTATAGCATAAGCCCCGCCGTTTGTCTACCCCCCCCCCCCCCCCCGGGGCGGCGCACCCCCCGGTTTTCCCCACCCCCCTCGCGCTCACCGGGGGGTGGCTGGTGGCGGTCAT
>WRKO01000012.1 GCA_009782215.1 Oscillospiraceae bacterium | reverse complement strand
CCCCCAAGTCTCCCCGCGGGTTCTTCGGATGCGGCAGTATTTTGTCTATAGGTATTTTGATAAACATAGCTTTTACTCTCCTTTTTTGTATTTTATAGTAGTTCCGTCTGTCCTACATTCAAGAGCGTCTCCAGCCTGTTTTTAATGATTTTATGTATCTGCTTTTTGTCCTCCGGGGTTAGCCAGATTTCCAGCTTCTCATCATAATGGCGGCGGCGGGTCATAAACTCTTCATAGTATTCTTTTAAGGCAGCTTCGTTCCATTTTTCGCGGGGCGTTACCGGGTATGTCGTCGCGTTTTTCAACACGCCCCATATATAGGAGTAAGCAATCTTTGACGCTCTATCCAGCTCAACCAATTCCGCTATGCGGTCATCCGTGATTTTCATCGCCTACTTCCCCGCCGTCACAGGTTTTCCCGTCATCATTTTCAAAGCGGCTTCCGTCAATCCGTGGGTTTTTTCGCAGAAATACTGCTGCACGATTAGGTAGTGCAGCTTTTTGGCGGTGCTGACGATTTTTTTGTGTGCGTCCTCGTCCAGCGTCACTTTGCCGCTCCATTGGACGACGCAGCGGTCGGCAAAGATGATGTCAAAGGCAGACGGCGGCCGCTCGGGTTCGGGCTTGTCCGTCAGGCTGGTCTGCGGGTCAGCTTCGCCGCGCAGCAGAAACATAATCGGAAACGCTTTGTCCTGTACGTTTAGCTGATAGCCGTTTTCGCGGCAGAGGTCGCCGAGCTTCCCGCGAAGCTCTTCTATCTTTTCTGTAAACATGGAAAAATCAATCCTTTCCGTTTTACTCCATGCGGCGGAGTTTTAGGTAGATGCTCCAATCTCCGGTCGCGTCGTTGTAGATGTATTCCGCGCCATAGAGGTCGTCGGTCAGCGTCCAGCCGGGGTATTTTTTTTCCCAGTATGACCGGGGCGGCGGCTGCTTTGCCAGCTTTTCCACCTTGCGGCGCGAGTAGCGGGAGTCGTTGGTTTTGGCGGCTGGGCGGATGAGGTTGTGCGAGGAACTCCAGCGTTTTTTGCCGTTGGATTGGTTGGTGATGTACCGCGTCAGCGCGGCATAGGTTCCGTTTTCCGATTGCAGACGGTCGGCGTTGATGTAGCCCAGCCGCTCGCCTTTTTCTTGGTTCTTTCGCCTCGGCTTGCGCCAGATGTCCTCTATCGCGTCCCGGTCGATGCCGCCGTTGACGATGATGTGATGGTGCAGCCGCGCCGGTGTTCCGTCCGCGCCGTCCCGGTAAGAGGTCACGAGGATGTATTTCAGCGGCGGAAGGTCTTGCTTTCCCCGGTGATATTTAAGGCGGCGGATGAAGTTGCCCGCCATCCGCTCGGCGTCCTCGACCGTGCGCGGCAGATTTTCCGGCGCGTAAGTCAGCGAGATATGCAGGTCGCTTTCGGTAAAATTTCCGTTGACGAGCTGCGTCAAATAGCGCTTGGCGTTTTTGTCGTTTAGGTTGCGCTGCTTCGGCTCGCTGATTTTCTCCTTGACAGCCCTCGGGCGCTTGCCGGAGCTGTATTTCTGTGTGTCTGTGTAGGGGAAAATGTCAACCTCCCGGTAGCGCTGGCCGCAGTAGATGGTCTTTTGCCGTATGTACGACTTCACGGGGTCACCTCTTCCGTAAAAAAATCATTGTCTCTCTTGACTTTTCCGGCAAAAGGTGATATACTAAGGTCGTGTTCAGTCGTTCTATATCTCCTTTGCCTTTAACCGCTCGCTGCCGGCTCTGGTAAAGCCGCTCGGGCGGTTATTGCTTTAGCTTGCGCCCGATGATGCGCAGATGCTCCCAACGCGGCAAGCCTCCTCTCCGCCGCCGAACTGTCATGTATGCCAGCAAAACTTTGATGCTCAATCCTCTCGCTCCTTTCTGCATTCGCATTTTTCGTCCGGGTCGTTGTTTCGCCCGCAGTACGGGCAGGTTTTATACACTTGGCGGCGCATGGCTTGTCCCTCCTTTCCGTAGGGTGTGCAGGACTGCCCTTTACAGGGTTGTCCTTAGGTGGCGGCGTTCTGCGCAGCGGCGGCGGCGGCTTTTTCCCGCGCTATGCGCTCCATGATGCCGTACTGGATGTTGCACAGCTCCCGCGCCTTGCGCTCCATCCAGTCGCCGCCCGGCAGCGGCGCGGCGTGGCAGACCGCTCCGTTACGCAGGATGATTTTGAGCCGTCCGTCCGGCAGGGTTTCTTTATGTATGACCTCGTAGTCCGCTGGGTTGCGCGGTTTTCTTTTTGACATGATGCTCACCTCTCTACAGTCTATGGTTCGGGGGCTTGCCCCCTTGCCTTCGCCGCCTCCGGTTTAGGATGCGGCTGCTTTTCTGCGCTCCCGGAGCGCTTCCTCCAGCAGCTCCGCCGCCAGCCAGCCGTATGCCTTGCGCTCTTCATACGCCAAGTTTTCCAGCTCTTGCTTGACCTCCGGCGCTATACGGATGCTGAACGCCACCGTCCCCGCGATGGAGCCGCGCCGATTGAGTACCGCCATCTGTGTCCCCTCCTTTCGTTTTTTTCGTGGTTCATATGTTGCACTGTGTGCGCTGGTGTGGTATTATTTATTTGTACGGTTCACATATTCAGAATAACTCTGAATATGTCCGCTGTCAATACAATAATCAGAAATATTCTGATTATTGTATATGTGCACAAAAAAACGACCCCGCGTTTGGCGGGGTTGCACAAAAGGGGGGTGTTGTGTTTGGGTGTAAATTCTAAGACGCAAAACACAGAACAATTTTATCGCGAGATATCTGATGCTGTCAGATGGGCGCTTGATGGCCCATCTAAAAATTCCGGCGAGGATTTTGGCTCTGAGGAAATTTCTAAGGCTATTGTTGCTGCGTTTAAGGCGTATGACCGTCTGCGCTTGGATTCTCCTGAGCGTTAAGCATGACACAGGCGTTTTCGCGCTTGAAGTAGTGCACTAACGCATTCCTCGCATCCCAGTAGTTCATCAGCAGTTTCTTGATTTCGCTGTCATCCGGCAACGCAATGTGGATAGACCCTCTTAGCGTTTCATCCGTCAGCTCCATGTGGTTAGTCCTCCTGTTTTTTATTTTGGGGTTCCTATGGCTAGTATAATTCAGAAAATATCTGATGTCAAGGGGTGCTTTTATGACTATTTTATTATCTCGCATTTTAGAGACCGCCGATAAAAGGAAAATATCTGACCAAGCGATAAATCGTTTTCTCAAGGCGCACCGAAACCATGTCGATGACTGGAAAACCCAAAAGAGCAAGCCTACAACTGACGAGGTATCCGCCCTTTCTACGCTTTTCAACGTATCCATTGACTACCTCCTCGGCAAGACAGACGACCCCAGTCCTTCCGGGGCCGGGCATCCGGTCGGCGCTGATGGGCAGCCTGTCAGTGGGTTGGCTTTGGCTCTGGCTGAGCGGATGATGCGGCTTTCTCCGTCCAGCATGGAGAAGGCGCTGGATTATGTGGCGTTTCTAGAGCATCAAGAAACCGCTCCAATGCCTTGAGCTTTTCCTCCGGCAGCGCTGACAGCCTTTTTGCCAGCGTATGTACATCATTCGGCAGCTTGTCCCTTTCGTCCCTCATGGTTTACAATCCTCCTTATTATGTTTGCAGATTGTGGATTTTCGTCTGGTTCGCCCATTATAGAACACTCGTTTGCCGTTGTCAAGCGTTTTTCTTTCGGGAAATCTTGAATGGTGTTTTTATCTGTAGGATACAACAGCGCAACGGAGAAGTTCTGCGGATTTTGGCGAATGGAAAAAATATTTTTGAAAGGGCGTATTGTCTGTGAAACGGGTTCTTTTTGTGGTGTTGGCTTTGGTTTTGCTGGCGGGGTGCGTTGATGAGGATTTTATCCCCGAAGCAAAGTTTCGAGCTCTCAGACCTGAAATAAATGATGCCATCTCGCCTCTGATGTCTGATGGTCTAAACTTTGTGTTGGTTACAAAATTCAATAATGCCGCAGATATCAGCATACACTTATTTGAACCCATCACTGAAAACGATTTTGCAGAATATTGCTCTGTAATTTTTGACCATGTGCAATCTATCGTAGAAAGTTCCGGTCTTCCTTTTTACCAGTTGCGCATCAACTTAAAAAACGATGATGAAACCGTTTATATTTTATCGACCAATGATTTTGAAAAAGCGTGGCTTGGTGATTACAGGGAGTTCAGCAGTTCATCGTCCAATATTGTCATCGAGGACTGGCTGAACCCTCCTCCGCCGGTTGAACCGGAAAAATCCTTGTTTGATACTTACCTTGAAGAAAACCGAATTACGCTTACCGGCAGAGATGTTCAGTTCAATATGTCAAATAATGTAGACAAGCCCTTTTACATGAAAGGAACCGGCGAGCTTTCGTCTTATTACAATTATGGATTTGACAGCAGCATTGAGCCAAACTATTTCAGCGTTCGGTTTCGACCGTCCGGCGGAACATACTCAGATGAATGGTATCTATATTTTCACCGGAATAGTTTTAGAGACCTTTTTGATAAACTCATGCTCGGTAGTGCTTATATGGAGGTTGTCTGCAACATACCAAGCTCTTTATATAATGACCGGCAAGGCAACATGGCGCGGGTTATCTATGTTGCATGGTGATTCCACTTTGAGGAGGTAAGCGCATGGTCACGGCTATGTATCTCCGCAAGTCGCGGGCTGAAGAGAACGATACCGTCGATGTGACGCTGGCGCGGCATCGTGGGGAGCTGGAGAGGTTTGCGGCGGCGAATGGGTTGACGGTGGCGGCGGTTTATGAGGAGGTTGCGAGCGGCGACAGTCTTTATTTGCGGCCGCAGATGCTCCGGCTGCTGGACGAGCTGGGCAAGTATGAGGCTGTTCTTTGCATGGATATAGACCGGCTGGGGCGCGGGGCGATGCGTGACCAAGGGATTATTTTTGAAGCTATCCGGGACGCGGGGGTTTTGATTGTCACGCCGGGCAAGACTTACGATATGGCGAACGATATGGATGATTCTTTGATTGGATTTAAGGCGTTGTTTGCCCGGGAGGAGTATAAGATGATTCGCGGGCGTCTTCGGCGCGGCGTTGCCAAGTCGGTCGAGGAGGGCTGCTATATGTCTAACGCGCCTTTTGGCTATCGGCAAGTGCGGGTTGACAAGAAGCCCACGCTCGCCATCGACGCGCATGAGGCGGACGGCGTGCGGCTGCTGTTCGACCTTTACAACGAAGGGAAGGGCTGTCAAATCGTCGCGGACACGCTCCATGCCGCCGGGTACCGCCCGAGGCGCGGGGATAAATTTTCCCGGTCAACCATCGCTAAGATTATCCGCAACCCGGTTTATATCGGCAAAGTGGTTTGGAACCAGTACACTTTCACCCGGCCGAAAAGGCCGGGGCAAAAGCATATAAAGCGGCTGAAACCCCGCGAGGAATGGCTTGTGACGGATGGGTTGCACGAGGCGATTGTCAGCCAAGAGGTTTTTGACGAGGCTAACCGGCGGTTGCTTGGACGGTATCACCCTCCCTACCGTCAGGCGGGGCATTTGGAAAATCCGCTCGCGGGTGTGCTGTATTGCGCCAACTGCGGCCGCTCGATGGTGCGCCAGCCGCATTACAAAAAGCTGCACGCCTCGCCCATCCTTCTTTGCACGACATCCGGCTGCTGTATGGCAAGCAGCATGGCGGCGGTGGAGGATATTTTTCATTCCCTGCTCCGGCAAAGCCTTTCCGATATGACTTCCACCGGGTATGAGGTTCGGAAGACGTTCAACCGGGCCGGATTGCAGAAAAAATTTCAAGACGAGCTGACCCGGCTGGGCAGTCAGTTGGAAAAGATACATGAGCTTCTGGAGCAGGGCGTTTATGATGTTGACACGTTCCTCGCCCGTCGCGATGAGATGAAAGCCAGAATGGGCGCAGTCCGGCAGGAGTTGTCCGGCGTCAGCGACGAGCCGGACACGGAAACGGTCGTTAAGCGTCTCCGGGATGTTTTGGAGAAATACGAGGAAGGCTCCGCCTACGAGCGCAACCAGCTCATCAAGTCCGTTGTTGAGCGCGCCGTTTACCGTAAGCCCAAAGGCAGCCGCTTGAACTCATTGCCGGAGCTTGACGTCGTGCGCTGGAGGGCGTGATTTTCTGTAAATAAAAAAACAGCCGGGAATAATCCCGGCTGTGATGTAGGTGTTACATCTTGTCACTTGCTGTTCACGGCAGGCGTCATAAATCTTTTGGGTGTGGACGCAGACCGCCTCCTTGATGGAGTGCTTATCCGCGCCGGCCGCGGCGCCCACGGCCGCTTGGGGAATGAGTGCTTTTTCAGGCATAACCGGGTTTCCTCCTTCATAAATTAGAGGTTATTCCTCTTACGCTATCATAGTAAGGCCTGCGCCCGTTTGACACTGCGCCGGCTGTGTGGTATACTTTTCGTCGGAGGGGATAGATTGTATGAGTATGAGAACATTTGGCACGCAGGCCGTCGGCATCCGCACGCCCATCATCCGCGAGGGGGACAATCTGCCCGGCATTGTGGCGGACGCTCTCTTGGCGTATTGCGCCGAAACTGGCTCTAAGCTCTGCGACCGCGATATCGTCGGCGTTACCGAGGCCGTCGTGGCGCGCGCGCAGGGCAATTACGCGACGGCGGCGCAAATCGCCGCCGATGTGCGGGCTAAATTCCCGTCCGGCCCGGTGGGCGTCGTTTTCCCCATCCTGAGCCGCAACCGTTTTGCCGGGGTGCTGAAAGGCATCGCGGCGGGCGCGGATTCGCTGGTTATCCAGTTGAGCTATCCGTCCGACGAAGTGGGCAACCGCCTTGTTTCCGCCGAGCAGTTGTATCTGTCTGGCGTCAACCCGTATACCGACGTGCTGACCGAGGAGGAATTCCGCGCGCGCTTCGGCAGCCCCAAGCATTTGTTTACCGGCGTGGACTATTTGGAGCTGTATCGCACCGTCGGCAACGGCGCGAAGATACTTCTGGCAAACGACGCGGGCGAGATTTTGAAACATGCCCAGAACGTCATCGCCGCCGATATCCATTCCCGTGAGCAGACCAAGCGCCGTCTGCGCTCCCTTGGCGCGGCTTCGCCCATCGGCTTGGACGATTTGCTCAATCACAGCGTCAACGGCAGCGGTTACAACGAGCAATACGGGCTGCTGGGCCACAACAAAACCGACGAAGACCGCGTCAAGCTCTTCCCCCATTCCTGCGTGGAGTTTGTTGAAACCGTTCAGAAGCTGCTCCGGGAAAAAACCGGCGCGCATGTGGAGGTTCTGATTTACGGCGACGGCGCGTTCAAAGACCCCGTCGGCGGCATTTGGGAGCTTGCCGACCCGGTCGTCTCCCCCGCTTTCACCGACGGCTTGGCCGGTCTGCCCAACGAAATCAAGCTCAAAATGATTGCCGACAACGAGTTTGGCGACAAACAGGGCGAAGAAGCCCGCCGCGCTGTCGTCGAGCGCATACAAAAAAAACACGCCCAGCTTATGGGCAAGTCCGACAGCCTCGGCACCACCCCCCGCTACCTCTCCGACTTGGTCGGCAGCCTCTGCGACCTCGCCAGCGGCAGCGGCGACAAAGGCACCCCGGTGGTGCTGGTCAAGGGGTATTTTGACAATTACGCGAGTGAGTGAAAGGCGTTTCCCCCGGTTGTAGCGCGGTTTGCGCCGCGATGCGATAAATCCATAACGAAAGGGTGTCAAACATGAAATACACAGTCATCGCTTCCACAAAAACAAGGAGGGTGACGATACTTTAGCCCTCCTAATATTCAGGAGGACAATATGTCATTGAATTGGATCAACCCGGAGGAGTATTCCTTCAACAGTTTTCTGCTCTTGGAGCGGTTTCAAATCCGCTCTATGATGAACTCGGGCGGTTGGCGCAACGATAAGGCCGAATGGCGATACAGCATGGGCGTCGCGCTGAACGCAAACCCTGCTGTCAAGTGGTATCTGAAGCGGCGCTGCCCCGAATGTGCGGCGCTGGTCGACGAAATCGCGGCTAACGCGCCGGCGCTGACAGACGCGGCGGAAATCCGCAAGGCGGAGGTTTATGCGCTGGTAAGCGTTGAGGACTTTACCATTTACACGACGCCAGAAAAAATGGCGGCAAACTGCGACTTCATTCGTGGATGGAATAAGGAGCGTTTGTTCAGTCTTACAGACTTGACAAGCAAAACCGTGCTTGATGTTGGTGCGGGTTCAGGGCGTTTGGCTTTCGCCGCCGCCGAAAAAGCCGCGTGGGTTTACGCGAGCGAACCTGTTGGAACAATGCGTGAATTTATGCGCGAAAAAATCGCTCGGGAAAACATTAAAAACGTCCGCGTACTGGATGGCCTTGTCACCGAATTGCCGTTCCCTGACGGCACATTTGACATCGTGATGTCCGGGCATGTTTTTGGTGAAGATTGGGATGCAGAATTAGCTGAATTTTCAAGAGTGTGCAAATACGGCGGCTGGCTGCTGAACTGTCCCGGCGATGCGGTCGGCGACCTATCACCGCAGCCGGAATTGACAAAACGCGGCTGGGAAGAAATTCACTACATCGGCAGTTTCGGAAAAGACGTGTATATTCACCGAAAACGCGCGGATTAAGCAAACAAGGGGCGGCTTACACAGCCGCCCCGCTTTTATTGCCGCATACCCGGCTGAGTATCTCCCAAACCAACCCCGCCGCTATGACGGCGAGAAACACAACCGTCCAAATAATCCACCAGTTGCTGTACGACATGGCGCCGCCGTAATCGCCCGGCCCCGCGTAGTCGCGGTTGAACAGCAGTCCCGCCGCACAACCGGCCGTATAGCCCGCGACGGCGCAAACCATCACCTTTAGGGCGTTGAAACAGACGGCGGCGCCGATTACAAGCAACCCGAACACAAACAGCACAAGAGACCAATCCCTGTTGCCGTGCAGCTCATACGCCGCATACCCGCACAAGGTGTAGCAACCGCACAACACCGCCATGGCCCCGAAGGCCCAATAGACCCTGTTCAGCAGAACCGCCTTACCCGCCGGCGCTTTTGCGGGGATATGCTTTTTTTGACGGGGACGTATCAGGAAGAGATAAATCGGGATATAGAGGACGGCGGCTATCTGCAGGAGGATTGAGAAATAGCCCATATAGGAATAGCCTATAAGCGCCGGCATTCTGAGAACGCCCCACACGGCAAACACAACCGCGATTCCGGCGGTGGCGTCCCATATCAGCAGAGGTCTTTTCCTAACATCCTGCGTGCTTGTCCCGTTTCCGTCCTCACGTAACCCTTCCTCATGGATTCCGCTTGACAATTCGTTGAGCGGGATGCCGAATATCTCCGCCAGCGCCATTAAGTTTTCCATGCACGGAACCGATTGGCCGCTCTCCCATTTGGTCACGGCTTGGCGGCTTGTCCCGACCAGCTCCGCGATTTTTTCTTGGGAATAGCCGAGTTTGTTTCTTTGACGCTTGATTCGTTCTCCGAGTGTCATGCTGAACACCTCCTTGAGCCGATTGTAACGGAAAAAGCGGTTGCGGTCTACCAACTATCCGGCAACTATCGGTTGCCGCCGAAAAAAATTCAGTTTTACGCAAAGGGGCGGCGGAGTTTTTCCGCCGCCCCTTCTTCCCTATTGATCCTCCACGGGGTTTTCGTCCAGCCATTTTGCGGCGGCGGACGCTACGGTGTTCAGGCAGCCCTCGGCAAATGGGCTTGGGAGGTTGGCTCCGGCGACCAAGTCGGTGAAGGTTTTCGTCCCGGCCAGCTTGAGGAATTGCAGGTATTTCGCCCATGCCGCCTTGAAGTCCTTCTGCGCTTCCGCCCAGAACGCCAGCGCCATTGTCTGGGCGAGGCAGTAGTCGATGTAGTAAAACGGGCGCTCGTAGATGTGTGCCTGCGCCTGCCAGCGGCGTCCCTCACGGTAGAAGTCAAAATCCAAGTCAAGGTACGGGCGGTACTTGGCTTCCAGCTCCAGCCAGCACTCGTTGCGGCGGGCGGGCGTCCAGCCGGGGTTGGCGTAGATGTGGTGCTGGAATTCGTCCACCATCGTGCCGTACGGCAGGAAGGTCAGCGCCCCGGCGAGGTGTGCGTAGCGGTATTTGCCGGTCTGCGCCCCGAAAAAGCCCTCCATCCACGGCCATGTGAAAAACTCCATGCTCATCGAGTGAACCTCGGCCGTCTCGCTGGAATAGTCCTGCAACGCCGACGGGTAAATGTCAAACGCGTTGTAGCCCGCGAAGGCGTGGCCCGCCTCGTGCGTCAGGACGTCGATATCGCCCGAGGTGCCGTTGAAATTGGCGAAGATGAACGGCATCTTGAGCGCCCCGATGGAGTAGCAGTACCCGCCGGGCGACTTGCCCTTGCGGGTCAGCACGTCAAACAGGTCGCACTCCAGCATGTAATCGAAGAACTCCGCCGTTTCGGGCGACAGCTCGGTGTACATCTTCTTCCCGTGGGCGAAGATGTCGTCCGGCGTGCCCTGCGGCTTGGCGTTGCCGGAGAGGAAATCCAGCGCGTCGTCGTAAACGGTGACGCGCTCCACGCCGATGCGCTTGGCTTTTTCGGCCTTGAGCCGTTCGGAAACGGGGACGATGTGCTTTTGAATCTGCTGACGGAAGACGTCCACCATAGTTTCGTCGTAGCAGTTGCGCGTCATGCGGTAATACCCCAGCTCGGTAAACGACGCGTACCCCAGCTTTTTTGCCATCGTATCGCGCAGGCGCACCAGCTCGTCGAAGATGCGGTCGAGTGCCTCGCGCTGCTCCATGAACCATGCGGTGGCGGCGGCGCGGGCTTCCTTGCGCGTGGCGCGGTCGGTGTCTTCGTGGAACGGCCCCATTTGGGCGAGGGTGTAGGTCTTGCCGCGAAACTCAATCTGCGCGCTGGCGAGGAGCTTGTCGTATTCGGTGCAGAGCCTGTTTTCCTCCTGCAAATCGGCAATAATCTCCGGCGAGAAGGTTTTCAGCTCCATCTCGGTGTTGAGGAACATCAGCTTGCCGAATTCTTTTTCCATCGCGGCGCGGTGGGGCGACTCGACCAGCGCGAGGTTGAGCTTCTGGCCGTATTCCTGAATTTCCGGCCCGACCTCGTCGAAGTAGGCTTTTTCCTTGTTGTAGAACTCGTCGGTGGTGTCCATCGAGTTGCGGATGTACGCCACCGCGCCCATCGCGGAAACGCTGTTGCCGTATTCGTCGCAGCGCTTGTAGACGGCAAACGCCTCTTCCGGCGTTTTGGCCGCCTTGAACGCCTCAAGCAGACGGGTCAGCTCGGCTTTGACCTCCTCCAGTATGGGGCGCTTGTAGGTCACTTCGGAAAATTTCATTCGTGTCATTCCTTTCCCTTTAATTCTGCGTTTTGAAGGATATTCACGTCGCAGCTATAGGTAAGCCCGGCGCGGCGGCGCTGGCGCGCGAAAGCCAGCTCAATCAGTTCATCCAGCAGCTTATCGAAGGGCAGCCCGGACTTTTCCCAAAGATAGAACGCCAGCGAACCGGGGATGGTGTTCAGCTCGTTGATGTAGAGAATGTCATGCAGCGTATCCCACAGGAAATCAATCCGCGCCACGCCGGAGCAGCCAAGGCTTTGAAACGCTTTCACGGCCAGCCTTTGAATCTCCGCCGCCATTTCCTCCGGGATGTCGGCGGGGATGACGCGCTTCTGCCCCGACAGCCCGCTTTGCTTGCCGCTCTTGCCGCCCGACTGGTATTTGTCGCGGTAGCTGAGGTAGTTTTCCGTCATCACCGGCTCCTCGCATACGGAGGCCCGCGCCTTTGAGCCGTCGCCGAGGACGGCGCAGTTGATTTCGCGCATATGAATCAGCGCCGTTTCAATCAGCGCCCTCGGCGAGAAGGAAAACGCCAGCTCAAGGGCCGCTTGCAGGCGGTCGCGGTTGTCGGCCCTGTTGATGCCCACGGAGGAGCCGAGGTTGGCGGGCTTGACCATCACCGGGTAGGGATAATGGGTTTCAAGCGCGTTCAGCACAACCTCGGGGCTTTTGTTGTAGCGGTCGGCTTCCAGCACCAAATCGTCCAGAACCCGCAGGCCGGACGCCCGCAGCAGGGCTTTGGACGACGGCTTATCCATGCAAATGGCGCTTGAGAGAACGTCGCAGCCCGCATACGGAAGCTCCGTCATCTCAAACAGCCCTTGCAGGCATCCGTCCTCGCCGAACGTGCCGTGCGCCACGGGCAGCGCGGCGTCGAGGAAGACGGGCTTGTCGCCGAAGAGCTTTTTGGAGCAGGCTTGCAGCGCCGGCCGCCCGTCCGTCCGCGCCAAACAGACCTGACGCCCGCTTTCAAGCAGGGCGGGGATGTTTTGATAGCTTTTCAGCGTTTCAAAGCCCGGCCCGGTGAACATCCCGCCGTCCTTGGTCAGATAGACGGGCACGGCCTCATAGGTCTCCCTGTTGAGCGCCGCCGCCGCCTGCATCGCGGTAATGACCGAAACCTCATGCTCGACACTCCTGCCGCCAAAGAATACGCCAACCCTCATTTTCATACGCGCACTTCCTTTCTGTGTCGTCCCCCGTGGCCCGGAGGGACATTTCTATCTGTAGTTGTCCGGCAAATCATTTTCAAGGAGGATGACCTTTTCCTCCGCTTCGATGCCGGCCGCCCATTGATATGCGTTGTCGAATGAATCGAATATCCCCATTCGTTCGGCGGGATACCCCGCGGCGCGCAAGCCTTCCGCGATAGGCAGGGCCTGCTTCTCCCCCACCAGCGCCGCGTAATCGCACACCTTGGCGATTTTTTCGCCAAGCGCGCGGTTTTCGGCTTCCTCCAGCGCTCCCAGCTCCACCATGCCGGGCGTGACGATGATTTTCACGCCGCCGAAAAGCGAGAGCGCTTCCAGCGCGGCGGCGGCCCCGGCGGGATTGGCGTTATACGCGTCGTCGATGACGGTCAGCCCCTGTCCCTTGGGGAGCAGCTCCAAGCGGTGTCTGGCGGGCTTGAGGGCGCGCACGACCGGAACCATGTCGCGCAGAGGGACGCCCAAATGCAACGCGACGGCGGCGGCGGCGGTGACGTTTTGGACGTTGTGGCGTCCCAGCAGGCCGCAGGTAAACCGCTCCCGCTCCCCCGCTCCGGTGACGATATCAAACGATACGCCCCCCGCGTCCGCCGCCAGATTCTCCGCGTAAATATCCAGCCCATCTGTGCCGATGCCGGCGTCTAAAACGGCGTATCGTACCGCGCGGCGGTCTTTGGCGTGTTCGCGGATGACGGGGTTGTTCCAGCAGAGGAAGGCTGTGCCCTCCGGGGGGAGCGAGTCAATCAGCTCAAACTTCGTCTTGGCAATGTTTTCAATCGTCTTGAAGGTTTCCAGATGCTGCGGGCCGATGGCGGTCAGCACCCCGTGCAGGGGGCGGGCGATGCCGCACAGCTCTTTGATGTTGCCGGTATGCCGCGCGCCCATTTCGCAGACAAAGACCTGATGGCTGGGCAGCAAATTCTCGCGGATGGCGCGTACGACGCCCATCGGGGTATTGTAGCTGGCGGGCGTGGCCAAGACGTTGTATTTGACCGACAAAAGCTGCGCGATGTATGTCTTGACCGAGGTTTTTCCGTAGCTGCCCGTGACGCCGACGACAATCAGGTCTTTCCGCATCATCCGCTGCGCGTCGCGGATATACCAATCGTTGACCGCCTTCTGCACCGGCGAGAGCAAAAGGTTTGCGAGCGGGAGGAGAAAGGGCGCACCGATAAACATGGCCGCGAGGATGATATATTGAGCCAAGCCGCCGGTAAACCATGCCGAAACCATGATTACGAATAGTAATAATCCATGTGTAAGCTCTATCCGAATGACCCTGCTTGTGTGTTTGAGAGGGGTTTTCGCCTTGCCGTGCGGATATAACGGAATGTAATTTACCGGGAACCTCCATCCCTCGCTTTTCATCCAGCGCCGATAGCCGGGAAACTGGTAGGAGGCGAGCTGAAACATATGCATAAACCGGACTGTGATGAGGAGCGTGAACACCCCGAAAACAACATATAGAATAATCGCCCCCATCGCAGCCTCCATATCTTGTATTTTGTTCTGAATTTCCCTGCGAAATGTTTCACGTGAAACATTTCAGCGCAAAAAACTGTCTAAAATCCGCATCGTATGCGGTAGGCGCTCCATAAACGCCCAATGGCCCCCCGGCAACACCGCCAGTCCCGCGCCCGGAATCAGCCGCTCCATCCTCCGCCCGTCGGCAAGCGGCGTCGCGGTGTCGTCCTCGCCCCAAACCAAAAGGATCGGCGCTTTGATGTTCGGCAGGCCGCCCGACAAATCGACGGCGAGCAGCTTGCTCATCACCGCCTTCATCAGCGGAGACGCGGCGCGGTAATCGGCGGAGCCTTTGCCCGCGCGGTAGCGCTCCAGCGCCTTGGGAAAAGGTTTGAGCAGGATTTTTCCCGCTTTGTAAGTATAGACCTTGGCGGTACGCTTTAACCCGCGTTTCGGCCTCAGCCCCGCCGCGTCGAACAAAACCACGCGGGGCGGCGCGACGCCCGGTTCGTCCCGCGATAAAAGCCGTAGCAGGACGCGTCCTCCGTTGGAATGGGCCACGCACACCGGCGCGGTCAAGCCCTTCGCCGCGCAATACGCCGAAACAAAGTCGGCATACCCGTCCGCGCCCCACGCCGTCTCCGGCTCCGGCGTCTTGCCGAACCCCGGCATATCGGGCGCGTAGACGGTGTGCGTCACGGCGAGCCGGTTCAGCAGCGGCAGATAACTCTCATGCCCAACCCCCCAGCCGTGCAGGAACAACAGGGGCGGCCCGCTGCCCATGACCGTCTCATGCACGTCTATGCCGTCTATCCGCATACCATCATCCTTCCCGAACAGTATACTATACAGTATATGGCTTTGCAAGAAAAAATAACCCGGAGGCGCGCGTCAGGAGAATCTGCCGTCATATACCGTGTCGCCGTAGAAGCGGCTCGTTGTCCCGCTGTTTTGATTGAACTTACGGAAATAGTAGTAGCATGAGCCGACCGCGCTTTGTTTTTTGCAGAAATGCTCCCCTATCGCGTGAAAATCCCCGGCGTCACAATCGCTGTAATGATAATCATACGGCACACGTTTCTCAAACAGCCTGAACCCGCTCTTCTGCGCCGTTCGGAATGAGGCGGGGTTATCCACATCCATCACTACAGCCATATAGTCCAGTGACAACACCTCCAGCAGATAATCGGACGCCGCCGCGCCCGCCTCCGAGGCATACCCTTTCCCGGCGTATTTGCGTCGGGTTGTATTCCATCACCTGCGGGTCGTACTTGATTTCGAGCAATGCCGCCGCGTCTTTTTCATCAAAGTCGCGGATGACCAGCCTTTGAGTTTCAATATACATCTTGTCACCTCCCCGCATGGGGCGGCCGCCCCGTGATGAGTCCTATGTTTTTCGGCTTTTTGAAGTCAAATTCCACGGTTTCATGCGGAATCCCTTTGCCGTCAAAATATGCAACGATGGCCTGCACCAGCTCCCGCGAGCCCAGTTTTTGCGTTTGATCCCATTCGTTGCAGCAGGGTATCAGCAGCACGGGGCGGTATACCGCGCTTTCGGCGACCGCCCTCGTCGCGCCGTCGGGGTGAAGCCCGACAATTAAGTCATAGTAGCTTGCCAGCTCGGGGGTATACTCAATCTTCCTTGACGGAACGCCCTTTAAGACATAGCCTCTGGGGTCTACGACCTCGGCCTGATAGTTGTATTTCTTGCAAAGGATGCGGCTGAGAAGCCCCTGCCCGCCGGCAACGTCGGCAATGTAGGTAACGCCGCCGCCGAAACGCCGGGCGATATACTCCGCCACGGCCTCAAATCTGGCTTCGTCCCCGTGGCATTTGATTTGCCGCCGTCCCATGCCCGGCCATCTCCCCTCCCGACCCGTATTGTGTCAGTCTGTCAAACCGCCGCGGACGACGACGCGGTTGCGTCCGGTTTGCTTTGCCTCGTAAAGCGCCTTATCGGCGGCGCTGTAAATGTCGCCCAGAGCGTTGGGCGCGCCGCATCGCGAGATATAGACGCCGACGCTGACGGTTACGCGCGGGGCCACGTCTGATTCCATATGCGGAATATTCAGCTCCTCAACCTGTTTCAGCAAATGGGCAACGGGCTTTCCGCCGCCGTCCAAGTCTTTTTCAAACCAGAGCAGGGCGAATTCCTCCCCGCCTATCCTCGCGGCAAAAACACCCATGCCGTCTTGGATCCCGTTCAGCACGCCGCCCAGCGCCCGCAAGACCTCGTCTCCCTTGGGATGGCCGTAGGCGTCATTGTATTTCTTAAAATAATCCACATCCAGCATGGCGAGGCAGAGCCATTCGTCCGTGTCTCGGTGGCTTGTCAGATACCGCTGGAAGGTCTGCATGAAAAACCGGCGGTTATGGAGCTGCGTCAGCTCGTCTACTGTGCTTTGGCTGTAATATTTGTTGCGCTCCTCCTCCAGCTCGAGCGAGAACAGCACCGCCGACAGCCTGTACGTGTTCATCCTCCAGCCGAAAATCAGGCTCAGCAGGCAGGCAATCAGCGCGTTTACAATGTCAAAAATCCAGTGCCGGGGGTCCTTGACCAAAAAGGTGGAGACCGCGAAAATGATGAGCGCGCATACGGAGAGGGATAGGTTGAATGTGGGCGGGGTGATGAAGAGGAGCAGCGCGACGACAAGGATGCCCATAAACGTCGCGGCCAGAGCCTCGGGGTTTGACCACACGCCCAAATAGATGCCGAACAGCATGACGTTTGTATAGTATAAGCCTATCTGCGCGCAAATCTTCCGGCGGCTGACCGGCGTTTCCCGCCTATCCATATAGCGGGCGACCAAATCGTGGAACACGGCGATGGCGGCCACGCCGAAGTAAATGCCCGCCTTGGGGAAGTTGTTTTCAACAAACATCGGAAAGGCCGAAAAGCAGAACGCCAAAATCGCGAGAACCGTGTTGGCCTGCCGCAGGCTCAGAAGGTTGTTCGCGAAGGATTTCTCCATACAGCGTTGGTACGCTTCCCGTCCGAGCCCGTAAAAGCGCCATGAATACAGCTTTTGTTTGAAGAATTTCATGTTTGCGGAGCCTCCGTCTGATGAAAATTTCGTTACCCCTGAATCTTTGACAGCCGCCTGTACAGCCCGTCCTCAGCCATGAGCTCGTCATGCGTTCCCCGCTGGACGATTTCGCCGTTTTCCAGCACTAGAATCAGGTCGGCGCGGCGGATGGTGGAGAGGCGGTGGGCGATGGCGATGATGGTGTGGCGGTTGTGCAGGCCTGCGATGGCGGCCTGTATCTCTTTTTCCGTCTCGGTATCCACCGACGCCGTGGCTTCGTCAAGGATGATGACGGGCGCCTTGCGCAGGATGGCGCGGGCGATGGCGACGCGCTGCTTCTGCCCGCCCGACAGGCGCAGGCCGCGCTCCCCTACCAGCGTTTCGTAGCCGTCCGGCATTTCGAGGATGGTTTCGTGGATGTTGGCGGCTTTGGCGGCTTCGATGATTTCCTCCGTCGCCGCGCCGGGCTTGGAATACGCGATATTTTGGGCCAGCGTGCCGTTGAAGAGGAAGGTGTCTTGCAGCACCGGCGCTATATGCTCGCGGACGGACGCGACCTTGACCGTTCTGATGTCCGTTCCGTCCAGCGTCACAAAGCCTTCGTCCGGGTCGTAAAAACGGCCCACAAGCTGCGTCAGCGTGGTTTTCCCCACCCCGGTCGGCCCTACCAGCGCCACCATCTGCCCCGGCTTGCAGGAAAAGCTGACGTTTTTCAGCACGGGGATATCCTCCTCGTAGCGGAAGGAGACGTTGTGGAAGGCGACGGCGCCTTCCGCCGGCGCGATGTCCTTTGCCCCGGGCGCGTCCTTGATGTCCTGCTCCGCGTCCAGCACCGCCACGACGCGCTCCGCCCCGGCGTACGCCGACTGCATATTCTCCAGCATCTGCGCCAGTCTGGATATAGGGGCGTAAAACAGCCCCAGATAGAGCAGAAACGCCACAATGTCCGCCACCGAGAGTTGATTGCGGTATGCCAGCCAGCCGCCGAACCCCACGACGATGACCGTTCCCGCCGAGGAGAAAAACTGCACCACCGGATGGAAGAAGTTGGCCAGCTTGAGGGCGCGCAGGATGGCTTTGGTATAGCCGCCCGCCTGCTCCCGCACCGCCGCCGACTCGTCGCGCTCACGCCCGAACGCCTGAATTTCGGCGATGCCGGAGAAATTGTCCTGCAACTTCGCGTTGACGCCCGCGACGGCCTTCTGCGCCTCGCGGAAATGCGGCCGTATTTTTTTGGAGAAAACCCACCCTCCGAAAATGATAAAGGGAATCGGGATACAGGTCAGCAGCGCCAGCCGCGCGTTGAGGAGGAGCAGGATGGTGATGACGCCCCCCGCGGTGAGGACGTCGGCAATCATTTCCGGGATGATGTGGGCGTAGAGCTGCTCAAAATTGGCGGTGTCGTTGACGACGCGGCTCATCAGGTCGCCGGTCTGCTTGTCGTGGAAGTACCGCATGGAGAGGGACTGGATTTTATTGTAGATACGGACGCGCATATCCTCCACCAGATTCCACGCCGCCACATGGGCGGAGTAGTAGGCGATGAAGCGGAAGAACGTCTGAATAAGGTAGACTGCCAGCAAAATGACGGCAATCCGCCCGATTTGCGAAAAATCCTCCGTCTTTTCCTCCACCAGCCGCGTCATCTCCCGCAGCAGCATGGGCGCGCCCACATGCAGCCCGGTCAGCAGCAGCGTGGACAGAATGGAAACGGTGTACAGCCCTTTGAAACGGGACGCTTCCCGCGCCAAACGCCAAAGCAGTTTCACAAAAAATGTCCTCCCTTTTTACTGGGGTTCCGCCTTTCCACCGCCTTCGGCGGGGAAAGGCCGGCAGCCTATTTTTGCGGGTTTTCCGCTTTCCCCCGCCGAAGGCGGTGGAAAGGCCAAACGGCCAAAAAATCTTTGCGTCTACCGATTGTAATAAAAGCCAAGTATGTTATAATAACGGTACGCGGGTATTATACAACACTCCGCGGCAAAATACAAGATATGGGGGCGCAGTTATGTCGAAACCCACCTACTTAATCCCGTCCCGCCCGCTGGAGGAGCGCGTCGCCGACTTGATTTCGCGCATGACGGCCGAGGAAAAAATCGGGCTTCTCCCCACCCGCCAGCGGGCCGTCCCGCGTTTGGGCGTCCCGGCTTACTCGGTTGGCGGCGAGGGAGCGCATGGGCTTGTGGTGCGCGGCATGGGCGCGCAGACGCCGACCGGACAGGCCACCGTCTTCCCGCAGCCCATCGGGCTTTCGTCCACATGGGACAAGGCTTTGATGGCGCGCGTCGGGGACGTTATCGGCACCGAAAGCCGCGTTTACTACAACCGCGACGGGCGCGGCCGCTGGCTGACGCTGTGGTTTCCCACCATCGACATGGAGCGCGACCCGCGCTGGGGACGCACCGAGGAGGCGTACGGCGAGGATCCGTATCTCGCGGGCAGGCTGGCCGCGGCGCTGATTCGCGGCGCGCAGGGCGGCGATGCTTTCTACGTCAAGACCACCTGCGCCCCCAAGCACTTCTACGGCAACAACGTGGAAAAAGACCGCGCCTCCGTCTCCACCGATTTGAGTGAGCGCGTCAAGCGAGAATACTATCTGCGCGTCTTCAAATACGCCTTTACCGAGGGCGGGGCGCTGTCGCTGATGACGGCGTATAACGAAATCAACAGCGTTCCCTGCATCGTCAACGACGAGGTCAACCGCGTCGTCAAGGGCGAGTGGGGCTGCGAGGGCTTCATCGTCTGCGACGGCGGCGACTTCGCGCAAACGGTCACCCACCACCATTACTGCGAGACGCACGCCGAATCAATCGCCCTCTCGCTCAAAGCGGGCATCGACTGCTTTACCGATAAGGACGGGCTTGTCATTGATGCGGCGACCGACGCGCTCAAGCAGGGGCTGATTCGCGAGGCCGACATTGACGCCGCCCTGTTCAACATCTTCAAGGTGCGGTTCCGCATGGGGCAGTTTGACCCCGACGGGCTGTGCCCCTACGCCGCCATTCCGCAAGACCGCCTGTGCTGTGCCGAACATTCGGAAGTGGCGCTGGAGGCGGCGCAAAAATCGGTCGTATTGCTGCAAAACGACGGTATTCTGCCGCTTGACCCCCAAACCTGCGGGAAGGTGCTGGTGGTGGGCGACCTCGCCGACGTGACCATGCCGGACTGGTACTCCGGCTTGCCGCCCCAGACGGTGACGCCGCTTCAGGCGATACGGGACGCGCTGCCGGAGGGGGCTGTTGAAACCGTTGAAACGCGGGACTTGTGCGTCATCTTCAACGATGGCGCAGGCGGGTACGCCCGCGTTGAGCAAGATGGAACGGTCGTCTATGACGGCGACGAGACGACTCGTTCGGTCTTTGAGGAGTTTGACTACGGCTTCACCTCGGCGGCCTACCGCGAGGTGCGGAGCGGGAAATTCCTCGCCGTGAACGGCGACGGCGCGCTGACGTGTACCTCCGGCGGCCTGTGGGGCTGGTTTACCTACGAGCTGTTCTTCCGCGAGGAGGACACCGGGCGTTTCATCCCGCACGGAGAAACCTTCCGCGACGGGCTTTCCGAGGAGAACAAAGAAAAGGTTGACGCCCTGATGAAAGCCCTGCGGCGCGAGCTGCTGACCGACGGCCTTTCCCGCGCCGTGGACGCGGCGGCGAGGTGCGACACGGTGATTTTCGTGACGGGCAACCACCCGCTGGTCAACGGGCGCGAATGCTTCGACCGCCCCGACATCACCTTCCCGGCGCGCTGGACGCGGCTGCTGGAGCGGATGAGCGCGGTCAATCCCAATATTGTCTTGGCTTTGATTGCCGGATACCCTTACGCGTTTGAGAAGGAAGCGAAGTCTGTGCGCGCCGCGCTGTACGCGTCGCATGGGGAGCAATATATCGGAACGGCCGTCGCCGACGCGCTGTTTGGAAAAATCAACCCGGCCGGGCGGCTGTCGATGACATGGTATCTCTCGCAGAACGATTTGCCCGACATCAACGACTACGACATCGTCAACAGCCCGCGTACATATCTCTACTTTGACAAGCACGTGCAATTCCCGTTCGGGCACGGCCTGAGCTACACGGAGTTTACCTACACCGCGCTGGCCGCCGAGCGGACGGAGGCCGGCTTTACCGTGACCTGTTCGCTGCGCAACGACGGCAAGCGGGTGGGCGACGAGGTGGTGCAGCTTTACGCTTCATACGAGGGCGTGCCTGTAAAGGCTCCAATCCGGCAGCTAGTGGGGTTTGAGCGTATCCCGCTGGCGGCCGGCGGGACGGAGACGGTGACGTTCCATGTCCCGCTGGAGGAGCTGACCCTCTTTGACGAAAAGGCAAACTCGTTTTCCATCCTCCCTCAAGCCGTTACCTTCTCCGTCGGCGCCTCAAGCGCAAACACAGCGCTCCAAACAAGAATCCCCCTTTCCTAACCCCCCGCTTCCCCGCCTTCGGCGGGAAAACAATAACAAATCAGAAGGGTGAAGAAAAGATGAAATTCACAGACGGTTATTGGATGAGCAAGCCCGGCGTCACCGTACACGGCTGCGCCGAGATTCGGGACGTGCAGACGTCGGCGGAGAAGGTCACATTCTTCGTCAGCCCCTTCCATGTGACCCACAGGGGGCAGACAATGAACGGCCCGCTGCTGACGCTGGAAATCGACGCGCCCCGCCCCGACATTCTGGGCGTGAGGATGTATCATTACAAGAACGCCATGCCCAAATCGCCGGCCTTTGGGCTGTTTTGCGAGCCGCAAGCCCTTGAGCTTGAGGAGACGGAGACGGCCTACGTCGTCCGTGCCGGGAAGATGGCCGCGACCTTGCTCAAGGCCCGGTTTACGATGGCGTTTACCTATGACGGCAAGCCGCTCACGCAGTCGATTTTCCGTCAGGCGGCCTACCTCACTACGCCCGACGGCCCGTATGTCCGCGAACGGCTCGACCTTGGGGTGGACGAATACGTCTACGGTCTGGGCGAGCGGTTCACCCCGTTTGTCAAAAACGGCCAAAGCGTTGACATATGGAACGAGGACGGTGGTACCGCCTCCGATATTGCCTACAAAAACATCCCGTTCTACGTCTCCAGCAAGGGCTACGGCGTCTTCGCCAACCACCCGGAGCGCGTCAGCTATGAAATCGCCAGCGAGGCGGCGTCCCGCGTGCAGTTCTCCGTTCCCGGCGAGGAATTGAATTACTACGTCGTCGGAGGGGGCAGCGTCAAGGCCGCCGTCGCCAATTACTGCGCCCTGACCGGGATGCCTCCCCTGCCGCCCGCGTGGTCGTTCGGGCTGTGGCTGTCCACGTCGTTTACCACCAATTACGACGAGCAGACGGTCAACAGCTTTATCGACGGCATGGAGGAGCGCGGGATACCCCTCACGGTCTTCCATTACGACTGCTTCTGGATGAAGGAATACGAGTGGTGCAATTTCGCGTGGGATGAGGCCATGTTCCCTGAACCGGCGTCCATGCTCCGGCGTCTGCGCGACAAGGGGCTGCGCGTATGCGTATGGATTAACTCCTACATCGGCCAGAAGTCGCCGCTGTTTGACGAGGCGGCGGAGCGGGGCTTTTTGCTGAAAAAGACCGACGGAACCGTTTGGCAGTGGGACCGCTGGCAGCCCCAGATGGGACTGGTGGACTTCACCAACCCCGACGCTTGCAAGTGGTACGCGGGCAAGTTGGAGGCGCTGGTGGACATGGGTGTGGACTGCTTCAAGACCGACTTCGGCGAGCGCATCCCGACCGAGGATGTGGCGTGGTTTGACGGCGGCGACCCGGAGAAGATGCACAATTACTACACCTTCCTGTACAACAAATGCGTCTTTGACCTGCTGGAGCGCAAGAAAGGCAAGGGCGGCGCGACCCTGTTCGCGCGGAGCGCGACCACCGGCGGACAGCAGTTCCCGGTTCACTGGGGCGGCGACTGCGAGGCGACGTACGCCGCGATGGCCGAGACGCTGCGCGGCGGGCTTTCGCTGGCGCTGGGCGGCTTTGCGTTTTGGAGCCACGATATCTCCGGCTTTGAGGCGACGGCGACGCCCGACCTCTATAAGCGCTGGGTGGCCTTTGGGCTGTTTTCCACCCACTCCCGCCTGCACGGCAGCCACAGCTACCGTGTGCCGTGGCTCTTCGACGACGAGGCGGTGGACGTGCTGCGCCGGTTCACCAAAATCAAGCACTCGCTGATGCCCTATCTGTTCGCCCAGTCGGTCAAGGCGACCCAAACCGGCGTCCCGGTCATGCGCCCGATGGTGATGGAATACCCGGACGACCCGCTCTGCCATACGCTGGATAAGCAGTATATGCTGGGCGATTCCCTGCTGGTGGCGCCGGTCTTCCATGAAAACGGCCACTGCGACGTCTACCTGCCCGACGGGATGTTTACCAATTTCTTCACCGGCGAGGTGGTGCAGGGTGGACGGCTGATTCGGGGCAAATACAACTACATGACGATGCCGGTCTTCGTTCCTGAGAACACCTTGATTGCGATGGGGCGGGACGACTGCGCCGAATACGACTACCACGAGAACGTCACCGTCCGCGCCTACCGCCTGACCGAGCAGACCATTGAGCTTTACGATAAAGCCGGCAAGCTCCGCGCCACCGTAACGGGCCGCGCCTCCGGCGGCGACGTGACGTTTACCGTGGACGGCGACGCGCCGGGAATCAAGTTTGAGGTACAAAAATGAGATTTGTCAAATATGATACAGCCGAGGCGTTCGGCGCGGATACGCTGGAGCTTCTGCTGGAAAACGAGGTGCAGAACAACCTGCTGGTCAGCTTCATCCTGCGGGATGGCGACAAGACGGGTTGGCTGTTCGCAACGGTCAAGGACGGCGCGGGGAGCGTGGTTCTGTCCGCCGTGTGGACGGGGCTTCCGTTCAACATCGTGCTGTATGAGACGGGCAACAAGCCCAACGGCGCGGCGCTGACGGTTCTGGCGGACGGCTTGAAGGCGTTGGGCTATACATTCCCCGGCGTCCTCGTCGAACAGGGGCTTGCCAAACGCTTCGCGGAGACTTGGACGGATAAGTACCATCTCCATATGTCGATGAACATCATGCGGCTGGACGCCGTTAGCGACACCGCCAAAGCGCCCGGCGCCGCCCGTTTGATGCGGGCGGACGACTTTTTCTATCTGCCCTATTGGTTGCGGGCCTTTGCCGAGGAGTGCCATGTTGAGGTGGACGACATCCAGACAAACGCGGAGCGGCTCAAGGCTTGGATGAAAGAAGCGTTGTTCTATGTTTGGGAGGACGGGCATCCTGTTTCGATGGTGGCAAACACGAGAAACACGCAAAACGGCGCTGTGGTTAACTGGGTCTACACCCCGCCGCACTATCGCGGCAAAGGCTATGCCTTGTCAAACGTGGCAAAGCTGTCCCGCGAGATGCTCAATCGCGGTCACAAGTTCTGTTGCCTGTTCGCCGACGCGGCAAATCCAACCTCCTGCGGGATATACCGCAAAATCGGATATGCTGATTTGTGCGTGTTTGACGCGATAGAGTTTGGCGGTGAAAACGCATGAGTTTTCCGGCGGTATTGGAAAAGCTGCGTGACTTTGGGATGCACGGGATGGTTGCGGCGCGGGACGGCGAAACCGTGGCGGAGGCGGTGGTTCAGCCGTACAGCCTTGACAGGCCGCACACGCTAAACTCGCTGACCAAGAGCTTTGTCTCTGTGGCGATTGGGTTTTGCGTTCAGGAGGGGCTTTTGAGCCTTGACGACAGGGCTGTGTCGTTTTTCCCGGACAGGCTGCCCTCCCCGCTTTGCCCCAACATGGCGAAAATCACCGTGCGCCACCTGCTGATGATGGCGACGGGGCATACCGAAGAGCCGTATTTCTGGCCGGACGAGCGGGCGCCGCTTGATTCGTTCCTGCGCTCGCGCGTCAACGCCGAGCCGGGCGGGGGTTTTCTCTACAACACCGCCGGGAGCCATTTGCTGGGGTATATTGTTGAAAAAGCGAGCGGCGTTTCGGTTGAGGGTTTTTTGCGTCCGCGTCTGTTTGAGTCGCTGGGGTTCCGCGCGTGGATTTGGGACAGGCACCCCGACGGCGTTTGTATGACGGGCGTGGGGCTGCATCTGGGGACGCGGGATATTCTCAAATTCGGGAATTTTCTGCTCTTTGAGGGGGTTTACGGCGGCAAGCGGCTTTTGGACGCGGCGTATATCCGCGAGGCGGCAAGCCCGCAAATCATCCAGCCCGGCGACCCCGGAAACCACACCACGAGCGGCTACGGCTATCAATTTTGGATGAACCGCGCCGGGGGATACCGCGCCGACGGCGCGTTCGGGCAGTTTTGCCTCGTACTCCCCCGCCGGAGGCTGGTCGTGGCGATGAACTCCGGCAGCCACGACATGAGCGGGATGATGGACGTGATTTCAGACGAGCTTATTCCCGCGCTGGACGGCGACGTGCCGTTTGAGACCGTGCTCGGCGCGCCGGCGCGTGAGACGGAATGGCAGCGCAGATTCCGCCGGGCGCTTTTAGAAAACGAAACGATAACGTATAAGGAGTTGTTTGTATGAGTAACCTCAAAATCGCGGTGATTGGCTCGGGCAGTACCTACACGCCGGAGCTGATTGAAGGCTTTTTGAAGCGCGGAGACAGTCTGCGCGTCGAATCGCTGTATTTGATGGACATCAACGCGGACAAAAACGGGGTGGTGTCCGCCCTCGCGGAGCGGATGGTGCGCGAGGCGGGCGCGAAAATCCGCGTCGTGCCGACCGTCAGCCTTGAGGAGGCGGTGGAGGGCGCGGACTATGTGCTGGGGCAGGTGCGCGTCGGCGGGCTTGCCTGCCGCATACTGGATGAGAAAATACCGCCCAAGTACGGGATGCTGGGTCAGGAGACGACGGGCGCGGGCGGGATGCTCAAGGGCTTGCGTACCATCCCGGTCATCCTGAACGTGGCGCGGGAGATGGAGAAGCGCGCCCGAAAGGGGGCGTGGCTGATTAACTTCTCCAATCCGTCCGGCATGGCGGCGCAGGCGCTTTTGGAGCATACGGACGTCCGCATGGCCGGGCTGTGCAACAACGCCGTCAATATGCTCAAGGAGCTGAAAGGGCTGCTGCCCCCCGGCGCGAAGGCCTTCGATTACGACTATGTGGGGCTGAACCACCTCTCATGGGTCACGGCGGTGTACGCCGGCGGCGAAAACGTCCTCCCGGCTTGGCTGGCGGGGCCGGAGCTGGGCGGGCGGCATGACGGGCATTTCGGCGGCGACGGTGTTTTGGCCGCCGCGGGCGCGTTCCCCTGCCATTACCTCAACTACTATTACAACCAATCCGGCGCGCTGGCAAAGCTCATGGAAGCCGAAAAGTCGCGGGGCGAGCAGTGCGTGGAGATTGAGGCGGAGCTGCTGAAAAAATACCGCGATGAGACGCTCCGCGTCAAACCGGCGGAGCTTGAGAAGCGCGGCGGCGCATTGTACTCGGAGGCAGCGGCCTCGCTGGTGGACGCGATTGAAAACGACAAGGGAGAACACCATGTCGTCAACACCGCCAACAAAGGCGCGCTTCCTTTCATGGCTGACGACGACGTCATCGAAATCAAGTGCGTTGTGGGCAAAAACGGGCCTATCCCCGTACCGCCCAAGGCGGAGGTGAGCCATCACATCATCGGGCTGACGCAGGCGGTCAAGGCCTATGAGCGTTTGGCCGTCAAGGCCGCCGTGACCGGCTGCCGGAAGACGGCGCTGGCGGCGCTGATGACCCACCCGCTAGTCCTAGACCACGCCAAAGCCAAGCCGATGCTGGATGAAATGCTGGAAGCAAACAAGGCGTATTTGCCATTGTTTAAGTAGTTTTTTCCGCCGCAGGCGGGGAAAACACCGTATGTTAAGAGAGGAACGGTTCTATGCGTTATGTTTTGGGGGTGGACGGCGGCGGGACGAAAACCCACTGCGCGCTCTACGACGCCGACGCCGGACGGCTGGATTTGCTGCCGTACGGGCCGACAAACCATGAGGGGATGGCCGGCGGCCTTGACGAGTTGCCAAGCGTCCTGCGCGGGATGCTGCGCGGGTTGTTGGTTCGCAACAATATCACCATGCGGGACATTGAAATGGGTGTGCTGGGGCTGGCGGGGGTGGATACGGAGGAGCAGCACCGCGTTATCAGCGGCATCCTGACCGATTTGGGGATGGCGCGGTTTGTCCTGTGCAATGACGCGTACTTGGGCATCAAAGCCGGGAGCGCCAGCGGCTGCGGCGTTTGCGCCATCAGCGGCACGGGAAGCTGTATCACCGGGATGGACGCCGCCGGGAACCGCGTGCAGGTCGGCGGGCTGGGGGCGTATACGGGCGATTACGGCGGGAGCAGTGTGCTGGTGCCGCGCGCCGTGGGGCGGGTGCATGACCAGCTTTTCCGCGAAAAGCCGTTTACCGCGCTGACAACGGCGGTGTTTCGCTGGCTGGATATTACGGACAGGGGCGAATTTATCAATCTGCTGACAGACCGGCTTCATCGGGATTATACCCAAACCACATACGAGCTGTGCCGTATCCTCCACATCACCGCGGAGGAGGGGGACGAGGCCGCGCGGCAGATTTTGGAGGAGTCGGGCGAGAGCTACGCGGGGGGTATCGCCGGGGCCATCGGCGCGCTGTCGTTCCCGGCCGGGGAGCCGATTGAAATTGTTTTTGCCGGGTCGCTGTTTACCAAGGCGGACAGTGACCTCGCCAGAAAAACGGCGGAGAAGCTGCTGACCAAGCGCTTCCCCGCCCGTGATTTGATTTTTCATAAGCTCGACATCCCCAATGTCGCGGGCGCCGTCCTGTGGGCGCTGAGCGAGCTGGGCGTCGAAAACCGCCGAGACAATGTCCTGCGGCTATTCCGGGGCGGCGTCTGGCTGCGCTAGAGCCAGCTTCACAAACTCCCTAAACATCAGCGCAATCTCCGCGCGGGGTGCCGATTCCGTCAAATCCAGCCCGCCGCTGGTCAGCAAACCGGCCCCAGCCAAGCCCGTAATATACCCATCCTCGTCCGCCCAGTCGCTAAACTCCAATTCCTCCGGCAGCTCGCGCAGTTCCGCAAGCTCTAGCCCCGCGTAAACCGCATACTTGCTCAAAATCACAGCCATCTGCTCCCGCGACAGCTCCTCGTCCGGCGCGAACAAATTCCCGCCGACGCCGGCCACGATGCCTGTCTCAAAGCCCCACAGCACCGCGTCGTAATACCACGCGTCCTCGGCTACGTCGTCAAAGCCGTCGCCGTCTGCGTGTTCGGGACGGTTTGCGAGCTTGTGAAGTACCGTCATAAACTGCCCGCGTGTCATCATCATGTCGGGGCTGAAGCGTGTCCCGCCAGTTCCCGCGAAGAGCGTTTCCTCAAGCTCCGTCAAGTACCAAGCAATAAACGCAATCGCTTCAAAATACTCATTCCCGTCCACGTCCGTCCATCTTCCGTCCCATGCTGCAAGAGCTTCGTCGTAACCCACGACGAAGTAGCTTTGGTGCGTTATCGTGAACGTAATCGCGCCGTCGTCGAACACGCCGCTCAGGTTGGTCAGCTTGCCGTTTTCGGCTAAGTACCAGACGTTTACGCCCTTGGCAACCTCGCCGTCTTTCAGTGTGTACGGCAAACTCACCGTCAGCGGGACGTCAATCTTCACATCGTCCACGAAGACCGCGATGTTGACTACCAGCTCATAACCCTTCGTCACCGCCGCCAGTAGACCGTCCAACTCAACCAGCTCCAGCACAATGCGAACCTCTCCGCCAAGCTCCGCCAGCATGGCCAGAACGTCATCGCTTAGCGTAATCGTGCCATGCTCGAACGTATTCACGGCTTGGAGCGGTTCGGGTTCGGTTGTTGTGCCGCCGCCGAAGAAGAAAACGGGGTATTCCACCGGCTTTCCTATGAGGTCGCCCGTGCCCGTCACGCCGCCGTCCCGGCTGTCAATTCTGCCTTTGTTGGTAATTTCGCCGTTGTTGATGAGGTCGCCCTCGTTGGTGATTGCGCCATTGTTGGTGAGGTCGCCCTCGTTGGTGAGCTCGCCGTTGTTGTTGAGCGTCCCCTCGTTGGTAATCTCGCCGTTGTTGATGAAATCGCCCCCGTTGGTAATCCTGCCGTTGTTGGTGATTTCGCCCTCGTTGGTGAAATCGCCGTTGTTGGTGAGCGTCCCCTCGTTGGTAATCTCGCCGTTATTGATGAAAAAGCCGAAAGAACCCTCCTCGTTGGTAATCGTGCCGTGGTTGATGATTTCCGCGTCCTCCGCGACGGTCAGCGTGCCTCGGTTGATGATGGCAGCGCCCTCCGCGACGGTCAGCGCCGCGCCCCCTTGGATAACCAGAGCGGCGGCGCGTGAATTAACAGAATCCTCGCGGAGAAGCATGGATTCCCCGTCCTTAAGCGTCAGGTTGTCCGTCAGAATGAGATTGGCGACAGCTAACAGATAATAGGAAGGGCTGCCCTCGCGCCCCCCCGAGACCAAGCCGGTCGTGCCCGTAATCGAAAGGGTCTGCGCGGGACCGCCGATGTAGGCGTTGAAGCATATGCCGCCGGCCATGCTTCTGGTGTCTTCCGCGCCGCCGGTAATCGCGCCGGTCTCGCCGGTGATGGTGAGGCTGAAGGTCGATATGGCGTTGCCGCGCGGACCGCCGGTCAGGTCGCCCGTCTCGCCTTCAATCGTAAGGTGGTTGCCGGAGTCCAAGGCCGGGCCGCCGCCCCCGCCGGTGATATCCCCCGTTTTGCCTGTGGCGGTAATGTGAATATCGCCGACGGCATTTATGCCCCAGCCCATGCCTCGGCGCTCGCCGACGTCCGCGCCGCCGGTGATGTCCCCTACAACGCCGCTGATGGTGACGGCAGCCCCGCTCATGCCGCTGCAGCCCGGCGAGCCGGCGGTGATGTCCCCCGTTTTGCCGCCGATGCCGATGGTAATCCCGCTTACGGCGTATAGGGCGTCGCCGCCGTCGGCGGAGCTGCTTCCGTTGCCGCCGGTGATGTCCCCTACAGTGCCGCTGATGGTGATTTGCGCCGGAAGGGTGAGATTGTTGGGGTTGCCCGCACAGATGCCGAGACCGCCTCGCGTGCCGTCCCCCCCGGTGATATCCCCCGTTGTGCCGCTGATGGTGACGTCGCCGCGGACGAGGATGCCCGTGCTGTGTTCGATTCGTGATGGAACGGACTCGCCGGGGGCGTAGTGGCTTTTGCCGCCGGAAATATTGCCCGTTTCGCCGCTGATGGTGATAAAAGAACCCCCGAAGCTGTCGTTTGCGCGTATGCCGTTTCCGCCCAGCCGACCGCCGTCTCCCCCGGTAATGTTCCCCGTTGTGCCGCTGATGGTGATGCTGCTGCCGCTGCTGTTATCGGAGTATAGGGCGTCGCCGCCGTCACTGCCAACGCTGCTGCCGCCGGTGATGTCCCCTACAACGCCGCTGATGATGATGTTGCCGCCGTAACTGGAAATGCCTCTTCCGCCGCCGCTGCTGCCGCCGCTGTCGCCGCCGGTGATGCTGCCGATCGTGCCCGAGACCGTCACATCACCGGAGCCGCTGTTGCTGCCGTTGATTGCGGCTCCGCCGCTACTCGCGCCGCTGCCGCCGCTGATGCTTTCAATCGTACCGGCGACCGTAAAGTCGCCGGACGATATAAGTATCCCGTGACCGTTGCCGTTGGCACTCGCGCCGCCGCTGATGGTGATGCCGGGTCCCAGCCCGACCAGCGTCACGCTGCGGGAAATGTTCAGACCGTGCAGGGTACCGGCGTTGGACACTGTTTCGTCGGTGACAGCGCCGTGGATTTTGGTGTGTGGGGCGAGGAAAATATGCGTGACCGCCGCGCCCGTGACCCAAATGCAATAGGGCGTGTTGTCGTCTTTCCCGGTAATGAGGACAGACCCGATACCCGAGCCGTCCACATTGATGATGCCGGGGTCCCTCAAATCAATGCCGGCAACCTGCTGCACATCGGCTAGGTCAAGGACAAGGTCGATGTTTACCGGCGCGTTGCCGTCAAACACGCCGTCGTCGGTGAACGTGCCGAGGTTGAGGAGCCAGCCGTTGTTGACAATTGTCCCGTTGTTGGTCAGCGTAACCCCCGCAGGTATGGTCAGCGCCACGCCCTCCGCAATCTCAAACACGCCGTCCGTTACGTTTATAAGAGCCGTATCATTGGTCTCATAATAGGCTGCCCAAACAACCTTTGCGTCCGCCGCGATATCAAAAGTGAGTGTGCCGCCCTCGACGGGGGCGCCCGGGTCGCCGCCGACAATGGTGACAGTCGCCCCCGCTGGAACGACGAGCTCCCCGCTTGCGTTGTCCGCGAGGGTGACGGTGTCCCCGTCCGTGACGGCGGGCGGGGTTCCGCTGTTCCAAGTAGCGTCAGCCGCTTGTGCAACCTGCACAAAGCCCCCCCCCATATTTGTGCAAAGTGACAGTACCAGCGCCGCCGCGAGGGCAAAAGAGGCGAGTTTTTTGAGTGAGTTCATGTGGTTCGTTCCTCCAGTATGGTGTAGAATCGGGGGTATTATACCACAGCAAGGGGTGGTTTGTCTACGGGGAAATGTTGCGGGGGTGGCTGTAGGGGGTGTGTGCGGCGGGGGCGGTTGATTTTTTTGGGGGGATGGTGTATACTGAGTGGGAGGTGGTTTTTGGCATGACGGATAGGGCTGCATATTGGCTGGACATGGCGGAGGGCGATGTGGGCGCGGCGAAATCGATGTTAAAGGGGCGGCATTATCTCTGGGCGGGCTTCATCTGCCACCTGATAGTGGAGAAGGCGCTGAAAGCTGTGGTTGAGAGCGTCACCGGGGAAGCGCCGCCGAAGATACATGATTTAAGGACGCTGGCGGTCAAAGGCGGGATATACGGCGCGCTGTCGGCGGAGCAGGTCGCGCTGCTGAGGGTGCTGATGCCGCTGCACGTGGAGGGGCGGTATGCGGAATACAGGGAGCAGATAGCGAAGTCGCTGAGCTTTGAAAAATGCGGCAAGATTTTGGATGAAACGGAGGCGTTTTTGTGCTGGATAAAGGAAAAGCTAGGGAAATAGCCCATAAATATGCGAATACGGTCGTAAAGGCGTTTACCCCGGACAAGATTATTCTGTTTGGCTCGCATGTCAACGGCGTCCCCCATGAGTGGAGCGACATTGACGTAGCGGTGCTGATTGATGGGTTTGACGGTGACTGGCTGAACATTTCGGCTGAATTATACGCATTGGCGTGGACTTTTGACGAAATCATCGAGCCGCACCTGCTGGATCCGAGTCACGACCCAAGCGGCTTTGTGGCACACGTCGTCAAAACGGGCGAAATCATTTACCAGTCGGCGTAACGGGCGCGTCCCCGCGCAAAATCGGGCTTTACAGGGGGGGGCGGAGTGTGGTAGAATGAGTGGGTACGCATTTTAGGGCAAAGGCGGGTGTGCTGGCGGTGACGGCGCTGCAGATACTGAGGGATTTTTTAGCGGACATGGGCGACCGCCTGTCGGCGTATATTTCCGTGTTCGGGCTGTCGGACGCGGTGGACATTCTGCTGGTGACGGTTGTGATATACTTCGCGATACAGCTTTTGCGGCGGAGCAACGCGATATTTGTCATGCGGGGCGTTTTCCTGCTGGTTTTGGTGCTGGCGCTGTCGGCGATATTCAACCTGCACGCGCTGAATTTTCTGCTGTACACGACCTTGCAGGTCGGCGTGCTGGCGGTCATCGTGCTGTTCCAGCCGGAGCTTCGCAAGATGCTGGGGCAGGTCGGCTCGACGAATCTTTCGGCGGGGCGCGGCGGCGCGGGAAACATAGAAAAGTGCATCGCGGCGACGGTGGAGACCTGCCGCGCGCTTTCTTGGGAGCGGCAGGGCGCGCTGATTGCCTTTGAGCGCCGCGTCCTGCTCACCGATATCGCGGAGACCGGGACGGCCATTGACGCGGCGGTGACGGCGGAGCTTTTGAAGAATATATTTTACCCCAAGGCTCCGCTGCACGACGGCGCGGTGATTATCCAAAACGGGCGTATCACCGGGGCGGGCTGTATGCTCCCGCTCACGACCGGCACGCATTTGAGCCGCGACCTCGGCATGAGGCACCGCGCGGGTGTTGGCATGAGCGAACATTCCGACGCGGTGGTGGTTATCGTGAGCGAGGAAACGGGGTCTTTGTCCGTCGCGATAGGCGGTATGCTCAAGCGCCACCTCGCGCCGGAGACGCTTGACAAGCTCCTCCGTTTGGAGCTGCTGCCCGCGGAGCAGAAGGACGGTAAAAAGGGGTTCGGCTCCGTGACCAAGCGGATTTGGAAGAAGGGGGGATAGCGTTTGAAGAAGGGAAATATCTTGATATGGGCGCTGTCTCTCGTCATCGCGCTTGTCCTGTGGGGCTATGTGGCGTTCTACGTCAACCCGGAGGGCGACAAGCGGGTGTCGGGGATTCCCGTCGAGTTTAGAAACGAGGGCGCGCTGACCCAGCGCGATTTGATGCTGGTGGGCGGCGGCGACGCGACGGTTGACGTCCTGTTTATCGGCAAGATTCAGAATCTGGCGAACGTCAGCAGAGATACGGTGACGGCTGTTGTTGACCTCAGAAACGTTACCACCGCCGGGGAGACCTCGATGACGTTTGTTTTAGAGGGCGCGGTGATTCCCTTCCTAACCTCGGTCAATCCTTTGCAGAGCGTCGTCACGGTGACGACGGACAGACGGGCGAGCAAGTTTGTGGATGTGCGGCTGGACTTTGCCGGCGAGGTTTCCGAAGGGTTTATGCTCGACCCGGCGGAGTTCAACCCGGCCCGGATTCAGGTTTCCGGCCCCTCCAAGGAGATTGACGCCGTCCATGAGGCCGTGGTGAGGTATGAACCGCCCGACCCGCTCAGCCGCAGCGTCATCGACGCTCCCTTTGACTACGCCCTGTACGCCGAGGACGGACGGCATATAGAAAGCGTCCACATCTCCAAGGACTCCGCCAACGTGTGGCTCACCCTGCCGGTCAACATGGTCAAGACCGTGCCGCTGGTCGTTGATTTCATCGAGGGCGGCGGCCTTACGGAGGCCCTTGTGGACGTTGACATAGAGCCGCGGAGCGTACTGATTGCCGGAGACCCGGCTCTGCTGGAGTGGATCAATCAGATTCAGATTGCCCAAATCAACCTCGCGCCGATGCTTGATGAGTTTGCCGAATCGGTTGTGATTCCGTACCCGGACGGCGTGAAGAATCTTGACTATATAGACGAGGCGCGGGTATCCGTCGTCAGCAGAGCGCCCAAAAAGGAGATTCTTGCGACCAATATCATCATTCAGGGGCTGGTTCTCCCGGAGGATCATACGCACAACCTGATCACAACCTCCCTTTCCGTCACCCTGCGCGGGCCGGAGGAGGATCTCAGCCGGATTGAGCCGAACAATGTCCGCGCCACGGTGGATTTCACGGGCGTGGAAATTACGGCGGCCGGGCGGCAGAGGCGGAACGCCCAGATTGTCATTGACGGTTTCGACTCGCTCGGAGCCATTGACATGGGGTATGAAGTCACCATTGAGGTTGTGCCGGTCGAAGAAGAGCCGTAATGACGCAGACGGCGGTTGTTGTGAGGATATGCGGGCCGGGGCTTTGCGAGGTGCGCGTGCGGCGCACGGCGGCCTGCGGCGAGAACTGTGTTTCCTGTTCCAATCTTTGCGAAACGCCTGATGTGGATGTGCTGGCCATCAATACCGAGGGCGCCGCTCCGGGCGACAGGGTTTTGATTGAGGGCAGCCGGACACTGTTGCTGGCGGCGCTGGTGTATCTGGCTCCGATTGTCCTTTTCTTTATCGGCTGGCTTATCCACCCGATTGCGGGCGCCGTCGGCGTTCTGCTCGGGGCCGCCGGGGTGATGGCGGTCAACCGTTTTCTTCAGGACAGGGGCGGCGTGTCGGCCAGAATCATCGCCATTGTTGAGAAGGGCGGCGCGCGGTAGATGTTCGGATACATTAAGCCGTTTCAGCCGGAGCTGAGACTGCGGGAAATGACGCTGTACCGCGCCGCATACTGCGGCTTATGCCATACGCTGTCAAAGCGGTACGGGGCAAGAACCAGACTTCTGGTCAACTACGACTTTGTCCTTTTGGTTCTGCTCTTTTGGCAGGGCGCGGGCAAAACGCTGAAAAGGCGCTGTGTCAAGCATCCCCTCCGGGGTCATTGCCATTTGTGCGAAAGCCCCGCCTTCGACTACGCGGCGGACGCTTTGATGCTCTTTACAGACTGGAAGCTGCGGGACGCCGCGCATGACTCAAGGCTGGCCTTCCTCTCCCGCTTGATGCGCCTTTTCTACCGCAAGGCCTTCCTCAGGGCGGCGGAGAGGCTGCCGGACGAGTCGGCGGCGTGCGCCGAACGGATGAAAGAGCTTTGGCGGCTGGAGAGAGCGGGCGCGGACGCGTCCGAGGCGTTCGGCGATATGCTTGCCTGTTTGAGCGGCTTTTACGGCGACGGAGACGACAGAAAAGCGGCGCGCAGCCTGTTGTTTCACTTAGGCCGCTGGATTGCCCTCGCGGACGCCGCCGACGATTTGGAGCGGGACGCAAGGCGCGGGGCATACAACGCGATTGCGGCGTCCGGGCTTGAGCGGGAGGACGCGTTCGCCCTGATGGGGCGCGAACAGGAGCAGGCGCTTGCCGCGCTGGATTTGCTTCCGGAGAACGAAATGTCCGAGATTACACGCAATATCCTGTCTTTGGGCCTGCAAGCCCGCGGACACCAAGTATATACAAAGGAAAGGGGCGCTGCCGTTGAGAGACCCATATGAAGTTCTGGGCGTCCCGCGCGGCGCGACGCAGGACGAGGTAAAAAAACGCTACCGTGAGCTTGCGGGGAAATACCACCCCGACAAATACGCGGGCAACGAGCTTGCCGACTTGGCGCAGGAAAAGATGAAAGCCATCAATGAAGCCTACGACGCCATTATGCGAGGGTATGACAGCCGCGCAGGCGCCGGCGGGGGGTACGGGCAAGGCCAGCCTCCCCCGTACGGGTCGCACGGCCCGTATGGCCCATACGGCCCCAACCCGTACGGACAGCCGCCCCGGGGCGGCGGCAGCGGATGCTCGTGCTGCGAATGCTGCGCGGCGGCGCTGTGCGCGGATTGCTTATGCTCAGGATTGAGGTGCTGCTGATGATAAAGAGTATGACCGGCTACGGGCGCGCGGTCAAGGACGCGCTGACGGTGGAGGTGCGCGCGGTCAACCACCGCTACCTTGACGTCTCGGTACGCACGCCCAGAAGCTGCGCCTTTTTGGAAGAGCCGCTCAAGACGTTTGCCGCCAAGCACGCCGCCAGAGGTAAGCTGGAGATTGGCGTCGTCATTGACAACCTCGCCGCGGAGACGGTGAAGGTCTCGCTCAACCGCCCGGTGCTGGAGAGCTATCTTGAGGCGGCTCGCTTGATTGAAGAGGAATACGGCGTCGCAAACGACATCCGCGCCTCGGCGGCGCTGCGTTTCCCGGATGTGATGGCGGCGGCGCGGCAGGAGCCGGAAACGAAGACGATGACGGCGCTGGCGCTGGAGACGGCGGAAGCCGCGTTTGCGGATTTCAACGCGGCGCGGGCGCGCGAAGGGGCGAGACTGGCGGAGGACATTGCGGTCAAGCTGGACGGCATCGAACGCCAGACGGCCTTAATCGAAGCCCGTATGCCCGAAAACGTGGCCGCCTACCGTGAGCGGCTGCGGCTGAAAATCACCGAGATACTGGATAAGCAAGCGTTTGACGAAGCCCGTATCCTGACCGAAGCCGCCGTCTACGCCGACCGTGTCTGCGCCGACGAGGAGCTTGTGCGGCTCAAAATCCATATCGCCGCCCTGCGCGGGATGCTGAACCAAACGGGCGCCATCGGGCGTAAAATGGACTTCTTGGTGCAAGAGTTCATGCGTGAAGCCAACACCATCGGCAGCAAATGCAGCGATACGGAGACGGTCAGGTATGTCGTCGATTTGAAAAGCGAGATTGAAAAAATACGCGAGCAGGTGCAGAATATTGAGTAATTCCGCGTAGGGACGGCCTTTGGCCGTCTGCGGGCGAATACGGCCCGCCCCTGCGGGATGTACCGGGAGGAAGAGCATGAAACTGATTAACATCGGCTTTGGCAATATGGTGTCGGCCGCGAGGCTGGTGGCCGTCGTCACGCCGGACTCCGCCCCGATGAAGCGCATCATTCAGGAGGCGCGCGACCGGGAAAAGCTGATTGACGCGACGCTGGGGCGGCGCACCCGCGCCGTGCTGATTATGGATTCGGACCATGTGGTGCTGTCGTCCGTGCTTCCTGAAACCGTGGCCGCCCGCTTGCGCGGCGGCGAAGCGCCGCCGATGTCCGAGGAGGATTTTATCGGAGAGTAAGCCCGCAATCAATATTTTGAAGGAGGAAACCCGTCATGCTTTCACCATCCATCAGCGAACTGATGCAAAACATCCCCAGCCGCTATCTTTTGGTCAACGTCACGGCCCGCCGCGCCAGAGAGATTGCCGAGACGGCGGAACGGCAGGAGATTAGGCTGAACGAGAAGCCTGTGAAGCTCGCCATCAACGAGATTGCCAACGGCGCGCTGGTAGGCGCCGTTAAAAGAGAGTACAATTATAAACTGGACTAGATGAAAGAGCAGTACGTCCATATCGCGGTGCGGCGCGTGCCGTATTCGGCGGATAAGCCGTATACATACCGTGTGCCGCCTTCCCTGCGCGGCGCCGTCCGGCCGGGGATGAGGGCGACCGTGCCGTTCGGCGGGGGCAACCGCAAGCGGGAAGGGTTTATATTGGGCTTTGCCGAGGATTTTCCGCACAAGGGCAAGGCTGTCAAGGATATCGCTTCCCTGCTTGACGGCGAGCCTGTTTTAGACGCCGCGCAGCTCAAGCTGGCTCTTTGGATGCGCGATAGGTTTTTTTGCGCGTCCTACGAAGCGCTCTTGGCCTGTCTCCCGTCGGGGCTGTGGTACGACTGGGAGGTCGGCGTCGGCGCGAAGCGCCGTATGGGAGATAAGACCGCCCTTTGCGCCGAGCTGTCGGTATCGGCCGAGGAGGCGCTTTCGTTTGAGATGGGGCGTCCGTCGCCGGCCCAGCGCGAGGTTTTGGAGCTTCTTTCCGAGGTCGGGAGCGCCACGGCGCGCGATATTTACTATCTGACCGGCACAAGCCGGCGCACCTTAAATTCTCTTGAAAGCAAAGGGCTGATTACCCTTTTTGAGGTTCCCGTCTATAAGCCGCCCCGCGCCGCCGCACCGGCGGAGCGGACGGTTCTCAACGCGGAGCAGCAGACGGCGTTTGATTGCTGCTCGGAGGCTTTGGATACGCGCCGGCCCGCGTGCGGTTTGCTCTACGGTGTGACCGGCAGCGGGAAAACCAATGTATACATACGTCTTGTGGATAAGGTTTTGAGCGAGGGCGGCGGGGCGATTGTGCTGGTTCCCGAAATCGCCCTCACGCCGCAGCTTCTTTCGCTCTTTTCCGCCCACTTCGGGGAAAAGGCCGCCCTGCTGCACAGCGCCCTGTCTATGGGCGAGCGGCTGAACGAGTGGAAACGGATTCGCGAGGGGCTTGCGACCGTCGTTCTGGGGACACGCAGTGCGGTGTTCGCGCCTGTGAGCGGATTGCGGCTGATTGTGCTGGACGAGGAGCAGGAGGGGTCGTATAAATCCGCCGAATCCCCGCGCTATCACGCCCGCGAGGTGGCCAAATACCGCTGTGTGCAGCAGGGCGCGACCCTTTTGCTCGGAAGCGCTACCCCTTCGCTTGAGAGCTTCCGGGCGGCGGCGGACGGCTTGTATTTCCGTTGCCGGCTGGGCGAGAGGTATAACCGGAGAGCGATGCCGGAGGTGACCGTCGTCAATCTGCGCGACGAGCGCAGGTTTGGCAACGGCACCACCATCAGCAGGCTTTTGCACTCGGAAATAACCGACAACCTGCAAAAGGGCGAGCAAACCATCTTATTGCTCAACCGGCGGGGACATCATAAAATGGTTATCTGCCCGGACTGCGGGCAAAGCCCCGGATGCCCGCGGTGCAGCGTCCCGCTGGCACACCATTCGGCAAACGGGCGCCTGATGTGCCACTATTGCGGTTACTCGTCCAAATACGGCGGCGAGTGCGCCGAATGTGCCTCCGGGCTTATCCCTCTCGGCGCGGGTACGCAGCGCGTGGCGGAAGAGCTTGCCGGGCTTTTCCCGGATATCGAGGTTCTCCGCATGGATACGGATACCACGGGGACGCGCGGCGCGCATGAAAAGCTGCTCGACCGTTTCCGCAAGCAGCGGGTTCCCATCCTGCTCGGAACGCAGATGGTCGCCAAGGGGCTGGACTTTCCCAATGTCACGCTGGTGGGTGTGCTTTGCGCCGACGCCGCGCTTCACATCGACGATTTCCGCGCCGGTGAGCGGGCTTTTTCGCTGATTACGCAGGTGGTGGGGCGTGCCGGGAGGGGTGAAAGCCCCGGACGCGCCGTCATTCAGACCTATGCCCCGGATCACCCGGTCATTTTGGCGGCGGCGGCGCAGGATTACGACCGCTTTTATGAAGAAGAGGCCGCCATACGGCAGATACAGGGCTATCCCCCCTTCGCCGCCATGACGCGGCTGACGCTGTTTTCCCACAAGCAGGACGACGTCATGCGCGCCGGGCTGCGCGTGCTGGATTGGATTGAGAAATCCAAATGCGAGGGGCTGAACCGCGTGCTTGGCCCCGCGCCAGACCGTGTGGCGCGGCTGAATACCCGATGGCGTTACCACATACTATTACTGCATGAGAACAACACCACCGTCCGCCGTATGGTGCAAGGCATCCTGACCGCCTTCCCCGGCGATAAACGAAACAAAGGCGTGGGCATCTTCGCCGACGGTATGCCCTGAGAAACATACCGCCCCAACCGCCGGGCAAGAAAGGTTATTGATAGGGATATAATAGCAGAATGTGTATTATGTGTTTATGATGTAGAAAATATATATTGTGAGGTGCTTATTTTGCTTAAAAACATAAGGTTTGCTCTTGTATTTCGGCTGATTGCCTTCATCATTATTTCAATCGGATTTGTAAGAGAGCTTGGGGTCTTCCGTAATACCGTAGATTTCGATATGTTTAAGTATTACACCATCCAAAGCAACCTACTGGCGGTCGTTATGTTCGCCATTCTTGTTGTACGCACTGTAAAAGGGCTTCGAGAAAACCCGCATTGCCGCGCGGCGTGGTTTACTCGCCTGCGCATGATATGCTCGGTCAATCTGCTGCTGACCTTTATTGTTTTCTGGGCGCTGCTCGCACCGAATCTTCCGACGTTTTATTTGCTGTCATTTAGCAATCTCTCCATCCATGTAATAGCGCCGCTGTTGTGCTTCGCTGATTACATATTATTTTATGAAGCCGGACGGTTAAAGTACAAAGATGTATATTTCACTTGCATTTTCCCGTTGTTTTACTTCGTTTTTGTAACTGTGTTGGGGGTTGCGGGGTATGACTATGGCAACCGATTTGTCGTGACGAATTACATTAACGCTGATGCAGTTCAAGGTTATCTTGCACCAAGACGCGCGCCGTATTTTTTCCTTGACTTTGATGAAGTTGGAATGATGGTTTTGGCTTATGTCGGTGTAATATTGGCAGTTATTCTTATCGCTGGACACGGATTTTATCTAATTGACCGCAAGCTAAAGAAAAAGAGCATTTGATTGCGGGGGTTTAACCTATCAGAAAGGAGCATCGCTATGGCTTTACGCACCATTTTAACAGACGACGACCCGGCGCTCCGCAAGCGGAGCCGCGAGGTCACCAATTTCGACCGCCGCCTGCATACCCTGCTGGACGACCTTGCCGAAACGCTGGAGGACGCCAACGGCGCGGGGCTTGCCGCTCCGCAGGTGGGGGTGCTGCGGCGGGTGTTTGTCGTCAATATCGACGGGCTGATTGAGCTGGTCAACCCGCGCATCGCCTGCTCTGACGGGGAACAGGAGGGCTCGGAGGGCTGCTTATCTATCCCCGGCAAGCTGGGGTTTGTCACCCGCCCAGACCACGTGACGCTGGAGGCGCAAGACCGGCATGGAAAAACCTTTACAGTCGAGGGAGAGGGACTTTTGGCCCGGGCGTTCTGCCACGAGCTTGACCATTTGAACGGAATCCTTTATACTGATATTATGGATCGTTTCTTGACGGTGGAGGAGATTGCGGAGTTGGAAAAAGAGGAATGAGAATTGTCTTTATGGGAACCCCGGACTTTGCGCGGGCGTCCCTGCAAGCCTTGTTGGATATGCCGGAGCATACCGTCACCGGGGTGTTTACACAGCCCGACAGGGCGTCCGGACGCGGAATGGCGGTACTGCCCTCCCCTGTCAAGGCGTTGGCTTCACAGTATGGAGTTCCCGTTTTTCAACCGGCTAAGATGCGTGACGGCACGGCGCTTGGTCAGCTTCGGGAACTCAAGCCAGACCTTATCTCTGTGGTTGCGTATGGGCGGCTCTTGCCCCGCGAGATGCTTGCGCTGCCGCCGCTGGGTTGCGTCAACGTCCACGCGTCCCTGCTGCCGGAGTTGCGGGGCGCGGCGCCGATACAATGGGCCATTGCGCGGGGGCTTGCCGAAACCGGCGTCACGACGCAGAGGATGGCCGAGGAATGCGACGCGGGGGATATTTTACTGATGAAATCCACCCCGATAGGGGAAAATGACGACGCCGTTTCCCTGCATGACCGCCTGCGCGGCATGGGCGCCGCGCTTTTACAGGAGACCGTCCGCGCTCTGGCCAACGGCACGGTCGCACCGAAGCCGCAAGACCACGCGAAAGCGACCTTCGCGCCGATACTGCGCAAGGAGGACGGGGCCATCGACCTCAGCCGCCCCGCCGCCGAAATCGAGCGTCTGATCCGGGCAATGATGCCGTGGCCCGGCGCGTCGCTGGACGGGCTGAAAATCCACAAGGCCCGTTTGGCCGCAAGCGGCGGCGGCCCGCGGTTTGTCGTCTGCGGCGACGGCGGTATACTGGAATTGCTTGAGGTACAAGCTCCGGGGAAAAAACGCATGAAAGCCGAAGATTATTTCAGGGGGGTACACTAATGCTCTATTACAGCCCGTTTGACGTTTACTATATCGCGCTGGTCGTTCCGGCGGTATTGCTGTCCCTGTTCTGCCAATTCAAGGTGTCGTCCACCTTTAAGAAGTATTCGCGGGTACGGACGCGGCGCGGCGTCACCGGCGAACAGATTGCGGCGCAGGTTTGCCGTCTCACTGGGACGCAAAACGTCCCCGTAAGGGCGGTGGGCGGCCATCTGACTGACCATTTCAACCCCAAGGACAATTCCATCGGCCTTTCCCAGAGCGTATACGGCGAAGCGTCCGTGGCCGCGGCGGGGGTCGCCGCGCATGAGGCGGGGCACGCCGCGCAGTATGCGCACGGCTACGGCCCCATCAAGCTGCGCTCCGCCATCCTTCCCGTCACGCGGTTCGGCTCGATGCTGGCCATGCCGCTGATTATCGCCGGTTTTGTTTTTGAAACCATGCCCTTTTTGGTCAATGCCGGTATCGCGCTCTTCTCGCTGGCGGTCTTTTTCCAAATCCTCACCCTGCCGGTGGAGTTCAACGCCTCCCGCAGGGCGCTCAGGGCGCTGGAATCGGGCAATATGCTGGACGCGGATGAGCTGAGGGGCGCGAAAAAGGTTCTCTCCGCCGCCGCGATGACCTATGTCGCCGCGATGGCGGTATCGCTGATGCAACTGATACGCCTTATGCTGGTCGCCAGAGGCCGCCGCCGGTGAACACGGCGCGGGATGCGGCGCTCAAGGCCCTCATAAGCAGGCGGCGGAACGGCGTCCGTCTGGACGCGGCGCTGGCGGAGGCGTCCAAGGGCCTGTCCTCCCGCGACGCGGCGCTGGCGGCCCGTCTGTGCTTCGGCGTGACGCAAACGCACGCCCTCATTGACCTCGCGCTGAAGGGCCTTGCCAAGAACCCGCAGCCTCAGGTCTTGGATATCCTGCGTCTCGGCGCTTACCAGCTTTGGTTCCTCGACCGCGTCCCCCGCCATGCCATAACCGACGAGGCGGTGCGCTTGTGCAAGAAGACCGCCCCGCACGCGGCGGGCATGGTCAACGCGATTTTGCGGCGTTTGCCGGACGAGCCTCCGAAAACGGACGACTTGGCGATACGGTACAGTCTGCCGCGATGGTTTTGCGACAAAATGGCGTCCATCCTCCCGCCCGACGAGCTGGAGCCGTTTTTCATAAGCTGCAACGCGGTTCCGCCCATCTATATCCAGCCGGAGGGGTTTGCTCTCGAAGACCCGTCCGAGCTGGACGGCCTCTTGAAAAGCGGCCGGGGCGTTGTGGCAGACCCGGCGGCGAAACGCGCCGTGGACGTTCTCGGCCCCGAGCCGGGGTCAAGTCTGTGGGACGCGTGCGCCGCGCCGGGCGGCAAAACGGCGATGTCGGCTTTCGCCATGCGAAACCAAGGCCGGATACTGGCCACCGACAAGGACGCGCGCAAGCTGCCGCTGATAACGGAAACGCTCGGCCGCTGCGGGCTGACCATCGCCGAGGTCAAGCAGGCCGACGCCGCTGCTTACCGGCCCGACGGGCTGTTTGACGCCGTTTTGTGCGACGTGCCATGCTCCGGCTTCGGCGTTCTGCGCAAAAAGCCCGATATCCGCTACCGCACGGAGGTCGCCCACTTCCCTGCCCTGCAAGGCTCTATTTTACGCAACGCCGCCGCCGCCGTCCGCCCCGGCGGAACGCTGGTTTACTGCACCTGCACCCTGTTCCCCGAGGAAAACGAAGACGTTATACGGGCGTTTATGACCGGCGGCTTTACCGTGGAGAGCATGGAGACATTATGGCCCCATAAACAGGAGACGGATGGTTTTTTCATATGCAGGATGACAAAAAACTGAACATACTCTCCCTCTTCCCGGAGGAGATGGACTTATCGCCCGCTTACCGCCGAAAGCAGGTCTTTTCGTGGCTTCATCAGCATACGGTTCAATCGTTTGATGAAATGACCAATCTTTCCAAGGCTCTTAGGGCGGAATTGGCGGAACGGTACGCGTTGGATTTGCCGCGGGAAACGGAGCGGCAAGCCTCCGCCGACGGCACGCAAAAAATCCTATGGCGGCTGACGGACGGGGAAATGGTGGAGACGGCGCTGATGCGTTATAAGCACGGCGTATCCGTCTGCCTGTCCACACAGGCGGGTTGCCGTATGGGCTGCGCCTTTTGCGCGTCGGGCGCGCACGGCTTTTCACGCGACCTCTCCGCCGGGGAGATGGTAAGCCAAGCGCTGTACTGCGGTGAAAGCGTCAATCATGTCGTGCTGATGGGCACCGGCGAGCCGCTGGACAATTTTGAGCAGACCGTCCGTTTCATCAGGCTTATCAGCCACCCAGAAGGGCGCGGACTCAGCCCCCGGCATATCTCCCTGTCAACCTGCGGGAACGTCCCCGGTATCCTCAAGCTCGCCGATTCGGGTCTGCCGGTGACGCTGTCGGTTTCCCTGCACGCGCCGGACGACGAGACGCGCAGCCGGCTCATGCCGATGAACCGCAAGTATCCCATATCCATGCTTATGGAGGCTTGCGGGAAATATTTTATGAAAACGGGTCGACGGATTAGCTATGAGTATGTTATAATAAACGGGTTGAACGACTCCCCCGGACACGCGCGGCGGCTTAAAGCCCTGCTCAGGGGGAAGCCCGCGCACATCAACATCATTCCCTGCAATCCCGTTGCGGGCAAGCCCTTTGCCCCGCCGGGCGCGGACGCCGCGCGGCGGTTTATGCGGGAATTAGACGGTTTGCGGGTAACGGCGCGGAGAACGCTGGGTTCCGACATTGACGCCGCTTGCGGACAGTTAAGGAGTAGAAAATGCTAGGTTGGGCGATAACCGATACGGGTGTGGCGAGACGGGAAAATCAGGATTTTTACCATCTTGAGCTTTCTCACGCCACCGGCCTTGCCGTCTGTGTTGTGTGCGACGGCATGGGCGGTATGCGGTCGGGCAATGTTGCCAGCCGCGTCGCCGCGGACGCCTTTATCACCGATTTGCTTCTTCAGGTGAAGCCCGGAATGAGCCATAAAAGCCTCAAAACAGCGCTGGCGGCGGCCGTCTCTGCCGCAAACGCCCAAGTTTTTGAAAAAGCGCGGACAAACGCGGCGTACTACGGCATGGGGACTACCCTCATCGGCGCCGTTGTGACGCCGGAATACGCCGTGATGGCCAATGTCGGCGACAGCCGCGCCTACCACATCAGCGGCGACGGCATCACGCAGGTATCGCGCGACCACTCCCTTGTCGAAGACCTGATGCATCGCGGGGAACTAAGCCGCGAGGAAGCCAAGCACCATCCGAGCAAGAACCTCATTACGCGCGCCTTGGGCACAGACGGGATTGTCGCGCCCGACCTTTTCATCCGGGAAATGGCGGAGGGGGATTTTCTCCTGCTGTGTACGGACGGCTTGACCAATGTTGTGGAGGACATGGAAATCCTCTTTGAGGTTTTGCACGGCGGCGACCCTTCCCTTGCCTGCGAAAGGCTTGTCAGCATGGCCAATTCGCGGGGCGGCCCGGACAACACCACCATTGTTTTGATTCACATATAGCGCGTCGGTACGGAGGAATGTATGGATAATTACATCGGGAAAATGCTTGACAACCGATATGAAATCCTTGAGATTATGGGGATTGGCGGCATGGCGTATGTCTACAAGGCCCGCTGTCATTCCCTCAACCGTCTGGTGGCGGTGAAAATCCTCAAGGAGGAGTACGCCAGAGACGCTGATTTCCGCAGGCGTTTCCATGCCGAGAGCCAAGCGGTCGCTATGCTCAACCATCCCAATATCATGGCCGTCCACGACGTCTCCCGCTCCAAGGAGCTGGAGTATATTGTGATGGAACTCATTGACGGCATCACGCTCAAGCAGTATATGCAGAGGAAAGGCACGCTAAGCTGGCGCGAGGCGCTTCATTTTGTCATTCAAATTGTCAAGGCGCTGAGCCATGCCCATAACCGGGGCATCATCCACCGCGACATAAAGCCGCACAACATTATGATTCTGCGCGACGGCAGCGTTAAGGTCGCCGACTTCGGTATCGCGCGCTTCGCCAACAAGCAGAACACCTTGACGCAAGAGGCGCTGGGTTCGGTGCATTATATCTCGCCCGAACAGGCGCGCGGGAGCTATATCGACGCGCGGAGCGACCTCTATTCCGTCGGTGTGGTGCTGTATGAAATGCTGACCGAGCGCCTGCCGTTCGAGGGAGACTCCCCTGTCGCCGTCGCCTTGCAGCATATCAGCTCGCTGCCGCTCTCCCCCCGGGAAATCAACCCCGACATCCCCGAGGCGATGGAGATTATCATCCTCAAGGCGATGGCGCCAAAGCTCACGCGGCGCTATAAAGCCGCCGAGGATATGCTGCGCGATTTGGAGGAATTTCGCAAAAACCCGGCCATTTCCTTTGAATACGATGTCGCCGAGCTGAAAACGGCGGCCGACGAGGACGTTGACGAGCCGACGCGCAATCTGCCGGGCGGCGCAAAGGGAAAGGGGCTTCAGCTTGACCCCAAGCGCGAAGCCGAGGAGCGCAAGCGCATCCGTAAGGAGATGCTGGAGGAGGAAAACCACAAAACGCGCAAATCCGGGAATTTCATCGCGACGCTGTCGGCCATTCTGGGCGTTCTGGCGTTTATCGCCGTTTTGGCCTTTGTCGTCATCAGGATGATTGGCGACTTTATCACCCCGGAGGAGGTTATTATGGTGGACGTGCCCGACCTCCGGGGGCGCTCTTTTACCTCGATGGATGATTTATATCTGGAGTTTCCGAATCTGCGTTTTGACGCGGACTGGGAGTCCTCGTCGATACACGCGGCGAATACAATCTTTGACCAAGACCCCCTGCCCGTCCGGCCGCAGCCCGAGGGAACGCTGATTATCCTGAAGGTCAGCACAGGGCGCGAGCCGGTGGCGCTGATTGACCTCTCCGGGATGTCTCTGGACGCGGCGCAGGTATGGCTTTTGAACAATGATTTGCGGTATGACCAGACCGCGAATATCTCCGAAAAGAGCGATACCATCCCGCGCAACCATGTCATCCGAACCAATCCGGGGATGGATGAGCAGGTCTTTAAGGGCGACCTGATTATTCTATACTACAGCACCGGCCCCGACGCCAAGGAGGTCACCATGCCTTCCCTGTTCGGTGAAACCGAGCAGCGCGTCAGAACCATCCTGTCGCAGCATAACCTCATGCTGGGCGAGCCGGTTGTTTATGAGGAAAACGACGCGCCGGAGGGAGAAGTCTTCTGGCAGAGCGTGACGCCGCTTGATACGGTGCTGGAAAACACGGAGATATTCGTTCGGATAAGCACCGGGCCTGCCTTCGTTGACCCACCCGACCCGTCGCCAAGCGACGGCGACGGCCCCTTCGTTGACCCGCCCGACCCGTCGCCGAGCGATGGCGACGGCCCTGTCGAGCCACCCGACCCGATACCGTCGCCGGACGAGCCCGTCACTTTCCGGCAGAACATCCGCGTCCCGGAAGGGACGGTCGGAAGCACTTGGCTGATGATTGAGAAAAACGGCGTGAAATACTACGAGCAGCAAATCAATGCCGACTTGGGGATTATTGAAGTCATCATCGAAGGCTACCCGGACGACCTTATCTCCATTTATTTTGACGGGGCGCTTAGCTACAGCCTGTCTATAGCCGCCATGCTGCAAGTCCAGCAATGACTTTAACGGGACGGCTGGTTCGCTCGGTCAGCGGGTTTTACACGGTGCGGCACGACGCGGGGGAAGTGGTTTGCCGCGCGCGCGGCATCTTCCGGCTCAAGGGCGTTACGCCGCTTGCCGGCGATTTTGTAACGGTTGAAATGCTCCCGGACGGCACCGGCTCGATTCTTGAAGTGGCGGAGCGGCGCAACGCGCTGGTCCGCCCGCCCGTTTGCAACATAGACAAGCTGGTCATCCTTATCAGCGAGGCGACGCCGCGAACCGATATGTTTATCATCGACAAGATGACCGCGATGGCCGCGTACCGCTCTATCGACGTGATTTTGATTCTCAACAAAACAGATATTGACCCGGGCGACGCGCTGTATGAGAACTACAGGACGGTCGGGTTTCCGATTCTGCGCGTCAGCGCCCTGACCGGCGACGGTCTGATGGACATATGGCCGCTGATTGAAGGCCGCTGCATTGCCCTAGCGGGCAATTCGGGCGTTGGCAAGAGCGCCCTGCTCAACGCGCTGGAGGGCGGCGGCGAACACGAGACCGGCGAGGTCAGCGAGCGGTTGGGACGGGGGCGGCACACCACCCGCCATGTGGAGCTGTTCAGGCTGCCGCGCAACGTGCTGGCCGCAGACACACCCGGTTTCGCCGCGCTGGACGCGCTGGAGCCAATCCCCTCCTCCGAGCTGGCGAGCTGTTTTCTTGACTTCCGCCCGTTTTTAGACGGGTGCCGCTTCGCCGGATGCCTGCACGCGGAAGGGCAAAAGGACTGTGCCGTGCGGGACGCCGTGGCAGACGGGCTCGTCCGCGCGGGCCGTTACGAGAGCTATCTGCGGATGCTGGAGGGGACGGGATGAGGCTTTGCGTCATTGTCGGCGCGTCGCCGGAGGCGTTTTGGGACGGGCGGCGCAGCCCCGATTTCGTCTTATGCGCCGACGGAGGGGCGCGTAGCGCGCTTGCCCTCGGCTTGAAACCGGATATGGGTATCGGGGACTGCGACTCCGGCCTGTCCGCCGACATAACGCTGTCCGCCGAGAAGGACATGACTGATATGGAAGCCTGCCTTGACTACGCGCTGGAGGCCGGCTTTGAGTCAATCGCCCTGCTGGGCGCGACCGGCGGGCGGCTGGATCATTTTCTGGGCAATCTCGGCCTGCTGGAAAGGGCCGGGGGCCGAGCGTTTATGTTGGATAAACACCATGAAATTCATCTACTTACCGACTCCCTCACCCTTGCACCTCCTATTCCCTACCGCTATGTTTCCCTCGTGCCGCTGGATGAAACGGTCAGCGGCGTTAGCATCGCCGGGGCAAAATACCCGCTTCAAAACGCCGTCCTGCGCCGCGCCGCCACGCTGGGCGTCAGCAACGAGCCGCTTGAGGGCAAGCCCTTCACCGTCAGCGTCAAAACCGGAAAGGCTCTGCTGATTTTGAGCGGGAAACGCGGCTGAACGCGCACCTATTCAGTCAACTGCCGTATACTGTGGTATGCGGTAGTTTTTTTGGGGGCGGCTGTAAATGGGCAAGCGTCGTAAATGGTGGTGGGAGAGGCGGTATCGGAGGGTCAGGCCCTCCTTGCTGCTCGCTTTTATCGCGGCGGGGCTTCTCTTGGCTCTTCTTTTCCCGTGGGGATTTATCATGCTGATGCTGGGCGCGCTTCTGGCGCTGCTGGGGTTATACTTCTTCTGCTGGTGGAGGTGAGCCGCCGCGGGCGGCTGCGAACGCGTTGAATGCTTTGAAAGGAGGCAGTGCGCTCATGAAAATTGTGGTTTGGAACTCTCCGAGGTTCCTGCGCGGTATCCTGCGGGGTCTGTTCGGAATCAAAAAAACGGTTCGGTATTGACGGAAGGATATCCCCCCTGTCTGAAACGGCTGGGGGGTCTTTTTGTTTTTCGGACATATCCTCAACCCGAGGGCAATATACTGAATTGAAACAAGCCTTAGTATGAGGAGGAGGAAGCATGGAACTCAAAAAGCAAACGCTCCGGTATTTTCAAGCCGTTCTGGACGCGGTGAGCGCGCCTGAGATTAGCGCAGATATGATTGTGCCGGATCTCTACCCCGACATGGCTCATATCGCGGACGCGACCGGACAGGCGTGTGTAAAGGAAACCGCTTTGCGCGAAGACCGGCTGGATTTGACCGGCATGGCGCGTATCGGCGTTCTTTATCTGCCCGAAGGAGAGGATGGCTTACGCAAGCTCGACGTATCGATTCCCTTCAACCATGTGTTTGACGGGCGTTTCCCGCCGGGAAGCGAGGCGCATTGCGGCGCGCGCCTTCTCGACGTTGACGTGCGCGCCGTCAATCCCCGCAAGGTGTCTGTCCTTGCCCGCCTGAGTATCCATGCCGTTGTACACGCCCCGGCGGAGCTGTCGGTTCCGTTTGATGTGGATGAGCCGTGCGAAATCAAGCGTCAAGCGTGCGCGGCATATATGCCCGTTTCTGTGAAGTCAAAAAACTTTACGGTGACGGATGAGATGGGCTTCTCCCCTGCCCGCCCGCCGATGGACGATATTGTCGCCGCCCTGCCCCGGCTGGAGGTCAGCGATGTGAAAACGGTGGGCAGCAAGGTGGTCTTCAAGGGCGCCGCGCATATCCGCATCCTTTACATAAGCGGCGGAGAGCCGGTGAGCGTGGAGCATGAGCTTCCCCTGTCCCAGATTATAGATATGGACGGCTTGAGCGACGGCGCGGCCATTGACTTGGCGCTCCATGTCACCGGCGTTGAGCTGGATATAGGCGGGGCCATTGGGGGTGACGGGCGCGGCGTTTCCATCACGCTGCACGCGGAGGCGCAGGCGGTGGCGCACGCGGAGTATCGAATCGAGGCCATTGTAGACCTCTACAGCACGGCGGACAATCTCCGTCCCCTGATGGAGCCGATTCATCTGACCGAGCTTGTTGAGCGCGGCGTCCGCAGGCAGCCGGTGCGCGAAATGCTGGAAACGGACGGAGACGCGCGGAGCATCGTCAACACGTCTGTCGCGCTGGGGCCCGTTACGCGGCTGGAAAGCGGCGAAATAGGCTGTGAGGCGTATGCCAGCCTTCTATATGTGACGGAAGACGGCGAATTCCGTTCCCTGCGCCAAAAGGTCGCCGTCCCCTCCGGCTTGGACACGGAGGACGTCTCCGTCTCAGCCGGTCAGGCGGGTGAAATTGCCGCCGCGCCCTCCCCCGAGGGGATAGAGCTGAGGTTTTCGGTGGATTTCACAACGTCGCTGAAAAAGACCTCCCGTTTGATGGCGGTCGGCGGCGTACAGAAGGAGGAGGCGCGCGAACGTCCGGCGCGGCCCGGCGTCGTATTGCGCCGCTGTCATCCGGGCGAAGGCTTATGGGAGATTGCCAAGCAGTATTGCACGACAATCAGCGAGCTGTGTCTGGCAAACGGTTTAGAGGACTGCGAAGCGGCGCCCGATGGGAAATTGCTTCTAATCCCCAAGAAAAGGAGCTGATGATATGGAAAACCGCAAGATTTACGAGGACATTGCCCAGCGTACCGAAGGCGATATCTATATTGGGGTCGTCGGGCCGGTGCGCTCCGGCAAATCCACCTTTATCAAACGCTTTATGGAAACGCTCGTCATCCCGAACATCGAAAACGACTACAAGCGCGAGCGCGCCCGCGACGAGCTTCCGCAAGCGGGTTCGGGCCGCACCATTATGACGGCGGAGCCGAAGTTTGTGCCGGAGGAAGCGGTGGAAATCGTCTTTGAGGGCAGCGCCAGAATGAGCGTCCGGCTGATTGACTGTGTGGGGTATATGGTTGACGGCGCAATCGGGCAGAGCGAGGACGGGCGTCCGCGCATGGTGCGCACGCCTTGGTTTGACTACGAGGTACCGATGACCGAAGCCGCCGAACTGGGGACGCGCAAGGTCATCGCGGAACACTCGACCATCGGGCTTGTGCTGACCACCGACGGAACCGCCACCGATTTCAGCCGTGAAGGGTATGTAGAAGCGGAGGAGCGGGTCATTGAGGAACTGAAAGCCTTGGGAAAGCCCTTTTTAATCCTCGTCAACTCCCAATACCCCGAATCCCCTCTGGCGCAGACGGTATGCGAAGACATCACCGCAAAGCATGGCGTGACCTGCTTCGCCGTCAACTGCGCCGAGCTGAACGAAACCGACGTGACCCATATCATCAAGAGCGTGCTGTTTGAGTTCCCCGTTGTTGAGATGGGCGTCCGCCTCCCCGCTTGGGTCGAAGCGCTGCCGCACGGCCACCCTATCAAAAGCGCGCTGTATGGCGCGATGCTGGAAGCCGCCGAGCATATGCACCGCATCCGGGATGTGGAGGGCGTGCTGGAAGCCCTTGGACGCCACCCCGATATCCTTTCTGTAAGGCAGGACGCCATCCATTTGGGTTCCGGCGTCGCCGAGGCCGCGATTGAGCTGCCGCGCGAGCTGTTTTACCGCACCTTGGGCGAGCAGAGCGGATTTGCCATCACCGACGACGGCGATTTGATGGATTTGTTAAGCGGGCTGGCAAGCGTGAAAAGCTCGTATGACAAGGTGGCGGACGCGCTGCGCGACGTGCGCGAAACGGGGTACGGCATCGTCATGCCCGGTTCGGACGAACTGAAGCTGGAGCAGCCGGAGATTGTGAAGCAGGGCGGGCGTTACGGGATTCGCCTGCGGGCCAGCGCCCCGAGCATCCATATGCTCCGCGCAGACATCGAGACGGAGGTTTCCCCCATCGTCGGCACCGAACGGCAGAGCGAGGAGCTTGTCCGCTATCTGCTGAGCGAGTTTGACGACCAACCCGAAGCCATCTGGCAGAGCCACATTTTTGGGAAAAGCCTGCACGACCTCGTCAGCGAGGGCTTGAACAACAAGCTGAAAAAAATGCCCGAGGACGCCCGCGGCAAATTGCAGGAAACCTTGCAGCGCATCATCAACGAAGGCTCCGGCGGCTTGATTTGCATTATCTTGTAGCGAAAACGCCAAGGCATAAAAACCATAGGGTGAGACGACGTCTCACCCTATGGCCGGTGTGGAGCTCCCGGTCGGACTCGAACCGACGACCTGCGCATTACGAATGCGCTGCTCTACCAACTGAGCTACGGAAGCGTATTGTTTGACGGCATATCGTGCCGACACTCATATTACCACACAAGGATACCCCGTGTCAACCGTTAATACCGCAGCAAATACCGAGAATCCTCTTTCAGCAGGGCGGCGGTCATTTCGCGCAGGGGCTTTGCGCGCATGAGACGGGCCGAGGCGCTGCCGAAACGGCCGATGGCCATGACGCCCTGCCGCAGCGCGTCCGGCTCGAGCTTGGAAAACGTCTCCGAGCCAAGCGGGGCGCAGTGGCGGTATTGAGGGGTGTAAAGCCTTTTTCCTTCCGGCATGATGACGTATAAATCCGTCCTTTCCCGGGAAAGAGTTCCCTCGGCGCCGTCCCAATCCTCAACGCCGTGTATGTAGGTATTGCGGGTGAAATTCACGCCGAGGAGCAAAATCTGCGCGTCGCGCTCCCATAGCTTATAGTACACGCCGCCCTCGCCGCAGGGCGTTTGAATATGTTCCTCGCCGGAGACAAACGCTTCGGCGTCCGCGCCGAGCGCGGCTACGGAATGGGTCGGGTGAAACGAACGGATGACGCCCGGGCGGCGGCGGAACAGCTCGGTCAGCTTGCCGACGCAGGTGGGGGTATACAGGACGTCCATCACCGGGTTATCCGCGCCGACATTGCTCCATGTGTGGCTGGGCAGCACCAGCAGGCCTTGCCGCATAAACTCCGCCAGCGCGTCCAGCACGGTATCCCCCCGCCCGTCAACCGCGCCGATGGCTTTATAGGAAAGATGAACCATCAAAGTGCCGCCGGGGTTGACGCCCAATGCTTCCAGCGCGTTGATGAGGTCTTGCTTTGTGTGCATTTTTATTGTTTCCTCCCCATATATAGTTGAAAAATATAGTCTATCTTCAACTGTCCGCCATGCTTCAATATGACTTCTTTTATCCCCGCGTACAAAACCGTCCTGCTTTCTTCCGACATAGCCCGGTGGTCAGACATGGTTTCGAGAAGCGATATGTATTCGTCCGCGCCGTATGTCCGCGAAGCGTTGTACAGCTTCATTGCTATGTCCGTAAATCCATACTGCTCTAAACTCTCAAAGCGGAATCCCCTGTAAATCTCGGCGGGCTTCAAAAAATCCTCATACTGCATTTGTGATATTTTTATCGGTCTTTTGTCCGTTTTATAGTGACTGTAATAATGTTTTTCGTAAACCTCTTGAATTTCATCATGCGTTTCGCTACGGTCGTTCTGAACGGGATTGTTTCGGAATAGGGCGAAGACACCGCCGTTTTTCAGCAGCCGAAAAACCTTGGGACACCCGACTTGGGCGTCTACCCAATGGAACGCGGAAGCCGCGTATACCAAATCGTAACTGTCGTTCGGCAGCTCGGCGTCCTCAAAGGCGGCGTTGATGACCTTGAAGTTTGCTTGCTCCTGAAACTTATCGAGAAGAAACGCCGTCATGTTCGCGCCCATTTCAACGGCGGTTACATCATAGCCCGCTTTGAGAAAAGGCGTCGTCGCTTTCCCCGTTCCCGCGCCGATTTCAAGAGCGGTTTTATGCCCCGCTCCTAAATATTCAAAAATGTCCGCGAATAATTCGGCGGGATAGTCCCAGCGCATCTTGTCGTAGTTTGCGACAATCGCATCAAAATGCACCCTGTTTTCGCGTTCCCATCCGGTTTTCATAACAGTTCCCTCTCTTTCATTGCCGCCATTGCCTTTCTGCAAACACCGCAGGCGGTATGGCAATCGCTGATATCAACCGTTATACTCTGCGTTTCCGCATATCGCAGCAGTTCAGTCACGCCGCCGTTTAATACGGCGCTCCACGCGGGATTGCTGTATGGGTCATATCTGTCAATGATGTCAAGCACATCATCGGCGTATATATTCCCCATCGTTACCGAACATTCGTCAATATCACCGTTCGGATTGATGCTGATACTATCCAATTCGTCCAGCCTTGATGTATACGGAACAGAACCGCACGGAACGGATAAATCCAATTTTTCCGGCGGTGCGAAATATTCGGAGAGGTGTTTCAAGGCGTTGCCGGACGGGAAAATGTTGTTGCCCGAGCTTACGGTGATGCCTTTATTCTCAAACAACTTTAATAATCGCCTTGTCTCTGTGTTGTACGGATTTTCGTTTTCTTCATCCACAACCCACGCCGGATGGACTCTCAAAGACGGAGCGTTATACCGCAATAGAGCTTCCGCGAATTGTATGACTGGCTCAATCGGAATGAACTCTTGATGAAATGCATCAACGGATAATAAGATATCGTTCACACCTGCGTTACAGAGCGCTTTTGCCGTTTCGTCTATTTTTTGATTGTCTTTCGAGAAAAAGCCGTTTGTGATAAGCTGCCGTTTCGGAATCCCGCAATCGCGGGCGGCGGCATGGATTTTACAAACCGTATCTGAAAACAACAGCGGTTCGCCGCCGAAAGTCATCATCGACGCAATCGCATATCGCCCTGCAAGACGCTTAACGGCGGTTACAGCCGCGTCTGCGTTTACACTGCCGCTCTTGTCCAACCGTTCGCCGTTTGAACAATGCCTGCAGCGTCCGCTGCAAGCATTGGTTATGACAAACTCTACTCGGGTAAGGTCGATGTATCGGCTCACTATGTCAACTCCCGCTCCGTGTTCTTACGCAAATTTTCCCGACATATATTCATCCATTGCCTGAGCGATGCGTTTGGACGCGACGACCGCCTCAATGACCGTTTTCGCCCCGGTGACCACGTCTCCGCCGGCGAAAACACCCTCACGGCTGGTATGCCCGTAGCCGTCCACCGCGACCAGACCGCTTTCCCCCAAGTTCAGCCCTTTGGTTGACGCCGCGATGATGGAGCGCGGACCCTGCCCCGCCGCGATAATGACCGAATCGGCGGGATAAAGCTTTTCTGTGCCGGGGACAGCCCTTCTGTCCTCGCCGGTATCGGCGAAGATAACGCCTTGGTCTACGATTTCAACCGGGGTTTTGCCAAACTCAAACAAAGCGCCGTCGATTTTGGCGTACTGCACGTCATGCTCCCGCGCCGAGGTTTCCCCTCTGCGGCAAACGATTGTGACCTCGCGGCTGCCGTGACGGAAAGCGGTGCGCGCCACGTCCATCGCCACATTGCCGCCGCCGATAATCAGCACCGACCGACCCAGACGGTATACGGCCGGGTTTTTCATATATTCAACGGCGAAATGCACATGGCCCAAGCTCTCACCCCGGACGCCCAGCTTGCGGGGGCGCCATGTGCCTGTTCCCATAAAGACGGCGCGGTAGCCGTCCCGGAAGAGGTCGTCTATCGTCAGGTTGACGCCGACAATGGTGTTTGGGCGCACCCGGACGCCTTTTTCAATCAGCTTTTCCGTCAGCCGGTCAACAACGCTCCTTGGCAGGCGGAAATCGGGGATGCCGTAGCGCAGGATGCCGCCGATTTGGTCATAGCCTTCAAAAATGGTGACGTCATAGTCCTTCTCCGCCAGCAAAAAGGCGATGGTAATCCCCGCTGGGCCCGACCCGATGATGGCCGTTTTGCCGCCGGTTCTGCGCGACGGCGACGGGTGATAGATGTTGAGATAATAATCGGAGATATACTGCTCAATGGCGCTGATGAACACAGGCGTACCCTTTTTGCCCATGACGCAGTGTCCCTCGCATTGGTTTTCCTGCGTGCAGACATGGCCGCACACCAGAGAGAGGGGGTTGTTTTCAAAAAGCAGCTTGCCCGCTTCCAGCAGCTTGCTTTCCAGCAGCAGGGCAATCGCTTCCTTGATGGGGGCGCGGACGGGGCACCCTTGGCTGCACAGCGGGGTTTTGCATTGGATGCACCGCTTCGCGTCCTCAATGATATGTCTGGTCATACCGTTATTTCAACTCCACGCCATAGATTCGCATACCGCGCGTGCCGACCACCAGCTTGCTGCCGAACGCCGCCGCGGAGCCTTCCACATTGCTCCCCACCGAAATCCGGTCAAGTATCTCCCCGGTCGTTCCTCGGATGAGGTACATAAAGCCCGCCGAGTCGGAGACGACGAGATAGCTTTTTCCCTCCTCCGTGTACAGCGCCACCGGCGAGCTGTAGCCGTAGAAAGGCATGATGTTTTCCCAGACGACGTCCCCTGTTTTTTTGTCAAAGCAAACCAGCGCGCCGCCGCCGCCGTACCCGCTTGTCAGCTTGGATACGAAAAAGATGACATGCTCGGCGATATCGCCCCTGCCGGAGACGGGGGTGGCAATCAAACCGCCGTTTACGGCCTCGTCGTACAGGCAGGTGTAGGTATACTCCCACAAAAGGTCGCCGTTCAGGGCGTTGAGCTTGCGGAGATAACAGGTGTTGCCGGCTTGGTGGTCTATCTCGCAGCCGGTATACAGGTTGAGCGTTTTGTCTTCCTCATCCCAGCACAGCACCACCGACGCGTCGGTGTCGTCGGTGACGTCCCGCGTCCACACCGGCGTGAGCGTTTTCAAGTCCAGACAATGGACATAGCCATCGTTGTCGCCGAAGAAGAGGTAATGCGAAAACGCCGCCGGGGAGCTTTCGACGCCCAGTCTCCCGCGCCTGTTGGTATAGCGGTAGCGGGAAACCTCTGGGTCGAGCGCGAGTTCTCCCGTTTCCGGGTTGAAGTCGGTGTTCAGCTTGACCGAGTAGACCACGCCGTTTTCACCGCACAGAAACATGGCGTCGTTGGCGGTATCAAAGACGGGGTTGGAGTCAAACGCGCCCCATCTCCTCGGGGCAAAGCTGTCCCAGCCGTTGATGAAATATATCTCGCGGCCGTCGATGAGCGAGTAGATGTAAAACCCGAAGCGGTTTCCGTAGGTCACGCCTTGGCCCACATACAGAATGGGATATCCGCGCGGGTCAACGGTCACGCTGCCTTTAATCGGCTGGCCGAGGTTGATGGGGTCGCGGGTCGGCGCGCCGTCGTCTAGGTCAAAAAAATAAATCTTTCCGTCCATCGTGCCGTAGATAACCTCGACAAGCCCATCCTTGTCCTTCTTTTCCGGCTTGAGGTTCATCAGAGCCTGAACCTCCGGCTCCCATTGCACCATGCTCGGCTGACCGTTCCAGCCCACGCCGGTCCATCGGTCGATGTACCCGATGCCGAAGCTGTATAGAATCTCCAGCTTCTCTTCCTCGACTTCCACCGTCCCCCACGCGGCGTTGTCGCGGAAATTGTTGCCGCGAAGGGTTGTGATTCCCAAAGAGGTATACGTGTCGGGAAAGCCGAAGGAAATCGCGCCGGCGTCCCACGCCGGCTCCGAGGCGTAGCGTATGCCGTGGAAATCCGGCTCGGTTTCCGGCAGGGCGTAGGGCGTGAACAGCGCCGCGTAATCCGGCTCCGGTTCCGGCGTCGGCTCAGGAGACGGCTCGGCGTCCGGGGAGGGGGACGGCGGAGGCGGCGACGGAGAAGCCGTCGGCGAAGGGGCGGGAGAGGCGGCCCCCGGCGGCGTTTCCGCCGCGGGGACATCCGGCAATGCCGGACTCGCCGGGCCGCAAGCCGCCAAAAGCAGCGCTGCCAAGCAAAGAACAGTCAAACGCCCCACGCCCATATGAACCCCCCTGAAACAATGTACGAAGCCAGTATAGCAAATATTTCACGCTCGCGCAAGCGGGGGATTTTATCTGCGGATTCATCCTTTCGCCCTCAGCACGCGCATGGCGTTGAGGATGGCGAGGAGCGCGACGCCTACGTCGGCAAAGACGGCCTCCCACATAGACGCGAGGCCGAACGCGCCGAGCAGCAGAAAAAGCCCTTTGACGCCCAGCGCGAAGATGATATTCTGCCAGACGACGCGCTTGGTGAAGCGGGCAATGTCAATCGCCTCAACCAGCTTGGAAGGCTCGTCGGTCATCAGCACCACATCGGCGGCTTCTATCGCGGCGTCAGAACCAAGGCCGCCCATCGCGACGCCGACGTCCGCTCTGGCGAGAACGGGCGCGTCGTTGATGCCGTCGCCCACAAACGCGAGCTTCCCTTTCGGGCGCTTGGCCGCGTCCAGCGTTTCCAGCATCTCCACCTTTTCATGGGGCAGAAGCTGTGAGTATACGTCGTCCAGCGACAGCTCCCGCGCGATTTTCCCGGCGATATGGCTGCTGTCTCCGGTCAGCATGACGGCTTTGCTCACGCCCGTGGCTTTCAGGCTCTGAATCGCCGAGCGGCTGTCCGGCTTGACTTCATCCGATATCACAATGCGCCCGGCGTATACGCCGTCAAACGCTACGTATACGGTCGTCCCCGTTTCGTCGGGTTCGGCGGTCGGAATATCGGCCGACTTCAGCAATGTACGGTTCCCGGCTAGGACGGGCTTGCCGTCCAGCATGGCCCGAACCCCATGACCCGCGATTTCCGTGTACTCGCCGAGCCGCTCCCCGGCAATCGCTTTGCCGTACGCTTTCCCTACGGACAGGGCGATGGGGTGGTTGGAACGGCTTTCGGCATAGGCGGCGAGCTCCAGCACCCGCGCTTCCGTGAAGCCGTCGGCGGGCAGGATGCCGGCCACCTCGAAGACGCCCTTGGTCAGCGTCCCAGTCTTGTCGAAAACGACGATATCAAGGTTGCTCAGGGCTTCCAAATAGTTGCCGCCTTTAATCAGAATCCCCCTGCGCGACGCGCCGCCTATGCCGCCGAAAAAGCCGAGCGGAATGGAGATGACCAGCGCGCAGGGACAGGATATTACAAGGAAAACCAGTCCGCGGTGAATCCAGCCGAACCAATCGCCGCCCGCCGCCAGCGGCGGGACGACGGCAATCAGCGCGGCCAGCAACACGATGACGGGCGTGTAAACCCGCGAGAAGGTTGTGATGAAATTTTCCGTCCGCGCCTTGCTGTCGGCGGCGTTTTCCACCAAGTTGATGATTTTGGCGACGGTGGACTCCCCGAACGGCTTGGCGACCTCAACGGTGAGCAGGCCGTTTTGGCTGACGCAGCCGGAGAGGACGGCGTCGCCCGGAGCCACCGGACGGGGGAGGGATTCGCCGGTGAGGGATTTTGTGTCCAGCATCCCCTCCCCCTCCGTTACAATCCCGTCCAGCGGGATTTTCTCGCCGGGCTTCACCACAATCCGCTCCCCAACCCTGACTGTATAGGGGTCGGCCTTGACAAGCTCTCCGTCGATATAGACATTGGCGTAGTCGGGGCGTATGTCCATCAGGCCGGCGATGGATTTCTTGGATTTACGGACGGCCGCGTCCTGAAAAAACTCGCCTATCTGGTAAAACAGCATGACGGCGGCGGCCTCGGCAATTTCGCCGATGGCGAACGCGCCGACGGTGGCGGCGCTCATAAGAAAATTCTCGTCAAAAACGCGTCCTTTCGCGATGTTTCTCAGCGCGCGGAACACCACCTCGCCGCCCAGAACGGCATAGCTTGAGACAAGCAGCGCGGCGGGGAGATACGGGCGGACGTCCAAAAAACTCAGGATAAGCCCCGCCGCGAATATCAGAGCGCCCGCCGCAAGCTGTATGATTTTTTTCCTGCCGCTCCCGCCTCCGTGGGAATGGCCGTGGCTGTGCGCGGATGGGGACGCGGACGCGCCGCAGGCGCAGGAATGCTCGGGATGGCACAGTTTCATGGGGTTCGCCTCCTATATTATATGTATAAGTGTATAGTTGTTCATATGTTCAATCGTATGGGTAAAAAAATCAATGGCGGATATGGGCGAAGCCCTGCTCAAAGATATCCTTGACATGGTCGTCCGCGAGGGAATAGTACACGACCTTCCCCTGCTTCTGGAATTTGACAAGGTTGGAAAGGCGCAGGGATTTGAGCTGATGGGAAATGGCCGATTTCGTCATGTTCAGCAGGACGGCCAAATCGCAGACGCACATTTCTTGGCAGTGCAGCGCCCAGAGGATTTTGACCCGCGTGGGGTCGGAGAACATTTTGTAGAGGTCGGCGAGCCGGTGAAACTCACTGCCCGGCGGCATCCTGCCGCGCACCTGATTCACCACGTCCTCGTGGATGACCTCGCAGTCGCAGCGCAAAAGCGGAGCGCCGCCGTTTTCCGCCGGCATATGACCACCTCCAGATGTAATAGTTGAACTGTCGCTCAACTGTCTGTTCTCAGTATAATCCGCCGCCGCCATTTTGTCAACAGGTTTTTGAAAAAAACGAATACAAGCGACCGCCGGGGCGCATAATACCCTCAACAAAGGGAGGCGACGTCCGGTGAGTTCTGCCGATACCCCCAACAGGCTAATCCATGAAGCATCCCCCTACCTGCTCCAGCACGCCCGCAACCCCGTGAATTGGTATCCGTGGGGGGACGAGGCCTTTGAGCGCGCGGCGGCGGAGGACAAGCCGGTCTTTCTCTCGGTGGGCTATTCGGCCTGCCATTGGTGCCATGTAATGGAGCGGGAATCGTTTATGGACGGCGATGTTGCCGAGGCGCTCAACGAAGGGTTTATCGCCGTCAAGGTAGACCGTGAGGAGCGGCCGGACGTAGACCATCTGTATATGCTGGCCTGTATGGCACTGACCGGGAGCGGGGGCTGGCCGCTGACGGTGTTTTTGACGCCGGACAAAAAGCCCTTCTACGCCGGAACGTATTACCCCAAGCATGACCGCGACGGGCGGGCGGGGCTGCTCACACTGCTGGCGGGGATATCGGACAGTTGGGAAAAGCGCCGCAAAAAGCTGGAACGCGCGGCGGAGAGAATCCTTGAGCATATTGACGAGGGGGCGGTTCCCGACCGGCCGCGGACGCCGTTTTACCATCCGTCGTCACTGAGTGCCAACCTCGCCGGGCAGGCGGCGGCTTTGCTCATGGCTCAGTACGACCACCGCTGGGGCGGGTTTTCCCGCTCCGCGCCCAAGTTTCCTTCCCCGCACAATTTGATGTTTATCATGCGCGGCGCGCGGCACGAGCCGATGGACAGCCCCGCTTGGAGCGCCGCTAGGCATACCCTTTCCGCGATGGCGGCGGGCGGTCTGCGCGACCATGTGGGCGGCGGCTTCTGCCGGTATTCCACCGACGCGATGTGGCTTGTCCCCCACTTTGAAAAAATGCTGTATGACAACGCCCTGCTGACGATGGCGTATACCGAGTGCTATGAAAAAACCGGCGAGTTCGCACACATCATCCGCGAAACCGTCAATTTTGTACGGCGGGACATGGCCGCGCCCTCCGGCGGCTTCTATACCGCCATTGACGCCGAAAGCGAGGGCGTTGAGGGGAAATACTACTGCTGGACGCCGGAGCAGGTGAAGGAAGCGCTGGGAGAGCGGGACGGCGCCCGTTTCTGTTTCCTCTACGATATCACCGCCAATGGCAATTTTGAGGGCATGAGCATCCCAAACCTTGTGAAAATGCCTGTCGGCGGAGACGATATGGCGTTTGCCTCCATCGTGCTGCCCAAGCTGCTGGAGGCGCGCCGAAAGCGTCCCGCACCCCTGACGGACACAAAGGTCTTGCTCTCCTCCGGCGCGCTGATGGCGGCGGCGCTCGCCAAAGCCGGACGGGCGCTGGACGAGCCGGTCTACACCCGCCATGCGGAAGACAGCGTCCATTTTTTCATAGAGCATATGCGTGCCGGACGGGGGCTCGCGGCGGTATACGGCGGCGGAAGCCCGGCCACGCTGGACGGCTGCGCCTATCTGCTATGGGCGCTTTTGGAGGTCTATCACTCCACCCTCAACCCGCGGTATTTGGATGAAGCCCGGGTGCTGGGCGGGCTGATTCTTGAGCTGTTTTCCGGTGAAAACGGGCGGCTCTATTTCACCGCGTCCGGCAGGGACGATTTGCCCCTGCGCGGCGTCAACGCGCACGACGGGGCGGTACCGTCCGGTCAATCGGTCGCGGCGCACGGCTTTCTGCGCTTGTCGCGCCTGACTGGCGACGGGTATTGGGAGGAATGTGTCCGGCGCCTGATTCAAAGTTTGTCCGACAAACTGGACGCCGGCCCGGAGGCCCATACATGGATGATGGCCGCGCTGCTGCATATGGCAAACGGCGGCCCGGACGTGACGCTGACGTCCGGCGAGGGTTTGCCCGCGCTCCGCGCCGCCCTTCGCGGATTTCATCCGTTTATGACGGTGCGGCTGGACGCCGGCGGAGACGGCGACGCCAAGGCGTATGTCTGCCGGGACAACGCCTGTCTCGCCCCGCTCACCGACCCGGCGGCGCTGTCGGCGCTGCTCTCCGCCGACGCGCTGCGCTATTAAAGATAAAAAAGGGTTGACAAACGCGGGGGACTTTGCTATACTAACGAAGCTGCCGCGCTCCGCTGCGGAGCGACGAAGCGGCTCTTTCATATGGGGGAGTTCCCGAGCGGCCAAAGGGGGCAGACTGTAAATCTGTTGTCAACGACTTCGATGGTTCGAATCCGTCCTCCCCCACCATAAGCGCGAAACGCCTGTGACTGTAAGGTTGCGGGCGTTTTGGGTTTTTTCGTCGGGAGAGGAGCGGTTTCCAATTACTAGGCGATTTCTAACGGTTTTCTAACGCTCTATCCGATGACGAGGGTTTTACCCAGTGAATCAGCCATATCCTGCTTGGCTTGAAATCGGAGATGGGCGTAGATATTTGCCGTCGTCGCCAGCGTGCCGTGTCCGAGCCATTCTTGGATTTCTTTCAATGAAAACCCGTTGGCAAGGAGCATACTGGCCGCGCTGTGTCTGAGGCCATGAAACCGGATGTGTGGAAGCTGATTCTTTCGGAGAACCCCTAGGAACCGCCCGGTTATGTAGTCCGGGGAGAACGGCACACCGTTATCGCGTTTGCATACATAGTCGTTATGGATGTACACAGGGCCAAGAAAAAGCTGATTTTCCGCCTGTCGGCTTTTGAGGCGTATGAGGTAACCCCTCATCGCCGGAATCAGCGGCAGCGTCCGATGGCTGGCTTTTGTCTTTATCCGTGGCTTGTCGATAACGGTGTCATACTGAACAACAGTGTCCTGTACCGTAATCGTATCGGCTTTGAAGTCGATGTGCGACCACTTTAATCCAAGAACCTCGCTCCGTCTGAGTCCGTAAAAGGCTGCCAGCATAACGGCAGGATAGATTGGCTCATTCTTGAAAATGGTAAGAAGCTCATTCACCTGCTCGGCTGTATAGAAGTTGGCATGATACGCCTTCTTTTTCGGCAGCGTCACCCTGTCGGCGGGGTTGTAGGGAATCATGTTCATCTTGACGGCGTGCTGTAATGCCTTTCGGATGTTGGCGTGTACCTTGATGACGGTGTTCGGGCTTAACCCCTTCTTTACCTGACCGTTGTAAAATGTTTGGATGTGCTGCGGTTCAAGGTTTTGCAGCTTGATTTTTCTTGCGGAGAAGTGCGGCTCGATGTAGCGTTTAATAATGGCTCGGTATGATTCGTATGTGTTTCGCTCAATCGACCCAGCTGCTGTCTCCAGCCAGAGCAGCATATACTCCGAAAACAACACATCCTTATTATAGGTTGTCCTCATGTTCGCATACTCCGTCAGGAGTTTGTTCAGAAACGCCTCCGCTTTCCGCTTGTTATCCTTGACCTTGAGATTGGTACAGACCCATTTAGGGCGCCGCTTGCCGGTTTCGTCTTTGAAATTGAGTACGGCGTAGTAAACGCCGCTTTTTATTTGCAGGCTTCCAGTCATAATAGCGCTCCTTTCGATGACTGATTGTTTTGCCCGCCATTGATTATCCGGTTCTCATTATAGCACATGACACCTAAAAAATCTATGACTGACTGCTTGGGAATCAAAAATTTGCGCCCGATGCGGATTGAGTTAAGACTGCGGTTTTTTAACAGCTCATACGCTGTGTTTTTTCCGATCTGGAGCATTTGGCAAAGCTCCTTGACCGTGACGACGTCGGGGTAGCTTTCAAACATTGCCGTCACCGCCTTTGCCATCTGAGTCTGACGGATTGCCACTCTCGATGCTCGCAAGATAGATTCTGGTCACATCATCCCGCTCATGCCCAAGCCATTGGGAAACCTGTTTTCTCGCCTCATACTCAGTCTTGCCCTCGGCAATCATCTTCTGATACCAGTTTGCCGCGCAGGTATGGCGCAGCCCGTGATATGTCATCGGTTTTGTGGAGCCGGGGTCTTGTACGAGCTTCCGGTGCTTGTTGATGAAGTTTTGCAACTCAGTCTTGGCAATATGGGTTTGCTTGCCTTGAGGAACGAACAGTTTATGTCCGGGCGAAGTCAGTCTGAGGAACTTTTCAAACTCGATTCGCATAACCTCATGTAATCTCAGCCCTGCGTAATAGGCGATTACGATACAGGCTTCGTAGTCACCCCGCCCTGTTTTCCAGCACTCACCAATCATGCGGCTAAATTCAGCATGACTCCAACTTCTGTCAATGCCGCCGAACTTGCGCTTGTACGCCTCGAAATATCGCTCTTTGGTTTTGTAGCTCCCTTGCCGGTTGTGACGGTACAGCTTTTCGGCTTGCGCGAGCAGGTTTATATAGTGGTTTGTTGACATATTTATCTCCTTTTCTATATGCCCGCAATCCGCAAAAGGCGCAGCTATCCCACTGACACAACCGACTGTTTCCGGCTGATTTCCGACTAACAAACGCCTAAACCCGTTGATATTGTGGACTTCGGCGAAATTTTTTTACCTCTGTCTCCATAATTAAGTAGCCGGGTTATTTAGTTTTTTTGTGTTCAGTAAGACTCCGTACTGACTTTGAAAAGACTGAGGGGAAACCCCTCGACGGTAAGCACCGACCGGAATATCCGGCTACGATTGCGGGTGCTGTTCGGCTTCCCCGGGCAGTGGAGAGACCAATGGTTTGAGATACATAAACCGGCTCTGCCCAACGAAGGTATATACCTTCGCGCCGGTTTGAAAAGCTCCGCCACAAGCCTTTCTTCGAGGTGAGGCTAAACTGTACCCATAACCCGCGCCCCTCGCGGCACGGATGGTTTTGCCGGATGTTCTTTTGCATGATGGATGCCTCACTTTCTTTAAGTTTTTTCTCCCCGTCTCGGTCTGGCAAGACCGGGTACGCTGCCGCCTCAGTCTGGCGGCTTAGGAGACTGATGTGGTTGTAGCTTGCGCGCAAAAAAAGCGCCCAAAGGCATAGCAAGCCTCTGGACACTGTGTAAACTCTGATATTGTGATTCTCAAATGAGAAATCGCTGTTACTAATAATGCCATTATAGCGGAGGGTTTTAGCAATGTCAAGGGGTTTTAGAAATTTTCCCGGATATTTTTTTATCGATTACAATTGGAGGGGGTACTCATACTTGCGTACCCCCTCTTCAGTTTGCAGATATGAGTTAATTCCAAGCCGTCACTCACAAATGCCAAATATCTGCAGCATATTCCCGAATCGTCCTGTCGCTCGAAAAAATACCGGCGCTGGATGTGTTATGCAAGCATTTACGGCTGAATTCCAACCTGTCGCGGTAGTCTCGGTTGGCTTGTAGCTTTGTTGCCATGTACGATTCAAAATCCAACAGCAGATAGTATTGATCCGGGTTATGCCCGTGCAAGAGGGAATCAAAAAGCTCCCTGAACAACCCCGTTCCGTTATCGTTGAGGGTTCCGTCTATCAGCGTATCAAGTACTCTGCGGATTCCGGGACTAGCCTCGTATAATCCGCGAGGATGGTAGCTGTCCTTAATTTCGCGGATTTGCTCCACACGAGAGCCGAAGATATAATTGCTTTCATGTCCTGCCTGCTGGGCAATTTCCACATTTGCGCCGTCGTAAGTACCCAGCGTAACCGCGCCGTTAAGCATAAACTTCATGTTGCCGGTTCCGCTAGCTTCTGTGCCTGCCGGGGAAATCTGCTCGGAGATGTCGGCCGCCGGAATGAGCTTTTCCGCGTAGCTCACGTTATAATTCTGCACAAATACAACCTTCAGCGTATCCATGACGGCGGAATCGCGGTTGACCAACTCCGCAACCTCATTGATAACCTTGATAATCGCCTTTGCCCGCCTGTATCCGGGAGCCGCTTTCGCGCCAAACAGAAAGGTCATAGGATAGAAGTCCGATAAGCAGCCGTCCTTGAGTTGAAAATAAATGTCCAGAATGGAGAACGCGTTGAGTAACTGCCGTTTGTATTCATGCAACCGTTTCACTTGAATGTCGAAGATGGAATCGGGATTGAGTTTTACCCCATGCTCACGCGAACACACATACTCCGCCAGACAGAGCTTGTTATGCCGCTTTATATCGGCCAACTCCCACAGAGCGTCATGGTCTCTTTCATAATCCCGCAGGCGTTCAAGTTGGTCAAGGTCGGTAATCCAGCCGTCTCCAATACGTTCGGTGATAAATCCCGCCAGCTTGGGATTGCACAGGGAGAGCCAGCGGCGCTGCGTAATCCCGTTTGTTTTATTGCTGAACCGCTCCGGGTAGAGGGCGTGCCACTCCTTCAGGACATCGTGTTTCAGGATTTCGGTATGCAATGCCGCGACGCCGTTTGTGGAATGTGTCGCGTAAACAGCCATACGGGTCATGTGAATGCGTTGGTCGGGGTCTACTATGTAGTAAGGCATTTGGTCTGCGCCGTTGATGCCGCGATTGTGTAAATCCTGCGTCAACTTGTTCTGTATCATCACGACATAAGGGTATACCGCCGGCGCAACAAAACAGAACAAACTGACATCCCATTTTTCCAGAGCCTCCGCCATGACGGTGTGGTTGGTATACGCAAAGGTATGCAGGGCTATGGAAAACGCGTCCTCAAAAGATACGCCGTCCTCCATCAACAGGCGCAGAAACTCCGGGATGGCGACCGTGGGGTGAGTGTCGTTAAGCTGAATGGCGTAACGCTCCGAAAACTTGGAGTAGTCGCTTCCGTTCACTGCCCTGTATTCACGCAGCATACTTTGCAGGGACGCGCTTGCAAAAAAATACTGCTGCTTGAGGCGCAAGCGTTTACCTTCGTCGGTATCGTCATTTGGGTACAGGACGCCGGAAATCGCTTCGGCGGCGTTTCGTACTGCATAAGAGTCGTTGTATGTATGCTCGTCGAACTCAGAGAAATTAAAGCCGTTCATGGGTTCAGACTGCCAAAGCCGCAGGGTGTTGACGGTTTTGCCGCCATACCCGATTACCGGCATGTCATACGGAATTGCCCACACCGACTGGTCGCCAAAGTTTATCTGTATCCGTTCTTTCTCCCTGCGGATGCTCCACGGGTCGCCGAAACGCGTCCAGTCGTCGGCGGTTTCCCTTTGAAACCCTTCGTGAAAATGTTGCTTGAACAGTCCGTAACGGTAGCGGATTCCATAACCGTCCATGCGAAGCCCCATTGTCGCGGCGGAATCGAGGAAACACGCCGCTAAACGCCCCAGACCGCCGTTGCCCAGAGCGGCATCCTCTACATCCTCAAACAGATTGGCGTCAAGACCGTATTTTCGGAATACCTCGCGCATATCCTCCAGTACGCCCAAAGCCTGCAAATTGCTGTAAACCACGCGGCCAACTAAAAACTCCGCGGAAAAATAGCATACCTTTTTCGCAGAAGATATGCCCCAAACAGCTTCAATCTTCTTCATCGCGGTTTGACTGACGGTAACGTACAGGTCGCAGACATGGTTTTCCTGTCCCCTGAGCGCGGCTTCGAGGAGGCTTTTGAAATTACTCACCGATAGTACCGCCTTTTTCTTTGTGAAACAGGAAACGGTATGCTTCGGCGTAATATTTCTGCCAAGCAAGCTCATGGTGCGGTTGGCGGGAATCGTAGAGCAGTGCGAGATGTGTGCAGTCCATGCCTTTATCCCTCATGGCTTCGTAAACAACACGCACATACGGCCAGTTAATGGCTTCAAGGTCTTGCCCGCCGTGGAAAATGAATATGCGGCTGTCTTTCAGCTTGGTGTAATCATATCTTTCTAAGCCGCCCAGAAGTTCAGCCTCCGTGTGTGTTACGAAGTTCGGGGCGAATACCATCGCCATTTTGTAAATATCGGGATATTTTAGAATCATGTACAGCGATATAAGCCCGCCCATCGACGCGCCGCCTATGGCTGTGTTTGCCGCGTCGGGAAGCGTCATAAACCGCTCATCCACAAAGGGCTTTAGCCGGGACGTTATAAACTCGGCGTACAGATTGCCCGTGGGCGTCAATGGCTCTGTTATGTTAAATACCCGGTAAAAGTCAGGATTGACGGGTATGTCGGGGCATAGCTCAGAGAACCGTTCCAGCCCGTTGTCCACACCGACGATAATCGCGGGCAAGCCGTCCTTCTCTAGGTCTTCCATTTCTCTGTTGATGCGCCAGTTTCCATAGGTAAATCCGCAAGGTTCATCCAATCCGTCAAATAGATTCTGGCCATCGTGCATATAGAAAACAGGGAAGCGGCGTTTCCCGTCGTAGCTCTCCGGCAGCCACACGCGGATGGTTCGCGTTCTTTTGTCGGGGTAGGCTTCCATAGCCATGTCAAAAGTGACAATCTTACCGTGTGTTATGAACGCTTTGCCCGTATATTCATTTATTGTGATGTCCATACGGCATACCCTCTCTCTCTATGTTCTATCCTTTCCATCAAGCGCGGGGGACGTCTAACATTTTTTGCACAGCACGGATTATCTCCACTTCCGCGCCGTCTTGACGGAAGAGATTTTTTGTCAGCGCCAATGAATACCGATGTTCCACATCGGCGAACGCGACGGAACCGCCGTACCCCGCCGCGCCGAAGGCCGTTTTCTGTTCATATAATCCGGCGTAATAGCCCAAACCAAAGCCGCCTGCGCCATCGGGGCTGAGATTGATTGGCGCTATCTCGGTCGCCTTTTTTACCGTTTCCTCAGACAGCAACCTTACCCCGTCCACGCCGTCCGGCAGCAGCGCGGCGTAATGACGCGCCAGCGAAAGAGCGTTGAACATCCCGTTGACCGCAGGCATACAGGCTTGTAAGGTGTCGCCGCGGTTAATCCAATCGCACATCGGCATACAACATTCCGGTATGGAAATAATGCCTGTCGTATTCATATTCTTCCTGTCAAACCCCGGCTCATAGACTTTGGCTATGGACGAGTTTGCCTGTACTTTCTCTGGTATCCCTATGTACATATGTATCAAACCCAACGGCGCAAGGATTTCCTGACGGAAAAATTCGGCAAAGCTCTTTTTGCTCACCAGCTCTATCACACGGCCGAGAATCCAACCGTAGGTAAGCGCATGGTACTCCAGACGCTCTCCCGCCGCCCAGAGCGGCTTCATGTCCTCCATGACGCCGCACATATCGTCCCAGTCGTTCAGCGCGGATGCCGTGATATTCTCCGGCATTTGAGGGAGACCGGACGTATGGGTAAGCGCGTGCCGGATACGGATGTCTTCTTTGCCGTGCTTTGCGAATCCGGGCCATATCTCGGCTATCCGCTGCTCATAATCCAACGCGCCCTTATCGGCCAGACTGTGCAGCAAGGTGGCGGCAATTCCCTTGGTCACGGAAAAAGAGGGAAACATGGTATGCTCGGTGACCGGCTCCTTGGTATCCGTGTCGGCGACGCCCGCCCACGCGTTTGCGATAAGCTCACCCTTGCGATACACGGCGAGCTGCATCCCCATGTCCCTGCCGCTTGTCACGGTTTCGTCCAGCAGGCTTTGTACTTTCTCTTGAATGTCCCGACAACTCATTTCTCTATCCCCCGTTTACTTCCCTATTTGTACAAGCTGACCGCCTTTGATTTCCACCGGGTTGCCGTCAACCGAAACCCACACATCGGTCGCCGATTGGTTCAATGCGAAGTCTTGCTTTGCCGTGAATTTCAGCCCGCGCACCGCCTTTATATAGTCGAGGATTTCGATGTTGGTGGCGTACCATATATCATTGCGCCCGCTTACCTTTTCGCAAAATTCTTCCATCAGATTCCAGTTCTTATCATTGTCGAACTCATAGCTGTGACCCCATACATACATGAGTTGGAACCAAGGCTGTGACAGGAACTTGTCCGCATAGGCAAGCAGATTGTCGTTGTGGTGACAGGTGCCGTGCCACATCATAAAATCGTCGGGAAGCCCGAACTCGCCGGTCGTCGGAACGACACGGCCATACTCCATTCCGAGCGTATGCAGAACATCAACCACATGACTGCTCACCGAACCCATCGCGTAAGACATTCCGCGGATAGGCTGCCCGGTGATTTCCTCCAGTTTCTCCCTGTCGCGCATGATTTCCGAGATGATTCCCTCGTCGGGGATGGAGGCTAACGACTGGTGCGTGTAGCCGTGAGCGGAAATTTCGTGACCTTTGTATGTTTTTTTGATGTCACTTTCGGGCAACCGCTGCCACGATTCCAGCCCAAACAAACCGGCGTTAAGATGAAATGTCCCCTTAATCCCGTATCTGTTGAAAATTTCGACGAGCCTTTTATCGCTTTGCACCCCATCGTCGTAGCTCATCGTGAGCGCCTTGGATTTCCCTCCCGG
>WRKO01000011.1 GCA_009782215.1 Oscillospiraceae bacterium | reverse complement strand
GCGGCGAGGGTGATGGTGGGTTGTTGTGTGCTGGTAATCGCCGCAGTGCCGTCGTAGGTCTTGTCCGTCACGTTGGTAAAGTCGATGCTCGGCGTGAGGATGACTTTGTCGATCGTGAAGGTTGCCGACCGTGTGCCGGTGAAGTTGCCCGTGCCGGTGATGTCCACGCTTGCGGTTCCGGCGGCGGTGTTGTCCTTCCAGTTCGTGAGGGTGTAGGTCACGGTCAAGTCGTCCGCTGTGACGGAGGTGGGGGTGGGCTGCCGCGCGTCTCCGGTATAACTCACAGGCGGGAAAACTGCGTTGAATACATCCGCTGTGCTTATGTTCTTCGGGGCTATGGTAAACGTCGTCTCCGCCTTGCCGGAGTAGTTGCCGGCGGTTGTCGCGGTGACGGTGAGGGTGGCTTCGCCCGCAATGGTGTTGGCTGACCATTCGACGGTGTAATCCGTATCCAGCGTGGCGGTCATGCCGGTGCCGGGGTTCAGCGTATACGCCGGGGTTTGGGCCGAGCCGGTGTAGGTAAACGGGCCGGGGGCGGTGATGCTCAGCATACTGTCCGCAAGCGCCAGCTTGTTAATCGTGCCGGTTATGCCGGTCGGCTGCGTGATGCTGTAGTTGCTTGCCGTCGCGGTGCCGCCGGTCGCCATGCTGAAATCGGCTCCGCCAAACGTGATGTCTTGATCCGCGCCCTGATTCGCCGAGTCGTACGTCGCGGTCACGCCGGCTGTGCTGACTTCCGCCGTTTCGCTGGGGACAAAGCCCTCAAACGTCAAGCTGCCGAAGCCTGTGACGGTGTTGTCCCCGTCATAGGTTTTGCTGATGCTAAAGCCGGTGATGGTGAGCGGCGCGGGGGCGATGTTGAAGGTCATCGGCACCGTGCCGGTGAAGTTGCCCGTGCCGGTGAACGTGGCGGTGGCTTCTCCGGCATTGACGTTGCTCGTATAGCCGAGAGTATAATCCGTTCCGGCGGTCAGGGTGATATCGTCCGACCCGAACGTGACCGTGACAGAGCCTGTCGGGGTTGGCTCATGCGCACTTCCGGTATAGACTAGGTTGGTGGGGAAGTCTGCGGTCACGGTTTTGCCGGTAATATCCATCTGCGTGCGGATGGCGGCGCTCGAGGACGAGGGGGCGCCTTGAAGATAATAGCTTGCAGGGAGGGCCTTCGTGCGGGCGAAGAAGTAATACTCCGTGTATTCGGCAAGGCCCGTGAACACGCCGGTGTCCTGCCAAGTCGTACCGTCCAGCGCCGATGTGACGCCATTGCTTCTGGCGTATTCGATGTCTTGGGCGTTGGTTCCTCCCACCTTTTCCGCCGTGACTGTGATGGAGTTCGCCGTTCTGGTGACGAGCGTGGGCGCGTCCATGCCTGCGCCGGGGAGGACGACCGTGCCGGTCGCGTCCGAGGTTTTTGATCCATCCGTATTCGCCGTCGTGACTGTGACGGTGATGGTCTTGCCAGCGTCGGTTGCTGCGAGCGTGTAGGTGGAGTCTGTACCGATGACGGCGGCATCGCCGACGTGCCGCCATTGGTAGGTAATCACGCTGAGGTCAGCGCCGGTCGGGTCTGAAGTCAGCGTCGTCGTCACCGCCGTCAGCACTGTCCCCGGGACTAGGTTGGCGGCGCCGTCGTCGTCAATCGTCACCGTGCCGGTGAGGGCGGGCAGGTTCACCGCGTAGCTGCTGACCGTGCCTGTAGCACTCTCATACCGCGTGTCGCCCGTGAACGCGGCGGTGAGGGTGAGGTTGTCCGCTACGGCGGTGGGCGTCCACGTCGTGGTCGCTACGTAAACGGGGTAGCCGTTTTCCAGCACCGGATCGCCGCCGGCGTCCTGTTTCGCCGTGAGCGCGACCGGGGAACCGATTGGAGTAGCGCCGACGGAGAAGGTTATGGTGTCGCTGCCCGGCGCGAGGGTCGCGAAGCCGCTGGTGCGCGTGGTGTAGACCTCCGCTGTGAGCGTGACCGCGTTGTTGACGAAGCCGGGGGTTGTTGGGCTCGCCGTCAAGGTAACCGTCACGTCGTGATTGCCGTCGGCGTTGTAATAGCCTTCTAACTCACCCGCGCCGTCGCCTTTGATGGTGGCGGTGGTGAGGGTTGTTATATCCGAGTTTGTGCCGTTCTCTCCCAGCGAAACCGTGCTGCCGGTGATGGAGAGGGTTCCGCCGTCGCCGTAGCTGTCCGTTGCGCGGCTATTGCCGCCGCCGCCGATGTCCATAGCTTTAGAGCCGCCGCCTGATGCTGGGGCTGTGCCGCCCGTCGCGGTGACTGTCGCGCCGCCGCTGATGGTTATAGTGCCGCCTGCGCCGCCGTCTGCGTCTGCTCTGCCAGTTCCGCCGCCACCGCCGATACCCGCGCCCGCGCCTGCGCCTGTGTTCTGACTACCATCCGTTCCGGTGGTTCTTCCGCCGGTTGCGGTGACGTTCGCATTGCCGCTTATGATGATTGTGCCGCCTGCGCCGCCCGGGTAGACAGTATCGCTGTTGTTATTGCTACCGCCGCCGCCGATACCCGCACCTGCGCCGCCTCGGGAAATCAGACTATGACCTCCCTGTGCGGTGACAGTGCCGCCGCTGATGGTAATGTCGGGGGCTGACTGAGGGCGTTGAGCCCTTCCGCCGCCGCCGCCGATACCCGCACCCGCGCCACCGTCGTTGTTGTTGCCGTAATTCGCAGCGGCATTCCCGCCTACTGCGAAGACAATACCGTCTGTAATTGTAATTGAGCCGGACATAAATTCGGCATTATTAAAGTTGGTAATAATGCCGGCACCGCCGATACCCGCACCGCCCGGACCGGCTTGGGATGGGGCGCCTCCTTGCGCGTCTACATATCCACCGTTAATCTCGATAATACCGATGTTTGAGGTGTCACCCGCATAGCCATTGAAACCCGCACAGCCGATACCTGCGCCGCTGGACGCACTTCCTGCGGTTCCTCCTTTACTTCCCTTTGCGGTGACATGACCGTTGTTGATGGTTACAGAACTGCCCGCACCGCCGCCGCCTATGCCGGCTCCGGCAGATGTGTTAGTAGAACCGGCAACGTCAGAAGCTGTCGCCGAGATGACACCGCCGTTGATGGTGATCGAGCCGGCAACTGGCGCAGACCGATCTGTTGCGCCAACATTACTGCCGATGGCCGAATGTGTGGTAGTATTAAGAGTCGTCGCCGTCAGCTTCCCGACACTGCTATAGTTGCCATGAACCCAGTCGCCGTCTACGGCGTGGGACTGCGCCCAGATGGTCAGGCTGTTGCTTGTGCCGGTGACCCCTATGCCGCCCTCCACGGTGAGGTGGGCGCCATCCGCCAGAATGAGGTTGACCGCGCCTGTGACCGTGACGCGCACGGGGATGGTGATCTCGCCTCCGGCGACGTACCAGCCCGTCTCCCATTCGGTGTCGGTGTCTTCGACCTCGGTTACGCCGTTCTGAGGTGTTTGCGGCACGCCCGCCGCGTCAACGTAGTCCACGTTTTCCGCGGTGAACGCCGTGAGCGGCGCGAGCGCGATGATGGCGGCGAAGGCCAGCGCCCACGCCAGAAATTTTGAGAATCGTTTGTTTGTACGCATTTGTGTGCCCCCTAAATTTCGATATTTGGGGACACTATAGCGCGTTTCCCGGCGGGAAACAATAGATGCGGCGTGAAACGCCGCCAAATTGCGCAAGCCGGAATGCGCGCGGGCGGGCGGCGGCGGACATGGCGTAAGGCGGCGGTTAATTGCGCAAATGGGGCTGGATGGGCGCGGCGTTTTGTGGTATACTGTTGGTTGGCAACCAACTTCATAAGGAGGCGAGCGCGGATGACCGTGATGGTTTGCGAGGATACCGTTGAGGAAAGAGAGACTCTGTGCTTTCTGGTCAAAAGATTCTTTATGGATATAAACTGTCCGGTGAAGATAGTCGCCTATGAAAACGGCGAATCGCTTCTGAAGGATTGGGCCGCAAACCCGGCCGGAAGCGTCAAGATTATCTTTTTAGATATTTACATGGCGGGGATGAGCGGGATTGAGGTCGCGCGAAAGATACGGGAAACCGACGGCGATGTGGCGATTATTTTCATAACGAGCAGCCGCGACCACGGGCTTGACGGGTTTTCGGTGCAGGCGCTGCAATATCTGCTCAAGCCGGTCGGCTATGCCGAGGTCGAAAGCGCCCTGAACAAATGCGTGAAGGTTTTCTTCGATTCGATTGCGTTTATGGAGGTTTTGTCGGACAGGCTTACGGTCAAGGTTTTGCTCAAGGACATCATGTACATTGAGGTTTTCAACCATGCCTGCCTGATTCACACCGTATCGGAGACCCTCAAATGCTACCGGCCTCTGGATGAAGTGGATCGGCAGCTTCGGGGCATGGGCGCGCGGATGTTTTTGCGGACGCATCGCAGCTATATCGTAAACATGCGCTACATAGACGATGCGGCGGACAGCGATTTTCTGCTGAAAAACGGAATGGCGGTTCCCATCCGCAAAAAGGACAAGCTGGTTATCCACCAAGCGTACAGGGACTATTTGTTTTCGATGCTGAGAGGGCTGTAAAAGCGCCGGGGCGGCCCGGCAAAAGGGAGGGTTCATTTCCTATGGGGACAGTTTTCCATTATTTTTTTAGCTACTACTCTTTGTTTGTTCTGTATTTCTTTCTTTTCAGAAATCATTTAACGCGCAGCGCTTACAAAGTCCTGCTGCTGTGGCTGGCCGCCACGGCTGTGTTTTCGTCGCTCTTAACCCTGCTTACCCCGCTGCTCAGCTACGAACACCTGCATTTTTTATTCGCGGATCTCTTGTATTTCCTGCTTGTATTTTTATACATGCTAAAAAACACGCGGCTCGGCATACAAAAACAGCTTTTTATTTTCTTTTTGGCGCTCCATTTGACCAATCTTCAGAGTATGCTCCTCTATTTCGCGGGAAGCACCTTTCTCTCCCTGTTGTCGGAGACATCCGGTTATCTGTTCAATGTTTCAGGCAGGCTTGTATTGCTTGCCGTCATGATCTTGTTGCTGTACCGTTTGTTCGAGCCGTCCCTGACGCGGATAAAATCACAGGATATAAAAGGCTTGTGGGCTGTTCCGCTTCTGTTTTTTTCCGTTGAGAACCTCCTTTTTTTCGCAATCCTTTTCAACGGAGCCGAAGAAGTGTGGCAAACAATCAGTCCTTGGGTTTACACGGTTTTTACATCCGTTGCCGTGGTGATTTTCTTTACGTATGCGCTGCTGCTTCGTATGCTGTCCGGGATTGCGAAGAACACCCGAATGGAATCGGAAATCACTTTGGCTCACCGGCAGCTTGAGCTGCAAAAAAGGTTCTATGACGGGGTGCAGAAAAACATAGAGGACACCAAAGCAGCGCGCCATGATTTGCGCCATCACCTGTCCCTCATCCAGTCGTATATCAACGAGGGGGAACCCGCAAAGCTGAAATCGTATGTAAACGAATACACCGAGACGCTGCCGGCCGATATTGAAACGGTCTTCTGCGAAAACTTCGCCGTCAATTCCATCATGCGATATTATGCTGAAATAGCGAAAAACGAGGGCATCCGCTTGGACGCTCGCTTGGAGCTTCCTGAAAACACGGGTATCAGCGACTCGGACTTGTGCATCGTTTTCGGCAACTGCATCGAAAACGCGGTTGAAGCCTGCCGGAGGATAAGCGGCGATAGGTTCATCAAGGTCAGCTCCAAATTCACCGGAAAAATGCTTGCCATAACCATTGACAACAGCTTTGACGGCGAATTGATGAAAGACGGCGGCGTCTTTTTGTCACGAAAGCACGAGGGAGAGGGCGTTGGCATTTCGTCGGTAAAGGCCGTCGCCCGGAAATACAACGAGACGGCCCGGTTTGAAGCCGAGGGCAAGGTTTTTTGCGCGTCGATTACGCTCAGGGCGGAGCCTGAGTAACGCTAGGCGCCGCGGAGACCCGCCGATGAATTTGAGGAAGGGGCAAAAAACCCTTGACAGGCGTGTTTCTGCGTGTATAATAGTAGTTGACCCGGACGATTAGCTCAGTTGGTAGAGCATCCGCTTGACGTGCGGAGGGTCAGCGGTTCAAGTCCGTTATCGTCCACCACAGCAGTCCTATACGAACCCTTATTTTTTCGTCGACAGGTTTGCCGTCACGGTTAAGCTATAAGACGCAACACAAGAGAGCGTTAAGGTCATCCAGCCTTGACGCTCTCTTGCCATGCCCTGTAACCTCTGCGATTGATACCACAGAGGAAGACTGCCGCAAGCGAAGCCGCAAGGACTGCAGCATAGACAAAGCGGCGGGGTTGTCCTCTCCGCTCTTTGCTATTTCAGGGCTTTGGGTAATGGCTCCCGCTTGTCTGTACGCCCAAGTATATAATCGGTTGTGGTGTTGTGGAAGTCTGCCAGCTTCAACAAAATTTCTGTAGGGATATCCAACTCGCCGCGCTCGTAATGGCTGTATACGCGCTGACTGCAATTCAAGATTCTTGCTAAATCAACTTGACGCAAGTCTTTGTCATTCCGCAAGTCGCGGATTCTCTCATACATACGCCCTCACCCATGTTAGTATACCGTAGCCCGTTACAGGCTATTGACTGGTAGCCCATAATCGGCTATAATGAGGGTAATCCAGCTTTCTCTTTGCAAAAGCCAAAATAAAAATAAGGGGCGTGTACACAATGAAAAAACGAATCCTATCCCTAGCGCTGACGCTGGCGCTTACCCTGACCCTCATCCCCGCAACCTTCCCCGCAAGCGCGGCGGCGGGCACACCCATGCCGGGCTGGTCGTCCCTTGTATCGGTTAGGAGTACCACAATGTATCGTGGGGAAGCCGTAATGGCAATCAAAGCCGACAACAGCCTTTGGGTGTGGGGAACAGAAGCGCACGGCGTGCTGGGAACCGGAAGTGCGGAACAGGTTCAGACGATTGACACGCCCATTAAGATTATGGATGATGTTCTCGCCGCCGGGATAGGGGATACCAACAGCTTTGTCCTCAAAACAGACGGCAGCCTATGGGTCTCCGGCGAGTTTAGGGACAATAGGGGGTCAGCCACCCTCACAACACACCGGAAAATCATGGACGGCGCGGCGTTCGCGTCCATATGGTATAGAACACTCCTCGCCGTGAAAACGGACGGCAGCTTGTGGCTTTGGGACGGCAACATCGACCGTGACCCGGCAAAAATCACCGACGAGGTTGTTTCCGCGGTCGCGACAAGCACGAACTCCGGCTATATAATCAGGACGGACGGCAACCTGTGGAGCTTGGAAAATTCGAGAATCGGCGCGAAAATCATGGACGGCGTCGCTTCGGTGACAGGCACACGCGGCATTGATGTATCGTCGGACGGACTCCGGCACTTTGCCATCAAGACAGACGGCAGCCTATGGGGCTGGGGTAAAAATGTAACCTTAGGATCCTATGGAACCCTTGGCGACGGGACGTCTCAAGCCCGCGCCGAACCCGTAAAAATCATGGACGGCGTGGCGTTTATCTCTCCGCAACCAGACCACACCCTCGCGGTCAAGACAGACGGAACCCTGTGGGCTTGGGGGAATAACGCGAGCGCGGGCGGTTCAAACCCTACAGGATACGGCAATTTCGCGCCCATAGAACGCAGCCGCACAGGCTCGTCAACGCCAGTACAAATTATGACAGGCGATAGGTTTATCTACGCAGGGGCATACCATGCCGTGAAAACGGACGGCAGCGTTCTGCGCTGGAGCGCCGCCGCAGCTTCGCCGTTCCAAGTCATCGACGGACTCAAGCTGACGCCCCCCGAATCCCTCCTCGGCGGCACAACACCCCCGCCGCCGCAACCCAACCCTCTCGACACCGCCGACACATGGGCAAAAGACCATATCACCTCCGCGCTGGCGAAAGGCTTCGTCCCCGCCGATATACAGAACAACTACAGAAGCGTCATCACCCGCCAAGAGTTTGCCCGCATGGCAGTGGAGTGGGTAAAATACGCGCTGGGCGAAACCGACCTTGACGCGATTGTCGCGGCGCATGGGCGACCCGAGCGGGAGGGGCTGACGTTCAGCGACACGACCGACGCGAACATTCTGGCGGCGTACCGGCTGGGGATTACGGCAGGAGCGGTCGCGCCGACGGCTGACGCCCCCGGACAGTTTAACCCCAACGGCGACTTCACACGCCAAGAGGCGGCGACCATGATAATGAACACCTGCCGCGCCATTGGTGCAGACATCAGCAACCCGCCGACCGCCGACTTCGCCGACTTGAGCGTGACCGTGAGCTGGGCGCAGCCCGGCATCAATTTCGTCCGCGCCAACGGCATCATGTCCGGCGACGGAACCAATTTCAACCCGACGAATGCATACACCCGGCAAGAGAGCATCGTCACCTTCAACAATATCGAACCTGACGACCTCCCGTAGGGGACAGGGAATACGTTTGAGCCGTCTTCATAGGCGGCTCTTTCCCTTTCGTCCTCCCCAGCGCACCCCGCGCACGGCTGCATATCGCTGCCATCTGCCAATCCGTTGCGCCGGCAATAGTAGTCCGCGCAAATACGGGGCAAGCTACGCCATGAGGTGATCGCAAAATGAACGATAAAGTCAACCCGGGTGATATCGAAACCTGCATGAATCACAAATCCGTATGGCAGCAGGAAGCTATGCCCGCGTTCCCCGCTCTGCCGGGGGATATGCAAGCCGACGCCGTCATTGTCGGCGCGGGACTATGCGGGCTGTTGTGCGCGTATATGCTGCACCGTAAGGGGCTGCGGGATATTGCCCTCATTGACGCCAACGAGGTTTGCAGCGGCGTGACCGCAACCACCACCGCGAAAATCACATCCCAGCACGGGTTAATCTACGCAAAACTGCTCAAAGGTGCGGGCGCGGAGCGCGCGAAGCAATACCTCGCCGCCAACGAAACTGCGATACAGCATTACCGGGAGATTATCGAACGGGAAAACATCAACTGCGGCTTCACCCCCTGCAACGCATGGATATACTCAACGGATAACGCGCAGGCAATCGAAGATGAGGTTCGCGCCGCACAAAAGCTGGGAATGGCGGCGGTTTTCGCCCACCCGGACGAGCTGCCCATACAGACAGCCGGCGCGCTCCAGTTCCCCGGTCAGGCGCATTTTCACCCGTTGCAATTCGCTCGCCACATTTGCGAAATCCTTACGGCGGCCGGGTGCAGAATCTACACCCACACCAAAGCCACAGGGATTGAGGACGGCGCGGTTATCACAAACAGGGGCAAAATTCTGGCAAAGCATATCATCAGCGCGTCCCATTATCCTTTCATCGACAAAACCTCGCTGCTGTTCGCCAAGATTTTTCAGGAGCGCTCCTATGTGCTGGCTCTCCAGAACGCCGGGACGCTTCGGGACGTCTATCTCGACAGCAAGCACGGCGGGTTTTCTTTCCGTCCGTACGGCAATCTGGTTTTGCTTGGCGCGGTTGACCACAAAACCGGCCACGAAACTGATGCCCGGCATTTCGACGGGTTATTAAGCTCCGCCCAAGAGCTGTACCCCGGCGCCGAAACGGCGTTCATGTGGTCGGCGCAGGATTGCATGACCCATGACGGCATTCCATATATCGGGCGGCTCAAAGAGAACCTCTATATCGCCACCGGCTTTAACAAATGGGGGATGACCTCCGGCATGGCCGCGGCGGACATGATCAGCGATTTAATCACCCAAGGACGGAGCGATTTTGCCGAGGTTTTCTCTCTGAAAGGCAGAGATATCGGGTTGCAAGCCAAGAGCTTCTGCAAAGAAACGGCGGACATCGCAGGCAACCTGCTGACCGGCCTGACCCACGCCGTCGAGCCGGTCTGCACCCACATGGGCTGCGCCGTCAAATGGAACCCGGACGAGGAGACATGGGACTGCACCTGCCACGGCTCCCGCTTTGACCCCGAAGGCCAAGTCCTCTGCGGCCCGGCCCTGAAGCCGCTGAAGCGGACGGGCGGAAAACCGCGGTAGACATCTCGTTTGCTGGGAAACCATGACCTTTAATGTTTTTGAGATGGGAAGCGAAGAATCGGTCTGCAATGCCTTTAACATTTTGAGCGATGGCGGTGTTATCCTCAGCCCCATTCAGGAAGTTCCGTGGAGCAAATGCTGCGCGACGGTTATTGATAAATTTGGGGTGTGCTGGTGGATTGCAATTTAATAAAAAATAATCAGAACGCAACAGAGCGGCAAAATGCCGCTCTGTTATCATTTGCATGAGGCTTTCCCTACATAAACTCTTTAGACGCCGCGTTTATAGCGGATGAGCGGTATGTGATTTTCTTAATCGGCATTTTGTCTTTAAGCAGCTCGTAGAAAAGCTCGCAAAGGTTCTCGCAGGTAGAAACCTTTTTGGTCACAACAATTCTGTACTCCGGGTATGACCAAGCAAGAGGGTGGTCAATCTTTTTCAGGGGAACGCAATGCGCCGGGTCGTTGATGATTCCTTCTTTCTCGTACACCGCGAGAACCGCGTCAAGGAGCGGGTCGCCTTCTTGAAACAATGTCGCGTGGTGGAAATGGTCGCAAACCTCCCATGCCTTTTTGAACCCGTCTTTACAGGCGTGCGCGAATCCGGTCACCGGGTCTACGGTGTCCTCAAGCTCAATCGTTAAAAGGCCTGAGTGACCGTGAAGGTGTTTTGCCTCCCTTGACCAATTCATAAACCTGTGCGCGTACTGGAAGTCAAGATTTACAATGGATGTGTACTTGTCGTTTGACATGATGATTTCCTCCTTATATTTTTTCGGGGCCTATTAAGCCAGTCTCAACGAACGATTTTATTATACCATACTCTTTCCAAAATTTCCACACCCTTTTTACGGACAGGGCGCCGCTCCGTACAAAAACCGGCGCGTTTCCGCGCCGGTGCTTATTCGTTGTGCCGTGCCTACTCTGCCGCGTGGACGGAGACTTTTTTGCGGTCGCGCCCCAGACGCTCGAAGCGAACCGTGCCGCTTTCCAAGGCGAACAGGGTGTCGTCGCTGCCGAGGCCCACGTTCAGGCCGGCGTGGATACGTGTGCCGCGCTGGCGGACGAGAATGGTTCCCGCGTTGACAAACTGACCGTCGGCGCGTTTGGGGCCGAGGCGTTTGGATTGCGAGTCGCGCCCGTTGCGCGAGGAGCCTACGCCTTTTTTATGAGCCATGTTTTATTCCTCTCCTTTTTTCTCCGCCTTTTCGGGTTTCGGGGCGGGTTTTGCCGCGGCCTTTGGCTTCGCCGCCGTTGTTGTTTTGGTCTCCGCCGCTTTCGGAGCCGCCGCTTTTTTCGGGGCTGCCGGTGTTTTGGGCGCGGCAGCGGCCTTGGGGACGGGTTCAGCTTGGGGCACGGCGTCCGTCTTCGGCGCGGCCGGCTTTTTTTCCTTGGGCAGCGATATGGATTTGATTTGCAGCTTGGTGTACGGCTGGCGATGTCCCTGCTTCCGGCGGTAATTCTTCTTGGGCTTCATTTTGTAAACGATGATTTTCTTCGCCTTGCCGTTTTTAATAACGGCAGCCGTCACGGTGACCCCGGCGACATACGGGTCGCCGGTTTTGATTTTGTCATTTTCAAACACCGCGATAACGGTGGTGAAGGCTACATTGGAGCCTTCCTCGGCGGCGAGCTTTTCGACATAGATGATGTCGCCCTCCGCCACGCGGTATTGTTTACCGCCTGTTTCAAAAATCGCTGTCATTAGAGCAGTCCCTCTCGGTTTGAGTCTCGCTCATGTCAAGGTGGGGGAGTTTCCCCGCTTGCCAACCCACATGAAGCGGCTATGACAGAATACCACAGCCCGCGCGGACTGTCAACACTTTTTTAAGCGTTTTTAGGAAAAAATCGCCGTCCGGGCAAATTTTTTCGCCGCGCACTGTACAAGACGGGTTTTTTGCGGTAATATAGTGCGTAGCGAGAGAAACAGACCGGGAGGGGATTTTGTGATTTGCGCACACTGCGGACACCATATGTTAGACGGCTTCAAGTTTTGCCACCACTGCGGCCAACCCGCCGCCGCGTCCGTACCGGAGCCGGAGCCGGCATATATACCGGCATTGCCGGAGGAGCCGCTGCCGGACGGCCTTGAAGACATGCCGGGCGAGGAACCGGCCGGGCTTGCGGAGCCTCCCTCCGTCCCGTCGGACGCCGACGGCGGCATTTCCGCGGGCAGGGTTTTTTGCATGGAGCTTTTATGCCGCATCCCCATCCTCAACTTTTTCCTGCTCGTCATTATGGCGACGGGCGGCCGCGGCGGCGCCCTGCGGGAATACGCCAGAGGCAAGCTGCTGGCCGCGATGACGGTTTGGATTGTCGTCCTGCTCGCCGCGCTGACCGTGATTTTTCTGATAGCGCTTGAAATCATCGAGCCGATTTATTTGGGAAGGTGGCGAATATAGCCGGTGCCTGTCCGAAAAACCTACGATAACACCTCCATCACCCAGCTCAAAGACGAAGACCGCGTGCGCAAGCGCCCCGGCGTCATCTTCGGTTCCGACGGGCTTGAGGGGTGCCAGCACGCCGTTTTTGAAATCCTCTCCAACTCCATCGACGAGGCGCGGGAGGGCCACGGCAAAACCATCCGCGTCACGGTTTTTGCCGACCATTCCATCGAAATCTCCGACGACGGGCGCGGCTGCCCGGTGGACTGGAACGAGCGCGAGGGCCGGTATAACTGGGAGCTGGTCTTTTGCGAGCTGTACGCCGGGGGCAAATACCACAACGCCGCCGACGAAAACTATGAGTTTTCGCTCGGTCTCAACGGCTTAGGCTCCTGCGCCACGCAATACGCCTCGGAATGGATGGACGTAACGGTGCTGCGCGACGGGTTTGAATACACCCTGCGCTTTGAGAAGGGAAAAAACATCGGCGGGCTGAACAAAGAGCCGTATTCCGGCAGAAAAACAGGCTCTCGCCACCGCTGGAAGCCCGACCGGGACGTATTCACCGACATCGCCGTCCCGCTTGAATATTTCACCGATACCCTGCGCAAGCAGGCGGTGGTCAACCCCAGCGTGACATTTCTGCTTGACTACATGGGGCAAAAACACTCGTTTTTCTATCAAAACGGCATCATGGACTATATCCGTGAGCGCCAGCTCGGCGGACGGGACGGGGAGACGGAGGACGAAACCCCTCCGTATATCACCGAGCCGGTCTTTTGGAGCGCCGAGCGGCGCGGGCGCGACCGGGAGGACAAGCCGGAATATAAGGTGCGTCTCAGCGCGGCGTTCTGCTTTTCCCAAACGGCGGCGTTTTGCGAGCATTACCATAATTCGTCCTACTTAGAGCATGGCGGCAGCCCCGACAAAGCCGTCCGCTCCGCTTTCGTCTCCGCGCTGGACGCCTACTGCAAGGCCAACGGCAAATACCAAAAGGCGGAGAGCCGCGTCACATGGGCCGACGCCGCCGAATGTCTGTGCTTCGTCTCCAGCAACTTTTCCACGGCGACCAGCTATGAAAACCAAACAAAAAAAGCCGTCAACAACCGCTATATCCAAGAGTGCATGACCGATTGGCTCAAAAGCTCGCTGGAAGTATACCTCATCGAAAACAAAGCCGCCGCCGAAGCCATCGCCGCGCAGGTTTTAGTCAACAAGCGCAGCCGCGAGACGGCGGAAAAAACCCGGCTCGGACTGAAGAAAAAGCTGTCCGGCACAATGGATATCACCACCCGCGTAGGCAAATTTCACGACTGCCGCACAAAGGATTTAGACCGCCGCGAGGTCTACATCGTCGAGGGCGACAGCGCCCTCGGCGCGTGCAAGCTGGCGCGGGACAGCGAGTTCCAAGCCATCGTCCCGGTGCGCGGCAAGATTTTGAACTGCTTAAAAGCCGACTTGGATAAAATCCTCAAAAACGAGATTATCACCGACCTTGTCAAGGTGCTGGGCTGCGGCATCGAAACCAAGACCAAAAAGGGCAACGCATCCTTCAATCTCTCGGCGCTGCGCTGGAACAAGGTCATCATCTGCACCGACGCCGACGTGGACGGTTTCCATATCCGCACGATGATTTTAACCATGCTCCACCGCCTGACGCCCACGCTGATTGAGGAAGGGTATGTCTACATCGCCGAAAGCCCGCTCTTTGAGCTGATTTACAAAGACAAGACCGCCTTCGCGTGGAGCGACGCGGAAAAAGAGTCCATTCTGGAGCAGTGGGGACGCCCCAAGGGCGCGCAAATCAACCGCTCCAAGGGCTTGGGCGAAAATGAGCCGGACATGATGTGGCTGACCACCATGAGTCCCGAAACGCGCCGTCTGGTGCAGGTCACCCCGGAGGACGCCGCAAGCACCGCCGAGGTTTTCGACATGCTGCTGGGAGACAACCTCGCCGCCCGAAAAACCTTCATCGCCGAGCATGGGTTTGAGTATTTGGAACTGGCGGATATATCATAGGGGGTGACCTGTTATGGATGGTTCGGTTTCTCCGGCAGATTTACGCTTGCGTCTGGAGCCTGTTTTCTCCCGGCACAACGTAAAACGCGCCGTGCTGTTCGGCTCGTTCGCAAAAGGAACGGCAAGCGAAAAAAGCGATGTTGACTTGCTGGTTGACAGCGGCCTGCGCGGGCTGCGGTTTGTCTCCCTGTGCGAGGACATATGCCGCACGCTGGGACGGGATGTGGATTTGCTCGACATGACCCACATTGATAAAAACTCGAGAATAGACCGGGAAATTGCATCAACAGGGGTGGTTATCCATGAGGAATGAGGGCGTTAAGTTCAGATTGGTTTGGGATATCATCCGGGAGGATTTGCCCGGCTTGATTGTGAAACTTAAAGATATATTCTAGAAGTTGGGCTGTGAAGGGCATGTGTCCCATTTGCTCTTTTACACCGACAGGTAGAAAAAATTGCGGCTTGACACACAATGCCCTGAAATAGTATATCAGTGCGCCATTAGTTAAAGGTGCTGAATTATGTTTAATTTATATAATGTGAAAAGGAGCAACTAAAATGAAATACGAAATATCAATAGAATCCTTACCCGAGAAAGTGTATCTCGCCATTAGGGGCTATATGTCATGGCGTGAAATAACCCCCGATGAGTACGCTGCATGGGAAAGCAAGTATGGTTTTCCAAAAAAGGAATTGACAGAGCAACTAAAAATAAAGTCCGGCACAAATGAGGTTTATAGCTTGTTTTGTAATTCATGTGTTAAAGATGAGGAATTTGACTGGGTTTGTGGTGATGATTTAGCTTGCGAAAATCTCAACAACGCAAAAGCTGGTGATGGCTTTGAAATAATACGTCTTGCTCCTTCTGATTATTGCAAAATTATTTATTTTTACAAAAATGATATTACAGGAGAGCAAGCAGCTAAAGAAGCCGATGATTATTTTTGGAATGAGTGGCTCAAGAACAATCCATATACATCAAAAATAGAGGGTGGATTTTCCAACGATCCAGAAACAGCGGATATAACACTATGTGACGAAGATAGTAAAAAAATTATTGCTTGGCACCCTATTGAGCGCACCTAAGCGCATTTTCTACATTAAACAAAACTGGACATCAACCTTTAACACCCCATCTTCTAGGAGGCGGATTCCATGTCCGGCAAGCTAAGACCTTTGGAGATATTGGCTGCCCCCGAACATATGAAATGCATATGTCCTGAAACAGACTGCGAATGGTATGGTCATTGCAAAGACTGTGTGTCACTGCATAGATACCACGCGACCATTCCAAATTGTTTGGAAATTGCTATAGAAGAGAAAGAGGAACGTCTCTCATGCCGAAGAAGCCGAAAGCGCCCGTAACCCTCTCCCACGCGCCGCTCCGCAAGGAGCCTATAACCCAAACGCTCAAGCAGAACTATATGCCCTACGCCATGAGCGTCATCATCTCCCGCGCCATCCCGGAGATTGACGGCTTTAAGCCGTCGCACCGCAAGCTGCTCTACACCATGTACAAGATGGGGCTGCTGACCGGGGGGCGCACCAAGAGCGCCAACGTGGTGGGGCAGACGATGCGGCTCAACCCGCACGGCGAGGGCGCCATTTATGAGACAATGGTGCGGCTGGCTCGCGGCAACGAGTCGCTCCTGCACCCGTTTGTGGACAGCAAGGGCAACTTCGGCAAGGTGTATTCCCGCGATATGGCCTACGCCGCGTCGCGCTACACCGAGGTCAAGCTGGACGACATCTGCAAGGAAATCTTCGCCGATATCGACAGCGACACCGTGGACTTCACCGATAACTACGACAACACCATGCGCGAGCCGTCCCTGCTCCCCACGGCGTTTCCGAACGTACTGGTGTCGGCCAATCAGGGCATCGCGGTCGGTATGGCAAGCCAGATGTGCGGCTTCAACCTCTCCGAGGTGTGCCAAACCGCCGTCCGCTATATGAAAAACCCAAACTGCGACCTACTGGAAACCCTGCCCGCGCCCGATTTCCCCACCGGCGGCGAGCTGCTCTGCGACCAAGACGAAATGCGCGCGCTGTATGACGCCGGGCGCGGCTCGTTCAAGGTGCGCGCGCGGTGGCGGCACGACCCCAAAGAGGGCGTCATCGAGATTTTTGAAATCCCCTATTCCACCACCGCCGAGGCCATCATCGACGCCGTGGGCAAGCTCATCAAAGACGGCAAGCTGCGCGACGTCGCCGATATGCGCGACGAAACCGACCTTTCGGGCCTAAAGCTGACCGTTGACCTCAAGCGCGGCGCCGACCCGGAAAAGGTGATGAAATTCCTCTTCCAAAAAACGCCGCTGATGGACAGCTTTTCCTGCAATTTCAACCTCTTAATCGCCGGGACGCCCCGCGTCCTGTCTGTGCGCGGCGTGCTGGAGGAATGGTGCGCGTGGCGGCGCGAATGCGTGCGGCGGCGGGTCTTTTTTCAGGCGGGCAAGCTGAAAGAAAAGCTTCATCTGCTATATGCCCTGCAAAAGGTGCTGCTGGATATCGACCGCGCCATCCGCGTCATACGGGAAACAGAGGAGGAATCCGACGTCGTCCCCAACCTGATGATTGCGTTCGCCATCGACGAGACGCAAGCGTCGTTCATCGCCGACATACGCCTGCGGAACATCAACAAACAATACATCCTCAAGCGGGTGGAGGAAGTTTCCGCGCTGGAAGCAGAGCTTGCCGACCTGCAGGACACCCTCCAAACGCCGTCGAAAATCGACCGCATCATCACCGACGAGCTGAAAGCCATTGACAAAAAACACGGCAAGCCGCGCAAAACGCTGCTGATTTACGGGCATACCGAGGAAAAGGTTGTGGAAACGGCGGAGGACTATCCCGTCCATGTCTTTTTGTCCCGTGAGGGATACCTCAAGAAAATCACCCCCCTCTCCCTGCGGATGTCTGGCGAACACAAATACAAGGAGGGCGACGGGCCGTCCTTGCAGTGGGAAGGGAACAACCGGGACGAGATTCTGGTCTTCACCGACCGCCAGCAATGCTATAAAGCCCGCCTGCACGAGTTTGACGACGCCAAGGCGTCGGTTCTCGGCGACTATCTGCCAAGCAAGCTGGGCATGGACGAGGGGGAAACCGTTTCCTTTGCCAGTCTGCCCGGCGAGGACTACGCGGGGCATATCTTCTTCTTCTTTGAAAACGGCAGAACCGCCCGCGTCGAGCTGTCCTCCTACGCCACCCTGTCCAACCGCCGCAAGCTCCAAAACGCCTACTCCGACAAAAGCCCGCTCACGGCTGCGCTCGTCCTGCGCGAGGACGCCGAAATGGCGGTCTTCACCTCCGACAAGCGCTGCGTCATCTTCCACACGGCGTCGCTGGAACCCAAGACGACGCGCAGCACCCAAGGCGTCGGCGTCGTCTCGGTCAAGCCGCGTCAGCGCGTCGTCGCCGTCAAGCCCGCCGACGGCTGCGGCATCCTCAACAAAGCCCGTTTCCGCGTCCGCTCCCTCCCCGCCGTCGGCGCAGCCGTCAAGCCGGAGGACATCGGCGAGGAACAGTTGACGCTGTGAGGCGGGCGGGACTTTACACAGACGCGTCCGTCTGATATAATGAGCGTCGCGGAGACGAAGGGCGCGACAGAGGGACATTATATGTCCGTCGCGCAGAAAATTTATATTCGGTACGGGAGGGAACAGATAATGCATTTGAAAAAAGGCTGCAAGTTATTTGTCAGAGTCGATTTTAAGACCGGAGAAAACGAAATGACAGGTCAGGATGTCGAGAACCATTTAGTTTATGTAAAGAATATTGCTAAAGAGCGATATTTCTTAGGCGGCGGGTTTTCAAATATAGATGGAGGAATGTGCCTTTTTGAAGCTCAAAACATTGAGGAGGCTCAAAAAGTTGCCCAAAATGACCCGATTATAGAAAAGGGATTTTACCGCTCCGAAATTTACGAATGGAATTTAGCAGTATTATCAGAAGATTGTACACCGTAGAAAATAAGCATTATCTCGAAGGAAGCGTTTGAATGGACTATTTGTATATCGCGGGGATTGCCGTGCCGGCGCTGCTTCTGATTGCGGCGGCGTTGCTTTTGCTTCGCAAAATCCCGGCGGCGCCGGCGGCGGAGCCCGGCCTTCCCGAATACAGTCCCGAAGAGGCCGAACGCGCGGCGGACGCGCTGGCGGAGGCCATCCGCTGCCAAACGGTATCATACCCCGACGTCACACAGCGCGACTTTACCCAATGGGTCGCCTTGCGAAAGATTTTCCGCGACCGTTTCCCCAAGTGCCATGAGCATATGATTTCCGAGCAGGCCTCGGGGTTCTCCTCCATTTTCAAATGGCCTGCCGCCCACCCCTCCGCCGACCCCATTCTCCTCTGCGGCCACCTCGATGTGGTTCCCGCAGAAGGGCCTTGGCGCGTCCCCCCGTTTGAGGGCCGGATTGAAAATGGATTTGTCTGGGGACGGGGCGCACTGGACTGCAAAAACGTGGTCGTCTGCCTTTTCACGGCGCTGGAAAGCCTGTTTGAGCGCGGCTTCACCCCCGACCGCGACATTTATCTGGCGCTGGGACACGACGAGGAATTGGGCGGCGCCGAAGGGGCGAAGCTCCTTGCCCGGTATTTTTCCAATCAGGGCATCCGCTTCTCCCTCGTGCTGGACGAAGGCGGGTTTATCTCCGACGCGGCTTTTCCCGTCGGCAAACCGACGGCGGACGTATGCGCCGCCGAAAAGGGAATGATGAACGTCAGGCTCTCCGTCTCCGCTCCCGGCGGCCATTCCTCCCGCCCTCCCGAACGCACGGCGGCAAGCCTTCTCTGCGAAGCGGTCTGCCGCATCGGGTTCCGGCCCCGCCCCGCCCGTCTCATCCCGCTGATGCGCGACAACATCCGGCAAATCGCCCCGTGGCTGGACGCGTCTCTGCGGCGCTACATCGCGTCCCCGCGCCTGTACGGAAAGAAACTGCTCAAGCGGCTCTGCTCCGACGACCGAACCGCCGCGCTGGCGAGAACGACCGTCGCGGCGACCCTCATCAGCGGAGGCATCGCGCACAACGTACTGCCCGCGTCCGCCGAAGCCACCTTCAACATCCGCCTGCTGCCGGGCGACAGCGCCGAAGAGCTTCTCGCTTGGATTAAAGCGCTGACCCGTGATTTGGGCGTGAAAGCCGACGTCGTTTTTGAGCAAGCCGCTCTTGACCCCTCCGACTACAGGGGCGCGGCCTTCAAAACCCTCTCCCGCGCCGTGGGCGATGTGTTCCCCGGCATCCCCGTTGTGCCGGGCCTTTACTGCGGAGCAACGGACGCGCGGCACTACGTGCCCTTCTCCGATGCCGTCCTGCGTTTCTCGCCGTTTATTCTCACGTCTGACGAACTGGCCACCATCCATGCTGAAAACGAGCGTGTAGCCGTGGCCTCTCTGGGCGCCGCCGTCGCGTTTTATCGGCGGGTTATAGAACGTTTTTGCGATATCGGAGGGGATACCGAATGAAAATTTCAGCGCCGCGCGGCACCTATGACCTCTTGCCGAATGAAACGCGCAGATGGCAAGCGCTGGAGAATAAGCTCCGCGCCGCCGCCGCGCTGTACGGATACGGGGAAATCCGCTTCCCCGTCTTTGAGCATACCGAGCTTTTCCTGCGCGGCATGGGGGAGACGGGCGACGTCGTGCAAAAGGAGATGTACACCTTTTCGGACAAAGACGGGCGCTCGCTGACCCTGCGCCCCGAGGGTACGGCGTCCGCGGCGCGCGCCTTCATCGAACACGGGCTGCATATGTCCCTTCTGCCGTTCAAATGCTTCTACATCGCGCCCAATTTCCGCTATGAGAAGCCGCAAAAAGGGCGTTACCGCCAGCATGTACAGTTCGGCGCCGAGTGCTTCGGCGCGTCCGAGCCGCAGGCCGACGCGGAAATCATCGCGCTGGCGCAAAGCATCCTGCAAGATTTGGACGTCTCCCTGCACCTCAACTCCATCGGCTGTAAGAAGTGCCGCCCGGACTATCAAAAAAACCTCCGCGCGTGGCTGGATGATCGTGTCTCTCATTTATGCGAAACCTGCAAGACTCGTTTGGAGCGCAACCCGATGCGGGTGCTGGACTGCAAGGTAGAAACCTGCGCCGCCGCCGCGTCCGACGCGCCCGCCGCCGTGGATTGCCTTTGCCCGGAGTGCGCCGACTTTTTTGGGCGGCTGGAGAGCCTTTTGGACGAGATGGGCGTCCCGTATGTCCGTGATTCGCGCATTGTGCGGGGCTTTGACTACTACACAGGGACGGTCTTTGAGTTTATCTCACGCGAAATCGGCGCGCAGGGCGCCGTTTGCGCCGGCGGGCGGTACGACGGCCTGACCGGGGAGCTGGGCGGCCCGCCCACCCCGGCGCTGGGGTTTGGCATGGGGCTGGAACGTCTGCTGCTGGCGATGGAGGCGAAGGGCGTCATCCTGCCGGATGAGGCCACCCCGTCCGTCTATCTCGCCCCGATGGGCGCGGCGGCGGCGAAGATTTGCGCAAAGCTGTGCCACGAACTGCGCCGGCTGGGCGTCACGGCGGAAACGGACTTGTGCGGGCGCGGGCTAAAAGCGCAGATGAAATACGCGGACAAGCGCGGCGGACATTTCAGCGCCGTCATTGGAGACACGGAGCTGGAAACCGGCCGGATAAACCTGAAGGATATGCGCACGGGAGACGTAATGGGCTGCGGGGCGAGCGCCGCGGATATCGCCAAAACCCTTCATATTTTAAGCGAGGTGGAACTGGAATGCTGAGAACACATTATTGCGGGGAACTGCGCCCCGCGCATATCGGCCAAACCGTCACGGTCTGCGGCTGGGTGCAGCGCTCCCGCGACTTGGGCGGGCTGGTCTTCATTGATTTGCGCGACCGGGAAGGCCCGGCGCAATGCGTATTTGACGCGGACAACCCTCTGTCCGCCGAGGCGGCGCAGACGCGGAGCGAATGGTGCCTCGCCGTAACCGGAACGGTGCGGGAACGCTCCAGCAAAAACCCCAACATTCCGACCGGCGAGATAGAGATTGAGGTCACCGGGCTGAAGGTGCTGTCCCGCGCCCAAACGCCGCCGTTTGAAATCGAGGACGACACCAAAGCCAACGAGCTTTTGCGGCTGGAATACCGCTACCTTGACCTGCGCCGCCCGGCGCTGCAGCGCAATCTGAGAACGCGCCACCGCGCCATGCAGGTCATCCGGCAGTATATGGACTTGAACGGCTTCTGCGAGATTGAAACGCCGATACTGACCGCCTCCACCCCCGAAGGCAGCCGCGACTATATCGTCCCCTCCCGCCTCCACAAGGGCAAGTTTTACGCCCTGCCTCAATCGCCGCAGCAATACAAGCAGCTTTTAATGGTGGCGGGGATGGATAAGTATTTCCAATTCGCCCGCTGCGCCCGCGACGAGGATCTCCGCGCCGACCGTCAGCCGGAGTTCGCGCAGCTCGACATTGAAATGAGCTTCGTGGATTTAGAGGACATTTACACCCTCAACGAGGGGATGATTGCCCATCTGTTCGGCGCGTTCGGCGTCACCCTCCCGCTCCCGTTCACGCGCCTGACGTGGCGCGAGGCGATGGAGCGCTACGGCAGCGACAAGCCCGATACCCGTTTCGGATTCGAGCTAAAGGATTTGACCGCCCTCACAAGAAACTGCGGCTTCGGCGTTTTCGCCGGCGCCCAAAACGTGCGGTGCATCGTCGTTGACCACGAGTTCACCCGCAAGGAAATCGACGCGCTGACCGAATTTGTCAAGGGGCTGAACGTCAAGGGACTGGCGTGGCACAAGGCGGAGAGCTCGAGCTTCGCCAAATTTCTCACCGAAACGGAGCTTGCCGCCATTTACGGGCATACGGGCTTTGCCCCCGGCGCCACCCTCTTTGCCGTCGCCGACGACAACAAACGCCTGACCCAGACCGCTTTGGGGGCGCTACGCTTGGAGTGCGCGAGGAGACTGGGCCTCCTTGATTCCGGCCAATATAATTTCCTCTGGATAACCGAATTCCCCCTGTTTGAGTGGAGCGAGGAGGAAGCGCGCTTTGTCGCCGCGCAGCATCTGTTCACCTCCCCGATGGATGCGGATATCCCACTGCTGGCGCAAAAGGATTTATCCCCAGTCCGCTCCAAGGGATACGACATGGTGTGCAACGGCTACGAGCTTTGCTCCGGCTCCATACGCATCCACGACGCCGGCTTGCAGTCCCGGATATTTGAATTGCTGGGCATCCCTGCGGATGAAGCCGAACGCCGCTTCGGGCATATGCTGAAAGCCTTTTCCTACGGCGTGCCGCCGCACGGCGGCATCGGCTTCGGGTTCGACCGGCTGGTCATGCTGCTCTGCCAAACCGCCAACATCCGCGACGTCGTCGCCTTCCCCAAAACGCAATCCGCCGTCGAGCCGATGACCGGCTGCCCGTCGGCGGTAGACGCGGCGCTGCTGAAGGAATTGAGCATAGAGAGCGCGCAGTGACAGACGCCATCCGCCTTGACAACGCCGCCAATACCCCCGTCTGCGCCGAAGCGCGTCTGGCGTTCCTTGACGCGCTCTCGCTCGGCAATCCGTCGTCGCCCCACGCGGCGGGACGGGCGGCGCGGGCTTACTTGGAGGACGCTCGGAGGGTTCTGCGGGACGCGCTGGACTGCGAGCGGGTGGTGTTCACGTCGGGCGGAACGGAGGGAATAAACCTCGCTTTGCGCGGCACGGCCGACGTTTTCGCAAAATCGAAAAAACACATCGTCACAACGGCCTTCGAGCATCCCGCCACAATAAACACCCTCTCGGCGCTGAAAGCCAAAGGCTTTACCGTCTCCACGGTGCCGCCCCGCGCCGACGGGCGCATCCACCCGGAGGACGTTGCCGACGCCGTTACGGCGGAGACGTTTTTAGTCACCGTCACGCAGGTGTCGGGGGAGACGGGCTCGCTGCTGGACGTCGGGGCGCTTGCCGCAATCCTGCGCGGAAAGGATGCTTTGCTGCACGTTGACGCGGTGCAGGGCTTTTTGAAATTCCCCGTGAGCGTCAACAAATCCGGCATCGACCTCCTGACCGTTTCCGGCCACAAAGTCCACGCGCCGATGGGCGTGGGGGCGCTGGCCGTTTCCCCCCGCGTGCGCCTTGTCCCGCAAATCACCGGCGGCGGACAGGAGGACGGCCTGCGCGGCGGCACGGAATCACTGCCGCTGATTGCGGCGTTCGCGGCGGCAATCAAGGCTTGGATGCCCGTAAACCCGGAGCTGACGCGCCATGCAGCCGAACGCCTCGCATCGTCCGGCTGGACAGTCATCCCCGCGCACGACGCGCCCATCCTGTCGGCGGCGTATCCCGGCATGGCCGGCGAAGCCTTGGCGCGGCTGCTGTCCGACAAAGGCGTGCTGGTCGGGACAGGCTCGGCCTGCTCCCGCGGGAAAAAGAGCGCCGCCCTTTTAAGCATGAAGCTCCCCGCATGGACGCCGGAAAGCGTGATACGCCTGTCTTTTTCAAGGCTTACAACCGCAGAGGAGCTGGACAGGGCGCTGACCGCGATTACGCAAGCTGTAAAATCCCCGGCTCTCTCCCAAAATCGCTGACGGCTCTCCGCAATCCATCCCATCAGCGGCTTTGCGCGCGCGGCTTTCACCGCGCGATTTTTTTGTGTCAACCGTCTCCTAGCGCGGCATATACTGTATCAGGAGGCGGTGTAAAATGGGTAGGGACGTTAAAAATCTTACGCAGGGGCTTTTAGGTGCGGCAAAGGCCAAGGGCCTCGATACGGCGCGGATTTCCGGGATTATGGACAGCCCGGAGGGACGCGCTTTGATGGCGCGGCTCAACGCGCCGGAGGGCGAAGCAATGAAGGCTGCGGCGTCGAAGGCGGCGTCGGGCGATACGGCGGCGCTCTCGGCGCTGCTCGGAACGCTGATGGCAACCAAGGAAGGCCAATCCGTGGCCGGTCAAGTGATGAACTTAAAGAAAAATGGATAATTTCGACGAAAAACTGAGCCAAATCCTGCAAAACCCGGAGGCTCTGGCGCAGGTGGCGGAGCTTGCCAAGGGGTTGCAGGGAGGGCAGGGCTCAACGGCGGAAGCGTCGCCCTCGGCGGCGGGCGGCGGGCTGGATCCGGGGCTGCTGGGCGCGCTTTCGGGGCTTGACCCGAAGATGCTGGGACATATCTCCGGCCTGCTGGGCGATTTGACGGCCAAGGACGACCGCCGCGCCCAGCTTCTGGCGGCGCTCCGCCCCTATGTGCGCAAATCGCGGCAGGAGAAGATGGATCGCGCGGTACAGCTCTTGCAGTTGTCAAAGGCCGCGAGGCGGGCTTTGGGTATGTTTGGAGGGTCTTAGGATGTACAGCCGCTACGCGGGATACCGCCCGTTCGACCCGATGAGCAACCGCCTGTCGCTCAACAGCGGCGGCGGCGCCGTTCCGCCGCCGGGCGCCATGCCGGAACCGCCGCCCCCGCCGCCGCCGGATCCTCCGTCCGAACCGGCGGAACAGACCGTGGCGCAAGCGTTTCCACCTGCCGCGGCCGCCGTCACCCCGGCGCAGCGCAATTTTCTGGAGTCCCTGCTCGGCGGCGGCCAGACCCGTTCGCGCCGAGGCGGCTCGGGCGGCGGGCTGAACCTCGGCAGCTTGGGCAGCCTCGGCGGCATCGCGGACATCCTGCGCTCCGGCGGCGGCGGGATTACAAAGCTGCTCAAGAGCTTTTCCATCGACTGGGACGCGGGCGACATCCTGATGGCGCTGATTTTGCTGTTCATGTCGCTGGAAGGCGACGACGATGAGCTTTTGATTCTGCTGGGGCTGATTCTGGTGATGGGGCTGTAGCAAGCGTTCCCTTGCAGGCGGCGGGCGGACGGAAACGTCCGCCCTATATTCGCATTTTCAAATTGACTTTCTCGTTTGAGTTTGGTAGAATAGGCGGGGAAAGAGAGGAGTGCAAACCATGAACCAACTCAAAGGAGCCTGTATCATAGGCCAATCCGGCGGCCCGACGTCGGTGATCAACGCATCCGCGCTGGGCGCAATCGAAGCCGCGCTGGACAGCGGGAGCATCACCAAGGTCTACGGCGCGGCCAACGGCATCAAAGGCGTTTTGGACGACAAGCTTTACATCATGGACGAAGAATCCCGCGAGGAGCTGAAGCATCTGCGCTTCACGCCGTCCTCGGCGCTGGGGTCGTGCCGCTACAAACTCAAAGACCCCGACGCGGACGACGCCGACTACAAGCGGATTCTGGAAATCTTCCGCAAATACGACGTCCGCTACTTCTTCTACAACGGCGGCAACGACAGCATGGACACCTGCAACAAAATCAGCAAATATATGCTCAAGAACGGCTACGAGTGCCGCGTCATGGGCATCCCAAAGACCATCGACAACGACCTCTTCGGCACCGACCACTGCCCCGGCTACGGAAGCGCCGCCAAATACATCGCCACCTCCTGCATGGAGATTTATCTGGATGCCCGCGTCTATGACACCGGGCAGATTACCATTTTGGAAATTATGGGCCGCCACGCCGGATGGCTGACCGCCGCCGCCGCGCTGGCGGGGGATTACGCGCCCGACTTGATTTACCTGCCCGAGGTGGCGTTCGATATGGAGCAGTTCCTTGACGACGTAGAGCAGGTGTACCAAAAGAACGGCAAGGTCATCGTCGCCGTCAGCGAGGGCATCCACGACCGCCACGGTATGTTCATCAACGAATACGCCTCCGCCGGGGCGGATACGGTCAAAGACAGCTTCGGCCACGCCCAGCTCGGCGGCCTCGCGGCCTATCTGGCAGGCCTTTGCAGACACAAAACCGGCGCGAAGGTGCGCGGCATTGAGTTCTCCCTGCTCCAGCGCTGCGCGTCGCACGCGGCAAGCCAAACGGACATCGACGAATCCTACGCCGCCGGGCGCGCCGCCGTGGAAAACGCCGTCAGCGGCATCACCGACAAAATGGTCGGGTTCAAATGCGTCCGCGACGGCGGCTACAAGTGCGAAATCGCCCTGCTGCCCCTCGAAACGGTGGCAAACACCGAAAAGAAGGTGCCGCGCGAATGGATTAACGAAGCCGGCAACGGCATCCTTCAGCCGTTTGCCGACTATGCCCTGCCGCTAATCGCCGGCGAGACGAAGCAGGAAAAGGTCAACGGCCTGCCGAGATTCGCGAAGCTAAAAAAGGTTCTGGCCAAATAAACCCCCGACAACCCACCCGCCCGCTTCCAACCGGAAACGGGCGGGTTTTTTCAATCGCCGTTTATTTCGTCTTCGATACAGGAAACAATGAAACTCATTTTGATATCCAGCGCAAGGCTGATTCTGTATAGGGTTTCCAGCGTTGGCTTTCGTTCCCCGCGCTCTATGGCGCTTAAATGTGTTCTTCCGATGTCTGACAATCCGCTCAAGACTTCCTGCGTAACCCCTTTTCTTTTTCTAAGCGCGGCGATGACCGCGCCCACTATTTTGGGATTCAACTGCATATCGCTCATGTCCATCACCCTTATCAAGGGTATCCCAAAAAAAGCAATATGATGAACACATATGTTGACAAATGAAAACTTATGTGTTATTCTATCAAAAAACAGAAAGGGGCATCTCCAATGAAAAGAATCAAAGAAGCAAGGCACATCATCCTCGGCATGTTGCTCACGGCCATGTTCATCAACCTCATCACCCCGGTTCTCGCGTCGGCGACGTTCAAGCAGCTCAACGCATACTTCAACAACATCAAAATCGTCGTGAACGGGACGCTTCTCAACAGCAACATCCGCGACCTGCACGGCAACCCCATCGAGCCGTTCGTCGTGGACGGGCGGACGTATCTGCCGGTAGCGGTCATCGCCGAGGCGTTCGGCGTATCGGCCGAATGGGACGGCGCGACAAGCACAGTATTCCTCGGCGGCAAGGTCGATAAACCCGCGATAGCGCTCCCGATGTACAGCAGGTCGTACATTGAAGTCAGCCATCCTGGCGATTTTAGGTCTTATACGGACAAGGGGATTGATTATGTTGGATTTAGTAATAATGGACGTGGATTTGTGGAGCGCGCCGATAAGAGCGGGTACGATTATAATGCCTATGTCGTTTATCCGTTAAACGGTGTAGCAACAAAGCTAATTGGGAAAATATTGGCACCAGAATACAACGGTAGTGGAACTGGCTTAACTACCGTCTATACCTTCCGCGATGAAATGGGGAAAATACTCTATCAATCACCAATTATGATTGACAGCACTAATTCTATCGATTTTGAAATTGATGTTTCCAGATGTTTATCAATCAAGATAGAGCTGTCTATGCGCGCCACGAACTTATGGGGCACCAATAACGGTGCTACTAGCCTCATTCAAAACATGCAGCTCACCACCACCGATTACCAGTGACCTTTTAGGCCGCTTTCCCTTAATGCGGTCACATCACTCAAAAAACTGCAACACATACCCATCCGGCGTATCCACAGCACACATTTTTGCGCCCCACGGCTGTTCCTGTACGTCTGAAATCGCGTTGCGCCCCCTATCGGACACATATTGATGCAGCGCTTCGATGCCCTGTACTTTCATAAAGGCGACAACCCCGCCTTTCGGGTCGCCGTAAAACAGATGAATCCCTGTAAACGGGGCAATGTGCAGGTTCTCGAATTCTCTTGGCAGGTCATAAACGCAGCCGTAAACACCCTTGTTTTCGTCATTGCGTTCGTCAATTTCAGTATACCAGCCGAGCGTTTCCTCAAACCACGTTGCGGTTTTGTCCATATCCCGCGTGTAATAAACCGGCGCGGTTTCTTTGACGACATACCCTCTTTTGCTGAAGCTTTCCAATCTGTCCATCTTTGTTCACCCCCTGATAAACTTAATGATTTTCTTCTCCTCCGCCGCCGGGTTCAGCTCCAAAATCCGCTCGGTGATGGTCTCAACGGCCTCGTCTTCGCCAAGCTCCGCCGCCCGCTCAAACACCTCCGGCGGCCAGAAGGTCTCCGCCGTGCAGAACATCGTGGACGACCAGCCGTATTCCTCGCCCTTTTGCGAAATCTTCGCCTGCCTGCCGCACATGGTCAAAAACAGCTTCATCTGCAATTCGGTCAGCGCGGCGTCGAACCTCGACTTATCCTCCCGCCCGAAACCCGCCTCGCGCTTGATATCGTCCAGCGGCAGAAACCCGCGTTCCGCGACGGCGCCGTAGATGCGCTTGGCAAAGTGGCTGATTGTTCCGTCGGCGTAGGTGTCGGCAAACGACCGGCCGCCGCGCCGCGCCGCCAGAAAATACGGGTACCATTCCTTTGTGATATACCCCGCCTTCTTGCCAAACACCTTCCCGTAGGCAATGTCGTCCCGCTCGTCTAAAACGCGCATCCGCCACTCCCAAGGGTCGGTGTCCGGGTCGCCGGTATGCCAGACAAGCCCGGTCTCCTCCTCCGCGCCCCACCCGTAGCGGAACAGCGCGAACACGCCGTCGTCCTTCCCGCCCACCGCCCCGGAAAACCCGGCCTTGAGCAGCGCGGCGATGAAATCATGGTAGTTTTGAATCATTCTGTTACCTCTCAAATGTGTTATATTCGGGATTGTTTACAAAACCCAATTCGTTGCCGTCCGGGTCTTTTATCGTAAACTTTCTCGTTCCGTAAGGCGTATCAAATAACGGTTCAACAACCTCGGCCTTATCTTTGACCGTTTCCCAAAACTCGTCCACATTGAACACGTCGAAGTTGAATCTTCCGCATGACGGGACACCTTCGTCAACCATGATTGAAAATGCCGCGCCCTCGTCCTGTTCAAAGCTCACATATACGGGATTATCCGCCGGATACGGTTTCATATCGGTTTTGAAGCCTAACACATCTTCATACCATTCGATGGATGTAAATAAATCTTTTACGTTGATTCTCACATGATTTAATCTTGTTTTCATCTTCATTCACCCTCCTGCATAATTTCAAATGTTACCCCTCAATCAGTTCATATCCGCGCCAACTGACCGCCAGCGCCTGATTATCCGTCAGCGGGATATGCGGCAGCGGCAAGTCCGTCCGCGCCGCCGCGCCATCGGGATGGTGTACGGATATGTAGGCGTTGAGCAGACACAGCCCCGCCGTTTCCCCGCTATACGGCTCGCCGATATTGGGCGCCGCGATGATGCTGCCCGCGCTCACCCCGACATAGACCTTGTTTGAATAGACCATCTGCTTGACGACGGCGTCAAACCCCGTTTCCTTCACGCGCCGGAGCAGATGCCCCGTGTCCCCGCCGGTGAAGTACACCGCGTCGTACCGCATGGCCTCATCGGCGGTCATACCGCCGTCAAGGTTGTATACGGTGATGTTCTCCGGCGGTATTCCCAGCCGGGTCAGCTCGTCAAAGCACCAATCGGCCATCCTTTTGGCCTCGTCGTCTATCGCGGCGGCCGGGATAAATAACACCTTGGCGTCCCTCGCCGGCTTCCCAAGCATGTTCAGAAAGCGTGCGGCGATACGGGGCTTTTGCCGCTCCTCCGAATCCTCAAACCCCGCCGAGGTCAGCAGCACGTTTTCCCAAGCCTCAAAAGGCGTTACAACAAAATCTTCATTATGTAAGTTCTTATAATAATTCCCGCTTTCAGCCGTAAACTGAATCAAGACAAAGTCAGGGTCAAGCGGGCCGAGCGGATAATATATACGCATGGAATCCTGCCAAAACGCCTTTCTCATCTCTTCGTCGTAGGACAGCTTAGACACCCCGCGCAGCATAACGCCCTCGAAGCCCTCAAAGAAATACAGGCATGTATTCCCATCCTTTTCGAGCTGCTTCGCTCTCCTTGACGAGGTGTTTGAACAAAACCAAAAGACGTTCAAGCCTTCATTTCCGGTTTTGATCATCGCTTTGATTTGCGGGTTTCCTTCCTCGTCCTTGTTGCCCAGCAACCCGATTTCGCAACGGTTGATTAACGCCAGCGCTTTTTCCTGTACAGTCATTGATAGGCCTCCTTTCATCATCAAGCCCTCCGCTCCTTAAACAAAAACGCACCAATTCACGCCGAATTTGTCGATGATCCCCGCCATCAGCGGACTCCAATCGGTAGAGCCGTGATAGGTGAGCTTACCGCCGTCGCTTAATTTCCCAATAATGCTCCGCACAAGCGCCTCTTTCCCCTCGCCGAAGTGCAGGCAAAACTGCATGGTGTTTCCTGTGACCGCTTCGCTCTCAAGCGTTTCACAAATGGCGAATACCTGCCCGTAAATATCAAGCTCCGCGTGAAAAACCGTCCCGTTTTCATGGCGATGGTCGCAAAGCAGTCCCGCGTCAAAAGCCTTTTGATAAAACGGGACGGCCAAGTCGCTCCCCTTGACATAGACCTGCATCATAGACCTGTGCATCTACAGCACCCCCGAAATTTCTTTCCAGTCCACAAACAGGCTGTACGCCTCCGTGCGGAAGCGCAGGACGCAGTAGCCGGGGTCGTCGGGGCCGCTGGCGTGGTTTTCCATGCCGTCGTACCAATGCTCGTGTCTGGATTCGGCGTCGGTCAGGATTTCCAAACGGCCTTTCAGCGTGATGCTGTAATCTTCCGAGCCGAAGCAGACGGCGGCGCGGCTGTCGCGCCTGATGCGCTTGCACTTATTGCTTTCAAGCCCCGTGCAGAAGGTGAGCCATTGAAGACCCTCCGCCTTTGAGGGCGTGACGACCGACGCCGTCAGGCGCCCGTCCAAGTCCTCCTGCGTGAGAACGCAGTATTGCCCGTTGTACCCCTTGTGCGCCGCCCGCCCCTCAATGATTTCGCCCGCCTTCTTGATGATGCTTTCCATAACGACAACTCCTTTTTTTCCCCATCCTATCACACCCAACACGACAACAGCCTGTCTTGTTTATCTATACCTCAATAAAATTTTTTCAGCCGCGGCGCGCAGCTCCTCCGCAATTTCCGGCGGTTCCAGCACCTTGACCTTGCCGCCGAAGCCGAGCAGCCAGCTTACCATGTAGTCTTTGTTTGAATACCCGATTTCCAGCCGCAAACCGTCCCCGGTTTCGGTGTAGCAGTCCGGGCCGTAGGTTTCAATCAGCTTGTACCGCTCCGACACATCAAACAGCGCGGCGAGCTTTTGGTTGTCGGGGAAGCCGGATTCGCGCCGCTCCGGCGGGATTTCGCGCAAAGCGTAGGTTTCGTCAAGCAAATTCAGCCCCCACAGCCGCCCCAGCTTAAACAGCCGCCAGTCCTGCCGGTCTAAGCAAAACCCGAACACATACCACGCCGCCCATTGGAAAACGGCCAAATACGGCTCAATGCGGCGGCGCGTCTCGCCTTTTTCATAGTAGTAGTCAAACTCAATCAGGCGCTGTTCGCGGACAGCCTGTTTAATCAGCCCGATTTTCTCCGTCAGGCTGCTCTTATAATGCGACGCGAGGTCGATGACTACCGGCTCCCGCAGGGATATCACCGTGCCGGAGTTGGCGCGCAGCTTGTCCAGCGTGCGCTCTATTGCGGATTGCTCCGACACGCTGCCCAGCCCCTTGAGCGCGGCAATCAAGCTGGAAAGCTCGTCTGCGGTCAGAACGCTCTTATCCAGCTTGAAGCCCTCGGCGATGGATATGCCGCCCCCTCCGCCCTGACGGGTGACAATGGGGATGCCGGCTTGGCAAAGCGCGTCAATATCCCTCCCGATGGTGCGGCGGCTGACTTCAAATTTTTCTGCGAGTTCCGGCGCGGTCGCGCGGTCATTTTGGAGCAGGACGGTGAGGATTCCGAGCAGGCGGTCTAGCCTCATGCCCACCAAGCTGTAGCGGGGCTTTCATAAAAAATCGTGTTTTTCAAGAACCGGATTCCCTTTTCCAAGCCTTCCTCAATCGACATAAACGCGTCCTCATGCTCGATGCTGACGGCGCCGTCGTACTCGGCAAGGCGAAGGGCGGTGAAAATGTCGCCCCATACCACCGCGTCGTGGCCGTAGCCCACGGTGCGGAAAAGCCACGAGCGGTTTTCCAGCCCCAGCAGACTGCCCGTATCCAGCACGCCGTTGACGGCGGTGTTGTATCGGTTGATGTTGGTGTCCTTGGCGTGGAAGTGATAAATCGCGCCTTTGAGCGCCAAGATGGCTTGCACCGGGTCGGCGCCCTGCCAGAAAAGGTGGCTGGGGTCAAAGTTCGCGCCGATGGCGTCGCCCGCGGCGGCGCGCAGCCGCAAAACGGTGTCGGCGTTGTAGACGCAGAAGCCCGGATGCGGCTCAAGGGCGATTTTGGTCACGCCGTATCCGGCCGCTTCCTTGACCGCGCCCTTCCAAAACGGGATTAAGACCTCATCCCACTGGTATTTGAGAATTTCGCCGTATTCGGACGGCCACGCGCAGATGGCCCAGTTGGGCTGCTTGGCGCCGTCATGGTCGCCGGGACAGCCGGAGAAGGTGACGATGGTGTCCACGCCCAGCTTCTGCGCGAGACGGAGCGCCAGCGTAAACTCCTCGGCGGCCTTGTCGCGCACCGCCTTCTGCGGATGGACGTGATTGCTGTGACAGCTCAGGGCGCTTATGGTGAGGTTGTATTTTGCCAGCAGGGCTTGAAACGCGTCCAGCTTGGCCGGGTCGGCCAGCAGCTCCGGCGGGTTGCAGTGTCCCCTCCCCGGATACCCTCCGCAGCCCAGCTCCACGGTTTGCACCCCGCGCTCGCTCAGCCATTTGAACGCCTCCTCCGCGCTGCGGTCGCCCAGCGCGACGGTAAATACGCCTAGTTTCATAGGGTTTGTCCTCCTTACAATTTTTCCGCGGGCGGCGGAACGCCGCCCTACAGCGACATGATATGCCTAAAGCCGTTCCCCAAGCTCTCGTACGCGCAGCCGGGGAACTCCTCCTGCTCATGGACAAAGCAGTTTACGCCGGTTTCCAAGCCGGCTTGAATGAGCGCCTTGAAGTCCAGCGTCCCGTCGCCGAGGTCTACGCTTTCGCCCGCCGCGTCGCGCTGCTTGATGTGCAGAGAGCAAATCCGCCCGGCGTGTTTTTTGATAAATTCCACGCAGTCGCAGCCCATCTTCGACGCCCAGAAGACGTCAAGCTGTATTTCCGTTTCGGGCGACAGCGCCATCATGTCCTCAAGCCGGTACTGCGCGCCGTCGCGCTCAAACTCAACGCCGTGGTTGTGGAACGCGAAACGGAAGCCGCTCTCCCGCACCCTTGGGGCGAGGGCGTTCAGGCGCGCCGCTGTCTGTTTAACCTCCTCCGCGTTGGCAAACGGCGCGGCGGGGATGATGAGAAACGTCGTCCCCAGCGTCCGGTGGTAAGCGATTTCCTCGTCAAACGCCCACTCCAGACGATCCAAGCCGATATGCGCGCCAACCGGCTTCAAGCCGTTTTTTTGCAGCATGGACGCCATTTCGTCAACGGGGAGGTCGCCGTACCCGGCAAACTCCACGCCGGCGTAACCGATGCGCGCCAGCTTTTCCATCACGGAGGGCAAGCCCTCCCGCCAAATCTCGCGCCGTGTGGAATAAAGCTGTATGCTGAACTCACTGATGATCATGTAAACGTCCCTTTCTTTCCGAAGATTTTTTCATTCCCGCCTCCGGCGGGGGAGCGCTTTTTACTCGAAGACCACCTGTCTGCCGGTTTTCGCGGATTCGTAGACCGCGTCGAGGATGCGCGTGACCCCCATCGCCTGCTCCGGCAGAACGACCAATTCGTTGTTGCCCATCACGGCGCCGAGGAAGGTCATCTGTTCGCGGATTTGCGGGGTAACGGTTTCGCCCTCGTAGAAATCCACGCCCCTCGCGCCGAAATCGGGCTTCGTCACATACTGGCGGTCGTGGCGCACGCCGTTGATGCGCAGGCCGTCCATCATATCCGCGCCGCCCTTGGTGCCGCAGAGCAGGGCCAGCGGCTCGCCCATTTCCAGCGTGTTGAGCGCCCAGCTTGATTCAATCTGAATGGCGGCCCCGTTTTCCATCACGACAAACCCGAACCCGCTGTCCTCCACGGTAAACTTCGCCGTATCCCAAGGCCCCCAAGCGTTTCCGGGCGCCGTCTCGCCGTTGAGCTTATGGAAGGTCACGCCGGTGACGGTCTTTGGGGTATAGTTGTCCATCAGCCACAGCACAAGGTCGAGGGAGTGGGTGGCAACGTCAATCAGCGGGCCGCCCCCCTGCTCGTATTCGTTGAGGAAAACGCCCCATGTCGGCACGGCGCGGCGGCGGACAGACCGCGCCTTGGCGTAATAGATATCGCCCAGCGCGCCCGCCACGCACTCCTGCTTGAGAAAAATCGTATCGGCGCGATAGCGGTTCTGGTATCCGACGGTGAGTAGCTTGCCGCTGCGCTTGGCGGCCTCCGTCATCTTGAGGGCCTCGGGGTAATTGATGGCCATAGGCTTTTCGCACATGACGTGCTTTTTGGATTCCAGCGCGGCGACGGCAATTTCGCTGTGGCTGCGGTTGGGGGTGCAGACATAGACCGCGTCCAAGTCCAGCTTGAGCAGTTCGCGGTAATCGGTGAACACCTTCGCGTCCGGTGTCCCGAATTCCTTGGCGGAGGTTTCCGCCCTTTCGGCGACAAGGTCGCAGAACGCCGTGACGTCCGCCAGCTCGGTATGCTTTACCGAGGGCAGGTGCTTCGAGTTGGCGATCCCTCCGCATCCGACGATGCCTATCTTGAGCTTTGCCATAAAAAACGCTTCCTTTCTGATTTTTCTCTCTCGCCCCGAAGGCAGGAAGAGATTGCATCATTTCCCTTGTAATTATTCTACCGTACAGTTATAATAAATGCAATATAGAAAAAGGGGGAATTTATCATGGCTGGAACACTCGGCACAAGCAAAGTCACCCAAGTGGCGCTGATTGTAAGGGACATTGAAAAGACGAAGGCCAAGCTGGCGGCATTTCTCGGCCTTCCCGCGCCGCCGCATTTCGGCGGCGGAGACTATGCCGTCACGCAAACGCAATACAAGGGCGCCCCGGCGCCGGACGCCGACTGCCTGCTCGCGTTCTTCAGCGTGGGCGACGGCTTGCAGCTAGAGCTGATTCAGCCCAACGGCGTCCCCAGCGTGTGGCAGGATTTTCTCGACCAAAAGGGCGAGGGGCTGCACCATATCGCGTTCAACGTCAACGGCATGGAGCAGGTCATCCTAAACTGCGAGAATTTCGGCATGACACTGGAGCAGAAGGGCAACTACGGCGACGGCGGCGGATGCTACGCCTACCTTGAGGGAGGCGAAGGCCTGCCGTTTTACGTCGAGCTGCTGGAGAGCTTCCGATGAGCCGCTCCGCCGCCGTAACCGGCGCCGGACAGGGACTGGGCTTCGCCGTGGTCAAGCAGCACCTTGAGCGCGGCGACCGGGTATACGCCTTTGAAATCAACATCACCGGCGACCTGCTCGCCCTCGCCCGCGACCATAAGCATCTGCGCGTTTTCCCCTGCGACCTCGCCTCCACGCCAAGCGTCGAGGAGGCGGCGGCGGAAATGCTCGCCAACGAGGAAAAGCTCGATTTTCTCTACAACATCGCCGGGCTTTTCCGCATGGAAGACCGCTGCGGGCTTGCCGATACCGATATCGACGCCGGGATGCCGATGATGCAGGTCAACGCCCTCGGCCTGCTGCGGATGTGCAAGGCGGCGCTCCCGCTGCTGCGCGAGGGCAGCGTCGCGGTGAACGTAACCAGCGAATCGGGCAGCATCGGCGACTGCTACCGCGACGTGGAGTATATGTACGGCATGAGCAAGGCCGCCGCCAACATCGCGTCGATGATTCTGCAAAACGAGGTCAGGCCGCGCGGGGTGCGGGTTATCTGCTTCCATCCCGGCTGGCTGCGCACCCAAATGGGCGGCCCGGCCGCCGCCGCAAGCCCCTATTCCGTCACCCCGGACGAAAGCGCCGCCAACATCATCCGCTACGCCACACACCCGGAGACCATCCCGGAGGGCGTGTATTTCATGGAACACACAGGCAAGCCCCTGCCTTGGTGAGGGCCTGCCGCCCGCTCATATAGAAGGAACCGCCTCTTCCCGAGACGGTTCCTTCTATTTTTCCACACTACCATTATAGCACATTTCAACTATAAAAAACTATACTCTTTTTTTCGCGATTTGACACCTGTTTCAACAAAGCAAAACGCCCGTTCGTCCCGCCTTGCTCCAAATCCCGAACAAAACGGCCGAAAACCGCGTTTTTTTGTTATGTTCGTATTTTCAATTTTGTGAAAACTGCACAAAGAGCGGAAGCCGCGCGCCGAAGAAAAAACGCTTGACAAACGGAAAAAGATGCGGTATCCTAGTAATGGCGGCGGAGAGGAGCCGGAGTGGCGGAACTGGCAGACGCCCGGGACTTAAAATCCCGTGAACCGTTGGTTCGTACCGGTTCGAGCCCGGTCTCCGGCACCACAACCGAATAGACGACGCGGGGTAGAGCAGTCCGGTAGCTCGTCGGGCTCATAACCCGGAGGTCAGGGGTTCAAATCCCCTCCCCGCAACCAAAATCCCTTGAACCGCAATGGTTCGGGGGATTTTCCTTTGACTCAAATGCCCCGCGGCTTTGGCGTCTGCTAGCGCCGGTCTGATAGCCCGGCGGCGCAGACTGTTAAAGAAATAATTGTCACGGTGCGTGTTTTTTGATATACTGTTGGCGAACAATTAGAGAGAGGTGTCGGACGTGGGTGAGAAAAAAAGCTCCAAGAAAGCGTATCTCGATAATTTTTTAGGCTGTATGGGCAGTATTTTAGACCCGCAGGGGCTGGAAGTGGTCGCCGTGCGCGGCAAAAAATGCGACATCATCTTCGCCAGCTCCAAGGCGGAAGCCCGAATGGCCCTCGACCCCGACGCGGCGCGCGGTTGCAAATCAAACTTTTCAAAAAGTATGCCCGAGCTGTGCGAGCATTGCCCCTATGGGGAGAAGGATGAAAAGGCCGAAATCAAGCCCTTTGAAATCGAGGACAGCAGCGGCCGGACATACGCGGGCGGCTGCCATATGGTTGACTGGGTGGACGGAAAACCGGCCGCCATCTTCGTCCTGCGCGACATCACAGAGGAAAAGGAAGTCAAGAACCGCCTCTATGAGCTGGCATACATCGACCATTTGACGGGCGTTCCCAACCGGCAAAAGCTGAAAGAAGACTTCGCGGAGGTGGAAGAGAAAATCGCCAAAAACAAGCTGACCGGGGTTGCCGCCCTGTTTGATTTAGACCATTTTAAGGCTGTCAACGACACCTACGGGCACAATACGGGGGACGTGGTTCTTCGCAGGCTGACGGAGCATTTGCAGGCGGACAAGGCGTTTAACGGGCATCTATACCGTCTGGGCGGGGATGAATTTGTGCTGCTGTTCTCCGCGCCGCCGGGGAAATTTGCCTCCGAGGCGGAGATGCTCCAGCAGTATCAAAGCCTTTTATCAACCGCGCTGCAATCCTACACGCTGCCCAATATTGATTTGTCCTGCACCCTCAGCATGGGCGTCTCCGTCTTTCCCAAGCACGGGGATACGCTGTCGGAGATTTTGCGGAAAGCCGACATCGCGCTGTATAAGGCGAAGGCCGCCGGGCGCAACCAAATGGTGTTTTTCGAGGATCGGTATGACGTGGCGCAGAAATTTAAGGACTTGTATATCAACATCCAGCCCGTCCTTCTCGGCTCGGGGAAGACGTTTGCCTATGAACTGACAGACCGGGGCAGCGGCGGCGAGGAGGACGAGGGGGCCGTCAGCCTGAGCGAGTTCAACCGCGCGCTGGACGCGCTGGGGCTGGGGGACATCAACAATGACATGCTGTATTTCATCTGGTACTCAAAGCAGCTTCTCAATCCCGCGGTGCTGGGAAATCTGCCCAAAAACAAATTTATCATATTGCTGAATCTGCCGGGGCAGGTCACGGCAAACGATTTGCAGATATATATTGCGCTGAAAAAGAAAGGATATAAGCTCGCGCTGGCTGGGCTGAGCAGCTCCAAGGCCACGCCGGAGCTGCTGAAGCTCGCCGATTACTGCAAATTCAGCGTCGCAGACACCAACCCGGCGATGCTGAAAAAGGTCATCTCGGCAAGCCCGAACGTGCGGTTTATCGCAACCCGAGTGGATTCGCCCGGCGTCTTCCAAGAGGCCAAGGCGGCCGGGTTCCATCTATATCAGGGCTTCTTCTTCAACCAGCCCGCGGAGATGCGGAAAACGAAGGAGCTAGGCCCGATGAAGGTCAACTACTTCCGTCTGCTGAAGCTGTCCAGCACCGATGATTATATGGATTTCCGGGAAATCAGCGAGATTATTGCCTCCGACGTGGCGCTTACCTATAAGCTCCTGCGTATCCTAAATTCCGCGGCGGTGGGCTTGCGCAACGTGAGCAATATCGCGATGGCGGTGGCGTATATCGGGGAGGAGAGCCTGAAGAAATGGATTGCGGTGCTGGCCCTGCGGGGCATCGCGGACGACCAGCCCCTTGAGCTGGTGAGAATGTCGCTGGTCAGGGCGCGGTTCGGGGAGACGCTGGCGCCGTATTTCCGCATCAAGCGCAACCCCAAGCAGGTCTTTATGGTGGGGATGCTGTCGCTGCTGCACATCGCGCTTGACAAGTCGAAGGAAGAGCTGCTGGCCGAAATCCCCGTATCCGAAGATATACGGCAGTCCCTTATGACCAAAAACGGCGTCTATTCCGATTTGCTGCGATTCTACGAGCATTTTGAATACGCAAACTGGGAGGAAGTCACCCAGTTTGCCAAAGACCATCAGCTAGACCCTCAGTTTGTCAACGACACCTATATCGCGGCGGTGAAATGGTACAACGATTTAACCCGGACGTAGGCCGTCATGGGGGTGCGCGCATGAGCGGGAGCGGTAAAATTCTGGCGGAGCTGACGGCGGCAAAGGAAACCGCGGAGCAGAGCAGCCGGCGCAAAAGCGCGTTTCTGGCCGGCCTGAGCCATGAGATACGCGCCCCGATGAGCGTTATTTTGGGCATTGCCGAAATCAAGCTGCTGGACGAAAGCCTTCCGCCGGATATCGGGGAGGCGTTCGGAAGAATCTACGAAAGCGGCGAGATGCTGCTGAACCTCATCAACGATATCCTTGATTTGTCTAAAATCGAGGCCGGGAAGCTGGAAATAACCCCCGTCCGGTATGATATCCCGGGCTTGGTCAGCGAAGCCGCCAGACTCAACGCCCTGCGCTATGAGAAAAAACCGATTATCTTCACCCTGCTCGTAGACGAAAAAACGCCGCTGGAGCTGTTTGGGGACAAGCTCAGAATCATGCAGATTCTGAACAATCTCCTCTCCAACGCGTTTAAGTATACGGACGCGGGCGCCGTCATCCTGTCCGTTTCCAGAGAGGCGGGGCCGGAGGACGCGGAGGATGTCACCCTCATTTTCCGCGTAAGCGACACGGGAGCAGGCATGACGGAGGAGCAAATCGGCAGGCTGTTTGACGAATACGCGCGTTTCAGCCCCGGCGCGGACGGCGTTTCCGACGGCGTCGGCTTGGGCATGAGCGTCGTCAAGCACATCGCCGAGCTGATGAACAGCACCATCTCGGTGGAGAGCGAGCCGGGCAAAGGCTCGGCGTTTACCGTGCGCGTTCCGCAGAAACGGGCCGGCACGGCCGTGTGCGGCGTTGGAACCGCGGAAGCGCTGCACAACCTCCGCTTCCACGGCGCCGCCATCCGGGAAAGGCTGCGCTTCACGCGTGAGCGGAGGCCTTACGGCAGCGTCCTTGTGGTGGACGACGCGGAGTCGGGCAGATATGTCGCCAAAGGGATGCTGGAGCCGTACGGGCTGAACCTCGACACGGCGGCAAGCGGCCCGGAGGCCATCGGCAAAATCAAAAGCGGCCGGACGTATGACATCATCTTCATGGATCACAAAATGCCCCGCATGGACGGAATCGAAACCGCGCGAATCCTCCGCGAGACAGGGTATACCCGTCCCATCGTCGCCCTGACGGCCAACGCTCCGGCCGACTGCGCGGAAATGTTTCTCCGAAACGGTTTTGACGGGTTCCTTTCCAAGCCCATCAACGCCCGCGAGCTGAACCTGCTGCTCAACGAGCTGCTGCCGAGGGAAAATCCAATCCCGGAGCCGGAGCGGCGGCAAAGAGACTCGGAGCTGACGGCGCATTTCATCACGGACGCCGAAAACGCGCTGCGCGTCCTCGGCGGAACCGGCGGCCCGCCGTCCGGGTTCAGCGGCGGGGAGCTTGAGGCGTACATCACCGCCGTCCACGGAATGAAAAGCATCCTCGCCAATATCGGTCAAGCCGGGCTGTCCGCCGCCGCCCACGCGCTGGAGCAAGCCGCCATGCGCCGCGATTTCACCGCGATGGAGGCGGACACGCCCGCCTTTGCCGACGGGCTGCGCGCGGCGGTGGAGGAGGCTAGGGGGCAAGGGCCGCAGGGGCGTATCTGATCCGCGTTTGCGGGGCGGCGCGGAGGGTTGCGTAATAGTTTTCCTCCCAGCCGGGGCCTTGGGCGGGGTCGTTGACGCCGTCGGGGGGCGGGGCGAAGATGCGGAGGGGCAGCTCCGTTTTCCCGGACAGCCGCGCCTCAAAGAAGGCGGGCATCAAATCAAGGTGCTTTACGCCGGTTTTTTTGTAAAACCAGCGGCCGTTGAGCTCCATCATCAAATTGAGGGCGGCGTCCTCCCCCTCGAACATCACCTCGCAGAAAACGGGGTCTTTCTCAAACGTGAGCGGGATGGCCAAGCCGTCGGCGTCCTCGCTGCCGCCCCAGCGCAGGCGCGCCGGAAACGCCGCCTCCGCGCCCTGCTCCAAGACGGGCAGGTACGGGGCCATGCTCAGCACCTCGCGGTACATATCCAAGGCGGGCTGTTTGACGCCCGCGCCGGGGTTGTTGGGGTCTTCGATTTCCAGCCCCAGCCGCCCACGGTCGCGGAACTGATAAAAGGTGACGCCGGTGACGCAGGGCGCTTCTTCCGGCAGGCGGCGGTAAAAATCCAGCAACTGCTCCGCCTGCTCATACGGGCCGGTCACGTCGCCGTCGGCGTTGAACTCGCTGATGACAAACGGGCGGGCTTTGTTTTCTCCCCGCGCCATAAAGCGCTCATACTCGAAATTGAATCCGCGCAGAACCTTGCCGTTGTCCCCCCGCTTGTGCGAGGAGCCGCCCGGCTCGGCGATGTCGAACGGCCAGCCCCAGTGCAGCGCCAGATAGGTGTCGGTTGACCACATATCCGTCAGCGCGATGGCCTCGGCAAACTCGTCCTCATAGGGCATCTGGCCATTTTTATCGGGCGTGTCCTCGCCGACGCAGAGGATGGTGCGGATATGCGGCGCGTGCTGTTTAAGAAGCCTGTGGAAGCGGGAGAAGAAGTCGGCGACCTCTTGGTAGGTATAGCGTTTGTTGAAGGCGAACCAGTTGCCGGTGGCCTCGTGGTTGACGCGCAGCATCAGCCGCCCGAACGGACGCAAATCTTCGGCTATGCGGATGATTTGCGCGTCGGACACGGCGCAGTCGCAGGTCAGGGTCAGAATCACATCCTGCCCGTGGCGGCGCACGTCGCGCATCTGACCGAAAGGCTCGCCCGACGTATCGCCCTCCAAGCCGCCTTGGTAGGGAAAGTAGTCGTCGTAGGCGTAATCCCAAGCGAATCCGGCGGTCTTGCCGTCCGGCAGGGGCAAATCCGACGCGCGCGCCGGCCAGCCTTTGTCCAGCGGATAGTAGCAGTACATCAGGTTTATGGCGCGGTGGGGACGCCCCAAGGTGTGCAGGATGACGTCCTGACTGACGTACTCGCCGCGTTCGCTGCCGTCGCCGAGGTCGAGCGCGACCTTGGCCGGCCCCATGTGAAGTTGAAACGCTTTCATTTTGCTGCTGCCTCCTTATTTTCCGCACCGGCCGCGCGTCTGCGCGCCGATACGTCCTTATTGACATTTCGGGCGGTTTGTAGGACAATGAAACCAACACGCCGGAAACGGGGGATGCCCATGCTGTCAGCACCGATGCCCGAGGAGCGGATTAACGCTCTCGGCGTATTGGCTGTCGCGTCCGTGGGGGACAGCGTCTACGACCTGATGGTACGCGCGCGCCTTTGCGCCGGCGGGATAGCCAAGGCGGAAAATGTACACACTATGCGCGTCTCACGCGTCAACGCCCGCGCGCAGGCCAAGGCGGCGAAGCGGCTCGCGCCGCTGCTGACCGACGAGGAGGCCGCCGTTTTCCGGCGGGGGCGCAACGCCGAAACCAAAAACATCCCCCAAGCCGCGGCCCGCGCGGAATACCAATACGCCACGGCGCTGGAAGCGCTGTTCGGCTGGCTGTATCTCAGCGGGCGCGAAGACCGTCTGCGCGAATTGTTTGAGGTGATTGCCGATGAAACAGCATAAGGGCCGCGTTGTTTTGGACTACGCGCTCATCTTTGCGGGCAATTTGGCCTATGCGTCCGCCGTTGTGACCTTCATCCGCCCGGCGGAGGTTATCATCGGCGGCGTGGGCGGCGCGGCGCAAATGATTGAGCATCTGACCGGCTTTCTGCCGATGGGCATGATGGTCATTCTGCTCAACCTCCCCCTCTTTCTGATATCGTTCAAAAGCATGGGGCGGCAGTTTCTCATCCGCACAGCCGCCGCGACCGTGGCGTCCAGCCTGATGATTGACTTTCTCACGCCGTACATCGCCGATTGGCATATCACCGAGGACAAGCTGCTGTCGGTGCTGTACGGCGGCGTGCTGATGGGGCTGGGGCTGGGGACGGTGTTCTCACGCGGCGCCACCACCGGGGGAAGCGACATCATCGCCAAGATGATTACCCGAAAACGCCCGCACATCAGCCTAGGGCGCGTCAACCTGACCATCAACGCCGCGGTCATCATCGCGGCGGCGTTTGTCTACCGCAGCCCCGAGGCGGCCCTCTACGCCGTCGTGGTGCAGTATGTTTCAGCCACCGTCATTGACATGCTGCTTTCGGGCATGGATCACGCCTCCGCCGCGCTGATTGTCACCCATAAGCCGGAGGAAATGGCCGACGCCATCCTCAACGAGGTACATCGCGGCTGCACCGGCTTGGACGCGCGGGGAATGTACACCAACAGCCCGGTCACCACGCTGATTGTCGCCGCCCGTTCGCATGAAATCAGCCGTTTGAAGGCGGCGGCGCAGCGGGTAGACCCGTCGAGCTTTATGATTTTCCTAAACGCCCGCGAGGTGCTTGGGCTAGGCTTCAAAAGCGTCGGAGGCTAGATAGTCTGTCAATTCCGACAAATCCTTTACCGTTAAATCCGGCACAAACGGGGAGCCGTCCGTGTCCCCGCGCTTTGTCTCGCCCGAAAGCGTCAGAACCGACCGCGCCTTTGTGCCGGAGGCAATGGCGACGTCCGTATACAGCCGGTCGCCGACAAAGCACAGCGCCTCCTCCGCGTATCCCGTCTGCCGGAGGATGTAGTCCAGCGCGCGGCGGGAGGGCTTGCCGAAAAACTCAATTTCCACGCCCGCCGAAGCCGTCACCGCCGCCGCCAGCGCCCCGCAATCGGGGACATAGCCGCCCTCCACCGGGCAGTTATAGTCCATGTTGACGCCGTAGACGGGCAGGCCGGAACGGGCAAAATCACACAAAGCCGTGAGCCGCCGGTAGTCCATGTCGCGGTCAAAGCCCAAGACGCAAAAGTCCGGCGCCTTCTCGGTCACGGTATACCCCGCGCTCTCAAGCTCCGCAATCAGCGGCTTTGTGCCGGCGGCGAAAACCCGCCGTCCGGGCGCGTTGGCTTGGAGCCAGTCCAGTAAAACGTGCGTAGACATGAGGAGCTTGTCCGGCGGAACGGGAACGCCCATGCGTTCAAGTTTTTTGTGGTAGAAAGCCGCGTTTTGCGATGAATTGTTGGTGAAAAACAGACAGTCCCGCCCGCTTCTTTCCAGCTCCGCCAGAAACCCTTTCGTAAACGGGAAGAGCCTGTCTCCCAAATAAATCGTCCCGTCCATGTCCAGCACAAAGCATTTGACGCCGGACAGGGCGTTTTGCTCAAAATACCGCGCCGCCCTCTGGGAAAAGTCCTCCAGCCGCCCCATGCCGCCCAAGAGCTGCAGCAGCGTGTACATCTGCGGCTTGCGGTCACGGGCGTAAACCACGCTGTCGGTCAGGATGCTCCCGGTCAAGCCGATTTCACTCGGACGCACCGGCGCGCCCGCCTTTTTGAGCATATCCGCCAGCTCTCCCGGCGAGGGCAGTGATTTCGCAATGTTGAGAATATCTGGCCAAAGCGGCGCAAGCGTTTCCGGCGGCTGGACAGACGGAAGCTCCTTCCACAGCGCCAGCGCCGCCACGGCCGCCAGCCCCACCTTGATGCCATGCGGGATATGGGGCCTGCCTTCCTTGAGGTAGCGCGCTTCCCAGTAGTGGGCCAGATGATGCTCGGTGCCTGACGCGGGGCGGCTGTCGCCGTACAGGCTCATGGCGATGCCGCTCAAAATCAGCCCTTCGGCGACGCTTTGAATGTCGTCCGGGGTTTTTACGCACTTTTCAAGAGCCGTCTCAACCAGCGAATGGATATCCTCCGGCATCGGCTCGCCTGTAATTAAGCGCGAGAGCTTCCAGTCGGCCAGCGCGGTATATTTGCCCAGCATATCGCCCAGCCCCGCCGCAATCAAGCGCCGGGGAGCGTTTTGCAGGATGTCCGTGTCGCAGAAAATCGCCTCCGGGCATTGCGTCGGCGGCGTGATTTTTATCCCGCCGAGCAGCATGGCCGAGCCGAGGGAGGCGTATCCGTCCATCGACGGCGCCGTGCCGGCGATGGCGGACGGGCGTCCGACCTTCGCGCCGACATAGGTGCAGAGGTCGTTGACGGTTCCCGCGCCGACGCCTAAAATCAAGTCAACATCCGGCGTATACGCCGCCAGCAGCGCGCCAATCGACGTCTCGTCCGGCAGCGGCTCGTCCTGCTCATAGCGGCACTCGCGCACTTGCAGCCCCGCATTTCGCAGTTGTGACAACACCGCGTCTCCCGCCACGCGGCGGGTGTTGGGGTCGGTCACAACAAGGACGGTCTGATACCCCCGCGACAAAACCCAGTCCGCCACGCCGCGAAGCACGCCGCGCCCGACGGCGATATGCGGGATGATATGCTTATAGTCCTGCCACATAACGCCCTCCTTAGCCGGCGCGGGTGAACGCCGCGCCCTTATCTGAAATACCGAACGCCGCCCTCGAAAATCGGCTGTTCTTTGTTGCCGGGGACGTTTTTGCCCACGAAGAAGCCGGTGCGTTCCGAGTGCGCCATTTTGCCCAGCACGCGGCCGTCCGGGCTGGTGACGCCCTCCGCCGCCAGCGTTGAGCCGTTGGGGTTGATGAAGGTGGCCATGCTCGGGACGCCCTTGACGTCGCAGTATTGGAAGGCGATTTGACCGTTTCGGCTCAGGCTTTCCGCGATGAAGCCGTTTACCGTGAAGCGCCCGTCGCCGTGCGATACCGGCACGGTATGGATTTCGCCCGGGGCGCACCGTGTCAGCCACGGGGAGAGGACGGAGGAAACCCGTGTGTGGACGTACCGCGCCTGATGACGCCCGATGGCGTTGACGGTCAGCGCGGGGCTGTCTTCTGCGGCGTCGCGGATATCCCCATAGGGGACAAGCCCCAGCTTGACCAGCGCCTGAAAGCCGCCGCCGATGCCCAAAATCAGGCCGCCGCGCCGTTGGAGCAGGTCGCGCACCGCCTCGGTCAGGCGCGGGTTCCGCAAGAGGGCTTCCATGTATTTCCCGGAGCCTCCAGACTCGTGGCCGCCCGAGCTTCCCCCGGGCAGAATGAGCATTTGCGCTTTCCGCAGGGCCTTTTCCAGCGCCTCCACCGACTGCTCCAGCCAGTCGGGGCGCAGGTTGCGGACAACCAGCGTTTCGGTCACGGCCCCGGCCGTCTCCAACGCCGCCGCAACGTCATATTCGCCGTTGGTTCCGGGCAAAACGGGGATGACGGCCAGAGGGTGGGCGCTGAGCAGATGAACGGGCGGCGGGGCGCGCCGGATATGCTCCAAAACCGGGACTTGTATTGCCGGCTGGGGGATTTCGGTGGGGAAAACGCTCTCCAGCGGCTTCCACCACGCGGCATAAAGGCTGTCAATCGGGATGAAGTCGCCGCCGAGCTGAAGCTCGGACTTCTGCACAACCGAACCAATCAGGCGCTCCCACTCTATGTGCTGGGGGCTTTCAAACACAATGCTGCCCCACGGCGCGGAGAAAAACCCGTCGTCGTACAAGGCCGGCTCGACGCGCGCGCCCAGACCGGAAAGGCTCATGTGGGCCAGCGCCCCGGCCGTGCCGCCCAGCTCGCAGGCGTACGCAGAGAGAACCGCACCCCGGCCGATATACCCGCGCAGGCGCTCCCACATCTCGCGCAAGCCTTCCAAGTCAGGCAGCCCGTCCTCCCGGACGGGGGCCTCCATCAGGTAAAGGTTGCTGCCCCGCCGCACAAAATGCGACGGCAGGATTTGCGCCGCGGGGGTGGCCGCGATGGCAAAGCTGACCAGCGTGGGGGGGACGTCGATGCGCCCGGACGCGCCCTCAAAGGTGCCGGACATGGAGTCCTTGCCGCCGATGGCGGCGACAGACAGCCCCATCTGCGCCCAAAACGCCCCCAGCACCGCCGCGAACGGCAGCCCCCACATCTCCGAATCCTTTCCGGGGCGGGGGAAATATTCCTGCAAGGAGAGATAGGCGTCCTCCAAGCCGCAGCCCGCCGCAATCAGCTTGGCGACACTGGTTACCACGCTGTAGACGCCGCCGCCGAACACATCGTCGATGTGCGGGTCGAACGCGTAGCTCATCACGCTGGCGGTACGGCTTTTGCGCGCGGGAATGAGCATCGCCGTCACCTGCTCCGGCGCGGCGCCCGCCAGCCCGCCGTGGGGCGCCAAGACGGTTCCCGCCCCGACGGAGAAGTCAAACAGCTCCGCGACGCCCTGCTGGGAACAGAAATTCAGGTCGGACGCAAGCAGCAGCAGCCGTTCCGACGCGGACAGGGAAGCATCCTCCCAAGGCCGCCGCTTTTGCGGCGCGGGCGGCTTGATATGCGCGGCGGCGGTCTTTCTTGTCCCCGCCGAATTGAGGAAATCCCGGCAAAGGGAGACGATGTCTTCGCCTTCCCATTCCATCACAAGGCGGCGCTCGTCCGTCACCTCGGCAATCAGCGTGCAGGACAGGTTTTCCTTGTCCGCCTCAAGGCAGAACGCCGACGCGTCTTCGGGCGCGACGACCACAGCCATCCGCTCCTGAGACTCGGAGATGGCCAAATCCGTGCCGCTCAGCCCGTCATATTTAACCGGGATGCGGTCGAGACGGACGCGCAGGCCGTCGGCCAGCTCTCCCACGGCCACCGAGACGCCGCCCGCGCCGAAATCATTGCAGCGCTTAATCAGACGGGCCGCGCGCTCCTTGCGGAAGAGCCGCTGGATTTTATGCTCCTCCGGCGGGTCGCCCTTTTGCACCTCCGCGGAACATTCGGTCACGCTTCCCATATCATGGGACTTGGAGCTGCCTGTCGCGCCGCCGATACCGTCGCGCCCCGTCGCGCCGCCCAAGAGCAGAACCACATCCCCCGGCTTCGGCTCCTTTCGCACAACGTGATGCGCGGGGGCCGCCGCGACGACCGCGCCCAGCTCCATCCGTTTGGCGGCGTAGCCGGGATGGTAAAGCTCGCGTGTAAAACCGGCGGCGACGCCGATTTGGTTGCCGTAGGAGCTGTTTCCGGCGGCGGCGACAGTGACCAGACGGCGCTGCGGGAGCTTGCCCGGCAGGGTATCGGACATGGGCGCGCGCGGATCCGCCGCGCCGGTGACGCGCATCGCCTGATAGACGTAGGCCCGCCCGGAAAGCGGGTCGCGGATGGCTCCGCCGACACAGGTGGACGCGCCGCCGAACGGCTCTATCTCAGTCGGATGATTATGTGTCTCATTTTTGAACATTAGAAGCCACGGCTGCGGCCCTTCGTCGGTATCCACCGTCACCTTGACCGAGCAGGCGTTGATTTCCTCGGAGCGGTCAAGACGGGGCAGCAGCCCCTTCTGCTCCATATGCCGCATCGCCGCCGTGGCAACGCTCATCAGCGTGACCGGCTTGTCCCCCCGGACGGAGAGGAACAGCTCATACGCCTCCCGCGCGCGGGCGTCGTCGATGGTGATATCCTCAAGCTCCGTCAAAAAGGTCGTGTGGCGGCAATGGTCAGACCAATAGGTGTCCAGAACGCGCACCTCGGTCAGCGTCGGGTCGCGGTTTTCTTTTTGGAAATATTCCTGCAAAAACAAGGCGTCCACGTCATCCATAGCAAGCCCGAACCGTTCCCTCCATGCCGGGATATCCTCCTTGGGGAGCGAGGTAAAGCCTTGCAATATTTGCGTTTTTTCGGGAGCGGGATAGACGCGCGCAAGGGTTTCGGGCTTGTCGGGAGACGCGAGACGGCTCTCCACGGGGTTGACGAGATAGTCCGTCACGCGTTCGGCCGCGCCGCCGCCGGCTCCTTTCAGAACCAACACCGTCGCGCTCCGCACGACCGGGCGTTCCCCGCCCAGCAGAAGCTGGACGCCTTGCCCGCAGGCGTCGGCGCGGGCGTCAAACTGTCCGGGAAGAGCTTCGTAGATGACGACGGGCGTGTCTTCGGAAAAGGGCGGGAGGTGTTCGCGGTACACGGCGTCGGCGGGCGTATCGGAGAACACCACCGGCAGGCAGCGCTCGAAATCGTCGGCGCTAATCCCCTGCACGTCATACCTTGAAAAAAGGCGCAGCCCCGTAAGGGGAACGCCAACATACCCGGTCAGCTCCTCAAAGAGCAGCCGCGCCGCGGCATCGAACCCCGGTTTCTTTTCCACAAAAATGCGAAAGACTTGATTTTTCATGCGTTACCCCCTTGTATTTTTAGCGGCGGCACTGTATAATGGTTGGCGTAGGGATGCGCTGCGCGCTCCCTGCCTGCTCCTCGGTCATTATACAGTACCCTTGGCAGGCTTGTCAATAACAGGGGGTTATTATGGACGAACGGACGGTTCTGGACATCCTTGACCGATCGGGAGCCCGGCTGGAGGGGCATTTTCTCCTTTCCTCGGGTCGCCACGGCTCAACATATATGCAATGCGGGCGCGTATTTCAGCACGCGGAGTATGCCGAAAAGCTCTGTCGGGCGTTAGCCTCGCGGTATTCCGGCATAGACGCCGTCGCCGGCCCGGCGCTGGGCGCGGTGATTATGGCGTACGAAGTTTCGCGCCATCTGGGCTGCCGCAATATCTTCACAGAGCGGGAAAACGGCGTGATGACGCTGCGGCGCGGCTTTTCCATCCGCCCGGGCGAACGCGTTCTGGTGGTGGAGGACGCCGTGACGACCGGCGGCAGCGTCAGGGAGGTCATTGAGGTGTGCCGCAGCCACGGAGCGGAGGTCATCGGCGTGGGCGCCTTGGTAGACCGCACCGGCGGGGTCAATCCGTTTGACGTGCCGTTTCACGCGTTGATTCAGGTTCACATTCCAGCATGGACGGCGGAGGAATGTCCTCTCTGCGCCGAGGGGATTCCTTGCGTCAAGCCGGGCTCGCGCCCGGTGCCCCGGGCTGATGAATAGTGAATAGCGAACAAAATCTGCACAAAGGCCACCGGGAGCGGATGCGGGAGGCGTACCGCAGGCAGGGACTTCCGGCGGAACCGCACAAACAGCTCGAAATGCTTCTCTTTTTTGCCCTTCCGCGCATAGATACCAACAAAATGGCGCATCGTCTCATCAACCGTTTCGGGTCGCTGAGCGGCGTGCTGGAAGCTGAGACATACGCGCTGGCGGAGGTAGAGGGCGTAGGGGCGGGCGTCGCCGAATTTGTTCGGTTTATGGGCGACATCGCGCGGGAATACCGCGCCGAGCCTCCCGCTAGGCCGGGGCTCCCGCTGGATACGGAGGAACGGGCCGAAGCCTTTGTCAGGAACCGTCTCGGCGGACAAAAAGCCGAGTGCGTCCTCTTGGCGTATCTGGACGCGAAGGGCCGTCTAATCCATGAAAGCTTGGCCAAGGACGCGGCTTTGTCGTCGGTTCGTGTGGAAAGCAGCCTTCGCCTGACCGTGAAAACGGCCATCCAGTATCACGCCGCCGGCGTGCTGGTCGGCCATAACCATCCGAACGGAACCCCGATGCCTTCAAAAAAAGACGCCGCCGAGGCCAAAAGGCTGAAAGACGCGCTTCGTTTCATCGGCGTCGGACTGACCGATTTTATCGTTCTGGGCGAGGGCGGGGAGACATACTCGCTTACGCGAGGCGGTTTGCTGATATGACTTTACGATAACGGAGGGAGTAATCAATGGATTACAGGCAGGCAGAGCAGGATTTACTGCTGGGGATTCTTGAAGCGCTTCCCTGTCCCACGGCGCTCCTCAACCGCGACGGGCAGACGGTCTATGTCAACGAGCGCCCCAGCCCGGTGTCGCTTGAGGAGATTGACCTCTCAAATCTTCCCGAAGTCAGAACGGCGCTGGAGGGCGTCAGCCAGACAGCTTTCCGAATCGAGCTGAGAGGCTCCGGCGGAACCGCGCCGGGACTGATGGAGGCGTATCCGGTCAAGAGCGGCGATGTGCTGGTGGGGGCGCTCCTTCTGTTCCGTCCCGACCCGGTGAGCGAGGAATTGTCAGCCGACGCGCTGCCCACCGTCAGCGAAGCGATGGTGTCGGTTTGGGAGCGCGTCCAAAGGCTTGCGCTGCTGAAAACGCCCGCGCTGATTATCGGAGAGCCGGGGCTGGGCAAAACGGATTTTGCCAAAGCCCTCCACCGGATAGCGCACAAGGGCCAAAACCGCCCGTTTGTCACCGTTCGCGCAAACAGCACGCCCGAAGCCCTGCGGGACGCCGCGCTGGAGGCCGGCAACGGGACGCTGTTTTGCCACCGTATCGACACATGGAGCCTCGTCCTTATGCGCGAGGCGACCAACCTCTACACCTCGCGCCATATCGTGCGCGGGCTGGACGTCAAGCCGCTCACCGCCCGCCTGATGGCCACGGCGGAGCCGGGAATCGCGGAAAAGGCGAAGCGGGGCGAGTTCCCCGAGGATTTGTATTCCCGCATGAACATCATGCCCGTCTTTCTGCCGCCTCTGCGCGACAGAAGGGAAGACATCGTCCCCGCCGCGGCCAGCTACGCTTCGGCAAGGGCAAACGCCACAGGCAAGGATGTGCAGGGCTTCGCGGAGGAGGCGCGGGAGATGCTGTCCCGTCAGGACTGGCCGCGCAACACCGCCGAGCTGCGGGAAACGGTGGAGGCCGCCGTTGACGCCTGCCCCGGCGGTATCATTCTGGCGTCATATCTAATGGGCGCCGCCGTCCAGAAGTCCAACGAGCCTTCGGCCGGTTCCCTGCGTAAAATGCGCGCCGCCTACGGGCGCGACCACGCCCGCGCCATGCTCAATATCCACGGCAATACCGTTGAAGGCAAGCGAAAAGCCGCCGCCGAAATGGGCGTCAGCTTATCAACCCTGTATCGGATTCTAGGCTCAAAACGGTGAGGGGTATGGCTTACGACGGCAAATCCGTCAGATGCTTTGGATAATCCGTTCTGCCGTCTACGATATGGCAGACGAGTACCGTTTTACCTAAAAGGCGGTAGAAACACAAATAATTGCCGCAAATCAGCGTCCGGTAGCCCGCTATGGCAAGCTGCCTGTTTCGGCAGGCAAATCCTATATACGGATGTATTTTAAGATTTTCCAGCGCCGCATAAATACGGTCTGTTATGTTGCGCGCCGAAATCGGGCCGACCAGCTCAAAATGGCTTTGAGCAATCTCTTCCAACTCGCGTTGAGCCGGCCCAAGCAATTCCAGCTTATACTCCGCGCTCATAAATATCCTCTAAGCGCCGCCGCGATTCTTCTAGCGTATATGTTTTTTCTCCCGCCAGACGCGACGCCTCGGCGGTTTCCAGCTTTGCCCGCAGACGGTGTATTTCCTCGCGCCGCTCGAAAGCGTCGATGCTCATTACCACCAAATCGCCCTCTCCGTTCTTGGTCACATAGATGGGTTCCTGCTTCTCATGCGCAAGGCGCGAAATCGCGCCATAGTTGTTGCGCAGGCTGGTTGACGACTTGATAATCATATAAACGCCCTCTCCTTGAGAATAATTATGATAGTATTATACAACAATTCTATCCGTCTGTCAAGCCGCTCCTCTCCTTTAGGAAAAGCGTATCATGCCCTCCAAAAACTTCATTTTTGCGCCATAGCCATCACGCCCGCCGGAAGGTTCTTGCTTGCGTCCAGTCCCAGCAGCGCGGCCGTTTCATCGGCGTTTATCGAAGCCATAAAGCGCGCCTGTATGTCAAGCTCGTCGGCCAGCAAATACTGATGCTCGCTCATCGCGCCTATCGCGTGCCATGCCCAGTCCATATTGCCCCGCGGCACGTTGTCGGCGTCAATGACATATATCCAAACCGCGGACGCGTTTTGTCCCCCGCTCACCTTGCCGAGAATGTCACGGTCTGTTACATATTCAAAACTGTTGCTTCTCCAAGAAAATTTGCCGACGCCGCTTTCCTGAGCGAGATACAGGGAAACATACGGCTCCGCCCCCATCGCCAAGGGGACGACAAAGCCTGTGCCGTCACGGTTTTTGCCGGTGGCGGCCCAGCCCAGCAGTTGCAGGGCGTCCTCACTGATTTCGTTTCCGGTAAAGCCGCCGCGCGCCGCTGAATTGCGCCGCTCGAACGCTTGCAGCAGCGCCGAATCCGATTGCCACAGTTCGTTGCTTTTCAGCGTTTCCAGTGCGCCCGGATTCAGCCGGGGCGTATACGACATATGGACGTACGCGGCGGCGCCCCAGCCCGCCGCCGCCAGCAGCAGGCTAAGCGCCAGCAACATCGGCGGAAGCGTTTTCCGTTTGTCATTCGTTTTCATCATCGCAGTCTCCCTTTATGGATTTTAGCAGCAGGCGAAACCCGTCTTGCAGAAAGGCTTCCTTTGTCACGCCTAACGCTTGGTTGATGTAGGCTTCTTTTTTGTGCGCCATTGTGATGAGTCCGGTGATGCCCGACCAAAGGATGAAGGTTGCCTGTAACGGCGGGATATCAAGCCTGACGCGGTTAGCGGCCATGCAGCGGTTCAGGTAATTCCCGATCATCCCGTTTATATCCTCGCCCACCTTGTAGATTTTGAGAAGCACAGCCTCCGATTCGCTTTGAGGCATCTTGATTTCGCTCAAAATACCCTCAAAGAACAAGGGGTAGGCCCTGTACCCCTCCGCCAAGGCGTCGCAGATGGCGAAGTATCCGCCGGGGAATCCCGGCTCGCCCTCGAGCGCCTCGCTAATAACCGTTTTGAGCAGCTCAAAGTGTTCCAGAATGATGTGGTTGTGGATTTCCTCCTTGCTTTTGAAATAGACATAAACGGTCGATTTGCTGTAATCGGCTTCCTTTGAGATGTCGTCCACCGTGGTTTGGGCGATGCCCTTTTCAAGGAACAGCCGCTTCGCCGCGCTTAGGATGTTCCCGCGGTTGAACGCCGACAAACGCTCTTTCCTGCTCATCATATCCCCCTTTCAACACTGACGATACAAATATCATACTATAAGTTCGATATTCTGTCAATCGGTTTTGTAAAATTATTTTCAGCACCCCTAAAGCCGGCTGCGTTCCGCAGCCGGCTTTGCAAAAGCGGTTTGGCTTCGCCGCCTATTTCGTCCCCTTGTGGGCGATGCAGAAGAAGTTTTTGGGTTCCTCCCTGCTTGTGCCGTGGGGGCGGCCGTCGGCGTCTACGAAGCAGGCGCTGCAAAAGCCCACGGCGAGCAGGATATCGACAAGGCGGGAAAGCGGGAGGTGGGTGGAAAAATTGTGTTCGATGACAATGTCGCGCGTATCGAGGTTGAGGTGCCATTCCTCATATTCCCAGCGGCCGACGTCTTCGTTGTATTCGTGCCGGATGAGCAGAAACGTGCGGTCTTCATTCTCCCGCCAGCTACGGCTGTTTTCCAGCTTATGCCCGCGCAAATGCTTGTAGTTGGGGTTGGATAGCTGGAAGACAAAGCTCCCGCCCGGCTTGAGGGCGCGGTATACGTTGCGCGGCACATCCTCGTCCTCCACCGGCGTATCAATCATGGTGACAAGGTCGTATTCGCTTTCCTCGCTGAGGTCGTAGAAGTTTTCCACGCGGTAGGTGACGTTGGCGTTGGTGTTTTGCGCCATCGCAATAAACGTCTCCGAAAGGTCGGAGCCGACGACCGTATGCCCGGCGTCCGTCCAGACCTTATGGTAGCCGCCGAGGCCGCAGGCAAGGTCGAGGATTTTGAGGCCGTCGAGCGCGAGGATGTCCAGTATCGCCTGCGCGTCGCGAAGCTGCTCCTCTGTGCTTTGAAAGCCCCAGCCGACAAAGCCTTGGTCGAAATCCTTGTCTCCATAGCGAATCATCGGGACATAGATTTTTTTCATAGGAACGCCCCCCAGTCTTTCCGCAGTTCCTCCCGCAGCGCTTCCAGCAGGGGGAACGTATTCAGCTCTGTGTTTCCCAGCGCGGACGCCACCAGCTTTTGGCCGGGGAAATACGCGGTGAAAAAGTCAACGCCGCAATCCCCGCCCACGGCGTAAACCAGCGGCACATCCTCCTTGCGGAGGATGTAGACGCCAAGCCCGTAACATCCGTCCCCGTCCTCCTCCATTCGTACCTGCGGCGTGAGAAAGGCCCGCGTCATATCCTCGGAAAGGATTTTATGGGAGAAGAGGGCGAACCAAAGCCTGCTTAAATCTCCCGAACAGGTATAGATTCCGCCGTCAGAGCCGCCCAGAACCGGCAGGCTGAATATGTTGGCGCGCCATTCGCCTGTTTCCTCGTCCCGCATATAGCCCAGCGCGGTGTTCGGGGGCAGGGAATCCATGCGGTAAAACCCTGTATGCGCGAGCCGGCATGGGGTGATGATGGTATCCGTCACAAATTGCCGGTATGAAAGGCCGCTGACCGCCTCAACAACCAAGCCCAGTAAAACAAAGCCGGCGTTTGAATAGCCATACCGCGCGCCCGGCTCAAACTTTGGCGGCAGGGGTGTAATCATGGGCAGGTAATATTCAAGGCTTTCCCATAGATAAACAGGATATTTGCGATACAGCGCCTGCAACTGCTCCCCGCTGTTTTCGGCTTCCTCGTCAATATAGTCTCCGACGCCGGAGGTATGCGTCAGCAAATGAAACATCGTCACGCCCCTGTCGATTTGTCCCAAGTCACAGGACAGGACGTCACACAGCTTATCGTCCAACGACAGCTTTTTATCGTCGATGAGCTTGCATACGGCCAGTCCGGTAAACAGCTTTGTGCCGGACGCGATGCTAAAGGCGGTCTCCGCGTTGTTCAAGAGGCTTTCGCTTTGATTGCGGAAGCCGCGGCACTTTTCAAACAGCACGCCCTGTTCGCCGCTGACCGAAAACACGCCCGAAAACGCCTCCGCGTCAGGCCAATTATGCCAAATCTTATGAATATCCATCAATGCTTAAAATGCCGCACGCCGGTAAAGACCATCGCGATGCCCAGCCTGTTTGCCGCGTCGATGGACTCTTGGTCGCGGACGGAGCCGCCGGGCTGAATGATCGCGGTCACGCCCGCCGCGCCGGCGGTTTCCACGCAATCGGAAAACGGGAAAAACGCGTCGGACGCCATCACGCTGCCCTTGGCGCGCTCCCCGGCGCCGCGGACGGCGATTTCGGCGGCCGCGACGCGGCTCACCTGCCCGGCGCCTATGCCCACCGTCATGTCTCTTTGGGCCAGCACAACGGCGTTGCTTTTGACGTGCTTGCAGACCCGCCACGCAAAGCCGAGCGCTTCCAATTCCTCTTCCGACGGCTTCCGCTCCGTCACAACCGTGAGCGTTTCCGGGGAGAAAGAGGCGCAATCGGCCTCCTGAACCAGCAGCCCGCCCTGCACCTTCTTGAAATCGAGCGTGTCCTCCGGCATGGCGTCGCAGATGTTTTCCAGCAGAAGAATACGGACATTCTTCTTGCGGGTGAGGATTTCGAGCGCTTCATCGGTATACCCCGGCGCGATGATGATGTCGAGATGGGTTTGGGACAGCTCGTCCGCCGCCGCCGCGTCGCAGGCGCGGTTGAGCGACACAACGCCGCCGAAAATGGCCTCCGGGTCGGCGTCACGCGCCGCGCGGTACGCCGCCGTGATGTCCGCGCCAAGGCCCGCGCCGCAGGGGGTGGCGTGCTTGACGGCGACCGCGCAGGGTCGGTCAAACTCCTTAATCAGGGCGACCGCCGCCGCCGCGTCGTTGATGTTGCAGAAGGAAAGCTCTTTGCCGTGCAGATGCTCCGCTCTGGCCAGCGAGCCTTGCAGCCCGCCAATCTCACGGTAGAAGGCCGCCGCCTGATGCGGGTTTTCGCCGTAACGCAGCCCCTGCGCCTTTTCGTATGTAACCGTCAGCGTTTCGGGGAACCTCTGCTTTGTCTGGCGGCAAAGATAATCGGCAATCAGCGCGTCATAATGCGCCGTATGCTCAAAAACCTTGCAGGCCAGCTCAAACCGCCGCTCCCTCGGCACGCCGCCGCTTTCAAGCTGCTCCAAAATGCCGTCGTAGTCGGCCGGATCCACCGCCACCACCACGTCGGGCCAGTTTTTGGCCGCGGCGCGGATGAGGGTGGGGCCGCCGATGTCAATGTTTTCTATGGCCTCGTCTAAATGAACCCCCGCGCGCAGAATGGTCTGCTTGAAAGGGTAGAGGTTGATGACGACGATGTCGATTAAGTCGATGCTCAAAAGCTCAAGCTGCGCCATATGGTCGCGGCTGCCGCGTATGGCGAGGATGCCGCCGTGGATGGCGGGGTGCAGGGTCTTGAGCCGCCCGTCCAGACATTCCGGGAATCCGGTAATCTCCGAGACGTTGACGACCGCGACGCCCGCGTCCTCAAGCGCCTTCTGCGTCCCGCCCGTCGAGACGATTTCATACCCCAGCGCGGCCGCGCGTCTGGCGAAATCGCACACACCCGTCTTATCAGACACGCTGAACAATACACGCTTCTTCATAATTCAGCACCTCCCGCTAATATTGTAGCACAACCCCCGCCATTTAACAAGGGGAAGGAGGGCGGCAAACGCCGCTGTGAAACTTTTTTGGAAAAAGGCTTGACAGAGTCCCGCGCGCGGTGTATCATAGGTTTTGGGGTCGGGGCGACCGGATCCCGGCGCTTACAATAAAGCAGGGGTTTCCCTCACCTTGCGTCCGTCGGGCGCGGGTCAACAATGAAAGGCTGCGGCGTGTTGCGCTGTGCTGTTTTGTTGACGGGGAAATGATTCCCGTCTTTTATTTTACAGGAGGTGTGGTAACATCAGCAGTAAACGGGACCATCAAATCAATGAGGAAATCCGCGACAAGGAGATACGCCTAATCGGGGAGGACGGCTCGGCTCTGGGCATTATGCCCACCCGCGACGCGGTGAAAATCTCTCTCGAACGGGACTTAGACCTCGTCAAGATTGCGCCCGCGGCGGCGCCGCCGGTCTGCCGCCTGATGGATTACGGGAAATTCCGCTATGAGCAGGCGCAGAAGGAAAAAGAGGCCCGCCGTCACCAGCATATTGTGGAAATCAAGGAAATCCGCCTTTCCTCCACCATTGACGTCCACGATTTCAACTTTAAGCTGAAAAACGCGCTCCGCTTTCTCAAGGAAGGCGACAAGGTCAAGGTATCGGTGCGGTTCCACGGGCGCGAGTTGGTCCATTCCGATTTAGGCCAAAAACAGCTCTTGAAATTCGCCGAAGGCTGCGCGGACCTCGCGGCAATCGAAAAACCGCCCAAACTGGAGGGACGGCGTATGTTTATGTTTCTCACGCCCAAGGCTCCCTTAAAGACTAAACAAAAGGAGTAAACCATCATGCCTAAGATTAAGACCCATTCCGGCGCCAAAAAGCGCTTTAACCTGACCAAAAGCGGAAAGGTCAAGCGCAAGCAGGCCGGGCTTCGTCACCAGCATCACGTGAAAACAACCAAGGTTAAGCGCAAGCTGCGCGCCGGAGCCTACGCCGACAAAACCAATGAGCAAAACATCAAGGACTTGATTCCTTACAAGTAAAATGGAGGGCGATTATCATGGCCAGAATAAAGGGCGCGGTCACGACGCGCAGAAGACATAAAAAAATTCTCAAGCTCGCAAAGGGGTACTGGGGCGCGAAAAGCAAGCTGTTCAAAACAGCCAACGAGCAGGTGATGAAAAGCCTGCGTTACGCCTACGTCGGGCGCAAGCGCCGCAAACGCGACTTCCGCCGCCTGTGGATTACCCGCATTTCAGCCGGCGCGCAGGCCAACGGCATGAATTATTCCCGCTTTATGCACGCGCTCAAAACGCAGGACATACCCCTCAACCGGAAAGTGCTTGCCGAGATGGCGGTATACGATAAGCCGGCGTTCGCCGCGCTGGTTGAAAAAGCGAAAAGCGTATAATACGTATCAGCATTGAACCTCCGCTTATACGCCGGGCGAAAGCCGGGCTTTGGCGGAGGTTTATATCACGGGAGGGAACCGCATGTCCCGCGAAAAAAAAGAGCTTCGTTCCCCTTATGACGCGCTGCGCCTGTTTTCGGCGCTGACCCACGGCATCGGCTTTTGGATGGCCACCGCCGGGGTGGGCGTTTTGATTGCTGTGGCCGCTTTTGTCGGAACCGCGTGGCATATCGTCAGCTATTCGGTCTACGGCGCGGCACTGATTGGGCTGTACGCCTCCAGCACCTTATATCACAGCCTGCGCGTCCGGCCGGAAAGGCGCAAAGCCCTCAGAAAGCTTGACCACAGCATGATTTATTTTTTGATTGCGGGGACATACACCCCCATCTGCCTCGTGCCGCTGCGGGCGCAAAGCCCCGCTTGGGGCTGGGCTATCTTCGGCGTGATTTGGTTTTTCGCCGTCGTCGGGACGGTCATCAAGCTGTGCTGGCTCAACGCGCCCCGCTGGGTTTCGGCGGCGGCCTACGTCGGGATGGGCTGGCTGGTCGTCATCGCCATCGCGCCGCTGCTCAACGCCTTGCGGGAGCAGGAGCAAATGCGCGCCTTTGTCTGGCTGATGATTGGCGGCCTGTTTTACACCGCCGGCGGCGTCCTCTACGCCCTGCGGTGGCCGGGACGCGACCGCAAGCTGTTCGGCTTCCATGAGGTGTTCCACATCTTCATCATGCTGGGCAGCATCTCCCATTTCGCGATGATGCTGGCCTTGCGGTGACCGCATCCGCGCCGGCCCGCTTTGCCGTTGACAAGCGGGCGGCTTTCGGGTATACTGATTTCCGTGAGGAGGCGTATCGAAGTGGTTATAACGGCCTCGACTCGAAATCGAGTGTACCTGAGAGGGTACCGTGGGTTCGAATCCCACCGCCTCCGCCATTTTGTGATAAATCCGAACCCGACCCGGGTGTTTTTCGTCGGGGAGACGTTCGTATTTGTTTTTCCGCTGGAATAAAGCGCGAAAAAGGCTTACGAGCGAATGATGGTGAGGTGTTAAAATGATTGGCTTAAAACAGTCCGATTATCCTGTTCAAATATCATTGTTTGAACAAGAAGCTGTTGCTGTTCAAAACACCAATACAACATCAACCTTTATCGATAATATGAAGCTTCCGATACATCGTTGGTTTAGGTATTCTGCGGGATTTTCGGCGAAATGGGTGGAAAAAACTGTTTTTGAATTTCTTGAGGAGAGAAGTGTTACTCCTAATAGTGCTACAGATTTTGTCGTGTTGGACCCGTTTGCGGGCTCTGGAACTACTATGCTTGCCGCAGACCAAGTTGGGATAGCTGGAATTGGATTTGAGTCACACCCGTTGATTTCAAAGATAGCTTCAACGAAACTTTTATGGAATACTGATGTTAAATCATTTAGAGAATATGCAATCAAAATTTTGACTGTAGCTAAAAAAATTTCAAGAGATTTAGATGATTACCCGGCTATTATTCATCGTTGTTATGGGATAGAAAATCTAACGGATATTGATAGAATAAAACACGCTCTTATACAGTCATGCAATGATTCAAATGAATATAAATTATCATGGCTTGCTTTTTTATCAATTCTTCGCTCTACTTCACATGCGGGTACAGCTCAATGGCAGTATGTGTTGCCAAATAAATCAAAGATTAAAGTGCTAAATGTTTTTGATGCGTACAGCAAGCAAATCGAATTAATGTGTGATGATATTTTAGCTTTTTCATCTACTGTTACAGAAACAAAAACAAAAAGCTCAATTTTCCAACACGATGCACGATTACCTCTTGATGCGCTTAAAAATAAAATTGATTTAATTATAACATCACCACCCTATGCAAACAATTACGACTATGCGGATGCAACACGACTGGAACTTTGTGTTCTTGGGGAAATAAATGGGTGGAGCGATTTGCAGAACACTGTGCGAAGTTCTTTAATTCGTTCTTGCACACAGCATGTATCGAAAGAAAAGCGTCAGACTTTTGATTTTTTGGATGAGCCTACTCTTAACCCAATAAGAGAAGAAATATATTCTGTGTGTAAAAAGCTTGACGAGGTAAAAGAGTATCATGGCGGTAAAAAGAATTATCATACTATGATTGCCCTGTACTTTCTTGACTTATCTATTGTTTGGCAAAATTTAAGAATTCTGTGCAAGCGCAATTCCGATGTTTGTTTTGTTGTAGGCGATTCAGCGCCTTACGGAGTTTATGTTCCTGTTGATGAATGGCTTGGAAAGCTTGCTATTGCATCAGGATTCGATTCGTATAAGTTTGTTAAAACAAGAGATAGAAATGTAAAATGGAGGAATCGAAAACACGATATTCCACTTAAAGAGGGACAACTCTGGGTAAAAGGATAGGTGATAAAATGGCTCTTAATTCTCCATCACATCGTTTCGGACAAATGATTGGCGATGTCTTAGAAGATACCATGATAAAATACTTACAGCCTGTAGCTGAAAAGTATTCCCTTTATCTTGACTATCGTCATGCTCGAAGCGCACGGAATGGGCGTAAAGAAGTTAGGTGGGTAGATGTAAATGGGAATACCCACAAGCTTGACATTGTCATGGAAAAGAACGGCGACGAAGCTCGACTTGGAGAACCTCGTGTTTTTATAGAAATAGCATGGCGCCGATATACAAAACATTCAAAAAATAAAGCCCAAGAAATTTCTGGAGCTATACAACCGCTCATAGCAAAATATAGTTCATTTACTCCATTTTTCGGAGCAATTGTTGCCGGAGTTTTTACTCAAAATTCATTAAATCAGATGACCTCAGAGGGCTTTGAGGTTGTATACATACCCATTGAGATAATTGAAAAAGCATTTAACGTGGTCGGCATAGATGCTCATTGGGAAGAAAACACTCAAGAGCATATTTTACAAGAAAAAATTGATGCTTACGGACGTTTAAGTTGTTTTGAGGTTGAAAAACTTAAAGATGAGCTTATAAAGCTGACAAGCGAACAGTTAGGGGCTTTTCGATTGAAGCTATGCAATTCGTTGGAAAGAAAAATAGAATCCATCAGGATAATGTCAATGTTCGGAGATGAAAGCGCTTTTTCAAATGTAAATGAAGCGTGTACTTTTATTGCTACTTTCAATGAGAAGGACGGTCGGTTTAAGTTCTACAAATTTGAAATATATGTTAGATATTCAAATGGTGATAAACTTGAAGCGCAGTATACGGAAAAAAGTAATGCGATAGCGTTTCTTCAAAGTATTGGACGCTAATAATTTTACTTTTTCAGCGTTCCGTAGGAACGCACAGCAGCCAACTTGTTGGCTTAACGCTCTCCTCTAAAAATAAGGAGTCCGAGAGGGTCATAGGGTTCACCCTATTAAGAGGTGTGACATGGAAGAAAAGGATTTGCTGCTGGCCCATATGGACGACCTTGCCGGAAAGGCCGCCAAAACCGGCTGGGCCGCGTCGCGGTTCCTCACGCCCGCCGAGCAGCGTGACGTGGCGGCCCATGACGCCCGCGGGCGCAAGACGGGGGAGGTCAGCCTCACCTTCGACGGCGGGTACGAGGGCGCGGAGCGCGCACGCGCCGTCTTTACAAACGCGGAATGGGGCGCCTGTGAGCGGAGCGGGCTGTTTGCCGCGCTGAAGCTCGAATGGCGGCAACAGGATACCCTTGGTCACCGGGACATTTTAGGCGCTTTGATGGCGCTGGGCATCGAGCGCGACACGGTCGGCGACATTACCGTTGCGGAACACAGCGCCGCGCTGGTGTGCCTGCCGGAGCTGGGCGGGTATATCGCAGAAAACCTCTCCAAGGCCGGGCGCGTCGGTATCAGCGTAACGGAGATGGGTTTGGACGGGCTTTCGGCCGGACTGGAAGAGCTGACCGTCAAAACGGACACCGTGGCGTCGCTCCGGCTGGACGCGGTGCTGTGCGCGGCGTTCGGTCTGTCCAGATCCAAAGCGGCCGAGCTTATCGCCGCCGGCCGCGTAAATCTTAACCATACGCCATGTGTGCAGCCCGCGAAAGAGCTGGGCGAGGGCGCGTTGCTGTCGGTTCGCGGGCTGGGCCGCGCCAAGCTGCTGGAGGTCGGCGGGGTATCGAAGAAGGGGCGGGTATTTGTAAGCATTGGACTATACGGGCGGTGAAGCTCTGTGATATACTAAATTGGAGCAAAACATATGGGAGGGATTACAGATGGGACCAAGAAGAATCTACAAAAAACGCAACGGCAAACTCTGCGGCGTTTGTGCGGGTATCGGGGAGTATTTTAATATCGACCCTGTCATACTGCGTATTCTGTTTGTGGTGTTCGCCTTTGCGGGCGCGGGAATCCTCGCCTACTTGATTTGTGCCATCATCATGCCTTATGAGGATATGGTATAGATGGGGTAAGTGCCGAAGGAATGGTGAAGCATGACAAATTCTATACAGCAACTCAAAACCATCCTGCAAGACGCAGCCAACATCGTCTTCTTCGGAGGCGCCGGCGTCTCAACCGAAAGCGGTATCCCTGATTACCGCAGCGCGGACGGGTTGTATAACAGCAAGTACGCCTACCCGCCGGAGACGATGCTGTCCTACAGCTTTTTTGTCCGCCAACCCAGCGAGTTCTATCGCTTCTACCGGGACAAAATGCTCTATCCCGACGCCCAACCAAACAAGGCGCACCTTGCCCTTGCCGAGCTGGAAAAGCGCGGTAAACTCAAAGCGGTCGTCACGCAGAACATCGACTCCCTGCACAGCAAGGCCGGAAGCGTCAATGTGCTGGAGCTTCACGGCTCGGCGTATCGCAACTACTGCATGGACTGCAAAGCGCAGTACCCGCTGGAGACGATTATACAAGCGGAAGATGTCCCCCTCTGCTCATGCGGCGGCGTCATACGACCCGACGTCGTGCTGTATGAGGAGGGGTTGGATGAGCGCGTGCTGGCGCAAGCGGCGCGGGCCATACGGGACGCGGAGGTTTTGATGGTCGGCGGCACATCGCTCAACGTCTACCCGGCGGCGGGGCTGATTCGGCACTACCGCGGCGGCAAGCTGATATTGATCAACAAGTCGGAAACGCCGTATGACGGGTATGCCGATTTGATGATTCGCGAGAACATCGGCGAAACGCTGGGCGCGGCGGTGTAATCAACCGGGGCGGCCACGACGGCCACCGTCTTGCCGGGCGGGAAAGAATATTTCAAAAAGGTGTTGACAAGCCGATTCATCGGTGTTATACTGGCGTTACTTAAACGCTTCAGTGGCTGAAATGAGGGAGGCAATCCTGATGATTGAATACGGCAACTGGCATATATCGGCGTCAGGCTATCGCGCCCACGCGCCGCAGCACTTGGAGAGTCTGTTCTGCCAATCCAACGGGTATATCGGCTCGCGCGCCGCTTTCTTGCAGGACGGAGCGCTGCCGTATGAACGCTGCACCTTCATGGCAGGCGGGTTTGACTACATAAGCCCCGGCATTACGGATATTGTGAATCTGCCCGATTTGTTCCATTTCACGGCAACGGTCGCCGAATCAACGCCCGGACAGAGCGGCGGGCATTACACAGGGTTTCATCAAACCCTGAACCTTAAAAACGGATTGTATACACGCGGCGCGGTGTGGACAGACGAACAGGGGCGCGAAACCGCCATCAAAATATCGCGTTTCATCAGCATGGCAGACAAGCACCTTGCGGCGCTGTGTATCGAACTGACCGCGCTCAATCACGAGAGCGAAGCGGTTCTGCTGCTCGGTCTTGACGCCGGAGTGCTGAACCTGCCGGTGCATGACGACCAAACGATGGTCAACCATCAGACGGTTCAAATGCTGAAAGACGCCGGCGGGAAGAGCGGACAGGGACTGTGCGGCTTGACGGCTCAATCGCGCACCGGCCGCCTGACGATTGATATGCGCTGCCGCGTCACACAGTCGGACGGAACGCAGGAGGACGGCTCGACAGCGGATTGTCCCGCGCGCAAGCTGACTGTCCGGCTCAAGCAAAACCAAACCGTCCGCGCGGAAAAGCTCATCTCCGTCAACGGCCCAGACCATCCACCGCCGGGTGATTTCACGTCATGGCTGGAAGAGAGCGGTAAAGCATGGGCGCTCCGCTGGGAAAACGCGGACATTGAAGTGGAAGCGGAAGACCCTCAATTACAGGCTGCGCTGAGATATAATCTGTTCCAACTGATGCAGTGCAGACCCTTTGACGACCCGAATGTGAGCGTCGGCGCGCGCGGACTGACCCACGCCAGATACAAGGGCTGCTATTTTTGGGACACGGAGCTGTTCATCCAGCCGTTTTTCCTGTATACAAATCCCGCCGCCGCCCGTGACTTAGTCCGTTTCAGGCTGAACACCCTCCCTGACGCGCGGGAGAACGCCAAAGCCCTCAATCTGGAAGGCGCGCGGTATCCGTGGATGTGCGCGGTCGGGGGCAAGGAGCAGTGCCATACATGGGATATAGGGCGCAGTGAAATCCATATCACCGCCGATGTCGCCTATGCGGCCAATGAGTATTTGCGCGTAACCGGGGACAATAGCCTGCGCGATGAGCTGTCACAGTTGTTTGTCGAAACTGCCCGTTATTGGGCCAGCCGGTTCTCCTATGACGGGATAAAGGACGTCTACAATCTTCTGTTTGTCAAAGGGCCGGACGAATATTGCGGCGTTTCGTCCAACAATGCCTATACGGTGATATTGGCGAGGCACAATCTGCAACTGGCCCTCGAAGCGGCTGAAAACGGCTATGCCGTCTCCCCGGAGGAGCCGGCAAAATGGCGGGAGATCATCGAAAAGTCACAGGTCGGCTATGACGCGGAGCGTGAGCTTTATATACAGGACGACGATTTTCTCCGGTTGGAGCCGTTTGATTTTGGCGGCAGGGAAACGGACGCTCCGGTATACCGCACACTGGACTACGACCGCTTACAGCGCTTCAGGGTATTGAAGCAGGCTGATTTGATCCTGCTCATATTGCTGCTGCCGGAGCTGTTCACCGAAAGTCAGAAGCAAGCCATATGGAGCTTCTATGAACCGACAACCCTGCATGATTCCAGTTTGAGCTTCGGCATCCACGCGTGGGCGGCCGCGGTGCTGGGCAAGAGAGACAAGGCGATGGCCTATTTCAATAAAAGCCTGTTTCTTGATTTGGAAAACATCATGGGCAACACCGGCACGGAAGGTATCCATGCGGCGGCGCTGGGCGCGTCTTGGCAGGCGGCGGTATTCGGCTTTGCCGGACTGTCTCTCGGCGGCACGGGCGTTCCGTCGCTCTCTCCAAGACTGCCGGACGGCTGGAGCGCTATGCGATTTGCGTTTTACGCGAACGGAAAGCGGTACCGCGCGGAAATGACTCGGGATGGCTGGTCTATCCGGGAAAAAGGGGAGGAAATCTTGTGAGGGCAGGCAGAGTCAGGATTCAAGACATCGCGGCGGAAGCCGGCGTATCCGTCACCACGGTATCGTATATCTTAAACAAAACGCCCGGACAGACCTTCGCGTCCGAAACCATCCAGAGGGTTCACGATGCCGTGACCGCATTGGGCTATGTCCCCAATATGGCGGCACGCTCGCTTGTCAACAACCGCAGCCGGCTCATTGGCGTGGTGATTCCGCAAACAGAGCTTCACAAAGAGTTTATGTTCTCCAATCCGTTTTATGGGGACTTCTTATCGTCCGTTGAGTACACAGCCCGGCAGAACGGATACCACATCTTAATTTCAGGGACAAACGCGGATCAAACCTATATCGAAGTGGCGCGCACCCGCAGTCTGGACGGAATCATCATCCTAGGTATGTATTTGGAAGAACACTACGCTGAGATTAAGCGGGCGGAGATTCCCGTGGTGCTTGTGGACTGTTACAGCGAGAACAAAGATTTTACCGCTGTGCAAATAGACGACCGTCAGGGCGGTTATATGGCCGCGAAATATCTGCTGGACAAAGGACATCGAAGGATCGCGCATGTGACGGGACTGCTGAAAAGCCGCGGGGTCAACCAACAGCGCATGGTCGGCTGGCGGATGGCGCTGGAGGACGCCGGCATCGCCTATGACGAGGCTTTGCTGTATGACGGCGAGGTGTCTTACGAACACGGCGTCAAGGCCGGGGAGAAGATTGCAGGGAGTTTTCGGGAATCCGGCGTCACCGCCGTTTTCGTATCGGCGGATATCATGGCGCTTGGTTTATATAAAGGACTTAAAAACGGCGGCGCACTTGTCCCCTCTGACATCTCGGTGATTAGCTTCGACGATACATGGCTTGCCGGTATCTGCGACCCTGAGCTTACCGCCGTGCGTCAGGATGTTGCGCTGAAAGGAAAAACTGCCGTGGAAGCTGTTTTGGGCGTTATTGACGGCAAGCTCTCAGACAAGAGAGAGATTACGCTGCCCATCAGCATTGTGGAACGCGGCTCGGTATGCGGGAGGTGAAAGATGGCTGAAAGATGAAAGGAAATCCCGAAACCGTTGTAACCGGCTCCGGGATTAAGCGGACACACATCAAAGAGGCGACGTATACCCCGCAGTTTCAGTATACTTGAAAACGCTCAAAAATGCAATATGATTAATAGGAGGATTTAATTATGAAAACCCGCCTTATGGCACTGTTGCTGGTTGCCCTTCTGGCATTGACGCTGGCAGGCTGCGCAAGCGATTCGCCGTCTCCGAGCCCCGGCAACAACAACAACAACAACAACAACAACAACCAAACCCCGGCTGCGCCGCCCGCGGATGAACCGATTACCCTCCGGCTGGAGCAGTTCTCCGGCAGCGGGGGCAATGAAGACACCCTGAAAGAGATGCTCTCGAAGTTTAATGTCATACACCCCAATATTACGGTCGAATTGCAGACCTTCGGATATGACGATTACTTCACGCAATTACAGACCAAAGTGGTTGGCGGCAACGCGGCCGACGTATTTGAGCTAAACTTTGAGAATTTCGTATCCTATGCTTCCGAAGGCGTACTGCTGGATATCGGCGGCAGAATCGGAGACACGTCCGGCTTTAATCAAACCGCGCTGGACGCCTTCAATTATCAAGGGAGACAGTACGGCGTCCCGAATTCCTTTTCAAACGTGGTGTTGATTTACAACAAAGACCTCTTCGACCGCGCCGGCGAAGCCTATCCGACCAGCGCGTGGACATGGGCGGAGATGCTTGCGGCGGCGAAAAGCATCCGCGCGCTGGACAGCAGCATTTTCGGCCTGTACCGCCCAATCAGCTTCCATGAGTTTTACAAGGGCGTCCGGCAGAACGGCGGCTCACTGATGACCGACGACATGCGTCAGTTCACGGTCAATCTGCCGCAGAACGCCGAAACGCTGGAAACCATGATTGGCTGGGTCAACGATTCCAACGTCATGCCCAACGACGCCCAAATGGGCGGCATGGGCGACTGGGACTTGTTTGTATCCGGCCGTCTCGGCATGATTGTCACCGGCATTTGGGCTTTCGGGCATTATACCGAGAACTGCGATTTCGCTTGGGATATTGCCGTAGAGCCCGGCAACACCGGCAAAGCGACCCACTTCTTCTCCAACGCCTATGTCGTCAACAACGAAACCAAGCATCCCGAAGCGGCGGCCGCGCTGGTTGCTTTCCTCGCGGGCAGCCGTGAGGCGACATCCATCCGGGTTGCGGCAAGCTGGGAGCTGCCGCCTGTGACCTATAGCGATATTTTGGACGCTTATTTGGCCATATCTCCGCCCGCGAACCGCTCAGCGGTGTTTGAATCGCTGAATTACCTCTGCACTCCGCCGGTCGTTAAGCAGCAGTCCGAGATGCAGGATATTATCGCAAAGCATTTGGGCAACGCGCTTTCCGGCAGCATGAGCGCGCAAGACGCGTTGGACGCCTGCCAGCAGGAATTGGAGCAGAAAATCAACTTGAACTAATGGTGTGATTAGAGGTCTGTCCGCAAGACAGACCTCATTTTTTTGGAGGGTTTTATGAAAAGACTGAAATCAAAACACAGCTTCATCAGCGCTTTGCCTTTTTTGGCGCCCAGCTTGGCAGGGCTGATTTTGTTCAGCCTTATTCCGATACTGGCGTCTCTGGCCATCAGCGTCACAGGCTGGTCCGGCATGAGCCGGGTCAGCTTGTTCAACGGTTTCTTTGCGTTTGTACAGACTCATTTTATCGGATTGACAAACTATTTGGATATATTTTCTGACGGTGAGGTTTGGAGGGTGTTAAGCCACAACGCTTATTTCATCATTCTCTACCTGCCGTTGATGCTGCTGCTGTCGCTTCTTGTCGCAAGTATCCTCCATCACAAAAGCCGGGCGGCGGGCAAATATCGAGTCATGTACTATATCCCCGTGCTGACCTCATGGGTCGCCGGAGCCCTGATTTGGAAATGGCTGCTCAGCCCTGAATACGGTCTCGTCAACAACATCTTGGCCTTTTTTGGTGTTGACGGGCCGTTGTGGCTGCAAAGCGAGGTTTGGGCTATGCCGTCCATTGTGCTGGCAAGCGTATGGAAAGACATGGGGTTTTACGGGATGATCTTGCTGGCCGGGTTAACCGGCATCAACCCCGAGTATTATGACGCCGCCGATATAGACGGCGCCAACAGGTGGCGGAAATATACGCGCGTCACCCTTCCGATGCTGTCGCCGATTCTGTTTTATGTGATTATGCTGTCGCTGATTAACGCGTTCCAGCTCTTTCCGCAGATTATGATTATGACCAAAAACGGCGACGCGGGCCCCAACGGGGCCACGATGGTCATGGTGGAGCGCATCTATAAGTACGCTTTCAGATACGGCAGGATGGGATATGCCGCGGCGTATTCATGGATCCTGTTTATTGTGATCTTTTCATTTACCGCGCTTCAAAACATATTGCAGAAAAGGTGGGTGCATTATGACTCTTAGACGGCACAAAGCGCTGTATCACATCGGCGCCACCCTGCTGGCGGTGCTGATTATGATGCCGTTCTTCTGGATGATTTCCACCTCGCTCAAATCCCGCGGAGCGCTGTTGGCCCTGCCCATTGAATGGTTCCCCCAAGCCCCCACATTGGATAATTATTTCAGGCTGTTTTCCTTGGACGGATTTTCCAATTCCATCTTCAATTCGCTGGTGGTGTCGTTTTTCTCCGTCGCCGTGACGCTCATCAGCTCGGCTATGGCTGCCTTCGCTTTCTCAAAACTAGAATTCAGGGGGCGGAACGCGCTGTTTATGGTGTACCTCGCAACCATGATGATTCCGTCGCAGGTGCTGTTTATCCCTCTGTATCTGCTTATGAGCGAGTTTAGGCTGGCCGACAGCCTGATATCGCTTATTCTGCCCACCGTGTTCAAAGCCTTTGCGATATTTATGCTGCGGCAGCAGATGCTGTCCATCCCGAAGGCGTATATGGAATCGCCCGCAATCGACGGCGCGGGCTTGTGGACAACGTTTATCCGCATCATTTGCCCTATGTGCAAGCCCGGCTTTGCAACCCTGTCGGTTATCTGCTTCATGGACACATGGAACGATTATCTGCTGCCGCTGGTCATGCTGACGACCAAAACCAAATTCACGATGCCCATCATCTTGAACTCGCTTAACGGGCAGTATCAAAGCGAATACAACCTGTTGATGGCCGGGGCGCTGATGTCGATGGTGCCAATCCTGCTCCTGTACGCCGCCGCGCAAAAATATTTTGTATCGGGACTTCAGGTGGGAGGCATCAAGGGATGAATTGGTGTTATGAAGCGGAGTTTGAAGCGGTCTATGGCTTTGGGGAGCGTTTTGACGCCCTGAACCAAATCGGGCTGAAACGCGAGATTCAAGTCTATGAGACCTTTACCAACCAAGGCGCGGACACCTATCTTCCTGTGCCCTTTTGTCTGACAGACGCGGGCTTCGGCGTCTATTTCGACACAAAGAGGGTCATCCGTATCGCGACGGAGCGGAACGGGAAGACCTCTTGTTTCCGAGCCGATTTGCCTGACGGCACGGAGGTGCATATCTTTCATGGCTCACCGGCCAAAATCATGGACGATTACACCCGCCGGACAGGCCGCCCCAAGCTGCCGCCCGATTGGGCGTTTGGCCTGTGGATGTCGGCAAACCGCTGGAATACGCAGGACTTGATTGAACAACAGGTTGAGACGGCTATAAAACACGGGATGAAACCGGCGGTCGTCGTTGTCGAGGCGTGGAGTGACGAAGCTACTTTTTACCGTTTTGATTCCGAACGGTTTCCCAATCCGGCGGATATGGTACGCAAATTGCATGAAAAGGGTATAAGATGCCTGTTATGGCAGATACCTGTCCTGAAGAAACTCGAGGCGGGACAAAGCTGCCCCGAGCACGACGCGGACTGCGCCTATGCCGTCGAGCAAGGCTATGTGGTGCGAAACCCCGGCGGCTCGCCTTATGTGATCCCGGCCGGGCGCTGGTTCGGCGGCTCGATGATTCCCGATTTCACCAACCCCGCCGCTTGCGATTGGTGGTTTGGCAAGAGACAATACCTTCTTGATATGGGGTTTGACGGCTTCAAAACGGACGGCGGGGAGTTTTTGTATGACGACACGCCGATATTCCATGACGGCTCTACAGGCGCCGATATGCTGAACGGATACGCGCTTGCCTATACACAGGCGTATACACGGTTTATCGGAGACGGCCGTATTCTGTTCTCCCGCGCCGGCTTCACGGGCAGCCAGATGACGCCCTTGCATTGGGCGGGCGACCAGCGGTCGGCTTGGGAGGAATTGCGCCATGTCTTGACCGCGGGACTGAACGCGGGGCTGTCCGGCATTCCCTTCTGGGGTTTCGATATCGCGGGATTTGCCGGGGAAATGCCTTCTGCGGAGCTGTATCTGCGGGCATTCTCGATGGCCTGTTTCTCACCCGTCATGCAATGGCATTCCGAGCCTTTGGGGGGCCAGTTTGCCGGCGTCATGGCGTCGGACGACAGGATAAACGACCGCAGCCCGTGGAACATAGCCGCGAGATATAACGACGCCCGCATAATTGACATCTGCCGCGGTTATACGGAAGAGCGCCAAAAGCTGCTTCCCTATCTGCTGGAGGAAGCGGCATTTTGCGTTCAAACCGGAAGGCCGCTGATGGCGCCAATCTTCTTCGACGCCTATACGGACAGACGCGCCTATTCCGTTGAGAATCAATATATGCTTGGCCGCCGCATCATGGTCGCGCCGGTACTGTGGGAAGGGATGAATGAGCGGGAGGTGTATTTCCCCGCGGGCGAATGGCGCGATTATTGGACGGGAGAGGTCTTTCAAGGCGGGGCTGCGCGCCTCGTGTCTTGTAAGCTGCCGCAAATCCCAGTGTTTCATTTTGCCGGCGATGGGCACGAGCAGAATGAAGGCCGTCATCCTTCATCTTGACGGTGCGCGGCTTCCGCTCTTTGTGCAGTTTTCACAAAATTGAAAATACGAACATAACAAAAAAACGCGGTTTTCGGCCGTTTTGTTCGGGATTTGGGGCGGGGATGGGCGAACGGGCGTTTTGTTTGGTTGAAACAGGTGTCAAATCGCGAAAAAAAGAGTATAGTTTTGTATAGTTGAAATGTGCTATAATGGTAGTGTGGAAGCGTGGGCCGCCCCGTTTGGGGCGGCTTTGACGAACGCCGTGATTTGTGTTATCATGGCGTTATATCCATATCATGGGGGGCGAAGCCACATGCGGGAGCTGATTGACCGGCTGAAGGCGCTGTATCCCGAGGCGGACTGTACGCTGGACTATGACGCGGACTACAAGCTGCTGTTTAACACCAGACTGGCGGCGCAATGCACCGACGCCCGCGTCAACATCGTGGCCGAGACGCTGTATGCGCGGTTTCCGACGCTGGAGGCCATCGCGAACGCCAACCTTGCCGAAATGGAACAAACCGTCAAGCCCTGCGGGTTTTACCACACCAAAGCCCGCGACCTTATCGAGGGCGCGCGGATGCTCCTCAGCGACTACGGCGGGCGCGTCCCGGACACGATGGAGGCTTTGCTGCGGCTGCCCGGCGTCGGGCGCAAAACCGCCAATCTCGCGCTGGGCGTGCTTCACGGCCAGCCCGCCGTCGTGACCGACACCCACTGCATCCGTCTCTCCAACCGCCTTGGCCTGTGCGACACGCAAGACCCCGTCAAGGTGGAAAACGCCCTGCGGGAGCGCATCCCGCCTGAAGAGCAGCTCCTGTTCTGCCACCGCCTCGTGGCCCACGGACGGGCCGTCTGCCGCGCCCGCGCCCCGGACTGCGGGAGGTGCGGCGTGCGGGAGTTTTGCGTGTTTGCTATTCTGTCTCCGACCTAGCCCTGCAACGCGGACAGCCTAACCACGCGCCGTCATATAACTTGCCGCAGTCTGAGCAGAAGTTTGAGGTTTTACCACAAGCCTTGCAAGCACCTGAAAACCTATCTAACATGCCGCCGCAAAAACAACACAAGCCTTGTTCTCTCCACTGTTCCGTCTCCCATCTTTCGTGCGGTTCGTCATCCATTGCATCCTCTGCGTTCTCTGCAACAGGCTCTTGGGGCTTTACTCTCTTCTCGAGTTCTTCTTCATTGATGACGCCGAATTTGAACAGCATTTGATTTATAAGCGCAATCGCTTCGTCCGCTTCTTCCGGGGCGCTTGCCGCACATTCATATGTGTAAGGCCCACATTTGATAAGAATGCTATTAAGAAAAGTATTCTCAACCTCCGACGAGATAAGTCAAGGGGTTTTTCCAAACTTATATTAAAAAGCCCGTAGAGATTATCTCCCTCCGAGCTTTTATAAATATTCTACATTATCATTGTTTTGTATTCACCTTATGAATGGCAAATTGACGCTATCGCAGCCATTCATATCTTTTCCCCCTCGCAAAATTATGATGCCTGCTCAAATTGGCTGTTATAGAGTTCCGCATAGAACCCGTCCTGCTCAAGAAGCTCCGCGTGGCTTCCGCCCTCGACCACATCGCCGTCCCGCATGACAAGAATCATGTCAGCGTTTTTGATAGTGGAAAGCCTATGGGCGATGACAAAAGAGGTTCTGCCTTGCGTCAGCTTATCCATAGCTTCCTGCACTATTCGCTCTGTGCGGGTATCAACCGAACTTGTCGCTTCGTCCAGTATCAAGAGCGGAGCGTTTTGAATCATGGCGCGGGCGATGGTGAGAAGCTGCCTTTGCCCCGCCGACACGCTGGCGTTGTCGCCGAGTACGGTATCGTACCCTTTTGGCAACGTCCGAATGAAGTGGTGTAGCCCGACCGCCTTACAAGCGGTCTTGACATCCTCATCGGAAACGCCCTGTTTGCTGTAAATGATGTTTTCCTTAATGGTTCCTTCAAACAGCCATGTGTCTTGAAGCACCATGCAGAACTGGTCATGGACATTTTCCCTTGTTACTTGGCTGACGGGGATACCGTCAATGGTGATCTCGCCGCTGTCTATCTCATAAAAACGCATAAGCAGATTGACCATCGTTGTCTTGCCCGCGCCGGTCGGCCCTACTATGGCGATTTTCTGACCGGCGTTTACCTTAGCGGAAAAGCCGTGGATGATGGTTTTGCCCTTATCGTAACCAAAGCGAACATCTTTGAACTCCACATCGCCTTTGATATTCGTGAGCCGCTTTGCTTTTTGGCTCTCGTCAGTTAATTCTTCTTCATCGAAAAACTCAAAGACGCGCTCACTGGCCGCCGCCGTCCTTTGCAAGGCTTGCATTGACTGCGCTAACTGTGCTAACGGTTGAGTAAACAAACGAACGTACATCATAAACGCAACAATTACGCCGAATGAGATCGTGCCGTTCATGGCGAGAGCCGCACCGACCACGCATACGGCTACATACCCGAAGTTGCCGATAAATTGCATGAGCGGCATCATTAGCCCGGACAGGAATTGAGATTTCCAACCGCTTTCGTAGAGCGTTTCGTTTATGCCCTCAAATGTCTTGCGTGCTTCTTTGCCACCGTTATACACCTTTACTATGCTTTGGCCTGAGTAAATTTCCTCGATATGTCCGTTGACATCCCCAAGCCCTTGTTGCTGCGCGTCAAAATGCTTTTGCGATTTCGACATCGTAAGCGCCATAAACGCGAAGCCGATCAGAGAAGCGCCGATGGCGGTCAGCGCCATGATCCAGTTGGTATAGAACATCATAATCATGGAGCCGAAAAACATGGTGACGGCGGTAATTAAGCTGCTAAGGCTTTGATTGAGCGTCTGCCCGATGGCGTCCACATCGTTGGTCACGCGGCTGATAACATCGCCAACACTGGTTTTGTCAAAGTATTTAAGCGGGATTTTGTTGATTTTCTGTGAAATACCTGTTCTCATGTTCTTGGAGATTCTCGCGGTAACGGTCGCCATGATATAGCTTCCTGCGAAACTGAGGATAGCCGACGCACCGTAAAAGAAAACAAGCAGCAGGGCGATACTCGTCACAGCACCCATGTCGATAGCTCCGAGTACGGGCATACCATCAATTATTGCGGGCAGCCCCTTCATGATTTCATCCGTCATGTCACTCAGCTTATCAGGCCCGATAAACTGAAAGACCGTGCCGATTGCGGCAACAATCAGGGAAATCACGATAGCGGGCATATAACTCTTGCAATAGCTTATGAGCTTACCCCATGAAGCCTTGAAATCCTTTGCCTTCTCTACGCTCCCGCCCATACCCGGAGGGCCACCACCGCGTGGGCCACCCGGAGGCCCGAATCCATTGTCTTGCTTTCTTTCATTCTGTTCACTCATGATACCAATTCCTCCTCGCTTAATTGTGACAAGGCGATTTCCTTATAAACGGGGCAGTCGCGTAGTAGTTCCTTGTGCTTTCCCTTGCCAACAATTTCACCCTCGTCAAGCACGATTATCTGGTCAGCGTCCATAACCGTACCAATCCGCTGTGCGACAATAAGGCTCGTTATCCCGCGCGTTGTCCTTTTCAATTCATTTCGCAGTACACGGTCTGTTTTGTAATCAAGGGCTGAGAATGAGTCATCAAAAATGTATATTTCAGGGCGTCGGCAAACGGCGCGGGCGATAGCAAGGCGTTGTTTCTGACCTCCTGATATGTTGGTTCCGCCCTGCGCGATAGAAGCGTTATACCCATCCTCCATCTTCTCCACGAAGTCCGCGCCCTGCGCGATTTTGACCGCCCATTGAACCTCGTCCTCCGTATACGCATCCACCCCATTATCGCCATAAGCCACGTTGGAATTGACCGTTCCTTTGAACAGCACCGCTTTTTGCGGCACATAGCCGATTTTGTTATAAAGAGCCTCCAACTCATAGTCCCTGATGTTTACGCCGTCTATCAGCACCTCGCCCTCAGTCGCGTCAAAGAAGCGGGGAACAAGGTTTATCAGCGTAGACTTGCCGCTTCCTGTAGAGCCGATGAAAGCGACGGTTTCGCCTTTCTTGGCGATGAAACTTACATCTTTGAGGACATATTCAACCGCGCCGGGGTATTTGAAACTGACGCTCCTGAACTCTACCTCACCAGCAAGCTCCAAATTCCCGCCTTTCGCCTTGCCATCAATAATGGTAGGCTCCGTATCAAGAACTTCATTGATTCGCTTCGCGGAAACACTGGCACGGGGCAGTAGAATGAACATCATCACCAGCATCATAAACGACATGATGACCTGCATGGCGTACTGCGAAAAGACGACCATGTTAGAGAAAATCGTCAGTTTGTCCATCGCCCCCGCCGCGTCAATCATATATGCGCCGAGCCAGTAAATAGCCAGCGACAACCCGCTCATAATCAGCATCATGACAGGCATCATAATGACCATAGCGCGGTTTGTAAACAATTGGGTATCGGTAAGCTCCTTATTTGCCATTTCAAACTTTTCTTCCTGATACCCCTCGGCGTTATACGCCCGGACAACGCGAAGCCCTGTCAAATTTTCCCTTGTCACACGGGTTATGTTGTCGGTCAGCGTTTGCATTTTCCTGAACTTAGGTATCACGAATATCATCAGGAACGTAACCATGACCACAAGGATGAGGACTGCACCGCCTGTGACCAACGACCATTCAAAGCCTTTACCCAAGATTTTTGTTACCGCCCAAACCGCCATAATGGGAGCCTTTATTACAAGCTGCAATCCCATTGTGATGAGCATTTGGACTTGCGTGATGTCGTTTGTGGAGCGGGTAATCAGGCTTGATGTGGAAAAGCGGTTGATTTCCTCCATTGAAAATGATTCGACCTTATTAAACAGCATACTGCGGAGCCGCTGGGAGAAGGACGCTGCAATCCGCGCCGCAAAGAATCCAACCATGATAGCTCCCGCAAGGCTGCCGAGGGCGCACAGGAGCATAAAGCCTCCGGCAATCCAAATGTCGCTCATGGCGCTGCCCTCGGTTTGGACGAGCATGGTAATTTCCGACATATATTCAGGCATTTTTAGGTCGAGCCACACTTGTGCGACGATGAAGATTAAACTGACCCCGGCGAAAAACCATTCTTTTGGTTTGAGGTATTTGAAAATTTTAAGCATGAACGGTTCCTCCTTATTCTGTCCGAAGCGCTACGACCGGGTCTTTCTTCGCCGCCATTCTTGACGGTACGAATCCGGCGACCAGCGTCAAGGCCATACTGCCAAGCACAAGCAACGTGGCAATCAATATCGGTAGATTTGCGATGCCGGCTACTCCGACAAGCGATGATATAATGGAGTTTACAGGCATCTGAATAAGATAGGTAATGCCTATGCCAATCAGTCCGGCGGTTAGGCCAATGAGCAGGGCTTCCGCGTTGAATACCCGCGATATATCTTTCTTCCTCGCGCCCACGCTGCGGAGGATGCCGATTTCCTTTGTACGCTCGATTACGGACACATAGATGATGATGGCGATCATAATCGTGGAAACCAACAGGGAGATAGCGGCGAAGGCAATCAGAACGAGTGTCACAGTGTTCAACATCGTGCCGATCATGCCTTCCATCATTTGCGCGATGTCAGTGTAGACGATTTGCTCATCGGCGGGTCTGCCTCTATTGTAATTGTCAAGATATTCCTTTATCACTTCTTTGCTCTCAAAGTCCTTCGGATAAATGCTGATGCCTGTCGGGGTGGTATCCGCGCCCAATGTGAGCAGCGCGTTCCTTCTCGCGTCGTCGTCCGCAAAGGGCGTGTTCAATATCACATCTGTATCGGAGTCCCGCTGCGCCGCTGCGATTGCGGAGTTTTGCGCGTTTTCAACAACATAATCCGTCAGCGCCGTGGTGTATACCAAGCCGGTGGAGAGATACGTTGTTAAGGACGCCGAGTTTTCTTTGATACGCAGGATGCCAACAATGGTCAGTTCAATGCCCTCGCCGTTTTTATACAGTTCGCCGTACTCGGAAACAGACGCGGGAGCAAACAAGCCATCCGCTGTTTGGGAATAGAATGCGTCGTTGGGGACTACTTTCAGTATCGTTTGACCGATGAAGTCGGTCAGCCTGTAACTGCTTGTATCCGAGTATATTCCCAACTTTTCAAAAAACGCCTTGTCTATCCGATTAAACTCGTCAACCACTAAGGCTACCTCGTTCCTCTCTGTCGGAAGGCGGCTCCCCTCGCCAAC
>WRKO01000010.1 GCA_009782215.1 Oscillospiraceae bacterium | reverse complement strand
TTCCCTCCGTATATCTACGCTTTTCCCCGCTACACCCGGAATTCCGCCTGCCTCTCCATCACTCAAGAAAAATAGTTTCCAACGCAGCTCCAAGGTTGAGCCTTGGCATTTCACGCCGGACTTGTTTCCCCGCCTACGCGCCCTTTACACCCAGTAAATCCGGACAACGCTCGCCACCTACGTATTACCGCGGCTGCTGGCACGTAGTTAGCCGTGGCTTATTCATCAGGTACCGTCATCTTCTTCCCTGATAAAAGAAGTTTACAACCCGAAGGCCTTCTTCCTTCACGCGGCATTGCTGGTTCAGGGTTCCCCCCATTGACCAATATTCCTCACTGCTGCCTCCCGTAGGAGTCTGGGCCGTGTCTCAGTCCCAATGTGGCCGGTCAACCTCTCAGTCCGGCTACCGATCGTCGCCTTGGTGGGCCTTTACCCCACCAACTAGCTAATCGGACGCGAGCTCATCGGTTAGCGATAAATCTTTGGTACAAAGATGATGCCACCCTCGTACTTTATGCGGTATTAGCACCCGTTTCCGAATGTTATTCCACACTCCCCGGTAGATTGCTCACGCGTTACTCACCCGTCCGCCACTATGTCATATCCAACACGCAGTGTTGGATATGACAGTTGACAGTTGACAGTTGACAGTTGACAGTTGCGGTGCCGCGCGAAGCGCTACCAATTTGAATCCGTCCGGCTCCACCGGACTCCACAACTATCCTCTATCCACTATCCACTATCCACTGTCATATCCGACACTCTGTGTCGGATATGACACCGTTCGACTTGCATGTGTTAGGCATGCCGCCAGCGTTCGTCCTGAGCCAGGATCAAACTCTCTGTCAAACTGCTTATCCCTCAAGCCTGTACGTGTACAGACCCTTTTAGACAAACCCCCGCTCACGCTCTCGCGCCCGCAGGCCCAACAGAGTGTCTTAGCTCCTTAGCTTCTCTCACTCATTAAAATTTGCGGTCTCCCCAATCTCCAAATTGTCAATTGTTCATTGTCAATCGTCAATTGGCTTAACCCCCGCTTTTACTGGCTTTTTTCAGTTGCGTTATTCAGTTGACAAGGTCCATTCCCCGCGCCCCTTTTCTTCAGAGACGCTCAATCAGTATACCAAATCATCCCGTGCCCTGTCAACCCTTTTTTGAAAATATTTTTTCGGGGCCCCCTCCGTCGCCCGCAAACAACCGCAGGCCGCCCTGACGGGCGGCCTGCATGAACCATTTTTCTGTTAGAAACGGCCCAGCCCTTTTAAGACGTACTTGGCTAGGAAGAGGAGCGAGAACACCAGCAGGATGGGATGGACTTCCTTGAACTTCCCGGTGAACAGCTTCACCAGCGTGTAGAAGATAAAGCCAAGCCCAATGCCATCCGCGATGGAATAGGTAAACGGCATCATAACGGCGGTGAAGAAGCACGGAATGGCTTCCATCATGTCTCCCCACTTAATGTCCTTGAGGGTTGACATCATCATAATGCCGACGATAATTAGGGCGGGCGCGGTCGCCGCGCCTGGAATCAGCCCCATAACCGGGGCAAACAGCAGTGCTAATATAAACAGCGCGCCGGTGAACATCGAGGTCAGGCCGGTTTTGCCGCCCTCGCTGACGCCCGCCGCAGACTCTATGTAGGTGGTGACGGTCGAGGTACCCATCACGGCGCCGGTGGTGGTGGCAACGGCGTCGGCCATCATCGCCTGTCCCGCGCGGGGCAGATCGCCGTCTTTGTCGAGGAAGCCGCCCTTTTCGGCGCAGCCCACCAGCGTGCCGACCGTGTCAAACATATCCGTCAGCGTCAGTACAACCAAAACGGTAATCGCGCTGACCAGCATCGCGCCGACCCCGTCTCCCGTTGAGAACAGCTCGCCGAAGCCGGTGAAGCATTGCCCCAGCGCGGCGGCGAACTCGCTGAACGTGTCGCCGAACGCCTCGGTGAATCCGGGGGTGGATAAGCCAAGCTCAACCTTAAAGCCGAATTGCATAATCACGGCAATGGCGGAGGTGGCTAAGATGCCGATAAACAGGCTGCCCTTGATTTTCATGCAGAGCAGGGCGACAATCAGCAAAATCCCGAAGACGGCGAGGATGACGGACGGGCTTCCGAGATTCCCAATCGAGACGAGAGGGTAATCCGACTGAATAATCCCCGCGTTGATAAACCCGATCAGCGCGATAAACAGGCCGATACCGGCGCAAATCGCGCGCTTGAGCGACAGCGGGATGGCGGTGACGATTTTCTGGCGGAATCCGGTTGCGGTAAGCAGGATAAACAGGATGCCGGAGGTGAAGACGGCGGCCAGAGCGGCTTGCCATGAGAACCCCATCATGCCGCAGACGGTGAACGAGAAAAACGCGTTCAGCCCCATACCGGGCGCCTGCACGAACGGGTAGTAGGACAGCAGGCCTATGAGGATGGTTCCCAGCGCGGCGGCTAGGCAGGTGGCCACGAAGACCGCGCCGGGGTTCATGCCCGCGCCGAATTCGTTGCTCAGGATATCCGGGTTGACGAAGATGATGTACGCCATGGTGAAGAACGTGGTGACGCCCGCGAGCAGTTCTGTCTTGACGTTGGTGTTGTTTTCTTTGAGTTTGAAGAATTTTTCCATTTTTACACACCCTATCCCTTGTATTTGGAAAACAGGGTGATTATATCACAGCGCGGCGGCATACGCAAGACATAATTTTTTATTTCCCGCCGAAAACCTCCGACTCATTGAAAAGGGGCAGCGGCGCAAGGGACACAATGTCCTCCCGCCCGATGGCGCCGCCTTCCGCCAGCACCGCCGCGCGCCCCGCCACCGTGCCGCCGGCCAGCTCAATCAGATGCTCCACCGCCGCGATGGATTCGCCGGTGGAAATCACGTCGTCCACAATCAAGACGCGCCGTCCCTTAATCTTCGCCGCGTCCGCGCCGTCGATATGCAGCGTCTGCCGCGCCGCCGTGGTAATCGACTGCACCTCCGCGCTCAGCACGTCGCTCATATACAGCTTGGGCTGCTTGCGCGCCACAAGGTATGTCAGGTCGCCCCGCTGCCGCGCCATTTCGTAGGCCAGCGGGATACCCTTGCTCTCCGCCGTAATCAAAATGTCATACGGCGGGCAGACCTTGAGCAGCGCCTCCGCGCAGCGCACCGTCAGCTCGATATCCCCGAACATCACAAACCCCGCGATATACAGCCCGTCCCCCAGCGGAAAGTACCGCAACTGCCGCGTCAGCCCCGCCACGCTCAACGTATAAGTGTTTTCCATTTGCATAAGCCCTCCCCTGTTTGTTACCTCCCCGGCAAGTCATTATACATGATATTGTCGAACGTGACAATACTCTGCTGACGGTCAAACGGCTCCTTCGGGGAAAAGCTGCCGCCGCCCGTGCCCCGCATGATGCCGTGGGCGGAGACGAAGCCGATGCCGGGGAGGGCCCACGCGCCGGCGTCGGACAGGTCGGCGAAGGCGGCGGGCGGCGGGGCGGCGGTGTCGGCGCCGATGGCGCGCGCGGTGTTCATAATCATCATCGCCGCCTGTTCGCGGGTGAAGTGGCCGCTTGGGTTGAATCTGCCCGGAACCGCGCCCGCGGGGGCGATTTCCCCGGCGGTTATGCCGAGGGCGTAGGCGGCGAGGATGGCGGGGTCGTCCGTGTCGGAAAAGGCTCCGGGGCTGCGGGCAAGGGAACGCTCGGCGAGGATGGTTTCAATGTCCTTGCCCAGCACATATTCCAGCCATTTGACGGCCATGCGGCAAAACTCCGCGCGGGTGATGATTCTGTCATAGCCGCCCTGCATGTCAATCGGAATAAAGCCTTTTTCAAACGCGCTTTGGATGCCCTCCCGCGCCCATCCGTCGGCGGTGCCGAGATTGGGGGCGGGCGGCGGCGGCTCCGGGACGGCGGGCGAATCCTGCCCCGCGAGCTGTCCCGGCGCGCCCGCGGCAAAAGCAAACCCTTTCTCCCGCGCGTGGGTTTCGGCATATGACCCGGCCTCGCCGTAGATGGTCAGATTGCCGCAGCCGAAAAACGCCCAGTCGCCGATGCTCGTGACGCTGGGAGGGATCACGGCGCTCTCCAGCGCGGCGCAATGGGCGAACGCGGCGCGGCCAATGCTTGTCACACCGTCGAGGATGACGACGCTTTTCAGCGCCTCGGCGCCCCAAAACAAGCCTTCCCCGATGCTTCCGACACTGCCGGGGATGGTCATCCCGGTCAGCGAGACGCAGTCCATAAACGCCCAGTCGCCGATATGCGTAACGCTGTCTGGAATGAACATATCCGTCAGGGCGGCGCACTCCCAAAACGCCCAGCCGCCAATGCTTGTAACGCTGTCGGGGAGGGTAACGCTCGTCAGGGCCGAGCAGCCCTTAAAGGCGGCCTCCCCGATGCTTGTCACACCGTAGGGAATGACGGCGCTGACCATCGAGGCGTTTTCCCAAAAGACGGCGTCTCCGAGCCGTGTGATATATCCGGGGATGATGGCGTCCGTCACATAGGCGTCAAACCACAGGCTGAATCTGTGCGTCGCCGAAACCTCCCTCAGAGATATGTCAAAAAACGCGTTCCCCGCGGCGCGGCGCGGCAAAGCCCTCCCGTGTTCGTAGATATTCCGGCTGTCCCATGTGGTGTCGATGATCATCCATCGCCCGTCGGCATAAGCCTCCGTCCATGCGTGATTGGCCTCGTTGCCGCATATGTCAAAGAAGGTTTCCCGGTTCCCGCCGTACCCCAGCGCATACCCCGACACGCTCCTCGCCGGGATGCCCGCCGCCCTCATCAGCGCGACGGACAGATGGGTGTAGCCGGTGCATACGCTCCGGCTTGTTTGCAGGGTTCCTAGGGCCGAATCGTCTCCCCTGTCCGCCCTTCCGTATAAAACGTCGTTATCATACCACACGTTGCCCGCAACCCACTGATGGATGGCGCGGGCTTTCTCGTAGTCGCCGGACAGCCCCCCGGTGATGGATTCAGACAGGGCCGCAATCTCCGGGTGCGCGCTTTGAATCATGTCGTCCGGCCGCCTGTAGAACGCAAGGGTGCCCTCGCAGACCGAGCGCGTGCCGAAAACAGCGGCGTTCCACTGGTAGACCGCCTCAAAGTCCGCGGCGGCCACGGCGGCGGTCGAGAAGGCTACGGTCGCCGCCGCCAGTAAAACGAGTGCCAGCGCCAGAGAGAGGAACTGCCGTTTCATTGCAACCACTCCTTAAAAGATAAAGCCGGCCGTCCGGCAGCCGTGACTATATCAGCGCCTAAGTACAGTATACAACATATTTGCGTAAAAAGCAAGAAATTTTTGGCATTTTTCGGCCGACGGGCGTCCGCCGCCCCGCCGCCCCGCTTAACAAGCGGCTACTTGACAAGCCGGATGTAATCCTATATGATAAGGGGCGTACGGAGGGATTCTGTTATGATTGAAGTAAGCGGCCTGACCAAGAGCTACGGCAAGAGCCGAGGAATCGACAATATATCCTTTTCCATCCCGGAGGGGCAGATTGTAGGCTTTCTCGGCCCCAACGGCGCGGGCAAAACCACCACGATGAACATCATCACCGGCTACCTTTCCGCCGGGGCGGGGACTGTGAAAATCGCGGGCATCGACGTGCTGGAGCGCCCCATCGAGGCCAAGCGGCATATCGGCTATCTGCCCGAGCAGCCGCCGCTCTACCTCTCCATGACGGTGGAGGAGTACCTAGACTTTGTCTATGAGCTGAAGGGCGTCAAATCCACCGGCCAGCAAGCGCATATCGCGCAAATTTGTGACATGACCGGCCTGTCCGACGTCTACCGCCGGGTCATCGGCCATCTGTCCAAAGGCTATAAGCAGCGCGTCGGGCTTGCCCAAGCGCTGGTCGGCGACCCCGACGTGCTGATTTTAGACGAGCCGACCGTGGGGCTCGACCCCCGGCAGATTGTCGAAATCCGCAACGTCATCAAGGAGATGGGGCAAAGCCGCACCATCATCCTCTCCACCCACATCCTGCCCGAGGTTTCCGCCGTCTGCGAGCGCGTTCTGGTCATCGCCAACGGCGTCATCGTCGCCGACGACAAGCCGGAGACCCTTGCCGGGACGGTGTCGGGAGAGCGGCGGCTGGTTATCCGCGTCGCCGGGCCTAAGGACGGCGTGGGACGGCTCTTAAACGGCGTGGACGGCGTACGGAGCGCCAAGCCTTTGGGCGAGATGGAGCCCGGAAGCTGTGACTTCTTGATTGAAAGCACCCCCGGCGTGGACGCCCGCAAGCCCGTGTTCAGCGCGCTGGCGGGAGCGGGGCATCCCATCCTCATGCTGCGCCCGCAAGACGCCACGCTGGAGGATATATTCTTAAAACTGACGGAGGAGGGGACATAGATGTTAGCAGTTTTCAAGCGCGACCTCAAGGCGTATTTCACCTCGGCCATCGGATACATCTATCTGGGCGCGTATATTTTCGTCCTCAACCTATGGTTTTACATCTTCAACGCCTTGGGCGGCTCGTCGTCCCTTACCAGCATTTTCGATTTCATGCTGATTGTGATGATGTTCATCACGCCCATCCTCACCATGCGCGTCTTCTCCGAGGAATACAAGCAAAAGACCGACCAGCTCCTGTTCACCTCGCCGGCCGGCCTTCCCTCCATTGTTTTGGGCAAGTTTTTCTCCTCGCTGGCCGTCTTCGTCTGCCTGCTCCTCCTCACCCTCCTGTGGCCGCTCACCATATCCGCCGTGGGGGAAAACAATATCGCCGAGGTCGTCGGCAATTATGCCGGCATCCTCGCCATCGGCATGGCGTATATCTCTATGGGGATTTTCATCTCCTCGCTGACGGAAAATCAGGTGGTGGCGGCGGTCGGATCGCTGGGGCTTATCGTGGCGCTCTTCCTTCTGGAGTTTCTGCCGATGTATTTCTTCTCCGGCGCGCTCCCGGCTTTTGTCATCCGCGCCCTGCGCTTCGTCTCCCTCTACGCGCGCCACAGCAACATCTCACGGGGGCTTCTGGCGCTGGACGATATCGTTTATTTCCTCTCCGTCTGCGCCGTCTTCCTTTTCCTCACGGCGCGGGGTCTGGAAAAAAGGAGGTGGGCATAGTCCATGACACGGAAAAAACTAAAATACGGCGGGATTTCCCTCCTCTTCACCGCCCTCTTCCTCACGATTGCCATCCTGCTCAACATCTTCGCGGCCATGCTCACCGAGCGCTTTTTCCTCAAAGCCGACCTGACCGACACCGGCATCTACTCCATCCACGATAACGCGGCCGAATTCCTGCGCGGGATTGAGGAAACGGTGGACGTCGTCGTCTTGTCGGAGGAAGAGGTCTGGCTCACCCGCTCCCCTCTGGTGGTTGAAATTTTAAGCAATTATGCCGCGACGTCGGGCGGGCGTCTCCGCGTGCAGTACGTCAACCCCGACCTCAACTCCTTCAACGGCCCCCGCTACGGCAATTCCCTCGCCGAACTCAAGGCCGCCCACGACGAGCTGCAGGATATGACCCGGAACGACATCATCCTCCTCAGCTCCCGCCGCGCCGCCAGAGTCCCCTTTGCCGATTTGTTTTCATGGAACCACGAAGGGCGCGAGGTTCTGCGCGCCGATCAGGAGCTGGTCAGCGCGCTGAGCTATGTCTTAAACGACGGTCTGGCAAGCGCCGTCTTCCTTGAGGGCCACCGGGAAAGCGGCGCGGCGCTGCTAACCGAAATCTTTGAGCGGGGCGGCTATGCCGTTTCGTCCGTCAACCTCGTCTTCGAGGATATCCCCGCCGACGCCGACGTCCTCATCTCCGTCGCCCCCCTCACCGACTTTCTGGACGAGGAGCTTGTCAAGCTGGAGCATTACCTCTCGACGGGCGGAAACGCCATGATTTTCTACGAGTTCAGCCTCCCTCCCATGCCCAATCTCGACCGATTTCTCGCCGAATGGGGCATCGGGATTGAAGACAAGATTGTTTTTGACGAAGCGCACCGCATCGCCGGACAGCCTTTCCTCCTCGGCGCTCAGGTCAGAGCCGGCATCCTCCCCTTCACCGAAGACGCCGAAACGGCCACCTCCGGGTTCCCCGGCGTCGGCGTGCCTTTCGCCCGCCCGCTCCGCGCCGTGTGGGGCGAAGGCACAAGAAACACCTTCACCGTCTTCCCGCTCATCCAAACCTTCTCCGCCGCGTCCTACGCCAAGGATTTGAGCCAAGGCGGCATCACAACCCCGGAGAGGGAAAGCGACGACGACTCCGGCCCCTTCGTCCTCGCCTACAACACCCGCTATCACGCCTACGATGTAGACCGCAACTTGGTTTTCTCAAACCTCATCGTCGCCGGCGCCGAAATGATTTCCGACTCCTTCCTGCTAAACTACGGCGACTATTTCTACAACAACGCCTTCCTCCGCAACCTCGCCAACGACCTAAACCCCTTCGGCGAAAGCGTGTTCATCCCCTCCAAAACGGCGCCAAGCAGCCAGATGCCGGTCAGCTCCGGCGCGGCGCGTTTTGTCCTCATCCTGATGGTTGTCCTGCTTCCGCTGGCGATTATGGCCGCGGGCATTTGGGTTTGGAGAAAAAGGAGGCACCAATGATGCGGCGTCCGGCGGCGCTCTTTATCGCCGTCGCCGTCGTCGCGGCGCTGATTGCCGGGATTGCGGCGCTGAGCCTGTGGCCCGAATCCCCGCCCCAAACGTCTCCGCCGCCGCCGCAGCCCTCCCCGGAGCTTGGGGAGCTGATACGGGAGACGCCGGAGAATGTCCCCGGCGTGTCGTTTTACCCGTCCGGCGGAACGCCTTACACCGTCTCCCACAACGCGGACAGCGGCGATTACGCGCTGGAAGCGCCGGAGACTTTGTTCCCCGGAAAAGAGTCCTCCCTGCGCCTTGCCTACAGAGCCGCGATTTCACTGACCGGCCTGACCCGGATTGCGGAGAACGCCGACGACGCGGCGCTCGCCCTGTTCGGCTTGGACGCCCCGGTGATGGAATGGAGCGTCCGTCTCGCCGACGGCACGTCGGTCGATTTGATGGCGGGCGCGCAGCCGGCCGCCGGACAGGGCCGTTACGCGCGAAGACGGGACAGCCGCGAGGTTTTCATCCTCAGCGATTCGCAAGCCTCCCCGCTCCTGCAAACGCTGGAGGATCTCTACGACATTTCTTTCTTCCCCTCCTCCCTCGGCGACCTTGAATGGGACAACATCGAATACCTTACGCTGGAAGAGGCCGACAGAACGATTGAGCTTCGCAAGCGTTCGGACGAGGAGCTGACGGACGCGCTCCCGGGTGTGTTCCAATACCAAATCCTGCAGCCGTTTGTCGGCGAGGTCACCGGCGAAGCGGCGCAGGCCGTTTTGTTTGACCACATTCTCAGCATCGCGCCGGGCGGCATTGAAGCCGCCGCGCCCGCCGATTTGTCTGTTTACGGGCTGGACAGCCCGGATAGACTGACCGTGACCGCCGACGGCTGGACCGGGACGCTCCTCATCGGGCGGCGCGACGCCGAACGCGGCGGGCGGTATGTGATGATTGAAGGCTATGACGCCGTTCTATTTGACCCCGACGGGAACTACGACTTCCTCGGCGCCGACCCCACCCGCCTCCGCTCTCAGACCGTCTGGCTGCACAATATCGTCGGCGTTTCTTCGGTCACCTACGAGCTGGACGGCGTCACCCGCGTTCTGCGGCTGGAGCATAATGAAAGCGAGGCGAGCCTGCGCGGCTGGCTCGACGATACCGAGCTTAGCGAAAGCAACGCCCGCAGGCTGTATATGGCCACCCTCCGCATCTCCCAGAACGGCGGAACCGACGCCGCCGTCCCGGACGGGCCGCCCGTCTACCGCATCACCATCCGCTTCAGCGACGGCAGCGCCGAAACGCTTGAGCTGTACCGGCTGAATGATTCTCAGTTCCTCATTGTTCTCGGTGGGGAGAACACCGGCCTGTTTACCAACCGCATGGCCCTCCAGCAGGGATTTTTAAGTCGCTTCGAGCTGCTTGACCAAGGGGAAGATTTGCCGCAAATGTAACGATAGGAGGCGGAGATATTGCAAACCATCGCGGCTTTAGCCACGCCGCCGCTGTCGGGCGCGCTTGGCGTCATACGCATCAGCGGCAAAAAAGCGTTCGCGCTGACGCCGTCGGTTTTCACCGCCAAAAACGGCCTGCCGCCCGCCAAATGGAAGCCCCGGACGCTTGTGATGGGCAGCGTCATCATCGACGGAGCCTTGCTCGACGAGGGGATGGCGGTGCGCATGGTCGCCCCCTATTCCTTCACCGGCGAGGACACGGTCGAGCTGCATCTCCACGGTAGCATCCCCACGCTCCGCGCCGTGCTGGAGGAGCTTTACAAAGCCGGCGCCGCGCCGGCCGCGCCGGGCGAATTCACCCGCCGCGCCTTTCTTCACGGCAAGCTCTCCCTCTCTCAGGCCGAAGCCGTGGCCGATTTGGTAACCGCCGAAACGCGGGACGCCGCCCGCAACGCCGCCGGACAGCTTGCCGGACGTGTGGGGCAGGTCTTTTCCGAACTGTATGACACTCTGGCGGGCTTGCTTGCCCGTTTCTACGCCGCCATCGACTACCCCGAGGAGGACGTCGCCCCCGGCGAGCTCACGCCGGTTTTACAGCTTGTCTTGACCTCCTTGGACACCCTGCTTGCCACGGCGGGCAAAGGACTGCTGTTGCGCGAGGGCCTAAGATGCTCCATCCTCGGCAAGCCCAACGTGGGCAAAAGCTCGCTGCTCAACGCCTTTGTGGGGCATGAACGCGCCATTGTCTCGCCTTTCCCCGGCACCACCCGCGACACGCTTGAGGAAACGGTGACGGTGGGCGGCGTTAAGCTGAAAATCATCGACGGCGCGGGCATCCGCGAAACGCGGGACGTGGTGGAAAAGGCGGGCGTCATGCGGGTACGCGGCCTTGCCGAACACGCGGAGCTGCTGTTTGTCGTCTTAGACGGCTCGGCGCCGCTGACGCGTGAAGACCGCGCCGTTTTAGACCTCGCGCGCGACCGCGCCTGTCTGGTGCTGATTAACAAAACCGACCTGCCGCAAAAGCTGGAGCGGGAACAGATTGAAGCCGCTTTCCTCCATGTGCTGCCCGTTTCCGCCAAGACGGGGCAAGGGCTTGACGCCGTATACAGCACCCTCCGCCGCCTTTATGACGCGGGGGACACGCTGTACGACGGCTCGGTTCTAACCAACGAGCGGCAGACCGACGCCATCCGGCGCACCGCCGACGCCGTGCGCTGCGCCCTCAGGGGCCTGCGGGAAGGCTTCACCCCCGACGCCGTCTTAGCCGAGCTGGAACGCGCCCTGTCCTACGTCGGCGAGCTGACCGGCCGACGGGTACGGGAAGAAATCATCGACGAAATCTTCGCAAAATTCTGCGTGGGGAAGTGACACCATGACAAACCTCACCATCCGCCAAGCCCGTGAGGGCGATATTCCCGTCATCGAAAGCATCCTGCTGGATACGGTGAACTGGCTGAACGAGATAGAGCAGCCGTTGTGGGAGCCGGACTGGGTGACATGGGACGCGCTTGCGAAGTCTTACCGGATTGAGGATTTTTTCATCGCGGATTCGGACGGTGTCTCGTGCGGCTGTGTGGCCTTGGTTGATCACGACCCGTTTTTCTGGCCGGATATCGAAAAAGGGGCTTCGCTCTTTATCCACAAGCTGGCCGTAACCAAAGCCGCGAAAGGCTCCGGCGCCGCCGACGCTTTGATGGAATACGCCGCCGCGCTCTGCAAAGAGAAACGCATCCCCGCCATCCGTCTGGACTGCCACCAGCACCGCCCCAAACTGCGGGCGTTTTATGAAAAGCACGGCTTCGTCTGCGTGGACGAGCGAACCTTAGGCAAGGATAAAACATTCTTTACAGCGTTCTATATGCGGGAAATTGATTAGGAGGACATGTCAAATGCCAACCATATCCTTTTTTAGGGGCATCAAAATCTTTATGAACTGGAGCGAACACAACCCTCCCCATTTTCACGCGACATACGGCGGAGATGAGGTTGTTGTTCTGATAAACGAGATTGACGTGTTGACCGGCGGCATCCCGAATAAGCAACTGAAGATGCTTCTCGGATGGACTGCCTTGCATCAGGAGGAGCTGCTGGAAAACTGGGAGCTTGCGGAGAAAAAGAAAGAGCTTTTTGAAATTGAACCGCTTCGGTAAGCCGGCTGAAAGGAGCTTTCAAATGGACGCGAATATCCCGCGTGAGGTTTTCGATTATTTCAAAAGCGGCAGGCGAAAAATCCTGTCGGTGGCGGCCAATGACAACTTTACGCTTACGATTGTCTTTGACAATAACGAACGAAAAATCTACGATATGCGGGAGAACCTAAAAGGCGATGTATTCAGGCATTTCCGGGCGTTGCCGGAGTTCAAGCGCGTATATGTTGACAACAATGGCTGTATCGCGTGGGATATAGATTCCGGCATTGACAGCAATGTTGTGTGGCGCAATAAGGTGGACTTATGTCCCGACAGTTGCTATATAGACAGCATATTAGCGGATTAGGAGGAGCAGACACAATGGACAACACGCAAAAGAGCATGGACAAACTGGCGGCGCTGTGCAAGGGGCGGGGGTTCATCTACCCCGGCTCGGAGATTTACGGCGGCTTCGCCAACACTTGGGATTACGGCCCGCTGGGCGTGGAGCTGAAAAACAACATCAAAGCGGCGTGGTGGAAGAAATTCGTCCGCGAAAGCCCCTACAACGTGGGGCTGGATTCCGGCATCCTGATGAACCCCTCCGTCTGGCAGGCTTCGGGCCACCTCAAAAACTTCAACGACCCGCTGATGGACTGCCGCAAATGCAAGACCCGCCACCGCGCCGACCAGCTTATCGAGGCGAAGGGCGGCAGCCCCGCCGGGATGGATTTTGAGCAAATGGGCGCGTGGATTGCCGAAAACGGCGTCCCCTGCCCCGCCTGCGGCGCCAAGGACTTCACCGCCATCCGCCAGTTCAATATGATGTTCAAGACCTTTCAGGGCGTCAACGAGGACACGGCGGCGGCCGTCTACCTCCGCCCCGAAACGGCGCAGGGCATCTTCGTGCAGTTCAAAAACGTCCAGCGCTCCTCGCGGCGCAAGATACCCTTCGGTATCGGACAAATCGGCAAATCCTTCCGCAACGAGATTACGCCGGGCAACTTCATCTTCCGTACCCGCGAGTTCGAGCAGATGGAAATGCAGTTTTTCTGCAAGCCGGACACCGATTTGGAATGGTTCGCCTATTGGAAAGAGTTTTGCAAAAACTGGCTGCTGGGGCTGGGAATGCGGGAGGAAAGCCTCCGTCTCCGCGACCACAGCGCGGAAGAGCTGTCGCATTACTCCAAAGCCACCACCGACTTTGAATTCCTCTTCCCCTTCGGCTGGGGCGAGCTGTGGGGCCTTGCCGACCGCACCGATTATGACCTGACATGCCATCAGACGGAATCCGGCGAGACGATGGAGTATTTCGACCCCGAAACAAACGAAAAGTATATCCCCTACGTCATCGAACCGTCGCTGGGAGTCGAGCGCGTCCTGCTGGCGTTCCTGACCGACGCGTATGACGAAGAGGAATTATCCGACGGAGATATACGCACTGTATTACGTTTGCACCCGGCTTTGGCGCCGGTCAAGTGCGCCGTGCTGCCCCTGAGCAAAAAGCTGGGCGGGGAGGCGTCGAAGCTGTACGCGGATTTGCAGAAGCATTTCAACGCCGACTATGACGAAGCCGGGGCCATCGGCCGCCGCTACCGCCGTCAGGATGAAATCGGCACCCCCTTCTGCGTCACCTACGACTTCGACAGCTTGGACGACGGCTGCGTCACCGTCCGCGAGCGCGACGGCATGACGCAGGAGCGCGTCCCCATCGACGGCGCGGCGGCGTATATTACGGAAAGACTGGCGTATTAGCGGCCCGCCGCGGCGCATAGTTTGTCTCAAGGGGTATGGCCTATGGATACATTGGCGGTTTTCGACAAAAAAAACTACGACCCATCGCTGCCCCGCTGTATACGGAATACGGCGCGCGCCATCATCTATGCCGGCGGCAAAATCGCCCTGCATTACTGCGCCAAGGACGACGTCTATATTTTTCTGGGAGGCGGCGTTGAAGACGGGGAAACACACGCTGGCGCGCTGATTCGCGAGGTGCGGGAGGAAGCGGGGCTTGTTGTAAAGCCTTCGACGATAAAACCCTTCGGCATGGCGGCGGAGATACGCAAAGACAGCCATGCCGAGGCCATCTACGAAAAGCGCTTTTTCTACTATACCTGCGAGGTTGAGGAAGCCACCGTCAGGCCCGCCCTGACAGAGGACGAGCAAGCGGGAGGCTACGGGCTTGCCTTTGTCTCCGTTGACGGCGCGATTGCGGCGAACGAACGCAACCCGCGCGGCAGGCAGTTTGATATCGAAGCGGAAACCTATGTGCTGAGGCTGTTGAGAGATAAGGGCGTACCCCAAGCGATTTCTTAGATGTCCGCCGCGCCGGCGGCGGCCGACCCCATAACAAAAAAGGAGTTGATTCTATGAGCAGACAAAACCTCCCCCTCCGCGCCGCCGAGCTGCGGCTTGAAACCTTGCGCGTTTTTGAGACGCGGGGCTTCGGGCATGTGGGCGGCGCGATGAGCGTCGTCGAGACGCTGGCCGTGCTGTACAACGGCGTGATGCGCGTCAGGCCGGAACAGCCGGACTGGCCGGAGCGCGACCGTCTCGTGTGCAGCAAGGGCCATGCCGGGCCCGCCGTCTACGCCGCGCTGGCGCTGCGCGGGTATTTTGACAAAAGCCTGCTGCAAACGCTCAACCGCCCCGGCACCAGCCTGCCCAGCCACTGCGACATGAACAAGACCCCCGGCGTCGATATGACCACCGGCTCCCTCGGGCAGGGCGTCTCCACCGCCGTCGGACTGGCGCTGGGACAAAAAATGCGCGGCTGCGACGCCCGCACCTATCTCATCATCGGCGACGGCGAGTGCAACGAGGGCCAAGTTTGGGAAGGCTTGATGCTCGCGGCGCACAGGAAGCTGGACAACCTGATTGTGTTCTGCGACAAAAACGGCCAGCAGTTGGACGGGTATGTGAAAAACGTCCTCGACACCGGCGACTTGGCGGATAAGTTCCGCGCGTTCGGCTTCTTCACGCAATCCATTGACGGGCATGACACCGCGGCGGTTGAAACGGCTGTAAAAGCCGCGGCGGACAACCGGAAAAGCCCCTCGATGATTGTGCTGAACACAAAAAAAGGCTACGGCTGCACCTTTGCCGAGAATCAGGAATTCAACCACCACATCGCTTTCACGCCGGAGCAGATGACCGAAGCGCTGAAAGCGGCGCAGCAGAAATTAGAGGAGGTGCCGGCATGAGTGTAAAGGTGAAAAGCGTACTCCAAACCGAGGAAAAAATGATGCGCGACACATACTGCCGCGTATTGACGGGCCTTGCCGCCGAAAACGAAAACATCGCCGCGCTCGACGCCGACCTGATGAGCTCGTCCGGCATGAAGCCCTTCATGCAGACCTACCCCGACCGTTTCATCAACTGCGGCATTGCCGAGGCAAACATGATAGGCGTCGCCGCCGGCCTGTCCGCGATGGGATACATCCCGTTCGCGCACACCTTCGCCACCTTCGCCACCCGCCGCGCCTGCGATCAGGTCTTCATGTCGGCGGCCTACGCCAAGCTCAATGTGCGCATCGTCGGCACCGACCCCGGCGTGTGCGCCGCCTACAACGGCGGGACGCATATGCCGCTGGAGGACATGGCCGTCCTCCGCGCCATCCCCGAAATAACCTTGGTGGAGCCGACCGATTCGGTCATGCTTGAAAACATTTTGCCGAAAATCGCCGAAAAATACGGAGTGTATTACATCCGCCTCAACCGCAAGAACGCCGTCGGCGTGTTTGAGTCCGGCAGCGAGTTCGAGGTGGGCAAGGGCGTCCTTCTGCGCGACGGCGGGGACGTCGCCCTGTTCGCCTCCGGCATCATGGTGGCCGAAGCGCTGGAAGCGGCGAAGCTGCTGGATGAGCAGGGCGTCTCGGCACGGGTCGTCAACCTCTTCACATGGAAGCCGATTGACGCCGAGATGGTCATCGAGAGCGCGGAAAAGACCGGCGCCGTCGTCACCTGCGAGAACCACAACGTCGTCGGCGGCCTAGGCTCGGCCGTCGCCGAAACGCTGGTCAAAACCCGGCCCGTCCCCGTCGAAATGATTGGCGTGCAAGACCAATTCGGCGAAGTCGGCCCCGAGGACTATCTGCGCGGCCGGTTTAACCTAAACGCGGCGGATATCGCCGCGGCGGCGCTGCGCGCGGTGAAACGAAAATAAAACTGGAGGTTTCAGTATGGGCACACTGGACACGATCAAGGGCAGAACCAGTTACCGTGGGGCGTACAAAGACGCCGGGGTTCCGAGGGAGGATCTTATCACCATCATGGAGGCGGGGCTGGCGGCGCCGTCGGGCTGCAACAAGCAAACGACCAGCCTGATTGCTGTGGACGACCCGGCGCTGCTTGAAAAGCTGCGGAACGTGATTCAATCCAAGCTGGCCGATGCGCCGGCTATGATTTGCATACTGACCCAAGCCATCCCCGCGTACGGGGACACCTGCTTCCACGTTCAGGACTACTCGGCGGCCATCCAAAACATGCTGCTGGCGGCGGTCGAACTGGGCTACCAAAGCTGCTGGGTTGAGGGACAAGTGACCGGCGCCGACGCCATCGGGCGGAAAATGGCCGATATACTGGGCGTCCCCGCCGACACCGAGCTGGTCTGCTTCCTGCCCATCGGAATCGCCGCCGATGCTCTGAAATATGTGACCAAAAAGCCCTTCGGCGAGCGGGCATGGTTCAACGGCTTCCGTACGGGCGCATGACGGACAACCGTGTTTTTATCGCTCAATGCGATACATATGACGGGGCTCAGGCGGCGGTTGACCGTGTTTTGGCTGGCTTCGGCGGCGCGGCGGCCATTTTGGACGGGCGCAAAAGCGTCCTCGTCAAACCCAACCTGATTATGCCCAAAAAGCCCGAAGCCGCCGTCACGACGCACCCGGCGGTGGTGGCCGCCATTGCCGCCGCGTTTGTCAAGGCGGGCGCGTGCGTTTCCCTCATCGACTCAACCGGCGGGCCGCACAGCAAGGCCGTCCTGAAGCTGCTGTACGGCAAATGCGGCATGACGGGCGCGGCCGAGCAGAGCGGCGCCGTTCTGAGCTTCAACACCAAGAGCCGGACGGTGTCCATTCCGGGCGGCCGGGTTCTTCAAAAGGTCAAGCTCCTCGCGCCGGTGCTGGACGCCGAGCTGGTCGTCTCCGCCGCCAAGGCCAAGACGCACGGCATGATGTCCATGACCGGCTGCTCAAAAAACCTGTTTGGCTGTGTTCCCGGAACGGGGAAGCCTATGCTGCACCGAAAATTCTCCAAGCGCGAGGATTTCGCGGGGGCGCTGGTGGACATCTGCCAAGCGGTCAATCCGGGGTTTTCCATTCTCGACGGCGTGTGGGGGATGGAGGGCGCCGGGCCGACCGGCGGCGACCCCAAGCATCTGCGCGTCGTCGCCGGGGGGCCGAATCCGTATGCGGTCGATTTGGCGCAGTGCCACTTAATGGGCCTGCGGACGGACAGCGTCGGCACCATCGCGGAAGCCGCCGCCCGCGGTCTCGCTCCAAGCGACCCGGCGCTGCTGGAATGGCTGGGCGACGACCCCGCTCCGCTCCGCCGCTATTTTCTCCCCGCCGTCCGCCACAAGGGCGACGCCGTGCCGCGCATCCTCCGCCACTGCGTGGGCTGCGGCGACTGCGCGCGCATCTGCCCGCAAAAATGCATCGCCATCCGGGACAGGAAAGCCGTCATCAATGAAAAAGACTGCATCCGCTGCTACTGCTGCCACGAGTTCTGCCCCTTCAAGGCGGTGTCCCTTGAATGAAACGGTTTCCCGTTACCCTCCGCGCGAAGGCGCCCGCGAAAATCAATCTGTCGCTGGATTTGCTCGGCAAGCGGGACGACGGGTATCACGACCTGCGATCGGTCATGGCGTCGATATCGCTTTACGACGACCTGCATATCATGCTCAGGCCCTGCAAGGCGGGGCGGGGTCTCTTTACCGCGCAGGCGGCGGGCGTCCGTAAGGGCAATCTCACCTCCCTCGCGGTAAAGCTGTTTATGGAAGCGGCGGGCGCCCGGGGCTGGAGCGCGCACGTCCGCGTCGAAAAGCGTATTCCCCTCAGCGCCGGCCTTGGCGGCGGCTCAAGCGACGCGGCGGCGGTGCTGCGGGCTTTAGACAAATGGGCGGCGGTACAGACAGCCGTCCGAAGGCCGGACTTACAGGAGCTTGCGCTCAAGCTGGGCTCCGACGTGCCGTATTGCCTGCGCGGCGGGGTCTGCCTCGCCGAGGGACGGGGCGAGCGTCTCACGCCGCTGCCGCCGCTGCCGGAATGCTGGATTGTGCTGTCCGTCCCGGCCATCAATGTATCAACCGTTAGAATGTTCCAGCTTTTTGACCTGTCCGGGCGGCGGGAGGGAGACAACGTCTTTGAAACCGTCAACCCCCACCCGGAAGTTGGCGAAATCAAGCAGGTTCTGCTTCAGGCGGGCGCGTCCAAAGCGCTGATGAGCGGAAGCGGCCCCTCCGTTTTCGGCATTTTCGACGATGAAACGCAAGCCGCCGACGCCGTGCAAACATTAAAACCGATTTTTCCAAAAACATTTCTCACCGTACCTGTATAAGCAAAACAATCCCTGTCAAGAATGAACTTACACATTCAAAAAAGGCAGGGATAACTCATGGAAAAAAACCGTTTCAAGGTCTGGGAGCTGGCGCTCTGCGCCGGCTTGGCCGTCGCGCTGATGGTGTCCGCCGCGTCCGCAAGCGCGGGCTTGCCGGACAGGCTGCTGCGCCTGCATGTCGTCGCCGCGTCGGACAGCCCGGAGGATCAAGCCGTCAAGCTCGCCGTACGCGACCAAACGCTGTCCGTTCTGGCCCGGCCGCTGTCCGGCGCCGCCGACGCCGCCGACGCCAGACGTATCGCCGCCGAGAACATACCCGCGCTGGAGGCGCATCTGCGCGAATTTCTGCAAGAACAGGGCATCCGGCAAACGGTCGCCGCCGAGCTGAAACGCGAGCCGTTCCCCACCCGCGAATACGCGTCCTTCGCGCTGCCCGCCGGGCCGTACACCGCCCTGCGCGTGACGCTGGACGGCGGCGGCGGGGAAAACTGGTGGTGCGTGGTCTTTCCCCCGCTGTGCGCCGAGGCCGCCATGAAGCGTCTGCCCGACGACTTATCCCGCGCCGCCGGCCTGACCGAAGACGACATCCTGCTCATCACCCAAGCCGACGAACGCTACGCCGTTCGCTTCAAGCTCGCCGAATGGCTGGGCGGCATGAAAAATTGGTTCGTCAGATAGCCCCCTCCCCCTCTGCTGAATCCCTTGCGGCCATGCGGCTGTGGGGATTTTTCTTTTTTCGTTTCGGGCGGTTGCCACCGTCCCGCGCCTATGGTATAATGTCCGCAAGCGGATGTAAATCATAAACGGAGAGGTGTACGCGTATGAGCGGTTTGAAAATCATCGGGCCCGGCGTTCCCAATATGCCTTGGCAGGAAAAGCCGGAGGGGCCTCAGGGAGGGCCGCTGTGGCGGTATTCGGACAACCCCGTCATCGGGCGCAACCCCGCGCCGGGGGTGGCGCGAATCTTCAACAGCGCGGTGGTGCCGCTCAACGGAAGGTTCGCCGGCGTTTTCCGCGCCGAGCAGACCGACGGCGTGCCGCATATCTACTGGGGCGAGAGCGGCGACGGCATCAACTGGACGATTGAGGACGAACGGATTCCCTTTGTCAACGAAGACGGCGAACCGTTTTTGCCCCATTACGCCTACGACCCCCGCTTCGTGAAGGTGGAGGACACCTACTACGCCATCTGGTGTCAGGACTTCTACGGCGCGGCCATCGGCATGGCCAAGACCACCGACTTCAAAACCTTCACCCGGCTTGAAAACCCGTTTATCCCCTTTAACCGAAACGCCGTGCTGTTCCCGCGCAAGATTAACGGCAACTTTGTCATGCTCTCCCGCCCCAGCGACAGCGGGCATACCCCCTTCGGCGACATCTTCATCAGCGAAAGCCCCGATATGGTCTATTGGGGCAAGCACCGCCACGTCATGGGGCGCGGCAGCGGCGCGTGGTGGGAATCGGTCAAAATCGGCGGCGGCGCGGCCCCCATCGAGACGACCGAGGGCTGGCTGATGTTCTACCACGGCGTTTCCGGCACTTGCAACGGCTTTGTCTACAGCATCGGCGGAGCCATTCTGGACATCGACAACCCCAGCATCGTCAAATACCGCTGCCGCCGCTTCCTGCTCACGCCGGAGGAATGGTATGAGGAGCGCGGCTTTGTCCCCAACGTGGTCTTCCCCTGCGCCACCCTCCAAGACGCCGACACCGGGCGCATCGCCGTCTACTACGGCGCGGCGGACTCCTACGTGGGCCTCGCGTTCACCACGCTGGACGACGTCGTCTCCTATATCAAAGAGCACAGCGTCCTCACGGCGGAAGACACGGAGCTTGGCATACGATGAAGGACAGGGCTTCGCGTCTGCTGGACGGCGTCATCCCCTTCTGGCAGGGCTTGCGCGATGAAGATTACGGCGGCTTTTACGGTCTGGTGGACTTTGACCTGACGGTGGACAAGCGGGCGGACAAGGGCTGTATCCTCAACAGCCGCATCCTGTGGTTTTTCTCCGAGGCCGCGATGGTCTTGCGGCGGGACGATTTGCTGGACGACGCGCGCCATGCCTATCGCTTTCTGACCGGCGCCTGCCTTGACAAAGCGCAGGGCGGCATATTCTGGTCGGCGACCTATGACGGCAAGCCCGCCGACACAACAAAGCACACCTACAACCAAGCCTTCGCCGTTTACGCCCTCTCGGCTTACGCCCAAGCGAGCGGGGAGCAAGACGCGCTGAGGCTGGCGGAAGACCTGTTTGAGCTGATTGAGGGCAAATGCCGCGACGAGGGCGGCTATCTGGAAGCGTTTGACCGCGCCTTCCTGCCGGTTGAAAACGACAAGCTCTCCGAAAACGGCGTGATGGCAAGCCGAACCATGAACACGCTGCTGCACGTCTTTGAGGCGTACAGCGGGCTGTACCGCGCGGCCAAAAGCCCCGCCGTCGCCGACGCAATGCGCCGTATGCTCGACAGGTTCGAGCATACGATTTACAACCCCGCGCTGAAACGGCAGGAGGTCTTTTTCGACGCGGACTGGAACAGCCTCATCGACCTGACCTCATACGGCCATGACATCGAATCGTCATGGCTGGTGGAGTGGGGCTGCGGGCTGCTCGAGGACGGCGCGCTGCTCCGGCGCATACAGCCCGTCTGCCGCGCTCTGGCGGAAGCCGTCCATACCCGCGCCTTCCGCGAAGGCTCCCTGCGGAACGAGTGTGTGCGCGGAGAGGAGGACGAGCGGCGCATCTGGTGGGTTCAGGCGGAGGCGGTGGTCGGATTCCTCAACGCGGGATACAGGGAAGCGGCGGAGGAAATCCTGACGTTCATCGAAGAGAAAATGGTCGACAAACGCCCAAATTCCGAATGGTTGAGCGAGGTCAACCCCGACGGGGCACCCACCGACGCGGGGATGCCCATCGTTGACGGGTGGAAATGCCCGTACCACAACGGGCGGATGTGTTTGGAAATACTAAGGAGGGACTGTCTGTGATTCATCCCGAATACCAAAAGCTTGAGCGCGTGTACGAGCGCCTGATTCGGCGCCCCAACGCGCCCGCGCCGTATACCAACGGCGTCTTTACCCGCTGGCGGCACCCCGTGCTGACGGCGAAGCACATCCCGCCCTTTTGGAAATACGACGTCAAGCTGGAGAGCAACCCGTACTGCATGGAGCGGCTGGGCGTCAACGCCGTATTCAATTCCGGGGCGATTAAGCTGGGCGGCAAATATTATCTCTGCGCGAGGGTGGAGGGCAGCGACCGCAAATCCTTCTTTGCCATCGCCGAAAGCCGCCGCCCCACCGAGGGCTTCCGCTTTTGGAGCCGCCCGGTCGTCCTGCCCGACTCTGAGCCGGACGAAACCAACGTCTACGATATGCGCCTGACCAAGCATCAGGACGGCTGGATTTACGGCCTCTTCTGCTCGGAAAGCAAGGACAGGGGCAGCCCCGACCTCTCCGCGGCGGTCGCCTCGGCCGGGATTGTCCGCACCAAAGACCTCAAGACATGGGAACGTCTGCCCAATCTCATCACCGAGCAATCGCCGCAGCAGCGAAACGTCCTCCTCTTCCCACGCTTTGTTGACGGCCAATACGCCTTCTTCACCCGCCCGATGGACGGCTTCATCGAAACGGGCAGCGGCGGCGGAATCGGGTTCGGCGTTTGCGCCGATATCACCCGCGCCGTCGTCAGCGAGGAACGAATCACCAGCGCGCGGCGCTACCACACCGTCACCGAAGCCAAAAACGGCGCGGGCGCCGTGCCCATCCGCACAAGCCGCGGCTGGGTTCACATCGCCCACGGCGTACGGAGCACCGCCGCCGGGCTGCGCTATGTCATCTACGCCTTTGCCACCGACTTAAACGAGCCGTGGCGCGTGATTGCCGAGCCGGGCGGCTACATGATTGCCCCGGAGGGCGGCGAACGAATCGGCGATGTGAGCAACGTGCTGTTTACCAACGGCGCGATTGAGGACATCGACGGAAGCGTCTACATCTACTACGCCTCCTCCGACACCCGCCTGCACGTCGCCTCCACCACCGTTGACCGGCTGGCCGACTATGTGTTTTCCACGCCGCCCGACGCGCTCCGCTCCGCCGCCTGCGTAAGGCAGCGCGCGCGCCTGATTGAGACAAATCTGGCTTTTCTGGGACGAAGGGAATGATGGATATGAGCGCTTCGCGCCGCCCATTTGACAATCAAAAATATCTCCGCCTGCAATCGGGCAAAATACTGGAAAGGATGGAGCAATTCGGCGGCAAGCTGTATCTGGAATTCGGCGGCAAGCTCTTCGACGATACCCATGCCAGCCGCGTCCTGCCGGGATTTGAGCCGGACAGCAAGGCGCGGATGCTGATGCGGCTGAAGGACGAGGTAGAGATTGTCATCGTCATCAGCGCGGAGGACATTGAAAAGAGCAAGCGCCGGGGCGAGACGGGCATCACCTACGCGCAGGAAGCCCTGCGCCTGACGGACGCGTTCCGCACCATCGGGCTGTATGTCGGCTCGGTGGTCGTCACCCAATACGCCCGCCAAGAAACCGCCGTGCAGTTTATCCGGCTGCTCGGCAAGCAGAGCATTACCACCTATAAGCATTACAGCATCGAGGATTACCCCAAAAATATCCCGCTCATCCTCAGCGACGCCGGTTTTGGCAAAAACGATTACATAGAGACGGAGCGCCGCATTGTGGTGGTCACCGCGCCCGGCGGGGGCAGCGGCAAGATGGCGGTCTGCCTGTCCCAGCTCTACCATGAGCATCGGCGCGGTCTGCGGGCAAGCTACGCCAAATATGAAACCTTCCCCGTATGGGATCTGCCGCCGGAGCATCCGGTCAACCTCGCCTACGAGGCGTCCACCGCCGACCTCGGCGACACCGTGACCATCGACACCTTCCACCAAATCGCGCACGAGGAAATCGCCGTCAGCTACAACCGGGACATGGAGAGCTTTCCCGTTTTATTCGATATGCTCAAGCACATCCTAGGCGCCTCCCCCTACAAAAGCCCGACCGATATGGGCGTCAACACCATCCGCCGCTGCATCGCCGACGACGCGGCGGTATGCGAAGCGTCCAAGCAGGAGATTATCCGCCGGTATTACGAAGCGCAGGCCGAATGGCGGAAAGGACTGGGCGAGCAGGAGGCCGTGGGCCGTCTGGAGACCTTAATGGCCAAGGCCGGGGTGACGGCGGAGGCCCGTCCGGCGGTGGGCAAGGCGCTGACGCGTTCAAAGCAGACCGGCGGCGAACCCGCCGTTGCCATTGAGCTGCCCGACGGGCGCGTCGTCACCGGCAAGACCTCCGATTTGCTGGGCGCGGCGTCGGCGGCGCTGCTCAACGCGCTCAAAAAGCTGGCGGATATCCCCAAGAGCGCCAAGCTCATTTCGCCGGAGATTATCGAGCCGATTCAGCATCTGAAAATCACCCATATGGGCAACAAAAACCCCCGTCTGCACACCGACGAGGTGCTAATCGCCCTCTCCATCTGCGCCGCAGACGCCAACAACTCCGGCGCCGAACGGGCGATGGAGCAGCTCGAAGCCCTCAAAGGCTGCGAAGCCCATTCCACCGTCCTGCTCTCCCGAATAGACGAGCAAACCCTCCAGCGCCTAGGCGTCAACCTCACCTGCGAGCCGGTGTATCAAACGAAAAAGCTGTATCACAAATAGGAGGGAGCCGCCGCTATGTTTGAGGAGCTTGATATGCTTCACGGCAAGCTGAAAAACGCTAGGCCGTTATCCCCGGAAAGCGTCCGCAGGCTGTCCGAGGATTTTATGATAGACTACACCTACCACTCAAACGCGATTGAGGGCAGCACGCTTACGCTGGAGGAAACCGCGCTTGTGCTGAAGGAAGGCGTGACGGTCGGGGGAAAGCCGCTCCGGCATCATCTGGAAGCGATTGGACACAGGGACGCTTACTATTACATGGAGGATTTGGTCAAAACCAAAACCCCTCTTTCGGAAAGAACCGTCAAGGAGATACATTCCCTCGTCCTGATGGACAGGCAATCCGATAAAGGCGTGTACAGAAGCGTACCCGTCAGGGTCGGCGGCTTTGTCCCCTGCCAGCCCTACGAAGTGCCGGTGCAAATGGAACGTCTGATGATGGAGTACGGCGGGGAACTGCAAAAGCTCCACGTCATCGAGAGAGCCGCCGTTTTCCATCTGCGGTTTGAAACCATCCACCCGTTCATCGACGGCAACGGGCGCGTGGGGCGTCTGCTCCTAAACCTTGAGCTGATGCGGGCGGGCTATCCGCCCGTCAACGTCAAGTTTTCAGACAGGACGAACTATTACGCCTGCTTCAGCCATTACCGCGAAAACAACGGCGACGCTTCAAAAATGACCGCGCTGATTGCGGGCTACGCAGCCCTTGCGCTGCAACACTACATCGGCATAGCGGAGCAGTCCGATACCCTGCGAAACAGTCATCCCGAAGATTTCTGCCCGTAAGCGCACACGGGGTTGATTGAGGATTTATTGTTTACAATGCGGTGTTTTCGTGGTATAATAAGAATGAGGTGATGAACGTGTCTAACAATACCACGTACAATATCCGTATTGATTCCCGCATCAGAAAAGAAGCGGATACGCTTTACAGGAGCATGGGAATGTCTCTCTCGGCGGCGGTCAATCTGTTTCTCACGCAGTCGGTTATACAGCGGCGGCTCCCCATTGACGATGTCATCGCGGAACCTCTCGGCGAACCTCCGCCCGATGATGATTACCATTCCTTTGACACTTGGGAACAGGCAAAGGAGTGGTTAAATGCTTAAACCCGAATTATCCGGGCGATTTAAGCGGGATTATGAGTTGCTGATGCGCCGGGGTTATGATGTTACAAGGCTTGACGCGGTCATTCTGCTGCTTTTGCGGCAAGCCGCGCTTGAGCCGCGTCATCGCGACCACCCTCTTAAAGGGAAATGGCGCGGCTACCGGGGCTGTCATGTCGCCGACGACTGGGTGTTGGTGTATAAGGTTGACGGCGACAGATTGAAACTTATGCTTTCCCGCACCGGGACACACGTTGATGTATACGGGCGGTGAGGGGGAACTTACCGTATCAAAACTAATTTCTTGACGGGAGAGGACTGCATGAACACCTCCGACTACGCGGCGAGGCACGAGGAATTCAAGCGCCGCAAGCTGGCCCTGAATATGATGCGCGGCAATCCGAGCAAGGCGCAGCTTGATTTGTCGAGCGGGCTGCTCACCTGCTTGGGCGACGGCGACTGTCTGTCCGAGGACGGCATTGATTGCCGCAACTACGGCATTTTAGACGGGCTGCCCGAAATGAAGCGCATCTTCGCCGATATCTTGGAGCTGGAGCCGGACGAGATTATCGTGGGCGGCAACTCCTCGCTGGCGCTGATGTTTGACAATGTGGCCTCCAACATGGCGCGCGGGGTGCGGGAGGATGTGCCGTGGGCGGCGCAGGGGAAGGTGAAGTTTTTATGCCCCTCGCCGGGGTATGACCGCCATTTTGCCGTCTGCGAGTATTTTCATATCGAAATGATTCCGGTTGCCATGACCGACAGCGGCCCCGACGTGGATGAGGTGGAGCGGCTCGTCTCCTCCGACCCCTCCGTCAAGGGCATCTGGTGCGTACCGTATTTCTCCAACCCCACCGGCGCCGTCTATTCCGGCGAAACGGTGCGGCGCCTCGCCGCCCTCAAGCCGGCGGCCGGGGATTTCCGCATTTATTGGGACTGCGCCTATGTCATCCACCACCTCACCGGCGGGCGGCGGCGCATCCCCAATATCGTGCGCGAATGTGAAAAGGCGGGCAGCCCGCATATGCCGATGGTGTTCACCAGCTTTTCCAAGGTGAGCTTCCCCGGCGCGGCGGTGACCTGCATCGCCTCCAGCGCCGAAAACTGCGCGTATATCAAAAAACGTCTGCGCGTGCAGACCATCGGGCCGGATAAAATGCGCCAGCTTATGCACGTCCGCTTCTTCGGCGGCGCGGAGGGCGTTTGCGCGCATATGGAAAAGCACGCCGCCATCCTCCGCCCCAAATTCGCGCTGGTTGAAACCATGCTGCGCGAAAACCTGTCCGGGCTGGACGGCTGCGATTGGATGACGCCCGAGGGCGGCTATTTCGTCAGCGTCAACACGCCGCCGGGGCTTGCCAAGCGCGTTGCGGCGCTGTGCGCCGAGGCGGGCGTCGCCCTCACCCCCGTCGGCGCCACCTTCCCCTACCGCCTCGACCCCCAAGACCGCAACCTCCGCCTCGCCCCCAGCTTCCCCCCGCTCGACGAGCTTCAACCCGCAATGGAAGTCTTCTGCAACGCCGTCCTGCTGGCGGCGGAGGAACGCGCTTCGCTCCTGTAACCCCAATCGCCCTCACGCCCGCCGCTCCCCGTTATACCATCCCTCGAAGGAACTTTTTTCACCTCTTTTCGTCTAATGTAGTGAGAGTCCAAGAAGCAGCTTTGCCCAACACTACACGGAAAGGAGACGTAAATCATGTCAGATAAAAAATGGGATGCAGTAAAAACTTTGATAATATCGGCAGCAATAGTTGCCGCCGCCGCTATACTTGGCGATGCTATAAAGCAGGCTGGCTGGCATATTTTTGAGGGATTGAGTAGTATCGGGTCAAGCATCGTGACATCTTTTCCGCAATAACGCGCCTGCTAGGCATAACGCAAACAGAGCGGCATAACTGCCGCTCTGTTTTATCGTTCGATAGGCTCCCTTATTACGCCGTGGCGTCGAAGCGTCTTCCGGCGGTTTGCTGGGGGTTGGGTGTTTCGCCGCCGCCGGTGAAGAGGATTCTGGTGGAGCCGCCGGAGACGTATACTTTTTTGCAGGACGGGCAGATGGCCGTGTGGATTTGCACCGTCGTCTGCACGTTCGCGCCTGTTTGGCGCGCTTTTTCGTGCGCGTTGGCGACGTGTTCCCGCTCGTGGGAAAATATCGCGGCCGCCGCCGCGCCGGGGGCCACCTTCCCGCCGCCCTTAAACGAGACGTTGCCGTCGCCGGACTGGTCTTTATACGAGCGGTTTTGGCACATCCTGCACGGTTCGCCCGGCTTGCCGGGTTTGTCCGGCTTCCCCAGCTCCAGCGTTGCGCCGGGGCCTTGGCGGGCGGGGGCTTGACGGGCGGGGGGCATCCCGGGTCTGTCCGGCTGCGGCAGGCTGACGGACACGGAAGGGAGGGCGCCTTGGCTGCTGCCCGGATGCGTTACCGGAGGTAGGGTCATATCCACCCGCTCCTTTCGTTTGTTTTCCTCGGTTTGTTTTATTTTCCGGCAAATTCTATCTCGTCTAAGATTTCCTTCGGGATATCCTTGCCCGTTTGCTTGATTTTTTGAATCACATTTGATAAGCGGTGCGTCTTCTGCTGCTGTTTGTGGTGATATCGGTTGAGCAGGTCGGCGTAGCGGGGGTGCTGCCTGAGCTTTTCCCGGACGGCCGACGAAAAGGGGCAATAGGTAATCATCATTCTGAGGGCGACTTTGTTTAGGCGGGGCGAGCCGCTCGACTCATACAGCAGCCATTCCGCGTAATCGGCCGCGAACACCATTTTGTAGTTGTTTTTGGCGCGTATCAGCTCGCTTTTGATGGAGTCCCTCACCTCTATGGACAGCTCGCGGTTGTTTTTGTAAAATTGCAGGAAATCGCTGTACTCGCTTGTGAGGGAGGGGTTTGTAACGTCGTTCCAGCGCACGCCTTGGATGCGCTTGCACATTTCCCAGCGGAACTCGGCGGTCAGACGTATCATCAGCGCCTTGAGGTCTGTTTCCAAAAACAGCGGCAGGAATATCCTCGCGGGGGTGGCGCGTTTCCGCCCCTCAATCTCCTGCCACATGATGCCGCGCGTGCCGATATTGGGCGTCAGGATGATATCGGGCAGCGTTTCCACATGAACGGTCTCGTTGGTGACGCCGCATCTCGGGTTTGAATACAGGATATCGCGGCAATACGCCGAATAATCAATGCTTCGGATTTCGTCAATCGTTTCCCTTAGCTGCGCCGGTTTGATTTGCGACATATCCAGCTTGCGCTGCACGCTGTGGTCGGAGAAGAGCGGGCAGAAGGTGGTGATGCGCCCGGTCGTGAGCTTGTTGACGATCGGAAAGACATTTTCAAGCTCAAACAGCAGCCGTCCGTCCATATCCGTCCAAAGGCGGGCTTCTTCCTTCGCGTCGATTTCGCCCCTGATTTTCAGCTCGCGGAGGTGTTCGCCGTAATCCATGTCAAACTCGTTGCGGTTTGGCTCCTTCACGCCGCCGTATATCGCCCCCAGCCATTCGGGGATGGTGTATACGCCCAATTCCGGGCTGCCCTTCAGCGAATCGGCGATGGAGTAGAGATAATCCGCGTTATCATGCCCGGCAAGGTCGGCGTCCACATATCCGAAGTTGAGAAACATCTTCACAACGGTGGGCGGCGCGGCGTCCTTCAAGCTTTTGAGGAGGATTTGCTTGTACAGCTTTTGGAAAAACGCGGTCAGCTCCTTGCGGAGACGGCGCGCGGCGTCGTCGGTGCCGCCCCGGTCGGCCAGCTTGGTGTAGTCGTGTACGCAGCGGATGAATTTATTGCCCACATCCTCGGGCCATTCCGAGTAGCGCAGAATATCGCTCAGCGAATCCGACAGGTTCTGCTTAACGCCGGGCGGGCTTTCCGGCTTTTCGCCCGCCGCCGCCGCCCGTTTGACGGTGAGATTGTCCTTGTATGAGTTTAAGCGGCTAAGGAAGTACGCCGGGTCAACGCCGGTCATGTAGAACAGCATCCCCGAAAGCTGCATCATCAGCGTGTCCACGGCGGCGTCCGCGCCCTTGATGTGGAGCGAACTCATATGCAGCTCGGTCAGCAGGGAGAACAAATCATGCCCGTCGGGATTCAGGAAAACGGAGGACAGGCTTTTGATGTAGTCCTGATAGCCCCTGCAAGCGCGGAACACCCGGACGATATCCTCCGCGCTCCTGCGGAGAAAGCCGGATGAAATGCCGGGTTTTCCGTAGAAAAAGCCCCTCAGCGCGGCGGGGTTCAGCGCCCCGATTTCTAAATAAAAATTGGAAATCCAGTCCTCCACCGGCTCCGGCTCCGAATACCGCGGCGTCTCCGTCAGCTCCGGCAGTTTTTTGCTCGTCAGGGCGTACAGCGCGCACAGGCTCTCATACTGCGTGTAAATCTCCTTCGCCGAGTCATAGACGCTGTCCGCGTCCTTTTTCAGCGAAACCTTATATCGCAGGAAGTCGGAAATCTGGCGGCACATGGAGTTGACCAGCAGGTTGGCCGCGTCGGCGTTGTCGCGCAGCAGCGGCTCCAAATCGTCGAAGCTGGAGTACGGGTAGGAAAACACCGTCACGTCCGATACGGCTGTGTATGTATGGCTGTGGACGCCCGTACTGAGGTCGCAAAGCCCGACCATATCCCCTTTTTCAAGGTAAAACGGATGCCCGTTCAGGGAAATTTCGGCGCTGCCGTTGGTGATAAACGATACCTTGTCCAGCCGGTCGCCTTCGCCGCATATCACGGAGCCTTGCTTAAATTCAGACATTACCATAACAAAACCCCGTCAATCAGAATATTCATGGGTCACGCCGGGGAGTTCTTCGCCCGCCAGCGCGCGCCGCGCGCGGTCGAGATTCCACCGCATATGCTCCCGCAGGTCTTCCGTCGCGTCAAACGACAGCCCGAACAGCCGCTCCATCTTATCCACCTTGTAGCGGTAAGGCGTCCACTGCTCCGGCGTCAGGACGACCTTGGAGGTCGATTCGGGCGTCATCTCCAGCGCCATTTGGGCGATATCGCCCCATGTGGTAAACGTCCTGCCCAGCGCGAAGATGATTTCCTCATTCAAATCGCTCTCGGCGAGTTTTACATAAAGCTGCGCAATCTGCCCGGAGGAGAGGAACTGCGTGCCGTCGCTCTTGGAGAAGGTCATGTCTTCGTTGGTCAGCACGGCCTTGGCGATGTTGAAGAAGCGCTTGTCGGACTGCGACGCGCCGCCCTCAAAGGCGGGGTTTGAGAAGGTGTAGCCGGGGCGGATGATGTTTCTCCGCATCTTCACCGGCGTCCCGCGCCCGCCCTGCGTGGCGTAAAACTGGCGGAACCCCAGCAGATAAAGCTCGGTGGCGGCCTTGGTCGCCCCGTATAAATCGTCCGGCTTTCGCAGGGTGTTTTCGTCCGTGTCGCACGGCATGGGGCCGACGGCGGCGGTGGAGCTGGTGTAGATGAACTGCCCCACGCCCGCTTTTTCGGCGGCCTCCATCAAAAAAGCGGAAACCTTGGTGTCGTTTTCGAGCATAGACAGCGGCTCATGCCCCCAGCCCAGCGCGATATGGATGACGGCGTCGCAGCCTTGCAGCGCGGCGCCCAGCGTCTCAAAATCCGAGATGTGGCCCTTCAGCTCCGTGACGCCGGGGAGCGCGCCGATTCCGGGCACCCGTCCGGGCGTCCGGGTAACCACAAGGCAGGTATGGCCTGCCTCCGACAGCGCTTTGGTGACATACTGCCCGATGTTTCCGGTGCCGCCGGTGATAAAAATTTTCATAGTCGGCGTCCTTTCGGCGCAAGCCTGCGCGTCCCTAAGCGGCATAGCGCCGCCACTGTAAACTTATTGTACCACATCCCCCCGGCTTCGTCAACCCACTATAGCCCATCCGCGCCCCGTACGCGCCCCGCTGTCCGGCGGGCGGTAAAATATCGTAAATCTGCTAAAGAGAACCGTTGAATCAGACGATATTATATTAAATATGGTTATTGCCGAAAGGGTGGTCGGAACCTATGAAAAAATTGCTCTGCTGGGCGCTGACGATTGCGCTGGCCGCGGCGTTGTCGCCGGTTTTGCCTGTGCCGGAGGCGGGCGCTTCGGGCTATGGCCCGAACGGAAACTTCCTCGCCCCCATTGAACCCCCCGCGCCCGGCTCCGTTCCCATCTCCAACCGAACCGAGCTGGAGGCCATCCGCCACAACCTCGGCGGTACATACCATCTCGCCAACGACATCAATCTGTCCGGCCCCGGCTGGACGCCCATCGGCGGCTCCGCCACGCCGTTTACCGGCGTTTTTGACGGGCAGGGCTATGTCATCCGCAATATGCGGATCGTCGGGGAAGGCTTTGAATACAACGGGCTGTTTGCCCGCACGCATAACGCAATCATCAGAAACCTCGGGCTGGAAGGCACGGAAATCAGCATCACGCCCTCGCCGCGCCGGAACTACTTGGCCGGGGGCGTCAGCGCCTACAATGTGGGCGGCGTTATCTCCAACAGCTACAATATGGGCCGAGTCTCTATCATCGCGCCTGCCGATTCCTCCGCCCGCTCGGGCGGCATCGTCGGCCTGAACTTTGACGGCACCATCACCGACTGCTACAACACCGCCTTCATCTACGCCCACGACAACTCACTGCCGGACGCCATACCGTCCAACCCTCCTCCCGACCCTTCGGAGTCTCACGGATATATTGCCGTTGCGGCGGATTCTCCGGCGGGCGGAACGGTGTCGGGCGCAGGCTGGTACTTCCTCGACGACGCCGCCGAGCTGACCGCCGCCCCAAACGACGGCTACTTCTTTGACGGCTGGTTTGAAGACGGTGTGTTTGTGAGCAGCGACAGGGTTTACACCTTTACCGTAACAGCATACAGAACCCTTACGGCGCGGTTTATCTCCATATTGCAGCCGCCGTCGCTTCCGGCCGTTAAGGGCCGGGCGTTCGCGGGCGGCATCGCCGGCATCAGCAGCGGGATTATCTCCAAATGCTACAACACCGGCGACATCCACGCCTCCTCAAAGAGCAGCTATTCCCACGCGGGCGGCATTGTCGGCTATTCCGGCTGCCCGGGGGAGCCTTTCTGCCTCTGCACAAATTACCTCGCGCTTCATGTCGTCACCATCACCAACTGCTATAACACCGGCAACGTTTACGCGTATGAGAGCTTGCAGAGCCAGCACGCCAACGCGGGCGGCATTGTCGGCTCCAACACCAACATCATCAGCAATGTCTACAACGCGGGCGACGTCGCCTCCGCCGGCATCGTGGGCGGGATTACCGCCAGAAACTACGGCGTTATCACCAACGCCTACTGGAATATGAACCGCACCTATATACAGCAGGGCATTCCGCTGCCCATGCCCATCGCGCCCGCCAATCCGCCCTATGTCAATCCCACCAACCCCTATGTTCCTCCCACTGCCGGGCAGATGCAGGGCGTTGGCGTGGGCTACGGCTTGGGCAATCTCCCAAATCCCACGCAAACCCAGCGCCGCACAACCCTTCAAATGCAGAATCTGAGCTTTTTCACCGGGTTTAGCCCGGCCATATGGACCGTCAACCCCGCCGTCAGCCCCTATCCCGTTTTCATCGGGCAGAACGCCGTGGGGAGCTTTGTCCCGGTGACAACCATCACCAGCATCCCCACGACGGCCATCGTGGGCATCCCGCATACCCTTTTCGGCACGGTCAACCCAAACAACGCCACCCACCAGACGATTACATGGAGCGTCATCGACGCCGGGCCCACGGGCGCGGTTCTCAACGGCAGCACCCTGACGGCAATGGCGGCGGGCAGCATGACCATCCGCGCAACGGTTCTGAACGGGCGGGCAAACGGGAATTATACGCAGGATTTCATCGTCAACGCAACTTTTATCACCGTAACCGGCATTACAGGGCTTCCCTCGGAAGCGGTCGCGGGCATCCCCCTGACGCTCTCCGGCACCGTCAACCCGGACGCCGCCCAGTACACAAGCATCGTATGGAACGTGGTCAACGCGCGCGACACGGGCGCGGTCATCAACGGAAACCTGCTGGCCGCGAGGTCGCCGGGGATTGTAACGGTTCAGGCGTCCATCATCAACGGCTTGGCGCTTGGCTCGAATTATACCCAGTCCTTTGACATCACCGTCAACCCCTTGGTTCCGGTGACAAACATCATCAGCGTCCCGGAGACGACCTCCATAGGGGTGAATCTGTCCCTCACCGGCGTTGTGCTTCCGGCCAACGCCACCGGCAGAGAGATTACATGGAGCATCCACAACGACGGCGGCACAGGCGCAACCATCGACGTGAACGGGTATGTGCTTAAAGCGGTGGCGGCGGGAACGGTCGCCGTCAAGGCGACGGTTCAAAACGGCACGGCGGCGGCGATTCCCTACGATCAGGTTTTTCACATAAGGGTTCATCCGGGGTCTATTCCGGGATGGGGCTTTCCCCTGCCCCCCGGCGCCGCCCCGGCTTTTGACACCGCCAGCCCGTGGGCGGTTCCGCACGTCAACCAAGCCTATTCAAAGGGCTTCATCCCGCCCGGCCTGCAAGGCAGCTACACCACCGCGATTACGCGGGGCGAGTTTGTCTACCTCGCGATGGGGTGGCTCAACTACTACACCGGCAAAACCGACGACCAGCTTCTGTTTGAGCTTGGCCTGACGCGCCTGCACTTCTTAGACGCGCCCAGCGACCCGGTGATCGGCGCGGCGGCGGCCTTGGGGATAACGGCGGGCAGCGGCGGCTATATGTTCGGCGTCAACGAACGGTTCGACCGGCAGCAGGCGGCGGTCATGCTGGCGAGTGTACAGAGAATCGTTGACTCGAACTTCAAAATCAAGTTTGATACCGCGCCCAGCATCTTCGCCGATACCCAGCAGGCCGCCATGTGGGCATGGCCGTCCATCAACTTCGTGGGTTCCTTCGGCTTCATGTCCGGCGTCGGCGACAACCAATTCAGCCCCTACGGGACGTTTACGCGTGAAGAGAGTATAACCGTGTTTAATAAAATGGGATAGGTGAGGGTGTATGAAGAGACTGCTTTCCTTGTTGCTGGCGCTGGCGCTGACGGCCTTTCTGCCGGTTTTGCCCGCGTCGGCGAATACGATTGAGCTCACCGCGGAGCCGCCGTCGGGCGGGACGGTGTCGGGCGACGGCGTCTTTGAGTCCGGCGGCAACGCCACGCTGACCGCCATCCCAAACGACGGCTACCGCTTCGACGGCTGGTATGAACACGGCGCTCTGATAAGCCCGGACAGGATCCTCCCCATCATCGTGTTTTCAGACAGGACGCTTGAGGCGCGGTTTATTTCCGAGACGCCGGAGCCGTCTCCGTCCCCGGTCGCCCCTCCCTCTCCGAACCCGCCCCCCCCCAGCGCGGTGACCTATACCGTAACCTATCACGCCAACGGCGGCTCGGGCGCGCCCTCCCCGCAGACCAAAACCCAAGGGGTCGGCCTGACCCTCAGCGGCTCGCGGCCTTCGCCGTCCGGCAACCTCGTCTTTCTCGGGTGGGCGTCCGGCAGCACGGCGTACATCCCCGAATACCAGCCCGGCGGGCTGTACACCACCGACGCAGACGTCACCCTGTATGCCGTTTGGGAACCGCGGACGAGCGTTCCCGCGTGGCCCGTCCCGCTGATTGTCACCTTCGGCGCGTCGGCGCTCGGTTTCGGCGGGATGCTGCTTCGCAAACGAAAAAAATGAGGCAGGCGCTGGGCAAAATCATCCTGTATATCGGCGTCGCGGCCATCCTCCTGTCCGCGGGGCTGTCGGCCTATGCTTATCTGGATGAAAACAGGGCCAAAAACAGCGCCGCGCAAACCGCGTGGGCGCTGACCGAGCGGATACGGCGGGACAAAACGGCGCGCGCCGGGGAGCTTGGCGCCGCCCCTGTGAACACGGCCGAATCGCCGGACGAAGACGCGGACGGCGGCGAAGGCGTCCCGGAGCGCATTGAAATCGGCGGGGAGACGTATATCGGCGTCCTCAGCATCCCGGCGCTGTCGCTGGAGCTTCCCGTAAACAGCGAATTCAGCGAAGCCGCGCTGAAAAATGCCCCCTGCCGTTATACCGGAAACTTTGCCGGCGGGCTGGTCGTCGGCGCGCACAATTACAAACACCATTTCGGCGAGCTGTCACGCCTGTCCTACGGCGACGCGGTTGTCGTCACGGACGCGAACGGGACGGAGCATTGGTATACGGTCGTGCTTGTCGAAATCCTCCCCGAAACGGACATAGACGCCAGAATCAACAGCCCGTATGCCCTCACGCTGTTTACCTGCACAAAGGGCCGCACCGAACGGATTACCGTCCGCTGCGCGGCCGGGCGTCCCGAGGACGCGGCGCGCGGCGCGACGAAAGCGCCGAGCTACCGGATTAACTATATCCGGGAGACCGTCAGCCTCCGAAAAGGCGCGCTCTATTCCACAGACGGCGGCGCCAGCTTTACCGCCGTCACGGAAGCGGGGGGCGTCACGCTTGACGTATCCGGCCTTATCACGGGCGGCGCGCCGGTTTTCATCAAAAAAGCCGCCACAAACCGGCAGCCCGAATCCGGCGTACAGACGGTCATGCCCGTCGCCCGCGCCGTGCCGGAGACGCGGGCGCTGGTTCCCGTGAACGGACGCCTCAGCTTGGGCGGCGAATATGAGGTTTACAATCCCGCCACCGGGAAATGGGGCAGACTGCCGAGGGTAAACGCGGACGCGGAGTTTGCCGTCCGTCTCAAAAGCACCGCGCGGACGGTGGAGGGCGTTGTGACCGGAAGCGCCGCGAGCCTTCACGGCAGGCTCACGATCACCTTCGGCGAATACGCGCCGGGCAAAACCGGCGTCGTCGCGGCGGAGCTGGTGTTTTGATTTTGCGCCCTCCCCTCCCGGCGCTTGCGTTTCCGCCGTGAGTGTGCTACAATAAAATCAATCCAACAAAGGAGGCGCGGATATGGCGGATGTGTTTGTGGAGCATATGGTGACGCGGCGCCCAACGCCCAAGGTCTATATGCAAAAGGGGATGCTTTCGTTCGGCGCGGTGCTGGTGGCGCTGCTCCCGCTCGTTTTGCAGGCGTTCGGCATTCCAGCCGGCATGATGGTTCCGCTGACCGTCGTCGGCGCGTTTTGGGGGATGCGGCTGCTGCTCCGGCGGCTGAACTTGGAGTATGAATACATCGTGACCAACGGCGAGATGGACATAGACAAAATCATGGGGCGCAGCTCCCGCAAGCGCCTGATGACGGTGGACTGCCGGAACTTTGACATTCTGGCGCCCTGCAAGCCGGAGTTTACCCGCGAGTATCAGTCTCATTCCGTCGCGGATATTGTAGACGTATCAAGCCATCCCGACGCGCCGGGACGCTGGTTTGCCGTCTTCAACGCCAAGGACGGCAAGCGCACCCTGCTCATCTTCGAGCCGAGCGAAAAAATGCTCGACGCGTTCAAGAAATATATCCGCTCAAAAATTAAAGGCTAAATCTATTGGGACGGGCATATGCTGACATATCCGGTTTGTTTCCCCCAAGCCGTTCCGCGCTTTCCCGCCGAAAGCGGAAAAGCGCCCGGGCCGAGGGAGACGGCGCCGTTTTCTGTGGAGGGTATTTATGCGTGTCCGTTTTGTGTTATATGGCCTGACGATAGCCCTTATGGCGGCGGGGTGTTCCTCCCGCGCGGGCGGGAACGCCGCCGAGCTGGTGCGGGAGCATTACGCCGCGCTGGGGGAAACCCTGTACACCGTGACGCTGCGCACCGACTTCGGAGACCGTGTGTTGGATTTCGGGGTGGAATACACCCACAGGCCGGGCGGCGGGGGACGAATGCGGGTCGTCTCGCCCGAACTGATTGCGGGGATTGAGGCGGAAACGGGCCCCGACGGCGTGACGCTGCTCTATGACGGCCTGCTGCTGGATTTGGGCGCGCTGCCGGGGACGGGTCTGTCGCCGATGGAGAGCCTGCCGTTTATCATCGGGCAGTGGAGCGGCGGCTATGTCACCCAAACCGGAACCGAACGCCGGGCGGGCCGCTCGCTCATTTCAATCACCACGCGCCGCACCGAAAATTCCGCCGCGCTGGAGGTTCGCACATGGTTCGACGCCGAGACCCTCAGCCCCGTGACGGCCGAATTATACGCCAACGGTTTTATGACGGTGAACGCCATTTTTGAGTAAGGGCAGGCGAACCGGCGCAATAAAACACTTGCGGAGCCGCGTTTACTGTGCTATACTCAGCTTATGTATAATCAAAGCCTTTCTGTGGGAAAATGGAAGCATCCCGATACAGAGAGGTGATTCCATGGACGCCAGTGTAAGCGTGCGGCTAGGCCCGCTCGCGGCGGCGGTGCAGGCCGAACAGCCTGTGCGGCGGGGCGACATCTATTACGCCGACCTCAGCCCGGTCGTCGGCAGCGAGCAGGGCGGCATCCGCCCGGTTCTGATTGTGCAGAACAACGTGGGCAACCGCCACAGCCCCACCGTCATCGCGGCGGCCATCACAAGCCAGATTGGCAAGGCCCGCCTTCCCACCCATATCGAGCTGTCGGCCCGTACCTATGGTTTATCGCGCGACTCGGTCATCCTGCTTGAGCAGGTGCGGACGATTGACAAAAAACGTCTCAAGGAGCGGATGGGCAGGCTGGACGAGCTGCTGATGCAAAGGGTGGATTCCGCTTTGGCGGTCAGCTTCGGACTCAACGCATAAGGGGGAGCTTTCCCCCAAATACATATCTGGAGGTAAGACCCATGATACAAAAGAAACCTGTTATCGCGGCGGCGGCGCTGTTTGTGGTCATGGCGCTGACGGTCGGCTATTTCGCGCTCGCCGACGACATCGGCGGCAAGGAAAACCCCTTGGTTACGCTGGATTACATAAAAATCTTGGAGCCGCAGATCGAGACGCTCATCTCCCAAGCGGTGCAGGAAAAGGTTGACGCGGAGGAGCAGCGCATCCGAGACCGGCTGGCGGACGTGCTTCAGGAAACGCTCGTCGATCTGCCCTTGGGCGGCGCCGGCGGCGGCGTCAACCTCGACGAGCTGCTCCATAACGAGGAGTTTCTCTCCCGCGTTGTGACGGCGATTTCCGAAAACATTACGGCCGGCGCGGGCCCCCTTGAGGCGTTTGCCGTAAGGGTGGTCGTCCCCGCGGGGGGGACGCTGCACCTGCCGGAGGGGTCGTCGGTCATGCGCCGGACGGGAGCCGCCACGGTTTCCGCGCCCAGCGGTGTGGGGCTGATCAACCTGACGGAAGGCTCGGAGCTTGGCAACGGCGGCTCGCTGGCCGTCAACAATCTGTATACCGTCACCATGGCGGCGGGACGCGACGTCCGGTGTTCGGCTGAAAGCATCCTGTTTGTCTGGGGGCCATATATCATCCGCTGAGAAAGGGGTGCGGCAGGATGGCGCTGGTTACCGGCAAATGCCCGTTATGCGGCAGTGTGATACAACTGGAGGGGCATGGCAGCGTCGGGTTTTGTATGCACTGCGGCGGGAGAATCAACGTTCCAAACGCCGTGGCGCTTTATCAGGAGGCCAGAAAAGCCTCCGGGACGAAGGAAGAGCCTGATTCCAAGCCCGGCGCGGACGCCGAAGGCTCCCTCGCCGAGGCGCAGGCCGCGCTGTCCCGGGGTCACTTTGAGTTGGCCGAGAAGCTGTTTAACGAAATACTGGTCAAGGAACCCGTCGATGTGCAGGCTCGATGGGGCTTCATCCTTGCCAAAACGAATAACTTGGAGCCGGCCGTCCTCCGCGACCCGGAGGACTACGCCCTCGGCGACGCGAGCAAATTGTTCACGCCGGGCGCGTACATCGTGGATAAAAGCTGGGGCGAGAGCTACTGGGATGCGTATGAGGCGTCGTGCAAGATGACCATCGAGGCCACCGACCCGCGCGTCTTCTTGGAGCTGGAGATTTATCGCTGGTATCCGCAGAGCAACACATTTCTCTATCCCATTTCACGGGATTTTGACATCAAGCCCATCCTTGACAAAGAGCTGTGGGCGAAATGGAACATCATGCTCGACCCCCTGCCGCCCAACAAGCGCGACCCGATTGCCGAAATGGGGGAAAGCTGCTGCCGCCGGATACGCGAGTATTTCCAGTCGGGCTTCTCCAATCTGGAGGAAATCCGCAACGGCGACCTCTCGCGCCTGATGGGCTTATGGCGGCTCAAGCTGACCACCGGCACGGTGAAGACCGACGTGCTGCGGTTTACCCAAAACGAGGCGGGCGTGCCGCACTTGGAGGGATACCGCACCGCCGTCAACGGATACGACTACTACCGCTACCTCAAGATGGATCAGACCAACCGCCTCACCGCGAGGGAGCACCGGCATTTCCCGTCCGCCACCGGCTTGGGCGGCGACTTCTTCTCGCAGGAGGCCGGTATTCCGATACTGCCGCTGATGGCGGTGTATGAATACATCATCATCATGCCCACCGCGCTCTACTCGCGCGCCGAGCCGAGCAAGATTCCCGGCCACGGGCGGGCGCTCACCTACCTTGAAAAGTGCCGCGTCATGCCCTGCTTCTACCGCAGCGACAACCTCAAGCAAACCTACCAGATGCGCCCCATAAGCGAAAACCACGAAACCGCCGACGCCTCCAAAAAAATGCGCTCCTGCTATATCGCCTCCGCCGTCTACGGCGACGCTGACGCCCCCCAAGTAGACCGCCTGCGCCGCTTCCGCGACGAAACCCTCAACCAAACCCGCATGGGCCGCCGCGCCTGCGCCGTCTACTACAAACTCAGCCCCGCGCTGGCCAAGCGCATGTCCCCCAGCGGCCCCATAAGCCGCATCGTCCGCCGCGCCCTAGACGCCTTCGTCCGCCTGCTGGGGTGACGCCCGCCGGAAATCCCAATTCTGCTAAATTGTCCCTTGACAAGTCTTGTTGAATGGCATATAATAAAGTTCAATCGGGAGTCGGCTTGTGCCAAAACGCGCAAAAACCAGCCCCCGCGGCAGACTTTGGTGCGCTAACATCAAAGCCCTGCGAAGGTGCGTATCCCACCTTACGCAACCGTTTCACCGGCGCCGCGAGAACATTGTCATTATAACCTCTTAGTTGCTTTTTTTCAAGCGGTGAGTTTTGCAAATCCTGCCGGGTCGGTCATGTCCGCGATTTGTCGCGCACGTCGTAAGGTACACGACGGTAACGCCGTCCGCCTTCGGCGTGTGCTTATCTTTGCGTAAATCCGCGCAAGCCGGCCTCCCGGGCGGCTTGATTGGGCTAAAAAATATTTTTGTAAAGGGGCAAAAACAAATGAAAAAGAAATTTTTCTCCCTCGCGCTGGCAGTGGTCATGGTTCTCGCGCTCGCGCCAATCGCGCCGGAGGCGCTCTCGGCAAATTCCGAACTCGTTTTTGTCGCAGTCTCAGCAGGCGGGAATCATGCGGCGGCCATCGGAGCCGACGGAAGCCTGTGGACTTGGGGACTCAACGATGAAGGGCAGCTTGGCGACGGCACATATTCATACTGGGACGGCGAGTGGGATGAAAATTATGAAAATTATGTAGACAATAACAAAACTACGCCTATACGAGTTGGAACGGCGAACGATTGGGTAAGCGTATCGGCGTCTTGGTATTCCACAATGGCCATAAAGACGGACGGAAGCCTTTGGGCGTGGGGACGCAACCTACCTGACGGCACGGTGATTGATTGGGATGCTCCTCCAACCACCACGCCTGTACAAATAGGCACTGACACAGATTGGAAAACCATGTCGGAAGGCTGCACATTCATTATAAAGACCGACGGCAGCTTGTGGGGTTGGGGAAACAATTACCACGGTCAGCTTGGCGATGGTACAACGACAGGCCAACTCGAGTTTGTGAGAATCGGCGCCGACAGTCATTGGGCAAGCATATCGTCTGGCTCCCACCACACAGCGGCCATCAAAACCGACGGAACCCTTTGGGCTTGGGGCTGGAATTATAGCGGCCAGCTTGGCAGAAGCGCCAGCGACGATTACAGTGAAGTTGGCGAAACCTCGCCTGTGCAAATCGGCACAGACAGCGATTGGATCAGCGTCGCCGCGTCAACGCACAACACGGTTGCCGTCAAAGCCGATGGAAGCGTATGGGGATGGGGAGGGGGTTTCGATGGTGGACGGATTGGCGCGGATAACGATTGGGTCAGCGTCGTGGGGAACGGCGAAAGGAATAATTTGAACACTGCAATCGCCATGAAATCCGACGGAAGCCTGTGGTTCTTGGTACATAACAATACTGAAACGTGGGAAACTGTAACTACGCCTGTGCGGATTGGTACGGATAACGATTGGGCAAGCGCGGCAGTGGGCAGAGCCGGGACCGTCGTATTTCTCAAAACCAACGGAAGCATCTGGGCTTGGGGATATCCGAGTTCATTGGAAAGTGATGACTCGAGATACCCCTACGGAGACCCGTTGTATGTCATAGGCCCTACTACGCAGTCCGACCCCCTAGACAGCGCCGCGGGCTGGGCGCGGCCTCATATTGAGAGCGCGATTGCGCGGGGGTTTGTGCCGGAGGAGATACAGAGCGACTATGGCGAGACCATCACGCGGCAGGAGTTTTGCCGAATGGCGGTGAAGTGGCTGGAGAGTCAGACGGAGGCGAGCATCGACGATATCCTCACGGAGCAGGGGCTGGCCCGCGACCCGGACGCGTTTGGTGACACGAGCGACCCGGACATACTGGCGGCGTTTGAGCTGGGGATTACGTCCGGCGCGGGGCCGGGGATATTCAACCCGAGCGGCGGTTTCACCCGCGAGCAGGCGGCGGTGATGATTATGAACACGGTCAGGGCTTTAGACAGATTCCACGGCTGGGACATCTTCCTTGACACGCCCCCGGCCTCCGACTTCACAGACCTTGACGCCGCCTCCGATTGGGCGGTAGACGGCATCAACTTCGTCCGCGCCAACAGCATTATGGGCGGCACCAGCACAACGGAGGCGGTCTTCAGCCCGAAGGACGCATTCACGCGCGAACAAAGCATTGTAACCTTCGCCAACATCATGTTCGGCTAACCCGTACAGACACCCCGCCCAAGGGCGGGGTGTTTTTTTGACTTTGCCCGGCGCATACTGTATAATGTCCGCAAGCGGACAATGGCGCGGGGAGGAACGGTATGCGGAAGATTCACGGGAACCTTAGCGGGATACGCCGCTCGGTGATTGAGCGGCTGGAAAGCGTTTTTGATATGGAGACAGACCGCAAGCAGTTTTGCACGGAGGAAATGCTTGAGGCGCTGGCGGCGTTCACCGAGGCGACGGGGCGGGAGGCGATGGTATATATCGATCGTTCAGGCAGAGTCGTGGCCGTGGCGGCGGGCGAGCAGGATCGGGTAGACCTCCCTGCTTTGCAGACACGCCGCTCGAAAGACCGGCTGAACGGCGTCCGCTGCATCCACACCCACCCCGGCGGAAGCGCGGCGCTCTCGGACGTAGACATTCAGTCGCTGAAAACCCTCCGTCTCGACGCGATGGCCGCCGTGGGCGTGTCGGGCGGCAGACCCGTCGCGCTGCAGGCGGGCATTTTGGACGCCGTCGTCTCCGACGACGAGGTGTCGTATACCCTGTTCGGGCCGTATGGCGTCCGCTCGATTCCCGACTTGGAATTATGGGCGGAAATTCGCGCGGCCGACCTCCGTATCCGCCCGGCCGAATCGAAGAAGGCGGCGGCGGAAATCGCGCGCGCCATTTTGGTGGGCATTGCCGCCAAGGACGAGCCGGAGCCGTTGAGCGAGCTGGCGCAGTTGGCCGACACCGCCGGGTTTATCACCGTGGGGACGGCGCTCCAGCCGCGCGGCAAGCCGGACAAAAGCACCTATCTCGGCCAAGGCAGGCTCCGCGACTTGATTTTAGAGATACAGGCGCTGCGCGCCGACACGCTGATTTTTGACGACGAACTCTCCCCGGCGCAAATCCGCAACATTCAAAAGGCGCTTGGCAAGACGGAGATTATGGATCGCACGTCGCTGATCTTGGATATCTTCTCAAGCAGGGCGTCCACCCATGAGGGACGCCTGCAAGTGGAGCTGGCGCGGACGAAATATCTGCTCCCGAGGATGGCGGGGTATTGGACGCATATGTCGCGGATGGGCGGCGGCGGGAGCGGCGGCGGCGGCGCGAGACGCGGCGAGGGGGAAACGCAGCTTGAGGTAGACCGGCGGATTCTGCGCAAGCGGCTGACCGAGCTGGAGCGGGAAATCGACAAAATCAAGTCGCGGCGCGGCGTCCAGCGCGTGGCGCGGGAACGCTCCGGCATCCCCGTCGCGGCGCTGGTCGGCTATACCAACGCGGGCAAGTCCACGCTGATGAACGCGCTGTCGGGCAGCGACGTCTTGGCGGAGGATAAGCTGTTCGCCACGCTCGACCCGGTGTCCCGACGCGTCAATTTCGGCGGCGGCGACCTGCTGCTGGTCGATACCGTAGGCTTTATCCACAAGCTCCCCCACGACTTGGTGGACGCGTTCCGCGCCACGCTGGAGGAGACGCGCACCGCCGACCTCCTCCTCCATGTGGTGGACGCGTCCTCGGACGAACGGGCGCGGCAGATGGAGGTAGTCCGCGAGGTGCTGGATCAACTGGGCGCGGGCAGCAAACCGATTTTGACGGTGTATAACAAATGCGATATCGCGGGCGAATGGGCCGCGGAAAAGGACAGCGCGGCCGTCTCCGCCGTCACCGGGGAAGGGCTGGACGGCTTGAGGGAGGCTGTGACGCGGATGCTCGCGGCGGCGCGCGCGGAGATTTCGGTGCTGCTGCCGCTTGATTCGGGCGCGCTGGTTTCCCGCGTCTACGCCAACGGGCAGGTGACCGACTGCCAATATTTAGAAGACGGCATCCGCCTCAGCGCCGCCGTGACCTTGGAGGACGCGTCCCGTCTGCGCGCCGCGGCAATCAAAATTTTCATGTAACCCCCGCAAAAAGGGAAAACGCAACCTCCGGTTGACAAATCGCAAACGCCGGTTGGTAGCGGCGGCCCCCTTTTTGCGGTATGCTTGCGACGGCTTATGCTTTAATTTTGAAAACGGATGGTGACGTATGCAATTCCATGACAAGCTGCAAAAGCTGCGCAAGGAAAAAGGGCTGTCGCAGGAGGGTCTGGCCGAGCTGCTGGACGTATCCCGTCAGGCGGTATCCAAATGGGAAAGCGGGTTGGCGTATCCTGAAACCGATAAGCTGATTGCCCTCAGCGAAATCTTCGGGGTCACAGTGGATAGCCTGCTCAAGGGCGGAGGCGGCGAGCCGCCGCCGTCAATGGCGGCTGAGGCCGCAAGCCGAGAGGCACACTGGCGCACGCGCGGCAGTATCTACGAATACAAAAGCAAGCGAACCTTCTATGGCCTGCCGCTCGTCCATATCCATATCGGGTTCGGGGCCAAAAAGGCCAAAGGGATACTCGCCGTCGGCAACCTCGCGCAAGGGGTTCTCGCCATCGGGCTTCTGTCGACGGGTTTGCTGTCGTTCGGGCTTCTCAGCCTCGGGGTGATTGGGTTCGGCGTTTTGGGAATCGGTCTGCTGCTGGCCATTGGCTCCATCTCCGTAGGCACGTTTTCCATCGGCGCGGTCGCCCTCGGGATCTATACCATCGGCGCGGTTTCCGTCGGCGTATACTCCATCGGCGCGGTGGCGGCGGCGTCCCGCGTCGCGGTCGGCGACCGCGCTTACGCGCCGGTGGCGGTCGGCAGGGTGGTCAAAGGCGTATGGGAATTCCTCGACACATCGGCGGAGCGTGATTTCTCCGCCGTGAGTGCCGAGGACGTCAAAAGGGCAATACAGATTGAATTTCCCGGTACGCGGGATTGGATTGTGACGTGGATGACGTGGTTTTTGGGGCCGTGAGCGTCAGCCGATAAACAGCCGCAGGACGGCGTTGCGGCCGGACGGGAGCGCGCCGACTTCGATTGTCAGGCTTTGGGAATGGCTGGCGGCAAGCTGCTCCGAGTCGTCGTATCCGTTGGCGCGGGCTGTGGCCTTCAGGCGTATCCCCCCCGCGATGACGGTCGTTTGGCTCACGCTGGGGAGCGCGCCCCATTTGTTGTTTGAAAAAACCTCAAAGTCCTTGGGCAGGCTGACCTTTCCGTTGACGGCCTCAATGGACTGCTCCGGCAGCTTTGCGCGAATCGCCAGAATATACTCCTGCACGTCGGACGCGGGCTTTTTGCTTGTGGCGGAAGACCATATGCAGACCGCCCGCGTCACGGGCGCGCCCTCGTCGGTTCTCGTTTGGTCTAATATCGCCGATAAGCCGACCGTGTCGCTCCCGGCCGCCTTGAAAAGCGCCCCGGTTGTAAACTGGTTCGCGGGGACGGCGGCGGGTCTGTCGGAGAAGAACAGCTCGCTGTAAAACCCGCCGTAGATTTGCGCGTCCGCCCGCAGCTTGACGCTCTCGGTTTTATAGTTTGCCTTGATTCTCAGCGGCCTGCCCGCGTTTTTGGGCTGCACGCGGAAAAACTTGGACGCGGGGTAGATTTTTTCGCCGATTTGCGGCGGCTTGCGCAGCAGCCACGCCTCTTTGTCTACGCCGTGGGGCAATACCGGGATGCCCTCTTCTATGTAGTCGCTGACAATCTCCCCGTCTTCGGTTTTCAGCTCATTTAAGGCATACCAAGGCGTTCTGCCCCATTCCAGCGGGGCGGGCTGGTTTTTGGCTCTCCCCTTGTAGGGCGCCCACGCGATTTCATACCCCTCCGTAACCATCGCCGTTCCGTTGCGCTCGGTCAGTACCCAGCCGCCCAGCGTCCGCCCGTCCGGGTCGGCTTTGATGAGGTAGTTGGGCACCAGCTTGAGCGGCATACTTGGGCGCTTCTCAATGGGGGGGAATATCACGATGTCGGCGCCCGGCGCCGGGCGCTTTGTCCTTCTGTCGAAATTGTTGGTCACATGGATGACGCCGCCTTTGTTGAGAATCTTCGGCAGGTTGTTGCTGGAGACCATTCCAAGGCGCCAGCTTCTTCCGCCGTCTACGCTGAACCCGGGGGAGGAGGAGGGGCTCTTGTAAAAATCAAGGTCGGTGCCTAAGCCGAGAAACGCGTCTTCAAAGGACAGGTCGATGTAGTAATGCTCAAACGGGGCGGCGGCGTACACAAGGTCTTCCGAGACCCACATATCCGGTATGTCCGGCGGGATATCCTCCAGCGCCGGCGCTTCCGCGAAGCCCTTGAGGTAGGGCAGCCCCCGGTTCCGTTCCGAATCCATCGTCCATACGCTGACGAAATCCCACGGGTATTCCTCGTTCCAATAGCCGTAATAGCTGGCGCCGTACTGGGTGTATGTCTCGGCGTCCCTGAAAAAGCTCATCGGCCTGCCGCCGACGTTAATCCACGCGCCGTCCCGTGTCTGATGGGCATGGGAATAATCCGGGTCGTCGGTATAGTAAAAGCAGTTTTCGATGGCGCCGTCTCTCATTTGGCCGATAAAGCCGCCGCCGTTGTTATTGACAAAGAAGGTGGAAAAGCTGTTGACCAAGCGCCCGCCCGAAACAAGGTCTCCGAGAAAGCTGGAGGGCGTGTAGCTGTTGGCAACCACGCCGCCGGTCGCCGTAAGGAACAAGGGGACGCCGTCGCTGAAGCAGTCGCGTATTTCGGAGGCGAGCAGCGTATGGATAAGCGCGCCCGCGGCGTTGTAACGGCCCCGTCCGGGCGGCGTGACGGCGCTGGCGTAGCAGCCGGAGACGGCGGCGTTTATCGCGTAAGCCGCCAGCACCCCGGCCTTGTTGGTATCCCACGGCGGCCGGTATATATCCCACGGAACGCTATGGATGTCGGCGCGCTCGATGCCGAGGTTTTTCACGGAGCCGCCCGTAATCCTGCTGAACAGGCCGGCCTCCATGACGCGGAGGGATTCGGGGATATGGATGTTTCGGACGACCTTATGGTTGCCGTCAAAATGGCCCCTGAACTCGCCGGCGCCGTAGCCGCCGATATCCTCCTTGACATAGGTATACCCGATGGGGCCCCAGCTTTTGCCGGATAAGTCCAAATCATTTTCCAAGCGGAAATGCGTGTCTCTGTATGCGTTTGTCCCGGCGCGGAGGTCATAAGCCAGCTTCGCCAGATGCTCCGGCGACAGAATCAGGTAGGGATCCGCCGGCGTGCCGCTCCCGCCGCCGAAAGCCGGGGCGGCGTAATCAATCCAAGCGTTTGACGGATTGACCTTGACGGTAAAGTCCGCGGTAAGGCCGCCCGCCGACAGGGCGGTGAGCGTGGTTTCGCCGACGCCTTTAATCAGCAGGAAGCCGTCTTCCCAAACCGCCACGTCCGGGTCGCCGCTTGTGACGGTAAAGGCTTTGTCGTTGGCGTTGGCGGGGCGCACCGTGACAGGCAGGGGTATCTTTTTCCGGCCCAGCAGGCCGTAATCCAGCTCCATCCCGCCGCCGTCCAAGAAAGCCGGCCCGGTATCCGGCACCTCCGTCACGCCCAGCAGCCCTCGGAAATCCAATACCCCGCGGCCGTACGGCTCAGAGCCGCCGTAGTACCAGCCGTGCTGGTCGCTCCAGCCGTCGGGAACCGAGACCGCGGCCGTCAGCGCGGATTTGGCGGCGGCCGCGCCGTTCGCCCGTCCGTCCAGCATCAGCAGGGCCACGCCGGCCGCCGCGTGGGGCGCCGCCATCGACGTGCCGGAAGCCTCCATATACTGTCCGCCCGGCACGGCGCTCACGATGTTCACGCCGGGCGCGGCTAAATCGACGCTTTCCCCGTAGTTGCTGAACCACGCGGGGATATCGTCCTCGTCGGTCGCCGCCACGGAGATGACATTGTCGTGGCGCGCGGGGCAGAAATGGTCGGTCAGGTATTCGCTGTTCCCCGCCGCCGCGACGACGACGGTTCCTTTCTGCACGGCGATGTCCACGGCCTTTTTGACCGGACAGGGCGCGTGGTCAAACTTCATCTCCTCTATCCCGGACAGGCTGAGATTGATGACGTCGGCGCCGTTGTCGGCGGCGTAGCGTATGCCCAGCGCGATGGTAAGCTCGGTGCCGAACCCGAAATCGTTGAGGACTTTGATGGGCATGATTTTCACGTTCGGCGGCGTACAGTCCGCAACCGTGCCGGACACATGGGTGCCGTGGCCGTTTCTGTCTATCGGGGAGGTTTTTGTGCTGACGAAATTAAAGCCGGGCTTCAGCCGTCCTTGGAGGTGCGGATGCCCCGCGTCTACCCCGGTGTCGGCCACCGCGACCACCACTTCCCGCCCGGTTTTGTTCTCCTCGGCCAGACGCGCGGTCATCTGCTCGGCGGCGATGCGGTCGGTACCCCAGCTCAATCCGGCCGAGCGCACCACGGTATTGGGCGAGACGCTTTCCACGCCGGGGTTTCTTTCAAGGGCGGACATGGCCTGCTTGGCCCGCCGGACGCTGTCGTATTGCAGCAGATACAGCCCGTCGCCGTCGGTGATGCTTCGGGACGCGCCGCGGTTGTTTGTCAGGCTTTGCCCCGGCTTCATGTATACGACGAGCTGTTTTGTTTGGAACCGGCTGAAAATGAAGATGTCCCCGCCGTCAACCTTGATATCAAGATCCAGCGCCTGCTCCAGTTGCCGGGGATTGGCGCGGGGGGTTCTGACCCGGCGGGAGCCGTCGGGCAAGGTTTCGGTCACTTCTCCGTTTCCGCCAATCTGCAAATGGCGGCGGGATCTGCCGGAGGCGGGGGCGGCGGCCTCGTAAACGATAAGCTCTTCATCCTCGCCGGCAACGGTAATCTGCCCGGTCTGCGGGTTGATATGTATATCGGCGCCCGCGGCCTCGGCGATGGCCAGCACGGGAAGGGCGACGTCGCCGTCCTCAATGACGGGCGCGGCGACCTCCACCGTTTCCCCGTCCACCGTCATTTCGCCGGAGTCCACCGTGAGAGATATCACGGAAAACCAAGATTCCTCCCATGAGCCGAACACCATCTCGGCGGCCAGCTCGGCAAAGGAGGCGCCGTGACCGGAAGCGGACGCGCCCGGCCCGTTTCCCCATAAGGGCAACAGCAGCAGAAGCGCCAGCACAAGGGATAAAAACCGTTTCATACGCGCCCTCCTTTCACGGCGTTTCTTTCTATGGACAGTATATACCATTTCAAGGGTTTGCACAATCTTTATTTGCGCGGCGTTTTACAATTTACCATTGATTTAGAAAGGGTTGTATGGTACAGTACAGAGTATGATGAGCAGCAGGGGGGCGGCTATGGAGCAGACGGTGCTGAAGGTGCAGGCGCCCAGAACGGCGCTGATGACGCTTCTGGACAGTTTTCTGGGAAAGCAAATCCTATATCTGCACGCGCCGGCCGGCTTCGGCAAGACCGTATCCGCCCTGCTGTGGCTGGAACACAGGGGCGCGCCGGCAAAGCTGGAGCCGTCATGGATCAGCCTCGACGAGCACGACAACAAAACCTCCGAGTTCTGCAAGCGGTTTGTGTTTGCCCTCTTGGCCTTCCAGCCGGAAAACGCCGTGTTGCGGGAGCTTGCGTCGCACCCGGTTTTCGCCACGGCGCCTGTGGAGTTTACCCTACAGGCCCTCAGCGCCTTCACAGGATGGCAAACCCCGTCCGTCCTCGTTCTGGACGATTTGCACGTCATCAAAAACGAGGAACTGCTGAATCTGCTTCCGGCGTTGTTCAAACGGCTGCCCGAAAGCTGCACGGTCTTGCTGCTCAGCCGCGCCGCGCCGCCGGACGTCTTTTCCGGGATGGTGGCGAAGGGCGAGCTGGCCGTGGTGGACGCGGAGGCTTTGCAGTTCACAAGCGAGGAAATTAAAATATTTTTCGGCATGAACGGACGCTTTGTTTCCAGCGCGCAGGCGGACGAGATTTTTGCGCGTACCGGGGGCTGGGCCATCGGCCTCCGCGCCCTGCTGCTGTCGGAAGAAAAATCCTACGGCATAGACCTGACCGGGAAGTATCTCGAAAACTTCCTCCGGGCGCACGTTTGGGAGCGGTGGGACGACCGCACCAAGAGCTTTATGACGCTTGTGTCGGTGGCGAACGAGCTTACCCCGGAGCTGTGCGAGTGGCTCACCGCGGGCGAAAAGACGCTGAAAGGCGCGTCCGGCGCGGACATCTTGTCCGGGCTGACGCGGGAAAACGCTTTTCTGCGGGAAACCGGGCGCGGCACATACCGATTCCACGATTTGTTCCGCGAGTTTCTGCTGCATATGCTGAAAAAGAACGGCAAGCGGGCGGCCGCCGCGCAGTGGAACAGGGCGGGCGACTATTATTACGGCAGAGAGGACTACTTCCGCGCCGTCGAATACTACCAAAAGGGCGAGAACGGCAACGGCGTGGCGAAAGCCCTCTACGGCATGTACGATTACAATTCCCCTTACGCGTCTATCGAGGATACGCTGTCCGCCATCCACATCTCGGTCAACGATACGCTGGTGGACAAGCACCCCTTCCTGCTGGAGGTTCAGGCGTGGGCGGCTTATGTGGAGGGCCGCGCCGAGGATTTGGAGCGGTTTTTGGATACGTATTTCAGGCTTTTTCCGAAAATCGTTTTGCAAAGCCCCCGATCGGCCATCATTTTGATGCTTCTGCAATGCATGGATCCCAGAATCAATTTTGCCGACGCGCTGAAAACCCTGCGGCTGGTTCCCTTCAAGGGAAGCCTCAGGGCGTTCACGCCGAGCATCACGCAAAATTTGCCCTTGCTTCACCGTTCGTGCCGGGATTTTTCCGACGTCGTCTTTGACACGGACAAAATCTTGGCGCTGTTTGAAAAGACGATGGGCGTCGTCATCGGCGCGGAATCCGCCGTCATACAGGCGTGCATTTACGCGGGGCTGAATTATGAGAGAGGATATATCGACGAGGCGCGCGAACACGCCTTGGCGGCGCACTCGAGCATCCCGGACGGCGGCTCCGCGGAAATCAAGTTCTGCGCCATGATGATTTTGGCCTCCGTGCTGTTCGCGGACGGCCAGAGCGCGGAAGCAAACAAGATTTTGGACATGGTAAACGATATGATTGAGCGGGACAGGGCCTTTTATCTGAAGCCCAATCTGGGGGCGTATCTGTTCCGGCGCAAGCTGGCCAACGGCGACAAGGACGCGGCCGCCGAATGGCTGAAAAATCATCGCGGGAACCTGTATGATAATCTGTCGTTTTACAAGTCCTATCAGCATTTCACGACCGCGAGGGCGCACATTGTCATGGGGGATTACAGCCACGCGATTCTGCTCCTCAAGAAGCTCCTCCAGCTCTGCGAGCGCTACCGGCGCCCGCTGGACGTAATCGAAATCCGCGTCCTGCTCGCCGTCGCCTATTGGAAAAAGGGGCGGAGCGGGAATTTCATCGCGCTGGATTATTTGGAGCAGGCGGTTTTGACGGCGCATACGTACGGGTATACGCAGGTGTTCGCCAACGAGGGGGCGGAGCTTCTCAATATGCTGCAGCGGCTGCAAAAGCGCTCGGTTCAAAAGGAGTACGCGGGGGGTATCCCCAGCGAATTTGTGAAGACGCTGTATATCGCGGCGGTGTCCGAAGCCAAACGAACCAAGGGCCTCACGGGCGGCAGAACGCCCAGCAACCTGACCTTCACCGACAAGCAGAAAGCCGTCATGCGCCTGATGTGCGAGGGATGCAGCCGAAACGCGATTGCGGAGCGGATGGGCCTCAAGCCCAGCGGCGTGAAAAACCATATCGAGCTGATTTACAGAAAACTGGACGTCTCCACCGGCATAGAGGCTGTTTTGAAAATTAAAGAGCTGGGCGTCCTCGCCCGCAGCCCGGAAAAACCGTAGGGGCGGTCGCCCCCGACCGCCCGCAACCACCCCGGCGCTGCGCGCCACCCCTCCAAGGAGGGGAATTAGGGGCGGGGGGATGTTTTGTGCAGTTTTCACAAAATTGAAAATACGAACATAACAAAAAAACGCGGTTTTTGGGCGTTTTGTTCGGGATTCGGGGCGGCGCGGCACGAACAGGCGTTTTGTTTGGTTGAAACAGGTGTCAAATCGCGAAAAAAAGAGTATAGTTTTTTATAGTTGAAATGTGCTATAATGGTAGCATAGAGAAATAGCAAGAACCGCCTCGGGGGGAGGCGGTTCTTGCTGTTGGGCGCCGAGCGGAGCGGCGTCAGTGCCGGTATGCAAGCCCCGAGTCGAACGACGGCATGGGGTTCAGCTTGTGCATATTCTGCCTGTGCATACGGTCGATTCTGTCCTTGACCGTTTGATCCTCACAGACGCCCTCGCGGATGTATCTGTCCAGAACGTCATAGGTAAACCCTAGGTTTTCCTCGTCGGTTTTGCCGCAGAGCCCGTCAATCGGCGTTTTGTCAACCAGCCGCGCCGGAAGGCCGAGCTCCCGCCCGATGGCCTTGACCTCGGTGGCGGTCAAGCGTGAGAGCGGGCTGAAATCGCCCGCCGCGTCGCCGAACTTGGTGGCGTAGCCGACCCAGTCCTCGCTTAGGTTGCAGGTGTTGGCGACCCTGCCGCCGGTAATGCCCGCGACGGCGTACAGCACCGTCATGCGCGTCCGCGCGGGGGTGTTGAACACGGCGGCGTCATTGAGCGTCAGGCCGGCTGCCTGAATCGCGCCGAACAGCGCCTGAACGGGGGCGCCGATGTTAATCTCAACGCGCGGGATATCCAGCGTCCCGCAAAGGCCGTACGCCATGTCGATGTCATGCTGCTCCCCTTGCGGCATCAGGACGCCCAGCACCCGCTCCCTGCCCAGCGCGGCGGCGCAGAGCGCGGCGGTCACGGAGCTGTCCTTCCCGCCGCTGACGCCCACGATGGCTTTTGTGCCGGGCGGGCCGGTCTCCTCAAAAAAAGCCGCAATCCATTTCACAATCCGCTGTGCGGTCTTGGCCGCGTCAAACATATCCATTTCCTCCTGTGGTCATTCTAAAAAATCTTCGGGATCCTGTATTTCGGTGGCGGCGTTGGCCAGCTCGACCGCGAAGTCGGGATCCATCACATCGTAAATGGGCGCGAGCCGTTTGGCGCTAATGAGCGAGACGATGAGCAGGGCGCCGTCGAAGTCCATGTCCTGAAGCAATCGCGCGGCGTTGCGCGGCTGCATCCGCTCGACGGTTTTGGCGGTGTTGGCCAAGTCGGGGACAATCGCCTCGATGCCGCGCTCCCGAATTTCGTCCCAGCGAAGCTCCTGCTCTATCTCCGCGTCGATAAGCTCGTTCTCCCATTCGTCCAGCTCTTCCTCCCAATGATCCAGCTCGGTCTCGCGAAGCATAAGCCCCTGCTCAAACTCGGTCAGCTCCCGCTCCCAGTCCTGCAAGGCGTGGATATCCGGCAGAAAATATTCCTCGCGCGTTTCCTCCTCCGGGTTGAGCAGGAGGAGGACGGAGCCGCGTATGATTTTATCCGGGGTGGGGTCAAAGATCGCGAACAGAATGAACACGCCGAGAAGCGACAGCCAGAGAAGGCTGACCAGCAGGGCGACTTGCAGTTTCCCCGCCGGTTTTTTCACCTTTGGCTCCTTTTGCTTTTCCTCTTTGGGGCTTTTGGGGGCTTTCGGCCCCAGCATTTCCTTTTCAAGCTCCTCCACCGTCTGAGCCTTTTGAATATCCTCCGCGCCTTCGTCTCTGGCGGGTCTCTTTTTGATTCCCTGCGCCATCGCTTATACCCCCTCGTGTGTTGTGAATACGCTGTGTCCCATGAATTCCGCAAGCTCCGCGGCCGATTCGCGCTGCTGTTCGGCGCGGTATTCCTCCCATTCCTTTTCCCGCAGCCGTTCCAAAACCTTGCGCTCCCGCATCACCGCGACCAGCGCCGTTTCGATTCTCTGCCGCTCGCCCTCGGCCTCCTCCAGCACCTTTTTCCGATACTCGATTTTATCCCGCACAGCCATTTGCGCCCATCGCCAGAACATCATGTAGAGGGGGGTTATCCCCTCCTCCAGCTCCTGCCGATACCGCTCGTTCTGCGCTCTCTCCTCGGAAAAAAGCTCCTCAAGCAGCCGTTCAAACTCGCGTATGCGGGCGTTGCACTCGGTCAGCTCGGCGATTTGCTGCTTCTCTTGCGCCCTCTTGACCTTGAGGACGGATTGCAGGCTGAACTGAAACCGTTTCATATCTTCATCAGGCTGTCCAGCGTCCGCTCAAACGGGCTGCCGTCGCTCACTTCCTGCTGCAAAAACTCGTTGATGGGCTTGATGTGCTTGATGGCCGCGTCGATGTCGGGGTTGCTCCCCGCCTTGTACGCGCCGATGTTGATGAGGTCTTGGGCGTCGTCGTACACCGCCATCATGCTCTTGATGCGCCCCGCCTGCCGGTAGTGCTCCCGCTCCGAAACCTCCGGCATCAGACGGGAGATGGACGCCAGCACGTCGATGGAGGGGTAGTGGTTGCGGTTGGCGAGGCGGCGGGAGAGGACGATATGCCCGTCGAGGATGCCGCGCGCGGTGTCGGTAATCGGCTCGTTGAGGTCGTCGCCCTCCACCAAGACGGTGTACATCGCCGTAATCGAGCCGGCGGGGGCGTTGCCCGCCCGCTCCAGCAGACGGGGCATGACGGTATAGACCGAGGGCGTGTAGCCCCGGGAGACGGGCGGCTCCCCCGCCGCCATTCCGACCTCCCGCTGCGCCATAGCGTACCGCGTCAGGCTGTCCATCATCAGCAGCACATTCAAGCCCTTGTCCCGGAAATACTCGGCAATGCTGGTTCCCACCATAGCGCTCTTGGCGCGAATCAACGCGGGCCGGTCGCTTGACGCCACAACGACGACGGAGCGCTTCAGGCCTTCCTCACCCAAGTCGTTTTTCAAAAAGCTGTTGACCTCGCGCCCGCGCTCGCCAATCAGCGTGATGACGTTGACGTCGCTTTTGGCGTTGCGGGCAATCATGCCCAGAAGGGTGCTTTTGCCCACGCCGGAGCCGGCGAAAATGCCAATCCGCTGGCCCCGCCCGCAGGTCAGAAGCCCGTCGATGGCGCGGACGCCCAGCGGCATGATTTCGGTAATCATCGGGCGGCTCAGGGGGTTTGGCGGCGAGTTTTCCACCGGGTAGAGCGTGTCGGGGACGATGGGGGGGCCGTCGTCCAGCGGATTGCCCAGACCGTCCAGCACGCGCCCCTTCAGCGCCTCGCCCACCGGCACGGTCAGGGTGCGGTTGGTGGAGACGACGCGGGAGCCGGGGCCTACGCCGTTGAGGTCGCCGTACGGCATCAGCAGGACGCGCCCGTCTCGAAAGCCGACCACCTCGGCCGGCATGAAGCGGTCGTCCGCGAGCGTATAAATCCGGCACATCTCGCCAATCTGCACCGCCGGGCCGTCGGCTTCCACCGTCAGGCCGCTGATGACCTGCACATGGCCCGAATATTTGAGGGGGTTCCCCTGCTTAACGGCGCCCGCGGCGCGTTCAAAGTTCATATTCATCTTCATTCCAGCCCCAAATTGCGGGAAATTTGCTCCAACTGTGACGATACCGAGGCGTCCACCGCGCCGCTGCCGGTTTCGATCAGGCATCCGTCCGGCCCGACGCTCGAATCGGTGATGATATCGGCCTCCACATGGCCCATATCGGTTTTGAGCTTGGCTTCCGCCTTGGAGCGGAACGAGGCGGTGTGCCGCTCGCCGCTGACGCGGAGCGTTACGCGCGTCTCCTGCCGCATGACGTTCAGCGCCGTTGTGACAAGCGAGATGAACGCCGTATCGTTCGCGTCCAGCTCATATCCCAGAATCTTTTCCGCCACGTCTAAGGACAGGCGGAGGATTTTCGGCTCCATCTCCGCGAGGAGCTTGTCGCGCTCGGCGTAGGCTTCGGCCACGACCTTGTCAACCTCCCGCTGGCCTTCGTCAAAGAAGGAGCGCAGCGCCTGCTCGGTTTGGTCAAGCGCGGCGGCGTATCCGTCCTCGCGGCCGCTTTCCAAGCCCTCGGCATAGGCGGCCTCGCGCGCCTTCTCGGCTTCGGAATCGGCTTGCTCCATCACCTCCCGCGCTTGGCGGCGGGCGTCTGTTAAGAGCTTTGTGACCTCCTCCTGCGCCGCCTCCAGCACCTCGTCATACGCCATGCTGTAGGCGTCGCCGTCCGAGAGCTGGACGGGCGGGGCGGCTTCGGCGGTTCCCTCCGCCTCTTGGGCGGAGGGAAGGGAGCGCGGCCGTTTTTCCGGCGGCAGCAGGCGTGTTGAGCCTGCCTTGATAACCCTCTCAGACAATCAGCTCATCCTCCGAACCGCGCGAGATGACAATCTCGCCCGCATCCTGAAGCTTGCGGATGACGTTGACGATTTTCTGCTGTGCGTCTTCGACGTCGCGCACGCGCACCGGGCCCATATACTCCATGTCCTCCCGAATCATATCGGACAGGCGCTTGGACATGTTCTCGAAGATGAGGTTTTTAAGCTCCTCGGTGGAGTTCTTGAGCGCGACGGTGAGGTCGGAGTTTTCCACTTCCTTGAGGACGCGCTGGATGGCGCGCTTGTCGAGGCGGATGATGTCCTCGAAGACGAACATTTTGCGGCGGATTTCGTCCACAAGGTCGCTGTTTTCCACTTCCAGCTCTTCCAGCACGCGGCGCTCGGTGCCGCGGTCGGCGGCGTTGAGGATGTCTACGATGGATTGGATGCCGCCCACCATCGTGAAGTCGTCCATCCCCATGCTGCTCAGCTTCCTGTCTAGGATACGCTCCACCTCGCGCACATATTCGGGGCTGGTGCGATCCATCGTGGAGACGCGCACGACAACCTGCGTCTGCTTTTCGCTGGGCAGCTTGCTCAAAATCGCCGCGGCCATTGCCGGGTCGAGGTAGGACAGTATCAGCGCAATGGTCTGCGGATGCTCGTTTTGGATGAAGTTGAGGATTTGGTTGGGGTCGGTTTTGCGCGCGAAGTCGAAGGGGCGCACCTGAAGCGAGGAGGTCAGGCGGGAAATCAGCTCAAGGGCGCGCGCCGAGCCGATGGACTGCTCCAGCAGCTCGCGGGCGTAGTCGATGCCGCCCTCGGAGATATAGTTCTGCGTCAGACATTCCTCGTAAAACTCATGAATAATCTCCTCTTTTGTTTCGGCGTCCACGCGGCGCACGTTGGTGATGTCAAGGGTGAGCTGCTCAATCTCCTCGTCCTTGAGATGGCGGAAGATTTTTGAGGAGTAATCCTTTCCGAGCGCAATCAAAAGGATGGCCGCCTTTTCGCGCCCGGTCATTTTTCCGGTTTTTTGCTGCCCAGACATTGTCAATCACTCCTTATGGCCCGCTCCGCGCGCCTACCATTTGAAATCCTCTTCCTCTTGGAGCCATGCGCGCAGCATATGCGCCACGGCTTCGGGGTTGGCGTCCACAAATTCCTCGATGCGCTCGCGCGAGGGCGTTTTGATGACCTCCAGCTCGGTGGTCGCCGTGGCGGCCTCCAGCAGTCCGGCGTATTCGTCCGCGTCGCCCGCCAGACCCTCCGAGGGAATCTCGACCACTTGGGGCTTTAAGAGGGCGAATGTGCGCCAGATGAGAAGAATCAGGCAGAGGCCGATGATTCCGTATAAGACCAAGGTTTGAATGAGGGCGTATAAATCCTCGCGATCCTGACGCTCCTGCCATTCCTGCTCCTGTCTCTGCTGCTCCCGGACGCCCAAGAACGGCATATACCGCACAACCACCCGCGCGATGTCCTGCCCCGACGTCAGGCCGACAATCGCGCCCACCAGCTCCTGCACCGCGGCCGTGTTCGCGGCGGTGTCCTCAATGTCCTCGGGGTCGGTGTTGACGGTGACCGAAACCGTTACGCCGGTAATCGTTCCCTGCGACTCGCGGACATACTCGTTCCGCTGGTTGATTTCGTAGTTGACGGTCGTTTGGTTCCGCTCCCATATGCTTTGGAACGGCTCCAGTATTTCGGCATACTCCGCGGCGTCCATGCCGAGGCCGTTTTCGTCGGTGCCGGGGAAGCCTCCGGGCAGATTGGCGCCTTGGGCAAACTCGCTGATTGTTACCATCGAACGGGGGATGCCTTCGTCGTCCACGACGGGGGTGAAGATGACCTCCTCAACGGTGCGCTCGTCGAAATCCATCCTTACCTCCGACTCCACGACGACGTTCATGGGGCCGAACAGCGGGTTCAGCATACGCGAGGCGGAGCGGTTTATGTCGTTCTGCACCCGCAGCCTGTGTTCGTAGTGGGACGCGTACTGCGCGGAGGGAAAGCCGTCCGCCGGCCGCGGGCTGACGTCGCGCATGTATTGGTCGGTGATGGTGATGTTCTCCGGCAGCACGTTGGCCGCGCCGGCGACAAATTCCACGAAATTGCGGGCCTGAGCTTCCCCGATATCGGCGTTGAGCCAGAGGGCGATGGAGGCGGTGGCGGGTTTTTCCTCGCCGGTGAAGAGAAAGCCGGTTTCGGGGACGCTGATGAACACTCTGGCGTGGTCTACCATCGGGAGGGCCTCAAACGTCCTTTTCAGCTCGCTTTCGAGCTGGTATCGGGTGTATTGGTCCCGGTCGGCGGAGGTGGAGGTCAGGCCGGTTCCCAGCGCGTAAATGGAGAGATCCATATCCAAGTTCACGTCGCTGCGCATCAGCATGGCGGCCTGCGCTTCGGCATAGTCGCGCTTGTTGACCTCAAGGGCGCTGCCGGTGACGCGGAAGGGGATGCCGCTGTCGTCCAAGGCTCCGGTCGCGGTGCGCATGGACACCGCGTTGTCGGTGCTGAGAAGCACGGTATAGCGGTTGTTGTTGAGGACGACGACCGCTGAAATGAGCAGAACCAGCGCAACGGCGGATATGACAAGAAAGCGTGTGCGGTCACGCTTTTCTGTTTTTTCCCATATCCCCGCGAACCAGCTCTTGACGCGGCTGAAAATTCCTTGCAGAAAATCCATATGTCACCCTAAATCTGCATACGCATAATCTCTTGGTAAGATTCCACCATTTTGTTGCGGATTTGGACGGTGAGGTTGAGCAGAACCTCGGCTTTCTGCCCCGCGATGATGACGCTGTGGAGGTCTTGGTCGCCTTCTCCCAGCAGAAGGTCTACGTTGGCCATCTTGCTCTCGGCGTCGGAGGCTATGGTGCGGTCTATGGCCTCGGTGAGGAAGGAGGAGAAGGTGGGCGAGGGGGGCGCGCCCGCCGTGACCACCGGCTGCGCGGCCTGCACGCGTCCGGCCGTCATAAGCTGCGGCAGCAGCATGTGGTTGTTGTTGAAGTTGATTCCCGCGATGGGCATAGGACATCATCCTTTCATATATACTCGCGCTTCACGCGCGCCGGGAGGCGGCTTGCGGCTACCGCCCGATTTCAAGCGCTTTCATCGCCATATTCTTAAAGTTGTTCAGCGCCGTGACGTTGGCTTCGTAGGAGCGCAGGGCGGAGAGCATATCCACCAGCTCCTGCTCCCGGTCTACGTTGGGGTAGGCCACATAGCCCTCGGCGTCCGCGTCGGGGTGGGACGGGTCGTAAATCATTTTGAAGTCGGTTTTTATGTCCTCCACCACTTGCGTGGCGCGGACGCCGGTGCCGCCGGCGCGCTGCTCCACGGCGTGCAGCCAGTTGCTGAACAGATAAGGGCTGTTCCGCTCCTGAAAGACCACCGTCCTCCGCCGGTACGGCGAGCCGTCGGCGGTGCGGGTGTTGTCTTGGTTGGCGATGTTCTGCGCGATGACGTCCATGCGGAAGCGCTGGGCGCTCATGCCCGACGCGCTGATGCTCATGCTGCGGAAAACGCTCATTTATCGTCCCTCCCTAATCACAAGTTTCAGGCGGCTGAAGCTGCTGGTGACGCGGTCTGACAGGGCGTTGTACTGGATGGTGTTCTGCACCATCTGCGCCATTTGGTGGTCGATATCCACGTTGTTGTCGTCCATCCGTATGGTGTAATGGTTGTCGGTGACGGTGACCGGCCTTGCCTGCGCGGGGTTGGGCGGATGGATTTGGATGTGCCCGGGGTGGGTTACCGTCATTTGAATCCCGCCATCGCCCCTCATCGCCGCCTTCAGCACGGACTCGAACTCCACGTGCTGCGCCTTGTATCCCGGCGTATCCACGTTGGCAATATTATGCGAGATAACGCTGTGGCGCATCCACGCGGCGTCCAGCCCGCGGTGCATAAGGTCGATATTGCTGAACATTTTGTTGAACACGAACCGTCACCTCTATCAGCCGTTATACGGATTATCAAGCACATAGGACGCCTGAGCGGCGTCAAGGTAGGCCTCGATGCGGGACAGATAGGCGCGGGTTTCGCTGGGGAGCAGCGAACGCTGATCCGCGTCGCGCAGATCGGTAATCCCCCGGTTTGTGACGCCGGCCGCCCCGGCGTTGTACGCGGCGAGAGCCAGAAGGGCGTCTCCGTTGAAGCGGGTCAGGTGCTGGGAGAGTACCCGCGCGCCGCCGTCCACGCTTTGCTGGGGGTCGAAGGGATCCGCCACGCCCAGCGCCTCGGCGGTGAAGGGCATGAGCTGCATCAGGCCCATCGCGCCGGACTGCGACACCGCGCTCGGGCGGAAGGTGGATTCGGCGAACGCCACCGCCTTAATCAGCGCCGCGTTGAGGCCGTAACGCTCCGCCGCGTCGATGAAGAGAGGGTCGTAGGCGCTTTCCCCCATTCGGGAGAAGCCGCCCGTCCGCGAAGCCGTGCTGGTGGAGGCGCCGCTTGGAAGCTCGGTATCGGCGTCGTCTGCGCCGGGTTTTTCAATGAGGTCGGCAAACGGGACGTCGGAGGCGCTGTGGAGCTGCGCGCGCACCAGATGGGCGGAGAACGTGATGCCTGTGAGGTTCTCAATCTCAGCAAAACGGGTCTGTACGCCGCGCATTGCCTCCGCCACTTTCATGGCGGCGATATTGCCCACTGCGTCCAAGACCCGTCACCTCTGTTTCTACTACATTTTGTATTCTTTACATAATATCACATAAATATGTAGTAGTCAAGTGAAAAAACAGCAAAAAAAACGGTTACCGTAAAAACCCCGGGGGCCTGCCGGCCGGGCCTTGCGGGCCGCGGCGCGCCACAGGCCGCAGAGCGGGGCCGCCCGGGCCGCCCGCGCCGCCGGGATGAAACGCCATCGGGCGCTTGATGACCTCCACGATGCCGGTAGAGGTATGGGCCACCAGCGTACGGCTTTCATGCCCGCCCGTGTCGGCCTCGTTGTAAATCAAGCCGAGCTTTTTCAGCGCGTTTTTGACCTCCGCGAGGTTCTTCTCGCCGATGTTGAAGCAATCGCCCGGGCTGATGCTTTCGACGCCGCCGTACAGGCTGATGAGGATTTCCCGCCCGGTGACGCCGTGCTTGGCGGTCATCTCGTTGAGCAGAAATTCGGGCGCGACGTCGGCGAAGCGGCTGGGCTTGTCGCTGCCGTTCATGGCGCGGCAAACGGGCAGTTGGATATGCGCCATCGCCAAAACGCGTTTGCGCATACTGTAGTAGACCAGTCCAATGCAGGTGGCCAGCGCGAAGGTCTTTATAATGTCATCGGGGCCGTTTGAGACGGCATACCCCCCGATACCAACCACGTGTTCCACTGTCCACCTCTTGTCACGCTCCATGCCGCGGGCCGCGGGCGGTTTTATTTTAGGTTGCGTACATACCGGATCATCAGTTCCGCGATGCCGTCCAGCGGCGACTGGCGGGTGACCGCGCCCAGCTCGAAGGCTTCGCGGGGCATTCCGTATACAACAGAGCTTTTCTCATCCTGCCCGATGGTATACGAGCCGGTGCCGCGCATGGCCAAAAGGCCGCGAGCGCCGTCCGCGCCCATGCCGGTCAGGATGACGCCGACCGAGCGCCGTCCGGGGAGCTGTCTGGCCATTGAAAGAAACAGCTTATCCACCGACGGGCAGTGTCCGCTTACCTTTTCGCCCGGCGACAGACGGACATAATTGCCGTCCTGACGGTGCTGGATTTCCATGTGCGCGCCGCCGCCCGGCGCGACCAGCACCTTGCCCTGCTCGATTTTCTCCCCGTCCCTCGCCTCGGCGACGTGCATCCGGCAGTCGCGGTCTAGGTTGGAGGCGTACATTTTGGTGAAGTCGGGCGGCATATGCTGCACCACCACCATCCCCGGGAAGTCGGTCGGGAGGGACTGCACGATCTTCGCGGTGGCCTGCGTGCCGCCGGTGGACGCGCCCAGCGCGACCACACATTCCGCCATCGCGCCGCCCGATTCCGCTTGCAGAAGGGAGGCCGGCTTGCTCTTGGCAAACGCGGCGCGGACGCGCTTGGGCAGCTCCGTGAGGAACGCGTTGAGGGATTCCTTGTTTTTTGAGTCCGCCGGTTTTTGGAGGAAATCGGCGGCGCCCGCCCGTCTGGCGGAATCGGCTAAGTCGCCCCGGCTGGAAACCACCACCACCGGGATTTGCCACTGGGGCAAAAGTATTTTCAGGAACTCCACGCCGTTCATGTTGGGCATCTCGATATCCAGCGTCATAATGTCCGGCTCGAGGCCCAGAAGGCGGTCGCGGGCGTCATAGGGGTCGAACGCTTCGCCCACCACCTCGATGTCGTGCGCCTCCGACAGGCCGCGCACGAGCATACTGCGGAAGAAGAGCGAATCGTCAACCACGAGGACTCTGATTCTATCGCGGGGCAACGGTTACACCCCCCTCTTGTAGATGGAAGGCCGCACGAAATCAAACCGCGTGACCATTTTATCCACCGTCTCCGACAGGCCGATAAAGAGGTAGCCGCCCGGCTCCAGCGCGTCGTAGAAGCGCTCGATTAAGCCGTCGCGGGTGGGCTTGTCGAAGTAAATCATCACGTTGCGGCAGAAGATGACATGGAACGGCTTGCGGAACGGGAACGGCTCCATCAGGTTGAAGGAACGGAAGATGACTTCCTTTTTGATGTCGGGCTTGACGCGGAACTGCTCGCCGGGTTCTTTGGTGAAGTATTTGTTTTTCCACGCCTTCGGCAGGTTTTTCAGCCGGTCTTCGGGGTAGACGGCTTCGTCCGCCATCTGAAGCACCTGCGGGGAGATGTCGGTGGCGAGGATTTTGGCGTCCCATTGGCTTTTCTGCGTCCCGAACCAGTCGTCCAGCACCATCGCGGTGGTGTACGGCTCCTCGCCCGAGGAGCATCCGGCGCTCCATATCCGCAGGTCTTTTGTTTTGAGGTGGGGAATCAGGCCGGGCAGGACGGTGCCGGTGAGGAAGGTGTAATGCTGATCCTCCCGCATGAAATATGTATAGTTGGTGGTGAGGCGGGTCAGCAGGGTTTTGATTTCCATGCCCGATTTGTCGGCCACGGCGTAATCAAAATATTCTTTTAAGGTGGAAAACCCTTTCTGCTTGATGACGTTCCAAAGGCGTCCCTCAACCAAGGTGGATTTTTGTTCTAGGTTGACGCCGTAGTTGTCCTTGACCCACCGTACCAGCGTCATGAATTCCTCTCTGGACACATGATGCTCCATAGCCTCCGCCTCCCTTTCCGTTTCCCCGTGGCGCCGCGCGCAGTCCGCTTTTAGATTATTATACCGCACGGCCAAAAAAATTTCAAGGTAAACTTCAAAAAGGTGTTGCATTATTATGCGTTATGTGGTATAAATATAAATTACATGCAAGGGAGGGGAGCGTCATCGTTGTTTTCATCGACGGCAGGGCCGGAACCGCCGGGCTGCAAATCGAGGAACGGCTGCAAGCCGTTTCCGGCGTATCCCTGCTTTCCATCGGAGGGGAGGAGCGCAAGGATTCCGCCGCGCGGGCGGAGCGTCTCAACGCCGCGGACGCCGTTTTTCTTTGTCTGCCGGACGGCGCGGCCCGTGAAGCTGTTTCCCTTGTCACCAATCCCGATACGGTGATATTCGACGCCTCCACCGCCCACCGGACGCATCCCGACTGGGCGTACGGCTTCCCCGAGCTGTCGGCGGAGCATCGGGAGCGGGTGCGGGCGTCAAGCCGCATCGCCGTCCCGGGCTGCCACGCCACCGGCTTTTGCGCCGCCGTCTACCCGCTGGTTTGGGCGGGGCTGCTGTCGGCGCATGAAACGCTGTCCTGTTTTTCGCTGACGGGCTACAGCGGCGGCGGGAGGGCGATGATTGAGGAATACGAGGGGGCAAACGCCCCGCGCGGCGCGCGGCCGTACGCGCTGGGTTTACAGCACAAGCATCTGCCGGAAATGCAGGCAGTCTGTGAGCTGGAAAGGCCGCCCGTCTTTATGCCCGTCCTCGCCCCGGTCAGGCAGGGGATGCTGGTCAGCGTCCCGCTCGAAGCCCCCGCCGAGCCGCTTTACAAGCACCTCGCCGATTGGTACCGGGACGCGGAGCATGTGAAAGTCATGCCGTTTGGCGGAGAGGATTTTTTGGAAAACGGACGGCTGGACATGGAGGCGTGCAACGGCTCGGATGATGTCGAACTGTTTATTTTCGGCCATGAAAAACAGACAGTAATCACCGCGAGGCTCGACAACCTTGGCAAAGGCGCCGCCGGCGCCGCCGTGCAATGCTTTCGATTGCGGTTTGGGCTGTAGGGGGCTACGGGGGTTTTAGGCTTAGGTGCAGCCGTTTGTGTACGTATTCAAAAAAAGAAGAAATAGGAGACATGCTATTATGAAAGAAGTTCAAGGCGGCTGCTGTGCCGCGAAAGGGTTTTCCGCGTCGGGCGTTCACGCCGGGATTCGCAAGAACAGCCTGAAAAAAGACCTCGCGCTGATTTTTGCCGACTGCGACTGCGCGGTCGCGGCGCTTTACACGACCAACAGGGTCACCGCCGCGCCCTTGCAGGTGACGCGGCGCAACCTCATGCGCGGGACGGCGCGCGCCGTGATTGTCAACAGCGGCGTGGCCAACGCGTGCGCCCCGGACGGGGAGCAAAACGCCCTGAAAACCTGCGAGGCGCTTGCCAAGGAGCTGGGCATCCGTTTCGACGAGGTGATTGTCAACTCCACCGGCGTCATCGGCGTTCCCCTGCCGGTTGACGCGGTGACCGACGCGATTCCGGCGCTGGTCAAGGGCTTGTCGCGCTACGGCTCCGACGACGCGGCGAACGCCATTATGACGACCGACACCGTTCCGAAACAGGCGGCCGTGCAGTTGGAAATCGCGGGCAAGACCGTGACGGTGGGCGGCATCGCCAAGGGCAGCGGCATGATTCACCCCAACATGGCGACCATGCTGGCTTTCATCACCACCGACGCCGCAATCACCAGCGAAATGCTGCACGCCGCGCTGAGCGACTCCAACCGCATCAGCTACAACCGCATCAGCGTGGACGGGGACACGTCCACCAACGATATGGTGGCGGCGCTGGCCAGCGGGATGGCGAAAAACCCCCAGATTGAATGGAAAGGCCCTGATTACCGCAAGTTTTTGGAGGCCGTCAACTTTGTCAACAGCAAGCTGGCGAAGATGATTGCCCGCGACGGCGAGGGCGCGAGCAGGCTGATTTCCTGTCTCGTCAAGGGCGCCAGCAGTGAGGAATGTGCCGAAAAGCTGGCGATGGGCGTGATTTCCTCCAACCTCGTCAAGGCGACGATGTACGGCGCGGACGCCAACTTCGGGCGGATTTTATGCGCGATGGGCTACAGCAAGGCGCCGTTTAAGCCGGAAAATGTGGATATCGCCTTCAGATCCTCCGGCGAGACGATTGAGGTCTGCAAGGACGGCATGGGCCTGAGCTTTGACGAAGACCTCGCCAAGCGCATCCTCACCCGCGACGAGGTGCAGATTCTGGTAGACCTGCACGACGGCGGCTGTGAAGCCGAAGCCTTCGGCTGCGATTTGACGGAACGATACGTGGAAATCAACGGCGCGTATCGGACGTGACGGGGAGGGGTTGCAATGACAAGCAGAGCGGCGGTTTTGGCTGAGGCTTTGCCTTACATTCAGAAATACAGCCATAAGACGGTTGTGGTTAAATACGGCGGCGCGGCGATGGAGAAGGCGGGGCTGCGCGAGGCCGTCATCGACGACGTGATTTTGCTCGCGCTGGTGGGTATCCGCATCGTCTTGGTTCACGGCGGCGGCCCGGAAATCAACGCGCTGCTCGGCCGTTTGGGCAAGGAGCCGCGCTTTGTGGACGGCCTGCGCTACACCGACGGGGAGACGATGGAGGTCGTGCAGATGACGCTGTGCGGCACGGTGAACAAAAACCTTGTCTCCTCGGTCATCCGCCGGGGCGGACACGCCGTTGGGCTGTCGGGGCTGGACGGGGGGCTTTTTCTCGCCGAACGGCGGCGGGGGGACGCCGATTACGGGCTGGTGGGCGACATTCGGAAGACCGACCCCAAGCCGGTCAGGATGGCGCTGGAAAACGGTTATATCCCCATTGTCTCTACCGTGGCGCAGGGAATTGACGCCGACACCGCTTACAACATCAACGCCGACACCGCCGCAGCCGAGCTTTCGGCGGCGCTGGGCGCGGAAAAGCTGATTTTACTGACCGACGTGCCGGGGCTGCTGCGCGACAAGGACGACCCGTCAACGCTGATTCACGAGGTTAAGCTGAGTGAAATCCCCGCCTTGGCAAGGGACGGCGTCGTCAGCAAGGGGATGCTGCCAAAGGTTGACTGCTGCCTGAACGCTTTGCGGTGCGGCGTTAAAAGCGCCACCATCCTTGACGGCCGCACCCCCCACTCCCTGCTGATGGAGATGCTGACCGACGAGGGCGTCGGCACACAGATTATAGGAGGCTGAACCTTATGGATTTTCAACAAACCAAAACGCTTTACGACAACCACATTCTGCCCACGTACGCGAGGCAGGAGGTATGCTTCGTCCGCGGAGAGGGGTCGTATCTGTACGACGCCGAGGGGAGGAAATACCTTGATTTTTCCTCTGGGCTGGGCGCTGTCTCCATAGGCCACGCGCATCCGCAATGGGTCAAGGCGGTGGCGGAACAGGCGGGGACGCTGGCGCACACGTCAAATCTGTATTACACCGAGCCGGGCGGGTTGCTGGCGCAAAGGCTGTGTGAGCTGTCGGGGCTGGATAAGGTCTTTTTCTCCAACTCCGGGGCGGAGGCCAACGAGGGGCTAATCAAGGCCGCGCGGAAATACAGCGAGGACAAGTACGGCAAGGGCCGCCACACCATCGTGACGCTCAACCGCTCCTTCCACGGGCGGACGCACACCACATTGGCGGCGACGGGGCAGGAGGTTTTTCACCAACACTTCCAGCCACTGACGCCGGGCTTCGTCCACACGGACGCGAATGACATCGGCGCGCTCAAGGCTCTGGGGGACGGTATCTGCGCCGTTTTGCTTGAGCCGGTGCAGGGCGAGGGCGGCGTTTATCCGCTGGATGAGGATTATGTGAAGGCTGTCGCCGGACTCTGCTCCGAGCGGGACTGGCTGCTGCTGTTTGACGAGGTGCAGACCGGCGTGGGGCGGTGCGGCCGGTGGTTCGGTTATCAGCTATTCGGGGTTTTGCCCGACGGCATGTCGTTTGCCAAGGGGATTGCCGGGGGGTTTCCGCTCGGCGGGTTTATCCTCGGGGAAAAGCTATGCGGGACGCTGACCGCCGGGATGCACGGCTCCACCTACGGCGGCAACCCGTTGGCGTGCGCCGCCGCGCTGGCTGTTTTGGACGTCCTGTCGGGCGTTGCGGGCGATGTGGAGCGCAAGGGGCAGTTGCTGCGGGACGGGCTTTCCGGGTTTGAGGTGAGGGGGCGGGGGCTGATGGTCGCCGTCGCGGCGGGGGGAGACCCCAAGGCGTGCATCCCCAAGCTCCTTGAGCGCGGGCTTGTCGCGCTGACCGCCGGTTCCGACGCGGTGCGGCTGCTGCCGCCGCTGACGGTGAGCGGCGCGGAGCTTGAGGAGGGCTTGAGAATTTTGCGGGAGGTTTTATCGTGACACACAGGCATCTGTTAAGGATGAGCGATTTGACGCTGTTTGACATCATGGAGATTTTGGCGCTGGCGGATCAGATGAAGTTTGAACTCAAGCGGGGGCTGACCCGCCGTACATTGGAAGGCAAGACTTTGGGGATGATATTCTCCAAAGCCTCGACGCGGACGCGCGTGTCCTTTGAAACCGGCATCTTTCAACTGGGCGGGCATTCCGTCTGCCTGACGCCCGCGGACGCGCAGTTCGGGCGGGGCGAGCCGATTGAGGACACGGCCAATGTGCTGAGCCGTTATGTGGACGGCGTGATGATTCGCACGTTCGCCCAGAAGGATGTGGAAGACTTCGCCAAGTACGGGAGCATCCCGGTCATCAACGGCTTGACCGACGACGAGCATCCCTGCCAGATTTTGGCCGACCTGATGACCATCCGCGAGCATCTTGCCACGCTGGCGGGGCTAACCGTCTGCTGGGTGGGCGACGGCAACAATGTGTGCGCCAGCCTGATTTCCGGGGCGCTGACCTGCGGTATGCGGGTGCGGGTGGCTTGCCCCGAAGGGTATGAGCCCCGCGCCGAAGTGCTTGCCGAGGCGAAGAAAAACCCTGATTTTGCCCTGCTGCGCGACCCGCGCGAGGCGGCGGAGGGGGCCAACGTGGTCTTTACCGACGTTTTTGCCAGCATGGGGCAGGAGGACGACGCGCGCAAGCGCTTGCGGGATTTTGAGGGGTATCAGGTCAACATGGAGCTGTTGAGTTTGTGCGCGGAAAACGCCATTGTGCAGCACTGCCTTCCCGCCCACCGGGGCGAGGAGATTTCCGCCGAAGCCTTCGCCGCCCACGCCGGGGCGATTTATGACGAGGCGGAAAACCGCCTGCACGCGCAGAAGGCTGTGATGTCGCTATTGATGGGGGACGTCGTATGAACCGTACGCCCGATGTGTTGATTGCCGGCGGCGGCCCGGCGGGGCTGACCGCGGCCATTTACGCGCGCCGCGCCGGACTGAGCGCCGTTGTATTGGAAAAGGAGCCTATGCCGGGAGGGCAGATGGCCACCACGCCCGACATTGAGAATATGCCCGGGTTTACCGCAATCGATGGGTTTTCGCTGAGCATGAAGATGGCGGAGCAGGCAAAGGAGCTGGGGGCGGAGATTGCGGCCCTCGCCGCGACGGACTTTCATCTCGAACCGGGGCGCTTGCGCGTGATGGAGTACGCGCCGAAAACCGTCGTCTTGGCGATGGGCGCGCGGCGCAAACGGCTGAATGTGCCGGGTGAGGACACGTTCGCGGGACGCGGCGTTTCTTACTGCGCGGTCTGCGACGGCAATTTTTTCAAGAACAGGCCGGTTGCCGTCATCGGCGGCGGGAACACCGCGCTGGAGGACGCGCTGCATTTGGCGGCTCTGGGCTGTGACGTTACGCTCATCCACCGCCGCGACGGGTTTCGGGGGTCGCCCCCGCTTTTGGAGCGGATTCGGCAGCATCCGGCGATACGGGTGATGACGCCGTGGCTGCCGGTTTCGATTGAGGGGGAGACTGTGGTGACGGGGCTGCGCCTGACCCACGCCGTATCCGGCGAAACGGCGGTTTTGCCGCTGTCCGGGGTTTTTGTCTGCATCGGCACAATCGCCAACACCGAGGACGTCAAGCAATGGGTTCCGCTCGGCCCGGAGGGGCGGATTCTCGCGGGGGAGGACTGCGAGACGGGCGTTCCCGGCGTGTTCGCGGCGGGCGACGTGCGGGAAAAGCCGCTGTATCAAATCGTGACGGCGGCGGCGGACGGCGCGGTGGCCGCCATGCGGGCCGCGGCCTTTATCAGCCGTTAAATAAAATGCGAAAATCTCTGATTTCCTCTTGCGGCGAGGCGTCCGCGGTGCTATAATAAACAAAGACTCAAAATAACATCGGTTGAGAAGGAGATGTTTGTTATGAAAAACATGCGCGTGTCAAAAAAGCTGATTGTCAGCTTCCTCTTTGTCACCATTCTGGCCGCCGGCGTGGGCGGCGTGGGCATCTTGGGGATGTACAACATCAACGAGGGCGCCTCCAGTATGTACGACCAGAACACCGAGCCGATGCCGCACATGGCAAAGATTGTTGAGATGCTCCAGCGTCAGCGAGCCTGTATGCGCGAGTTTATCATCGCCGCGGCCACCGACGACTGGGAGCTGCTTGAGGACGCCTACGCCCGGACTTTGGACTACCGGAGGACGATGGAGACCCATATGGACACCTACTACAGCACCATCAAAGACCCCAGAGCGATAGATTTGTTTGAAGAGGGCCGCAGGCTGTATGATACGTCCTTCATGGAATGTATTACCCTTATTTACAATTCGGCGAAGGAGGGCGTTGAGGCGACGGAGCTGTACGATATTATGGCGAGGTACACCGCCGACACCAATAAAATCGTTGAGGACTTCGACATATGCATGGACTTGAAGGTGGAGGCCGCGGCTCAAGCCGACGCGGACGGCGACACCATGTTTGCGTCGCTGCTGACCGTCATTATCATCGTGCTGGTCTTGGTCGTCGCCATCGCCATGTTCCTAGCGTTCTATATCTCCGGTTTAATCAGCAAGCCTTTGTCCCTGCTGACCGCGTTTTTGAAAAAGGCGGGGTCTACCGGCGACATCCATCTCAGCTCCGAGGACGAGCAGATTATCGCGAAATTCGCGGATATCAAGGATGAGATTGGCCAGTGTATCTCCGCGGCGGCGAGCTTTGTAAAGCATATCATCGGGGCGGCCGAATCGCTGGAACAAATCGCCAACGGCGATTTGAGCAACGATGTGTATAAATTGTCCGACGCCGACGTTATCGGTCTCTCGCTGCAAAAGATGCTGGCAAACCTCAACAATATGTTTGGGGAAATCAACAACTCCACCACCCAAGTCTCCACCGGGAGCAAGCAGATTGCCGACGGCGCGCAGTCCCTTGCCCAAGGCTCCACCCAGCAGGCCGCCGCCGTGGAGCAGCTCTCCGCCTCCATCACCGAAATCGCGGCCAAGACCAAGGAAAACGCCGACAAAGCCACGCAGGCCGCCAATCTCGCCAGCACCATCAAGGTGAGCGCCGAGAAGGGCAGCGGGCAGATGGACGAGATGATGAGCGCCGTGAGAGACATCAACGCCGCCAGCCAGAGCATCAGCAAGGTCATCAAGGCCATCGACGATATCGCGTTCCAGACGAACATCCTCGCCCTCAATGCCGCCGTAGAAGCGGCCAGAGCGGGACAGCACGGCAAGGGCTTCGCCGTCGTCGCCGAAGAGGTACGCAACCTTGCCAGCAAATCTTCTGACGCCGCGAAGGAGACGGGCGTGCTGATTCAAAACTCGGTGGAGAAAGCCGAGCTGGGCGCGCGCATTGCCGACGAGACCGCCGCCAGCCTTGCCGAAATCGTTTCGGGGATTAACCAATCCAGCGTCATTGTCACGGAGATTGCCACGTCCAGCGAGGAGCAAGCCGCCGGCATCCGGCAGATTAACACCGGCATCGACCAAGTGGCGCAGGTGGTTCAGCAGAACAGCGCGACGGCGGAGGAAAGCGCGGCCGCCAGCGAGGAAATGAGCGGGCAAGCCAACATGCTGGAAGACCTCATCGCGCAGTTCAAGCTGAAGGATTCCGGCCCGCGCAGGCTCGGCGGCGCGCCGAAGAAAAACATCGCCATGCCGGACAGGGCCTACGCGCCTAACGGCGGTGAATTCGGAAAATATTGATGAACAGCGGGCGCGCCCTTGAGCGTCTCAAAGAAGGCTGTAAAGATAAACGCACGGCGGCGGCCGAGGGTCAATGGCCCTTTGCCGCCGTCCTTGGGTGTTCGGATTCGCGCGTGCCGCCGGAGTTGCTCTTTGGCTGCGGCCCCGGAGATTTGTTTGTGGTTCGCACAGGGGGCAACATCGCGGACGCGGTTGCCGTCGGGAGCCTTGAGTTTGCCGCCAAGCATTTGGGCGCCAAGCTGATTCTTGTGCTGGGGCACACGCATTGCGGCGCGGTGAACGCGAAGGCGGCCGGCGAAAAGCTGGGGTCATATATGGACGCCGTCATGGACGCGGTGCTGCCCGATGTGGAGGCAAATGTCCGCAACACCGTCGGGGTATTGCAAAAAAGTCCCGTACTCGCCGCGCTGGAAAGGGACGGAGTCCTTCAAATCCACGGCGCAGTCTATGATTTGGAGACCGGCACGGTCGATTTTTTGAGCTGACGGCAGGGATATTATGCGCCGGTGAAAAAATGTGCTTGACATTGGCCGGGATGTATGCTATTCTTAATGTCGCAAGTTGGTACCAATGGCAGCGAGGGTACACCCGTTCCCATTCCGAACACGGCAGTTAAGCTCGCTCACGCCGACAATACTTGGCCGGCGACGGCCCGGGAAGATAGGTAGGCGCCAACACAAGTCCGCGCGCAAGCCCGGACACAGGCCGGATTCCGTGTCCGGCCGGCAATCCTCAATAGCTCAGTCGGTAGTCCAAACGTAAGGATGGGCTACGGCGGGATTTTGAGGGATCACGGAGCCCGAAAGCCGCTCCACCAAAGGCTTTCAAATAATCCTCAATAGCTCAGTCGGTAGAGCATGCGGCTGTTAACCGCAGGGTCGTTGGTTCGAGTCCAACTTGGGGAGCCAGTACACTCACCCTTACCAGATTAGACTGGTAAGGGTGAGTGCTAATTAGGTTAACCCCTAATCTTACAGCGAAATCCGCATAAAGTCGGCGGCGGCGAAGGTATCCGGGAACAGTTTTTTTGCGTCATGCTCCATCTTTTCTATCTCCGCGTCGGTAAGGCTATAATGATAGTGAAACAACGCCATCCGTTTCGCTCCGGCGTTCCGCGCAAATGCGGCGCATTGCCGCCAAGAGGAGTGTCCCCATCCCTCAATCACCCTGCCATCCTCAAATAAAGCGTCCATCACTAAGAGTTCGGCGTCTTTCATAAGCTCCAGAAGCCCTGCGTCGTTTTGATGGTTTGCCAGCTCCACATCAGCGCAATAACAAAAAGCCTTGCCGCCGTATTCAACGCGATAACCGACCGAACCGCCGGGATGGGAAAGTGTATGTGTTTTCACCTTTACACCGTTCGGCAGCGAGATGGCGGAGTCCGCGGCAAACGCATGGAAGTGGAGGTTTGCCTTGAACTCTTTCAGCCCGACGGGGTGCAGCGGCGGGGACAGAAAGCTGTCTATGATGCGATACAAGTCCGACGCCTCATTGTGCTGCCCATATATGTGTATATTTTTTCCCGCTTCAAACAGCAGCGGGGAAAATAGCAGTCCCCCGACATGGTCTGCGTGATAATGCGAGTAAAACAGGTGTATGGTATCCAGCCCATATCCCGGCAGCCCGCTTAACCCGCAAAACCCAGTGCCGGTATCAAAGACCAATGTCTCCTCCCCCGCCTTCACCGCAACGCACAGAGTATTGGTTCCGTATTTTTGCCGCTTTCCGTTGTTATAGGCACAAGAACCGTTTGTACCCAAAAATGTCACCTCGAATGTCTGCTTCAACTCATCACCTCGAAAATCTTACTATAAGACGCTTCCTTTATTCCGCCGGGGCAACATTGACACAGCCGGTGTCATACAGCGTCCAACCGATTAAACTTGCCATTTTGCCGGCGGTCAGGGCGCTTTGCTTGCGGTCTATTTTCAGCGGAACCAAGCCCGCGCTCTCCGCGAACGCGGTAAAAGAATCCTTAGAAACAGCATTTGTCCATGTCGTGTCATAGCGTGTCAAGAAACTCTCGTCCATTCCCTTGGGCGCCATAACCCCGTAATATTCCCCGAATCCTGTTTCCCCCAGCACCCGAAGCCCTTCCGAACGAAAAGCGATTTCCGACATCGGCGCCAACACAAAATCAGACTCCCCTGCCAGCACCGAGCTGATGGCAGGGCCGGAGCCGGAATAGGCCACATGCCGAACGTCGAGGCCCTTTTCTCCCGCAAATAGATGCGACACCACAAATCCAAATGTGCCGCTTCCGGCGTTCGCGCAAATCAACCCTCCGGCAGCCTCCGCTAAGTCCTCTGGAGTCCTGTACGGCGAACCGTCCCGCACCGCAATCATATACGGCGCATAGGCCGTCAGCCAAATCTCCCATTCGGTGTAATCCCATTCGGCAAATCCAAGCTGACGCGACGTTACAAAGGCCGAAAGGCTTGTGCAGACCAGCGTTTTCCCATCGCGAGGGGCATTGTAGACTCTGTTCGCGCCGTTCGCGCCATTGGCGCCGGGGACATTTAATATAGAAGCGTCAACCGCGGAAGCGCCCAGCAACGCCCCCGCCGTTAAATCCGTCATCCCGCCCGGATTCCAAGGGACAACCACCGTCTCAACCTCCGGGGCGGCGTTTCCGGCGCCGAACAGCCACCAAACCCCCGCCGCGAGGAGCAGCATAACCGCAAGCGCCGCCCTTATCACAGGGGCAGGGATTCTCCGCCTCCGTCCGGGAGGCGTTGCCCGTTTGCCTCTCATGCCTTCATCCCCTTCCATCGTCTTCTGCGTTTATCCAGCGAAGGCAGCGCAGTGAACGGCAGCAGCAGCAGCAGCCCCGCCGCATCCGGCAACCCCGCGTCCGTATCGGTTCCATCCTCCCCCGCCGAGGATTCTTCTTCCCCGGTTTCCCCGGTTTCCTCAGCTTCACCAATTTCACCAGATTCGCCTGATTCTTCCTCAATTTCCTCAGCTTCCCCGGTTTCTTCCCCTGCGTCTCCCTCCGAAATCAATTCTTCTTCTTCAATACTGAAATCAATCGTAAGCGGACTCGCAGAGGGAGCGATTGGTGTTTGTCCGGGCAACCCCGTAAGGGTCGGCAGAACCCCATTTGTAAACGTCCATATAGAGCTGCTCCATCCGGGGCCGTTGGTGGTAGACGCCCACCACGCCGCCGAGGAATACTGCGAGCTGTCAATGGTCTGGCCGTCTCGGCCGTTGGGGTTGCTGTCGTTTGACGTTCCGTCCATTGTTCTGGCAAAGTTGTTGCTCATGTAGTAATTTGTCATGGCTTCACCCGCCACGCGTCCCATATTAGTGGCATTTCCCGTTATTTGCAATCCCAGCGCAACGCAGTTTTCTACAAAGCACGACGAACCTGTATTACGTCCCGCAATTCCGGCTGCGCCGCTGGTACCGCCCCCATGAATGTTTCCGGTTGCGTAACAGTTCGAGATGCTTCCTTCGTTTCGCCCCACAATCCCTCCGACATAATAGTTGGCATTGGCGGCGTCGGTCAGCGTGCTGACATTTCCGGCAGCATAACAGTTTTCAATTTTGCCGCTGACGTGGTTTCCGGCGATCCCTCCAACATTGCGCGTCCCCGATACCGTGGCGAGTGAGTAGGAGCGTTGGATTGTTCCGTTGTTGACTCCCGCTATACCGCCTACGCCAGTCGTGCCGGTTACATTACTATTGTCGCTGCGTACTGTTCCGGCGACATAGCATCGCTCGATTGTTCCGCTGTTGGTTCCCGCTATACCGCCTACATCAGACAGGGTAGTAGTTGTGTTGTTGATATTAAGATTCACAAGCCCGAGATTCCGCACCGCACCCGTCGTTCCGATTTGAGTGAACATAGCGCGGCTTCCGCTCAAGCCGCTTATGGAATTACCGCCGCCGTCATACGAGCCGGTGAACGTCCCGCTGATTGCAGTCCAAGCACTGCTAAGCGTGATGTTCTCTGTTTGGACAAAATGCCGTGACAGATTCGCGTTCAAATAGGTGCGAGCCGCCGCGATGTTGTCTTGGTTGACCGGAATGGGCCGGTTCCCCGTTGCCGCCTGACCGTCGTAAATGTCAACGGTCAAGGTGTCTTCCGCTGTGATATAGTTTCCGCCCGCGTCCGCTGTGAAGGTAAACGTGTGTCTGGTGTCACCATTGGCAGAGGAACCATCGTAGTTAATCGTGTTGCTGTCGATAAAAGAAAACCCTGCCGCCGAACCGCTGTCGAAGGAGATTGACGCCGTGTCGGAGCCAACAAGTCCACCGACACTCATGCCGACGCTATGTTCCCTTTCGCCGTTAAGCGGCGTAAAGACCAACGCTGTGTTGGTAACGGTGAGGGTGAGGGATTTTTGCGTAATCTCAGCCGTAGCAGAGGCGGGTTGCTGGGGCAACTCATAGTTGCCCGCTGCCGTACCGCTTAGTGCGAAGCCGGAGAACTCAACGTGTTTATCAGCTCCCGCGTCCGCGTCTGCAAAGCTGGCTGTACCTTGGCTTACATTAAGGTCGGCCCCGTCGATATTGCCGACGATGACCGGCGTTCCGGTGATGGTTGCGGTATCATCGCCATCGTACACCTTATCCGCAGCGGAGAGACCCGTTATCGTCACAGCTTTCGGAGAAACGGCTATCACGATTTCAATGTTTTCCACGATTTCATAATTACTCAAATCATCCGGCGTAAATCGCGCTTTGTGTGTTTGTTGCCCCACATCTCCCACAAGGGTTGAAGTATTAGCAATCCACTCCCATCCGTCATCCAGAGTGACGCTCGCAAGGGTATCCCCGTAGGTTGCGGCAAGATTGGGGGGCGTGGTGTAGGTGGGTTCGGCCTTGCCAATGGTAAACGTACCGCTTGCGGTTCCGGTAAAATTCCCCGTACCCGTAACGGTGACGGTCGCCGTTCCGGCGTTGGTGTTGTTGCTGTAGGATGTGTCGTACGCTGGGTCGAAGCCGACCAATGTGACTGTGGGCGTGGGTGTATGCGCGGCGCCGGTGTAGACAAAGGTGCCGTCTACGGTTACAGTAGCGTCGGTGATATTTTGGGGCGCAACGGTGAGCGTCCCAGCAATAAACGTAATCTCATAGTTCTCTGAAGTCAAGCCACTCGGCGTGATGGGATATTCGCTGACATTACTGGTTGAGGTATAATCACACTCCAGCGCCAGCGTTCCGTTCAAAATGCTCTCTGTTTCGCCGTTTACAAAACCGGAGTAAACCGCAGTGTATGAGGGAGCGGGGTCGCCATAGGATACCGCTTTGTTTTCCGCCGTAACGGTTAGCGGGGCTTTTCCGATGGTAAAGTCCCTGCTTACCTCTCCGGTAAAGTTCCCCGTCCCCGTGACGGTGACAGTCGCCGTCCCGGCGTTGGTGTTGTCGCTGTAGGCTGTATCGTATGTCGGAGCGAACCCGGCCAATGTGACGGTGGGCGTGGGGGTGTGCGCGGCGCCAGTGTAGACAAAGGCGCCGCCTACAGTTACAGTAGCGTCGGCGATATTTTTTGGTTCGATGGTTAGCGTCCCGGCAACAAACGTAATCTCATAGTTCTGCGACGCAAGTCCCGACGGCGTGATGGTATATGTGCCTACACCCTGCCCCGCGCTGTAGCCTGAATAGACGAGCGTGCCGGTCAAAACATCGGCTGTTTCCCCGCCCACAAAGCCGGTATATGTCACGGTAAATGTCGGTTGGGTATCATAAACCACAGTTGTATCGTCGGCTTCCACCGTTAAATCTTCCTTGCCGATGATAAATTTCCCGCTTGCCGTGCCGGTGTAGCTGCCTATCCCTTGAATGGTAACGGTGTACTCTCCTGCGTCTGTTTCGCTTACTAGGCCGGCAGTATAGTCCGCGCCGCCAGTCAGGGTCGTACCGTTATCGCTCACGATGATGTTCGGGCTTTGCGCCGAACCGTTGTAAATTACAGAATTTATGGATATGTCCGACAAGGTGATAGATTTCGGCCAAACGGTGAGGGTTATATCTGCGGACACCGGATTATAGTTCCCGTCGCCTGCTTTAGTGGCGGTGATGATAGAGGTACCCGCCTTGAGTATGGTAACAATCCCGCCCGCGTCAACGGAAAGCGCGCCATCGCCGCCGGTTACGGTATAGGTAACAGCACCATTGCCATCGCCGCCTGAGGTTGCGAGCGTGAAGGGAACGTCTCCGTATGTGATGGTGGTAGGTGCGTTTGTAACGGACAAGGGAGCTTGCCCTGTCAGGCCAACAGACAGCGTGCCGTTGTTGAATGTCACAAAATCATAGTTATCGGCTTGCAGTGAGCCTATCGTGATGACAATGTCGTAACTTCCCACTGGGTTTCCGGTGGTGTAGGCAACTGTGAAATCGGGAATTCCCTGCACACCGGCTGATGTGGCAGTTTCCCCGTTTTGGAAGCCCGCGAGGGTGTACGTATATGTCGGCGGGGCTTGGTTAAACTCAATCGTTTTGTTTTCCGCCGTAACGGTCAGTGGAGCCTTGCCGATGGCAAACTCAACGGTAATCGTTCCGGTGTAATTCCCGTTTTCGGTTGCGGCTATCACGACAGACGCCGTACCGGCGCTGATGTTGTTTTTGTATTCTTTGACCTCCCAGTCATCGGCCGTAATCAGGTTGTCGCTCCCGTCGGTCATTGCAGGCTTGGGTATATGCGCCAGCCCGGTATAGGTAAACTCACCGGATATATTGGCGATAACGTCTTTGATATCCCGCTTACCTACCGTGAGGGTAAGGCTAGCGGTGACATCGTTGTAATTACCATCCCCGGCTTTTGTGGCGGTGACGGTCACCGTTCCGGCTTTTTCAATGGTCATAATGCCGATTTCGGATATGCTGACCGCGTTGCCGGAGGTTAGTCTCCATGTGACCTCATCCGAGCCTTGACCGCCATAGGTCGTTAATTGTAAAAAGGGCTTGTCGCCATAGGATAAATTGGAAACCTCATTGATTTGAAAGCCTGTCTGTTCAGCTTTGCCGATGATGAACGTACCGCTTGCGGTACCTGTAAAGTTCCCCGACCCCGTGACGGTGACGGTTGCCGTCCCGGCGTTGGTGTTGTTGCTGTAGGTTGTATCGTATGTCGGAGTGAACCCGGCCAATGTGACGGTGGGAGCGGGGGTATGCGCGGCGCCGGTATAGGTGTATGTTCCGGTGACGGTTACGGTGGCTCCGGTGATATCTTTTGGAGAAACGGTTATCTCGACATCAATGTCTTCCACGATTTCATAATTATTCAAATCATCCGGCGTAAATCGCGCTTTGTGTGTTTGTTGCCCCACATCTCCCACAAGGGTTGAAGTATTAGCAATCCACTCCCATCCGGCGGGCAGGGCAACGCTCATAAGGGTATCCCCGTAGGTTGCGGTAAGTCCGATAGGTGCGGTGTAGGTGGGTTCGGCTTTGCCGATGGTAAACGTACCGCTTACGGTTCCG